>NZ_CP062252.1:4875714-5552500 GCF_014863605.1 Pseudomonas allokribbensis
GATTTTTCACATCACTTTCGACGGTAACGTTGCACCGCACGAAAGTCGCTTCACCACCAGAGGTACGAATCAGCGCCACCGTCCCCTCGCCCCCGGTGGCATCCAGGTCGGCCACCACCACTTTCAGACCTTCAGCGGCGAACGCCTGGGCGGTCGCGCGGCCAATACCGTTGGCGGCGCCCGTGACGACGGCGACCTGACCGGAAAACGTCATGCTCATTGTTATGTCCTCGAATGCGGGGATTGATGAGGGCAGCATAGCCACAGCCACCCCGACAGCGGCAGCACTATCAGAAGGCCGTTTAACCGCCCATGAATCGCAGTGATAAAACGGTGACAGCCACTATCACCCTGTTTGATCGACCTGCATTCGCCTCGTCAGCCAACCTTGCGGCATCACCAAGGAGGGTCTATCAACAAGGCTTCATCCCGTTGAGTGCCTGTCATGACTAACCAGACCAATCGTCAGTTCCTGCTCGCCAAACGCCCGGTGGGCGCCGCCACCCGCGAAACCTTCACGTATCAGCAAGTACCGGTGGGTGAACCGACGGCGGGACAGATCCTGGTCAAGAACGAATACCTGTCCCTCGACCCGGCCATGCGCGGCTGGATGAACGAGGGCAAGTCCTACATCCCGCCGGTGGGTCTGGGTGAAGTCATGCGAGCGCTGGGTGTAGGCAAAGTCATCGCGTCGAACAACCCGGGGTTTGCGGTCGGCGACTACGTCAACGGTGCCATTGGCGTGCAGGATTATTTCCTTGGCGAGCCAAGAGGTTTCTACAAGGTCGATCCGAAACTGGCACCGCTGCCGGTTTACCTGTCTGCATTGGGCATGACCGGCATGACCGCCTACTTCGCCCTGCTCGATGTCGGCGCACCGAAGGCCGGCGACACCGTGGTGTTGTCCGGGGCAGCGGGTGCAGTCGGCAGCATTGCCGGGCAGATCGCCAAGATCAAAGGTTGCCGGGTGGTCGGCATCGCTGGCGGCGCCGACAAATGCAAGTTCCTGATCGACGAACTCGGCTTCGACGGCGCCATCGACTACAAGAACGAAGACGTGTTGGCCGGCCTTAAACGCGAATGCCCGAAAGGCGTGGACGTGTATTTCGACAACGTCGGCGGCGACATCCTCGACGCCGTGCTGAGCCGTCTGAACGTCAAGGCGCGCGTAGTGATCTGCGGTGCCATCAGCCAGTACAACAACAAGGAAGCAGTCAAAGGCCCGGCCAACTACCTGTCGCTGCTGGTCAACCGCGCGCGGATGGAAGGCTTCGTGGTGATGGATTACGCGGCGCAGTACGCCAGTGCCGCCCAGGAAATGGCCGGCTGGATGGCCAAGGGTCAGCTCAAGAGCAAGGAAGACATTGTCGATGGCCTGGAAACGTTCCCGGAGACTCTGGGCAAACTGTTCAGCGGCGAGAACTTCGGCAAGCTGGTGTTGAAGGTCTGAAAACAATGAAGGGAGCCATCGGGCTCCCTTCATTGCATCTTCAGCTGTTCGATCAGGCCAGTTCGGCGACCACCGAGGCCAGTGCCTTGGCCGGATCCGCCGCCTGGCTGATCGGACGGCCGATCACCAGATAGTCGGAACCGGCATCCAGCGCCTGACGCGGGGTCAGGATGCGACGCTGGTCGTCCTGGGCGCTGCCGGCCGGACGAATCCCCGGGGTCACCAGTTGCAGCGACGGGTGAGCGGTTTTCAACGCCGTGGCTTCCAGCGCCGAGCACACCAGACCGTCCATCCCGGCCTTCTCGGCCAATGCAGCCAGGCGCAGCACCTGCTCCTGCGGCTCGATGTCCAGACCGATACCCGCCAGATCCTCGCGCTCCATGCTGGTCAGCACGGTCACGCCGATCAGCAGCGGTTGCGGGCCGCTGCGCTTGTCCAGCTCTTCACGGCAGGCCGCCATCATGCGCAGGCCACCGGAGCAGTGAACGTTGACCATCCACACGCCCATCTCGGCTGCGGCCTTGACCGCCATCGCCGTGGTGTTGGGAATGTCGTGGAATTTCAGGTCGAGGAATACTTCAAAACCCTTGTCACGCAGGGTGCCGACGATTTCCGAGGCACAGCTGGTGAACAGCTCCTTGCCCACTTTGACCCGGCACAGTTTCGGGTCCAACTGGTCGGCCAGCTTCAGTGCGGCGTCACGGGTGGGGAAATCCAGGGCGACGATGATAGGAGTCTGGCAGGCGGACATGGATGGGCTCTCAGGCAAGTCGAAATCGGCGCGCATTGTAGCGGAACCGGCGGCGGCGCGGCACCCGATGATCGGTAAATCGTCGCGCCGGACGTGATCAGCATAGCCTTGCAGGGTATTGTGTCGAAGCCGATACACAACCGACACGCCGACAACATGCGTCCGCGCTAGCCTCGCCAGCCGCAACATGTCCTTACAGCAGCCCTTCCCGCCTCACGGCCGGACGCCTATGCTGAAACCACAACCTCGCAGCCTATCTTTGTGGTTGGCGGCCTACTGGCAGATGAACAGCCTCATGCACAACTCCCAAGTCTCCGTGAATGAAGAGCAGAAAGACGACAAGCGCTGGAGCATCCGGGCCTTGATCGTCGACGATGATGTGCCGATCCGCGAACTGATGATCGACTACCTGGCCCGTTTCAACATTCACGCCAGCGGCGTCACCGACGGCGCGGCCATGCGCCAGGCGATGCAGGCCGAACATTTCGACGTGGTGGTGCTCGACCTGATGCTGCCCGGCGAAGACGGCCTGTCGCTGTGCCGCTGGCTGCGCGCCGAATCGGATATCCCGATCCTGATGCTCACCGCCCGTTGCGAACCCACCGACCGCATCATCGGCCTGGAGCTGGGTGCCGATGACTACATGGCCAAGCCGTTCGAACCTCGGGAACTGGTGGCGCGGATCCAGACGATTCTTCGCCGGGTGCGCGACGACCGCACCGAACAGCGTGCGAACATTCGCTTCGACAACTGGCGCCTGAACAGCGTCCTGCGCCAGTTGATCGCCGACGATGGCCTGGTCGTGCCGCTGTCCAACGCCGAATTCCGCCTGCTCTGGGTGTTCATCGAACGCCCGCGTCGGGTGCTCAGCCGCGAACAGTTGCTGGACGCCGCCCGTGGCCGCTCGATCGAAGCCTTCGACCGCAGCATCGACCTGCTGGTCTCGCGCCTGCGGCAAAAACTCGGCGACGACCCGAAAGCCCCACAGTTGATCAAAACCGTACGCGGTGAGGGTTACCTGTTCGACGCACGGGACATCGGCTGATGCGGGCGCGCTTCGACACGCTGTTCGGCCGCCTGTTTGGCGTGCTGTTCGTGGCGATCGTCCTGGCGCACCTGTTGGCCTTCGCCTGGTTCCATCATTACGGCCCGCCACCACCGCCTCCACCACCGGAGTTCTCCGAAGGGGTCGACGGCCAACGGCCGCCGCTGGACCCGCGCTTCCCACGGCGCCCCCCACGCCCGTGGTTTGGTGGGCCATTGGTGCCGCTGACCTTTCAGTTCCTCTCATTGATGATCGCTGCGTGGTACGGCGCCAAGCTGCTGAGCCGCCCGATCCAGCGCCTGAGCGACGCTGCCGAACGCCTTAGTGAAAACCTCGACAGCCCGCCGCTGGACGAATCCGGCCCGCGCGAAGCACGCCAGGCGGCGCACACTTTCAACCTGATGCAGCAGCGGATTCGTGAACAGGTACAACAGCGTGCCCGCATGCTTGGCGCCGTCTCCCACGACCTGCGCACACCGCTGTCGCGGCTGAAACTGCGCCTGGAAAAGATCGACGACGACAAACTTCAGGGCCAGATGCGTCAGGACCTCAACGACATGATCGGCATGCTCGACGCCACCCTCACCTACCTGCACGAACAACGCACCAGCGAAGCGCTGCAATTGATGGACGTGCAGGCGCTGGTCGAATCCCTGTGCGAAAACGCCCAGGACCAGGGCGCCGACGTACAGGTCAGCGGCCACTGCGCGCCCTTGCAGGTGCAGCCGATGGCGTTGCGTTCCTGCATCAACAACCTGATGGACAACGCCTTGCGCTACGCCGGGCAAGCGCACATCGAACTGCAGGATCAGCGCGAGCAACTGCTGATCCGCGTCATCGACCACGGCCCGGGCATCGCTGCGGACAAGCGTGAAGCGGTGTTCGAACCGTTCTTCCGCCTGGAAGGCTCGCGCAACCGCAACTCCGGCGGCGTCGGCCTAGGCATGACCATCGCCCGGGAAGCCGCGCAACGCCAGGGCGGACAACTCAACCTCGAAGAAACCCCCGGCGGCGGCCTCACCGCCGTGATTCGCCTGCCCCGCCACTGAAGCCGACTGTGTACCGCCCGGTACAAAATCCACATACCCACGACACCTCCCGCCTTGACGCTGCATAAGCCGGTACACAAACCGGTTTTCCAGCCCAAGGAGAGAGCCCGATGATCGGTAGCGTGAGCAACTACACGAGCTACACCAGCACCAGCAGCACCACCACGCAAAACGCCCGCAGCCAGCAACTGCAAAAAGAACTGTTCGCCAAACTCGACAGCAACGGCGACGGCGCGGTGGATCAGGACGAACTGAACAGCGCCCTGTCGCAAAAATCCAACGACGGTTTGCTGGTCAACCTGAGCAAACAATTCGGCGACCTGGACAGCGACAGCAGCGGCAGCCTCAGCGCCGACGAAATGGCCGCCATGGCCCCACCCCCACCACCCGACCACGACCAGGCCCCCAACACCGACCTGGCCGACGCCCTGATCAAAGCCCTGGACACCGATGGTGACGGCGCCATCAGCGGCGACGAACTGAGCAGCGGCCTGACCAGCGCCGGCAGCACCGCCGACAGCAGCAAAATCTTCTCCGCTCTGGACAAGAACAAGGACGGCGTCGTCAGCCAGGACGAACTCACCGCCAGCCTCACCCCACCACCACCGCCGCCACCCCGGGTTTCCAGTGACGAACTGTTCAGCCAGCTTGATGCGGACGGCGACGGCAATGTGACGGCGACCGAACTGAGCAGTGCGTTGCAGGCCAGTGACAGCACCTCGTCGAACAGCAGCGACACCAGCGCGGCGTTGCTCAAGGTGCTGGATAGCGACAGCAGTGGTGGCGTGAGCAGTGATGAGTTGAAGGCGGCGTTACAGGCGGGGCGCCAGCGTCCGAGCGATGAACAGACTGCCAGTACTACTCAAACCACGACTGAAGCGTTGAACCGGATGATTGCCAATCTGAGCAAGCAGTATTCGCTCGATAGTGCGGCGTCGGTGGGCAAGTATTTGAATGTGGCGACGTGAGGTAATCCAAAAACAGGATGAGCGTTAGCTCGACAACGCTTTTGATCTTGATCCACCCGCCCCTTCGGAAGGCTGAGTGGAGGTGTTCATCCGGGGATTGGCACGTAGTGCCGTGCGGCGAAGCCGAACTCATCGACGAAGTCGATGCCCCCGGAGGGACACCGGAGCGAAGGAACCTGAGCCTGCGAGGGCCGAACGCCGGGGCAGGTCCATGCTTACTTTTTTAGGCGCTTGTAAAAAAGTGAGTCGCCGTAAGGGCGAAACCATAAGCCGCCGTTACCGAAGAAACGGATATTCACCCAAAACAACCCAGAGCCTGGCCGGCCCAAAGGCCGCCAAGGCCCGCCGTCAACGCCGATCCTCAACCCGCCCCTGACTCTTGCTCCAATCCGTCAACAAACTATAAGCAACCGCCAAAAGCGTAGGCCCGATAAACAACCCGATAAACCCAAACGCAATCAACCCGCCAAACACCCCGAGCAACACAATCACCAGCGGCAGATTCCCGCCACGGCTGATCAGGTACGGCTTGAGCACGTTGTCCACGCCACTGATGATGAACGTCCCCCAGATCCCGAGAAACACCGCCATCCCGTACTCACCCTTCCAGGCCAGCCACGCCGTGGCCGGAATCCACACCAGCGGCGGCCCCATCGGAATCAGACTGAGCAGGAACGTCACGATCCCCAGCACAAGCGCCCCCGGCACCCCGGCAATCAGGAAGCCGATCAGCGCCAGAATGGCCTGCGCCGCCGCCGTACCGATCACCCCGTTCACCACCCGCTGCACGGTGCCGGCCACCAGCTCGATGTAGTACCCGGCGCGATCACCGATCAACCGCTCCAGCAGACTGTGCACGAACGCCGCCAGCCGTGGCCCGTCACGGTAGAAAAAGAACACGAAGACAATGCTCAGGGTCAGCTCGAGAATCCCGCCGCCGATCTGCGCACTGCGCGCCAGCAGCCAGTTGCCGACCTGTCCCAGATAAGGCTTGATCGACACCATCAGCGCCGCGCCCTGCTGATCGACACTGTTCCAGAATCCGACCAGCCGCTCCCCTACCAGCGGAATCGTGCCAAGCCAGGCCGGCGCTTCCGGCAGACCATCGACCTGCACATCCTTGATGAACACCGTGGCATCGCGCACGTGATCGGCCAGGTTGAACCCCAGCCATACCAGCGGTGCCGCCACCAGCACCATCCAGCCCAGGGTCAGGATACTTGCCGCCAGAGATTCGCGGCCGCCGAGCCAACGGGTCAGCAGGCGCATCAGCGGCCAACTGGCGAACGCCAGCACCGCGCCCCAGAACAGCGCCGACCAGAACGGCGCCATCACCCAGAAACTGGCGCCGAACAACACCAGCAACAGGATCTGCACCAGCAGACGATCATTATTGGGCATGTGAAATCTCGAAAAAGTCAGTCAGGCAAAGAGTAGGCGAACACGCCAAACGTGCCCGCCAGAGACACCTTATCGCAACAGATCGATGCGCAGGCCGGTACCTTCGACATTAGCGGTCTCCATGCGTGCCGCACGCACACCCTGGACGATCAACGCCTGACGCCAGGCCTCGGCCTTGGACCCGGAGACCGTGACCCGCAACGTGGTGTCGAGGTTCAGGCCACGGGACAGCAGACGCAGCCAGGTGTCGTCGGGATCGCCGGTCAGTTTCGGCAACTTCAGCTCGCCGGTGTCTTTCAACTGGCGCAACAGGGTCGCGGACGTCGGCAGCAGCTCCCCCAACGGCGTGGCGGCCTCGAACTGCTCGACATGCAGATAGGCTTTGCGATTGCCGCGAGTGATGCTGTAGAGCGCCACCAGCGTGTTGTCACGAGGCGCCGCCAGCCTCAGCAGCAGATAGGCCTGCTGCTCGTCGGCGCCGTACAGCTTGGCGTTGCCGAACACTTCATTGGCCCACAGGCTGCTTTCGCCGCAATCCCTGGCCTGACACCAGAACAACAGCTCGGCGTCCTGTTTTTGCAGGGCCTCACGGGCGACGGTGAACGCTTCATTGGCGGAATGTTCGGGCGGTAACTCGTAGGTGACCGAGGTGGTTTGCCCGCGGGCGCCGACCTGGCCGTCGAAACGCAACTGGCCGCTGATCTTGCGGATCGAGCCCATCGGGTAAATCCGCTCCAGTTCCACGGGAGGGCGATAGTCGACGATCTGCGCATCGGCCAGACGCGGCACGATCGGCAGATCCTGACTGCCCGGCAGGTCGGCAGCGAGCAACACGGGACTGAAACAGCACAGCGCCAGCAGACTGAAAGATCGCATGGACAGGCTCATCGGATCGGCATGGCCGGGGCGCCTTTCTGGCTATTCGGGTTCGCAGCGGTGTAGAAATCCATTGTGGTTGTCTCCCATTTCAACCCGCCCAGCCTCGACAGTTGCCCGGGGCAAGTCAAGGAATGGCGAAGAACCGATTGAAACAGTCTGCGACAAGAACCGCACCCGACTCGTCATTCAGGTGCAGATGGTGCCCGCCTGGCAGCTGTTCCCGGTTAAAGGGTAGACGCTCCAGCAGCTCGGGATGTTTGGCCAGCATGCCGTCGGCCGCCACCACCAATTGCGTAGGACAGGCGATGCGCTGGATGAAAGCCATCGCCTGTTCCTGAGTCAGACGCAATGGCGATGGCAGGGTCAGACGATTGTCGCTGCGCCAGGTGTAACCGCCGGGCACTGGCATCAGGCCTCGTTGCGCCAGCAGTTCGGCGGCTTCACGACTGACCGCCACCAGACCTTTCATGCGCGCTTCGATGGCCCGGTCAAGGGTGTTGTAGACCGGTTTGCGTTTTTCCCGAAGATCGAGCTGCGCCTGCAGGGCCATGCCCATGCGTTCGGCAGCGTTTTCACCTTTGTCCGTCGGAGGAATCACCCCGTCGATCAACGCCAGGTGGGTGATGCGCTCCGGCAACGAGCCTGCCAGCACCAGCGAAACAATCGCCCCCAGCGAATGCCCGAGCAGGCCGAAGCGCTGCCAGCCCAGTTGTTCGGCGACTTGCAGCACGTCATGGGCGTAGTCCCACAGCGCGTAACCTGCGCCGACCGGACGATGCGCCGAGTGACCGTGGCCGGCCATGTCCAGCGCAACAATGCGCAAGCCTTTGAGCTTCGGCGCCAGGCGAGCGAAGCTGTTGGCGTTATCCAGCCAGCCATGCAGGGCAATCACCGGCAACCCGTCTTCCGGGCCGAAAATGTGTGCCGCCAGCTCGATATGCGGCAGGCTCAGGCGCACTTCTTCGACCGCCGGGCTCATGCGCAATCCTTGTGCTGGCGGTTTTCCCAGCGACTGAACAGGTTTTTCAGCAACTGCGCGGTGTCCTGCGGCCGCTCAAGGGGAAACATGTGACCGCCGGGCACAGTCAGTGACTCGCCCTGAGGCAGACGCCCGACGAACCGGGTGTGATGGTTCATCACCACGCGACTCTTGTGCCCGCGCACCACCGCCAGTGGCACCTGAAGCTGTCGGGTTCGTCCGGGACTGGTGTGCGGCACACCGCGATAAATACTGATCTCGGTGGCCGGATCGAAGCGCAGGCGCAACTTGTCACCGACCTTATGCAAACCGTGTTGCAGATAGGCATCGAAGCACTCGGGATCGAAGCCACGGAACAGGGTCTTGCCGGCAAAATAGCTACGGGCGCTGTCGAGGTCGGCGAACTCCTCACGCCGCCCCAACGTGCGACCGGCCGGGGTGAGCTTGTCGATGAAGCCAAAACGCTTGGCAGCACGGATCACCCAGCGGTCGGTGCGGGTCAGCACCGGCGAATCGAGCATCACCACCCCGCGATACAGTTCAGGGCAACGCAGCGCGGCGTGCAGGTGCAGCATTCCGCCGAAGGAGTGGCCAACGCCCCACACCGGCTCGTCCTGCTGTTGCAGGTGGTGAATCAGTTCGTCAACCAGGTGGTACCAGTTGTCACCCGCCGGAAAACGCGGGTCGTGGGCATGCTGCTCCAGATGCGTCACCCGGAACTCGGGCGCCAGCGCCGAGAACAGCTTGCCGTAGGTACCGGAAGGGAAACCGTTAGCGTGGGCGAAGAAGATCGGTTGCGACATACGGGCAAATCCATGGGCGGTAAACGTGGCGTTGATTGTCCGTAAGACCGCGCTTCACAGCAATGACCGTAACTGCCAGGAATGATGACAGTCCGGTCAGGGCTATGACGGATCGGTCAGCGCGCCGGCGGCTGCTCACCCAGCGGCACCACTGCCATGGTCAGCCGCGACACGCAACTGGCCTTGCCTTCATCGCTGGTCAGGCGGATGTCCCAGACGTGGGTCGTGCGGCCGATGTGAATCGGCTTGGCCACCGCCGTTACCCGTCCGCTGCGCAATCCACGCAGATGGTTGGCGTTGATCTCCAGACCCACGCAATAGAACTTGCTGGCATCGATGCACAGGTAACTGGCCATCGAGCCGACGGTTTCGGCCAGCACCACCGACGCACCGCCGTGCAACAGGCCATAAGGCTGGTGGGTGCGATGGTCGATCACCATGCTGGCGGTCAGGGACTCTTCGTCGAAGGACTCGAAACGGATGTCCAGCACTTCGCCGATGGTGTTTTTCTGGATTGCGTTCAACTGCTCGATGTTGGGAGTGGTGCGCCACAAGGTCATCGCAGGCTTCCTTTGTTGTTTTGATCGTCGCTCAATCCTGCCACAGCACCGCCTCGCTGCGCTCGCTCCATTCTTCGAAGCGTGCGCCGTAGGTGTCTTCGATGACGTTGCGCTTGATCTTCAGGGTCGGCGTGAGAAAGCCGTTTTCCACCGCCCAGCTGTCCTTGACCACCACCAGACGCCGCAGGCGCTCGTGCTTGTCGAGGGCACCGTTGACCTCCTCCAGCAACTTTTCCAGGCTCGAATGCATTTGCGGTCGCGCTTCCTCGTGGCCGGCGGCCGAAAGCACACACAGCCCCAGCGGTGCACTCAAACCATCGCCGACCACGCAGACCTGCTCGATCCGCGTATGCACGGCGAGGCGGTTTTCGATCGGGGCCGGGGCGACGTATTTGCCTTTGCTGGTCTTGAAGATTTCCTTGAGCCGCCCGGTCAGGCGCAAACGGCCTTCGGCGTCCTGCTCGCCCTTGTCACCGGTACGCAGGAAACCGTCGGCGGTCAGCGTCTCGGCGGTTTTCTGCGGCTCCTTGAAATAGCCGAGCATGTTGGCCTGGCTGCGCACCTGCACTTCGCCGGTTTCGTCGATCCGCACTTCGACGTCAGGGCAAGGCTGGCCGATCCAACCCTGCTTGTACTGACCCGGCAGGCAGATGTGCGAATAGCCGCAGCTCTCGGTCATGCCGTAGACCTCCAGCACATCCAGCCCGAGTTTCTGATACCAGTCGAGCAAGGCCTGCGGCACCGGCGCGGCACCGGACAAGGCCACACGCAAGGCATCCAGCCCCAGCCCGGCAAGGACTTTGTGCCCGACCCGCTTGCCGATGAAAGGCAAACCGAGCAGGACATCCAGGCGTTTGGCGGGGATCTTCGCGTACACGCCCATCTGGAATTTGGTCCAGATTCTGGGCACACCGAACATCGCCGTGGGCCTCGCGCGTTTCAGATCGGTGAGAAAGGTATCGAGGCTCTCGGCAAAGAAAACCGTCTGCCCGGTATAGATCGACGCCAGTTCGACAAACATCCGTTCGGCCACATGACACAGCGGCAGATAGGACAGCAGACGATCGTTTTCATTGAGGCCGAACAACTGCGTGCCACGGGTGGTGGCAAAACCGAGATTGGCGAAACTGTGCATCACGCCCTTGGGCAGGCCGGTGGTGCCGGAGGTGTAAATGATGGTCGCCAGTTGATCGGCGGCGGGTCGCGGATCGTCCTGGATCGGTGAGCTGCGTTGCAGGTCGTCCCAGTTGAAATCGAACGTGCCCGGCGGGTGCAGCGGCAGGCTGATGGTCGGCAAACCCGCCGGCACACCGGTCGACATCCCCGGCCAGTCATCCAGTTTGCCGATGAACGCCAGCACGCTTTCGGAATGGGTGAGGACCTGATTGACCGAGTCGGCAGTGAGATTGGGATAGAGCGGCACCGAAACGTGTCCGGCCATCCAGATCGCCAGGTCGGCGATGATCCAGTGGGCGCAGTTTTTCGAGATCAGCGCGATGTGGCTGCCTTGGGGCAACTCCCGGGAGCGCAGCCAGTGCGCGGCACAGCGGGCCTGATGGCCGACGTCGGCCCAGGTCAGCGTTTCGACCTGCCCACCGCCGATGGGCTGCACCAGGAAGCGTTGGCGCGGGTGCCGGGCCTCGCGCTCGTAGAACACGTCCAGCGGCAATCGAAAAGCAGCAGACATGCGACTCGCTCCTTTCTTTTTGGGATGGAGCAAGCGTAGTCAACCAAGCAAGTGCTTGGTTGACTATTTCATACAAAAAATTTCACGGATGCTTGAGGCTGTTCAGCGTCATCGACCCGATCAACAACTCGCTGTGTTCGAGCTCGGCGAGCCCGGCGGTGCTGACCTTTTCCGGCGGATAGCCGGCGCCGTGTTGCAGGTAACTGAGCAGATGCCCGACCAGCGGATTGTGGCTGACCAGCAGCACATTGCTCACCGACACCAGTTGCTCGGCGACGCGGTCCGGATCGACCTCCGGCGTCAACCACTCGACCGTGCGGATCTCCGGCTCGAAACCCAACGCCTCGCGCACCAGTTGCGCGGTCTGCTGCGCCCGCAAGTACGGGCTGGCGTAGATGGCCGTCAGTGGCTGGCCCATCAATCGGGCGGCGCTGCTGAGCACTTCCTTGCGACCGTGAGCGGTCAGTTCCCGCTCCGAATCGGGGCGCGAGCCATAGGGCTCGGCCTCACCGTGACGCAATACCCAGAGTTTCATAGCTTGGGTTCCTCATCCCGGGCCGGATGCGGTGCTGGCGCAACAACGTGTGGCGCTTCACCTTCCGGGGTACGCGGCGCCGGCCAGTCGGCGAACGGCCAGGGTTTCTGGTCGCTGTGGAAACTGCCGAACCGGCCGATCTGGGCCAGGAACTGGCTCAGGCTGTCGCCGAAATTCATCAGACCGGCGCTTGGAGCGCCATAGATCAGTCTATACACAAGCTGCACCAGCACCACCGCGCCGAGAATGAACTGCGCCACCTGCCAGACCACGATGTAGACGATCATCCACAACACCCGCAGCAGGATGGATTCGTACTTGGCTTCGGTTTTCGGATCGTTCATGTCTAGCTCCCCTGCCCTGAAATAAAAAGCAATCAGTTGAAACCACTGGTGGAAATGAAGTCGACGTCGGTCTTCGGCTCGGCGCGCATCAACAGGCCGATCACCTGATCCAGCGTGCGCCCTTCGAACAGGATCGCGTGGAGCCCGGCGACCAGCGGCATGTACACGCCGACCTCCTGGGCCTTGGCCTTGAGCACTTTCAGGGTGTTGACCCCTTCAGCGACTTCACCGAGACGCGACACCGCTTCGTCGAGGCTCAAGCCCTGACCGAGGGCGAAACCGACCTGATAGTTGCGGCTTTTCGGCGACGAGCAGGTGACGATCAGGTCGCCGACTCCGGCCAGACCGAGGAAGGTCATCGGGTTAGCCCCCTGATTCACCGCAAACCGGGTCATCTCGGCCAGGGCGCGAGTGATCAGCATGCTCTTGGTGTTCTCGCCCATCTCCAGCGCCACCGCCATGCCGGCGATGATCGCATAGACGTTTTTCAGTGCGCCGCCCAGTTCCACGCCGAAACGGTCGGCACTGGCGTAGACGCGAAAGGTGCGGCCATGCAGCGCGGCCTGCACTTCTTTGCACAGTTCTTCGTCTTCGCTGGCGACTACCGTGGCGGTCAGCGCGTGTTCAGCGATTTCCCGTGCCAGGTTCGGCCCGGACAGCACGCCGATGCGCGCCTGCGGGGCGATCTCTTCGAGAATCTGGCTCATCAGTTTGAAGGTGTGAGCTTCGATGCCTTTGGTCAGGCTGACCAGCATCTTGCCGCTCAGGCGCTCGGCATGAGCCGCCAATACCGTGCGCAGCGCGCTGGACGGCAACGCCACGAAACACAATTCGCAGGCATCGAGGGTTGCCTGCAGGTCGGTGACCGCCGTCACGCCGGGCAGAATCTTGATGCCTTTGAGGTAACGCGGGTTCTCGCGATTGACCCGGATGGCCTCGGCCTGTTCGGGGTCACGCATCCACTGCCGGACTTGATGGCCGTTCTCGGCCAACAGATTGGCCACGGCGGTACCGAAACTTCCGCCTCCCAGGACCGCAATCGGGCGCTGTTCAGTCATATGTAATCCGTTAATCCATACCAGTGGCGATGCGGGCATTATACGGAGCGGCCCCTTCTCGGACAGCCCCGGCGTCAATTACCGGCACTTGTAGGAAGAAGACCAATAAAACCGAGGAAAATGCCCGCAACGTGACTGGAAAAGTCACTGTCCTCGGTTAACATGCGCGCCAATTCTTTGCTATCAAGGCTGCGTCGTGTTTTCTGGCACTCCCTCCCCGCGTTCGTCCCTGCTGTTGGCGCTGCTGTTCAGCCCGATGTTGCTGGCGGACGACCTGTTTCTCGACAGCGAGGCCTTGCCGCAAATCCTCACGGCCACGCGCTTGAAACAGTCGCCGGCGGAAGTCCCCGGCAGCATGACCGTGCTCGACAGCGAACTGATCAACGCCAGCGGCGCCCGGGATATCAGCGAACTGCTGCGCCTAGTGCCGGGGATGATGGTCGGCAACATCAGCGGCAATCAGGCGGTGGTGAACTATCACGGCACCAACGCCACCGAAGCACGGCGCATGCAGGTACTGATCGACGGCCGCTCGGTGTACCGCGCCGGCCTGGCCACGGTGGACTGGAGCGACATCCCGGTAGCCATGGAAGACATCGAGCGCATCGAAGTCTTTCGCGGCCCGAACACTGTCAGCTATGGCGCCAACGCGCTGATGGCGGTGGTCAACATCATCACTCGCAACCCGGCGGACAGCCACGGCACACGGTTGAAAATCACCCGTGGCCAACGCGGCATCAACGATTTCTATGCCAGTCAGGGAACAGGCTGGAATGGCGGCGACCTGCGCCTGTCGCTGTCCGGCCAGGAAGATGACGGCTTCGACAGCGACCGCACCGGCGCCGATTACCGCGACAGCCGCCGCTTGAACCGCTTCAGCCTTGCGGTCAGCCAGACCCTCAGCGACAACCAGAGCGTGGACTGGCAACTCAACGCCAAGGACGGGACCAACCAGCGGCCTTACACCTATCGCCCTGTGTTCTCGGGGATTACCGCCGCCGGGAACAATTCCGACGTGATCGCCAAGGATTACGCCGGCTCGGTGCGCTGGAACCTGGATATCAACCCCGATCACAGCCTTTATGTACAAGGCTCGGCGCAACACTGGGACCGCCAGCAAACCTGGCGTGCCTGCGACGCCGAGGTGTCGTTCAGCCCGCAGCTGACGGAGTTGTGGCAACTCAACCCGAACTACACCGAGCAACTGGCGCGCAATATCACCCGCTTCATCGGGCCCGGTGCTGCACCCGGCACACCCACGGAAATGGCCCTGGCCAATCAAGTGCTCGATCAATGGCGCAATGGCGCCGGCCGGACTCTGTGCGGCGACATCGACCAGAGCGCCCGGGAATCGCGCTATGACCTGGAATTACAGGACACCCTCAGCCTGTCCGACAGTCTGCGTCTGGTCAGCGGCCTGAACTATCGTTACGACCGGGCCGATTCCGAGACCTATTTCAACGGAACGCTGGACGACACCACGTGGCGCGCGTTCGGCCAACTGGAATGGCGCGCCAGCGAACACTGGCTGTTGCAGGGTGGCGCCATGTTTGAAAACACCCAGTTGATCGGCAGTTCGCTGACGCCCAGGTTCGCCGTCAATTACCTGATCAACCCGCGCCACAGCCTGCGTGCGGTGTACTCGGAAGCGATCCGTTCACCGGACATGTTCGAGAACAACGTCAACTGGAGTTATCAGGTGACCAACCTGCGCCCGTCCGCCTTCGGCCAGTCTTCGGCCCGCTACTTCGTCAAGACCCGGGGCCCCGGCGATCTGGACCAGGAGCACATGCGCTCGCGGGAACTGGGCTACAACGGCTTTTTCCCTGAATGGGGCCTGGCGCTGGACGTGAAGCTGTTCTACGACGAAATCACCGGGATGATCAGCGAGCCGCTGCGTAACAATCAGTACATCGCCAGCAACGCCAACGACTCGCGCTTTCGCGGCACCGAGACCCAGGTGGATTGGCGCCTGAGTGCGGCCGATCGGCTGCGCCTGACTTACGCCTACGTCGACGCCGAGGCGAGCAACCCGCTGGACCAGCAGTTCACCGCGCGCAACAGCGGCTCGGCCGGTTGGCTGCGCGACTGGGGTCAGGGCTGGAACAGCGCCCTCTTCTATTACGGTGACAACGCCCTCAACGGCTATCGCTTCGAGCGGGTCGACACGCGCATCGCCAAACGTATCCCGCTGGGCAAGGCCCAACTGCAACTGGCCGGGGTGCTGCAACAGCGTCTGGACAATGAGCCGACCACCTTCGTCGACAACAACTACGACGAACGCCGGGTGATGTATTTCAGCGCCGAGCTGGAGTTCTAGATGCGCTACGCCCTGTCGCGGAAGATGCCAACGGCCGCCCAATGGCTGGCCGGGCTGTGCCTGTTCCTGACAGCCTGGCTGCACGGCGTGGCGGTGCAGGCGGCCGACATTCTGCTGACCGGCGCCGAGGAAAGCCCCGGCGTGCAATCGTTCGTCCAGGCCCTGAGCGAACTGCGCCCCACCGACCGCGTACATTTCCAGCCATTGGCGAGCCTGCCGGCGCCGGGCAAGCTGCCGTCCAGCCTGCGTCTGATTCTGCTGGACCTGCCGAGCCTCGACTGGCGCATGCAGGAACCCCAGGGGCCGGCGACGTTGGTTCTGCGCATCAGCCGTTTGCAGGCCCGACAACGTTTCGGCACGGCGCAACCGCCCCACTTGAGTCTGCTGTGGAGCGATCCGCCGCTGAGTCGCCAGTTACAACTGATCCGACGGATCCTGCCCCAGGCTCAGCGAGTCGGCGTGCTGTTCGATCAGCACAGCGAGTTCCTGCTCAAGGAGCTGCAATCGGCCGCCCAGCCGCTGAATCTGCAAATCGTCCCGCAGCGCTGGGACAACACCCACGACAGTCGCCCGTTGCAGACCGTGCTGAAAAACAGCGATGTGTTGCTGGGTCTCGACGATCCTGACCTGTACAACCCGAAAACCGCGAAGAACCTGCTGCTCAGCAGCTATTCGCGGCAACTGGCGCTGATCGGCCCGAACGTCTCGTTCGTGCGCGCCGGCAGCCTCGCCAGTACTTACAGCGACCAGAGCGATTGGCTGGCGGTGCTCGACGAATTGCTCGACCGCCCGCCGGCCACCTGGCCGAGAGCGCTCTATCCCGAGCGTTTTAAAGTATCAAGCAATGCGCAGGTGGCTCGTTCATTAGGGATAGAACCGATGAATGAAGCGTCTGTTGCCGAAGAGCTGGCCCAAGGAGAGCGCCGCCCATGATTTTCCGCCGTTGGGACATCAATACCCGCACCCAGTTGATCAGCCTGGGTCCTGCGCTGTTGCTGACCTTGCTGCTGATCAGCTTTTTCACCTTCGTGCGCATCCAGGATTTGCGTCAGGAGCTGAACCACACCGGCCAACTGATCGCCAACCAGCTCGCACCCGCCACCGAATACGGGGTGATATCCGGCAACAACGAAGTGCTGGAAAGCCTGCTCAAAGCCACACTGGCCACGCCGAACGTGCGCTTTCTTGAAGTACAGGACAGCGCCAACCGCATTCTGGCGTATGTCGAACAACCGTCGGACACGCACAAACGCCCGCATCAGGTCGAAGTGTTCCAGTCGCCGGTGCGGCTGCAGCGGATTGCCCTGCACAATGATTTCTTTCAGGACGGCAAAAGCAGCAACGGCGGCGCCAGCGAAGATTATCTGGGGCGGGTGATCGTCGGTCTGTCCAACGATGCCTTCAGTCAGCGCCAACAGGAAATCCTGCTCAAGGCCGGGATTCTGGCGCTGTTCGCCCTGCTCTTCACCTTTGTCCTGGCACGGCGTCTGGCCGGCAGCCTGTCGCAGCCGATCCGCGATATCGGCGATGCAGTCAAGGCAATTCAGGACGGTGACTACAAGACCCCGCTGCCGATTGTCGATGACACCGAGTTGGGCGCCCTTTCGCAACACATCAACAATCTGGCCCAGGCCCTGGAACAGGCCAGCCGCGAACAGCATCAGGCCATGGCGCAACTGATCCAGACCCGCGAAGAGGCGGAAAAGGCCAACAACGCCAAATCGGATTTCCTGGCAATGATGAGCCATGAACTGCGCACCCCGATGAACGGTGTACTGGGCATGCTGCAACTACTCGAAACCACCGAAATGACTGAGGAGCAGATCGAATACGCGGCGCTGGCCTCCGAGTCCACCGAGCATTTGCTCAAGGTGATCAACGACATTCTGGATTTCTCGCGCATCGAGCGTTCGGAACTGGAGCTGGAGCACATTCCATTCAACCTCGCCGACCTGATCGGCGCGTGCGCGCAGTCGTTCCAGCACAGTGCGGCGCAACGCGGCCTGGAGTTGCAACTGCGGATCCCCGAAGACCTGCGCGGCTTGCAGGTGCAGGGCGACCCGACGCGGATCCGGCAGATCCTGGTCAATCTGGTGGGCAATGCGCTGAAGTTCACCGAGCAGGGGCGCGTCAGCATCGAGGCCCAGTGGCAGTCGCTGGATCACGAATTGCTGTGGTTCACCTGTTCGGTGCGCGACAGCGGCATCGGGATTTCTTCGGAAAGCCTGGAATTGATGTTCAACGCGTTCCAGCAAGCCGACAGCTCGATTTCGCGTCGTTATGGCGGAACCGGTCTGGGCTTGCCGATCGCACGCACCCTGGCCGAGCGAATGGGCGGCACCTTGCGCGCGCAAAGCGAAGAAGGTCGCGGTTCGGTGTTTACCCTGGAAATTCCGTTGGCTCTATATAAGCAGGCATTGCCTGCACTGGCGGCGCCGCGTGCAATCGATGGCAATGCGCACGGCGAAGGTCGCAATGTCTTGCTGGTGGAAGACAATCCGGTCAACCAGACCGTGATCGAGGCAATGTTGCGCAGTCTGGGCTTCACTGTGAGCGTCGCCACCGACGGTATGCAGGCCGTGCGCAGTGCCGGGGGCAGTCGTTACGAAGCTATCCTGATGGATTGCCGCTTGCCGATCATCGACGGTTACGAGGCGACCCGACAGATCCGCCGCCTGCCCGGTTGCGGTCATGTACCGATCATCGCCCTGACCGCCAACGCGTTGCAGGGCGACCGCGAAAACTGCCTGTCGGCGGGGATGAATGATTACCTGGCCAAGCCGTTCAAACGTAATGACCTGCAGCAGATTCTGCAGCGCTGGGTGCAGTAGGGAGGCCCTTTCGAGCATCTGCGACTGGCGTGAAAAGCGAAAGTGCGGCAGTCTTAGGCACCCGAACGAGCCTCAAAAGGGGCTTGAATAAAAATTTCAGTGCACAAGTGTACATTCATGTCCTTGGTGCTGTGACTTTCACCACAACGCAATAGTCTATGAGTAGGCTGCCGGTTCGAGGCATGAACGCGTCGATCGGTCGGGAAGATTTGCCCCACCTGCCGCATGGGATTATTGAGGAGCTCGCATGACCAAACAAAACGCCTTTACTCGGGAAGACCTGCTGCGCTGCAGTCGCGGTGAGCTGTTCGGCCCAGGTAACGCGCAACTGCCCGCCCCGAACATGCTGATGGTGGATCGCATCACCCTGATCAGCGAAGAAGGCGGCAAGTACGGCAAAGGTGAATTGGTCGCCGAGCTGGATATCAACCCTGACCTGTGGTTCTTCGCTTGCCACTTCGAGGGTGATCCGGTGATGCCGGGCTGCCTGGGTCTGGACGCCATGTGGCAACTGGTCGGCTTCTTCCTGGGCTGGCAAGGTCTGCCGGGCCGCGGCCGTGCGCTGGGTTCGGGCGAAGTGAAATTCTTCGGCCAGGTCCTGCCGACCGCCAAGAAAGTCACCTACAACATTCATATCAAGCGCGTCCTCAAAGGCAAGCTGAACCTGGCCATCGCCGACGGTTCGGTGACTGTCGACGGTCGCGAAATCTACACCGCCGAAGGCCTTCGCGTCGGCGTGTTCACCTCCACTGACAACTTCTAAGGGTTATTCGCATGCGCCGCGTCGTTATCACTGGTCTGGGCATTGTTTCGTGCCTGGGCAATGACAAAGAGACCGTCTCCGCTAACCTGCGTGCAAGCCGCCCTGGCATCCGGTTCAACCCGGAATATGCCGAAATGGGTCTGCGTAGCCAGGTTTCCGGCTCCATCGACCTCAACCTTGAAGAACTGATCGATCGCAAGATCTATCGCTTCGTCGGCCACGCTGCGGCTTACGCCTACCTGGCCATGAAAGACGCCATCACCGACTCCGGCCTGACCGAAGAGCAGGTGTCCAACCCGCGTACCGGCCTGATCGCAGGTTCCGGTGGTGCGTCGACCCTGAACCAGATGGAAGCGCTGGACATCCTGCGCGAGAAAGGCGTCAAGCGCGTCGGCCCATACCGTGTAACGCGGACCATGAGCAGCACCGTTTCGGCGTGCCTGGCCACTCCGTTCAAGATCAAGGGCCTGAACTACTCCATCGCTTCTGCCTGCGCCACCAGTGCTCACTGCATCGGTACCGCCATGGAACAGATCCAGATGGGCAAGCAGGACATCGTGTTCGCCGGTGGCGGTGAAGAGGAGCACTGGAGCCAGTCGTTCCTGTTCGACGCAATGGGCGCCCTGTCCAGCAAGCGCAACGACACCCCGGAAAAAGCCTCCCGTGCCTACGACGCCGACCGTGACGGTTTCGTCATCGCTGGCGGTGGCGGCATGGTCGTGGTCGAGGAGCTGGAGCACGCTCTGGCCCGTGGCGCGAAGATCTACGCGGAAATCGTTGGCTACGGCGCGACGTCCGACGGCTACGACATGGTGGCTCCAAGCGGCGAAGGCGCCATCCGCTGCATGCAGATGGCAATGTCCACCGTCGACACCCCGATCGACTACCTGAACACCCACGGCACTTCGACTCCGGTCGGCGACGTCGCGGAAATGAAAGGTGTGCGTGAAGTGTTCGGCGACAAGGCCCCGGCCATCAGCTCCACCAAGAGCCTGTCGGGTCACTCCCTGGGCGCCGCCGGCGTTCACGAAGCGATCTACTGCATGCTGATGATGGAAGGCAACTTCATCGCCGGTTCCGCCAACATCGACGAGCTGGACCCTGAAGTGGCCGATCTGCCGGTGCTGACCAAGACCCGCGAAAACGCCACCATCAACACCGTGATGAGCAACAGCTTCGGCTTCGGTGGCACCAACGCCACCCTCGTGCTGAAGCGCTGGGAAGGCAAGTAATTCCTTCCTGCTGAGCCGCACATGAAAACGCCCCGACTGGTTCGGGGCGTTTTTTTTCGCCTGGAGAAAAGCGCTTTTTCAGCAGCACCAAGATGAAACTTCTGTCATGCAACTTACTGCCCTGCGACCGAATGTCGCGTATTTGGCGGGCTCCAGGACTGTTGCAGATTTCGCAAGGATACATTGCACGAATCGAGCGTTTACTTAGCAGGCTAACAAATTCTATAACAGAGGCCTGCACACGCCTTGCTGCAGATAACAGAGATTGGAGCTAGCAGATGACTGTAAAAGTAACTGAACGCGACGATTCACACATGTCCCATGAAGGCGTAGCCGCCGGTGTACGGATCTGGGATGTGCATCAACAAGACTTGCTGGTCGGCATGTTCCACAACGAGATCGACGCCCACAACTACAAGGCCGAACTGGAACTGCTCGAACGGCAACGTGACCAACGCTCTGCCTGAATCAAACCACAGCATTGAAAACGACAAACCCCGCGATGAGCGGGGTTTGTCGTTATTGGGCGTTTCAGCGCAGCTTCACAGCCCGGCGGAACCCGTTTACCACATCAGATCATCAGGGATCACATAAGCCGCGTACGGATCGTCCTCGGCATTGACCTCTTCGACCTTCTCGTTGAGCTGCACGATGCGCTGTGGATCGCGCTCCTGAATCTTCAGGGCCGCCTCACGAGGAATCACTTCATAGCCGCCGGCATGGTGCACGATCGCCAGCGAACCGCTGCTGAGCTTGTTGCGCATCAGTGTGTTGACCGAGATGCGCTTGACCTTCTTGTCGTCGACGAAGTTGTAGTAGTCCTCGGTGGTCAGCTTCGGCAGACGCGAGACTTCGATCAACTGCTTGACCTGCGCGGCGCGGGCCTTGGCCTCGGCCTTCTCCTGCTGCTGACGGTTCAGCTCCTGGTCGCGCTTGACCTTCTCGGCCTGAGCTTCCTGGGCAGCGCGCTGCTGGGAGTCGTCCAGTTCGATCTGGCCTTTGTGGGCCAGACGTTGTTGTTTCTGCTTGTCTTTGCTGACCTGTTTGGCCTGCTTTTGGTTGACCAGTCCTGCCTTGAGCAACTGGTCGCGAAGGGAAAGGCTCATTGATGCTTACTCACTTGGGCAACGGCTCAGCCGCAGCTGGGCAAATTCTTTTCCTGACGTTTGGCTTCACCCCACAGGGCGTCCAACTCTTCGAGGGTGCAATCTTCTATGGGTCGGTGGGTGTCGCGCAATGCCTGTTCGATAAATCGGAAACGTCTTTCGAACTTGCCATTGGCGCCACGCAGTGCGGTTTCCGGATCGACCTTCAGATGCCGGGCCAGATTGACCACGGAAAACAGCAGGTCGCCGATCTCGTCGGCCACCGCTTGCGGGTCATTCTCGGACATGGCTTCGAGCACTTCATCGAGCTCTTCGCGCACCTTGTCCAGCACCGGCAACGCGTCCGGCCAGTCGAAACCGACCTGCCCGGCGCGCTTCTGCAACTTGGCCGAGCGGGACAATGCCGGCAACGCGGCGGGCACATCGTCGAGCAATGACAGTTGCTGCGGCGCGGTGGATTTCTCGGCACGCTCTTCGGCCTTGATCTCCTCCCAGCGCTGCTTGACCTGCTCCTCGTTCAGGCGCGGCACGTCCAGCGGCGCATACAGATCACCGGTGGGGAATACATGCGGGTGACGACGAATCAACTTGCGGGTGATGCTGTCGACCACACCGGCAAACTCGAACCGCCCTTCTTCCCGCGCCAGCTGGCTGTAATACACCACCTGAAACAGCAGATCACCCAACTCGCCCTGCAAGTGATCGAAGTCGCCGCGCTCGATGGCGTCGGCGACTTCGTAGGCTTCCTCGAGGGTGTGCGGGACGATGGTCGCGTAAGTCTGCTTGATGTCCCACGGGCAACCGAACTGCGGGTCGCGCAGACGGTTCATCAGGTGCAACAGGTCTTCAAGGCTGTAGATCGATTTCATGGAGTCCGGTTACGCCGCGTCTCGATGATGTTCGGCAACTGGGAAATCCGCCCCAGCAACCGCCCCAGTGCGTCCAGCCCCGGAATCTCGATGGTCAGGGACATCAGCGCTGTGTTGTCCTCCTTGTTCGAGCGGGTGTTGACCGCCAGCACGTTGATCCGCTCGTTGAGCAGCACCTGCGAAACGTCACGCAGCAGACCGGAACGGTCGTAGGCGCGAATGACAATGTCCACCGGATAGGTGAGCACCGGCACCGGGCCCCAGCTGACCTGAATGATCCGCTCCGGCTCGCGCCCGGACAGTTGCAGCACCGAGGCGCAGTCCTGACGGTGAATGCTCACGCCGCGGCCCTGGGTGATGTAACCGACGATCGCATCGCCCGGCAACGGCTGGCAGCAGCCGGCCATCTGGGTCATCAGGTTGCCGACGCCCTGGATCTGAATGTCGCCGCGCTTGCCCGGCTTGTAGCCGGTGGCCTTGCGTGGAATCAGTTCCAGCTGTTCGTTGCCGCGTTCCGGCTCGACCAGTTGTTGCGCCAGGTTGACCAGTTGCGCCAGACGCAGGTCGCCGGCCCCGAGGGCGGCGAACATGTCTTCGGCGGTTTTCATGTTGGCCTTGTCGGCCAGCTTGTCGAAATCCACCGCCGGCAGACCGAGGCGATTGAGTTCGCGCTCGATCAGGGTCTTGCCGGCTGCGACGTTCTGATCGCGAGCCTGCAACTTGAACCAGTGAACAATCTTCGCCCGCGCCCGGGACGTGGTGACGTAACCGAGGTTCGAGTTCAGCCAGTCGCGGCTCGGCGTACCGTGCTTGCTGGTGATGATCTCGACCTGCTCGCCGGTCTGCAGGCTGTAGTTGAGCGGGACGATCCGCCCGTTGATCTTGGCGCCGCGGCAGTTGTGACCGATTTCGGTGTGCACGCGGTAAGCGAAGTCCAGCGGCGTCGCGCCCTTCGGCAAATCGATGGCGTGGCCGTCAGGGGTGAAGATGTAGACCCGGTCCGGTTCGATATCGACCCGCAACTGTTCAGCGAGGCCACCGATGTCGCCCAGCTCTTCGTGCCACTCGAGCACCTGACGCAGCCAGGAGATTTTCTCTTCGTAGTGGTTCGAGCCGGACTTGACGTCGGTGCCCTTGTAGCGCCAGTGCGCGCAGACGCCGAGCTCGGCCTCTTCGTGCATCGAATGGGTACGGATCTGGACTTCCAGCACCTTGCCTTCCGGACCGATCACCGCGGTGTGCAGCGAGCGGTAGCCGTTCTCTTTCGGGTTGGCGATGTAGTCGTCGAACTCTTTCGGAATGTGCCGCCACAGGGTGTGGACGATGCCGAGCGCGGTGTAGCAGTCGCGCATTTCCGGCACCAGCACGCGCACCGCACGCACGTCGTAGATCTGGCTGAACTCCAGACCCTTGCGCTGCATTTTGCGCCAGATCGAATAGATGTGCTTGGCCCGGCCGCTGATGTCGGCGTCGACGCCGGTGGCCTGCAATTCGTCCTTGAGCTGCGTCATCACATCGGCGATGAAACGCTCGCGGTCGAGCCGCCGCTCGTGCAACAACTTGGCGATCTGTTTGTATTGGTCGGGTTCCAGGTAACGGAAGGACAAGTCCTCCAGTTCCCATTTGATATGGCCAATGCCGAGTCGGTGGGCGAGCGGCGCATAGATGTCGAAGACTTCCCGGGCGACCCGGTTGCGCTTTTCGTCGTCAGCGGTTTTCACCGCTCGGATCGCACAGGTGCGTTCGGCAAGTTTGATCAGTGCGACGCGTACGTCGTCGACCATCGCCACCAGCATCTTGCGCAGGTTTTCCACCTGGCCCTGAGTGCCCATCACCATCGATTGGCGAGGACTGAGGCTGGCGCTGATCGCGGCCATGCGCTGCACGCCGTCAATCAGTTTGGCGACCACCGGACCGAAGCGCTGGCTGACCGCTGCCAGTTCGATCTGGCCTTCGCGCACGCCACGGTAAAGCACCGCCGCGACCAGCGAATCCTGATCCAGCTTGAGGTCGGCAAGAATCTCCGCGATTTCGAGGCCGGTGCTGAAACTGCCGCTGCCTTCGGTCCAGAGATTCTTGGCCGCATTGGACTGTTGCTCGGCCTGTCGAGCGAACTCACAGGCTTCTTTCAAGGCTTCGCGATCCAGTGCCAGATCGACACTGACCGCATGATCGAGCCAAGCCTCGAGATTGATACTGCCGTCGGTGTTGATCGGCTGGTGTGCTCTCACCTGTACCATCTTGCTTTACCTTCCCTACGACGCAGATTCAATGCGTCAAATCACTGACCTGTATTGCCCGTTCGCACTCGCGGGGCTAAGACGAGCGCTGCACGGGCGGACCAGTCGGATCAGACGAGCCATCCTAGCTCGCTTCAAATAACGCCATGGCCTCGACATGTGCCGTCTGAGGAAACATATCGAGAATCCCGGCACGTTTTAACCGGTAGCCCTGCTTGATCAATTCGACCGTATCGCGCGCCAGAGTTGCAGGGTTGCACGACACATAAACCAACCGCTCGGCACCCAGGGTCGCGAGCTTGCGCACCACCTCGAAAGCACCGTCACGCGGTGGGTCCAAGAGTACCGCAGAAAAGCCGTTTCCGATCCACTCGGCATCGGTCAAAGGCTGGGATAAATCGGCCTGAAAAAACTTTGTGTTATGCAAATTGTTGCTAGCGGCATTCGCCGCAGCGCGATCGACCATGGTCTGCACGCCTTCGACCGCTACTACTTCGCGCACGGCCTTGGCCAGCGGCAAGGCAAAATTGCCGAGCCCGCAGAACAGGTCGAGCACGCGCTCATCAGCGGTCGGTTTCAACCACTCCAGGGCCTGGGCAACCATGGATTCGTTGACCCCGGCGTTGACCTGGATGAAATCTCCTGGCCGCCAATCCAGTTCCAGATCCCACGGCTCCAGGCGATAACCCAGCGATTGCGTGACATCGACCGGTTGCGGCCCGTCTTCGCCGTGCAGCCACAACTGCGCCTGATGGAATGCGCAGAAATCCTTGAGGATCGTCAGGTCGGCCTCGGACAGCGGCGCCACGTGACGCAGCAGAACGGCCAGGGACGAACCACTGAATAATTCCACATGACCCAGCGCCTGAGGTTTGCTCAGGCGACGGAGCATCTCCGGCAAACGGGTCATGATCGGTTGCAAGGGCTGTACCAGCACCGGGCATTCGCTGATCGCCACGATGTCCTGGCTGCCGGCGGCGCGGAAACCGACTTCGAGCGTTTTGGCCTTGCTGTCCCAGCGCACGGCGACCCGGGCGCGGCGACGGTAGCCGAATTCCGGACCGGTCAAAGGTGCAGCCCATTCTTCAGGCTCGACACCGGCGACCCGCGAAAGCTGTTCGGCGAGCATGCGCTGTTTCAGGGCAAGCTGTTCGCCGTGGGGCAAATGCTGAACGCTGCAACCGCCGCAGCGACCGGCGTGCTGACAAGCGGCCGGACGACGCAATTCGCTGGCCGTGAATACACGTTCGGTACGCGCCTCGACCACTTTGCCGTGGGCGCCCAGTACCCGCGCCTCGACCTCTTCACCCGCCAGGGCGCCGAGGACAAACCAGGTTTTGCCTTCAAAAAACGCGATGCCGCGACCGTCATTGGCCAGGCGCTCGATCTTCAAGCGCTGCTTTTTGCCGGTCGGGATTTGCGGGGCCTTGCTGCCGCCGGTGGGCTGGAAGCGCAGGCCTCTCTCATGCTTGGCCATCAGTTGGGCGCGTCGAAAATGCCGGTCGACAGGTATCGGTCGCCACGGTCACAGATGATCGCGACGATCACCGCGTTTTCAACTTCTTTGGACAGACGCAGCATCGCTGCCACCGCACCGCCCGAGGACACGCCGCAGAAGATGCCTTCTTCGCGGGCCAGACGACGGGTGACGTCTTCGGCTTCGCTTTGCGCCATGTCGACAATGCGATCGACACGATCAGCCTGATAGATCTTCGGCAGGTATTCCTGCGGCCAGCGGCGAATGCCGGGAATGGCCGAGCCTTCCATCGGTTGCAGGCCGATGATCTGCACGCTGTCGCTCTGCTCTTTGAGGTAGCGCGACACGCCCATGATGGTCCCGGTGGTCCCCATGGAACTGACGAAATGAGTAATGGTGCCCTGGGTCTGGCGCCAGATTTCCGGGCCGGTGGTGGTGTAGTGCGCTTCGGGGTTGTCGCCGTTGGCGAACTGATCCAGCACCTTGCCACGACCTTCGGCTTCCATCCGCTGGGCGAGATCGCGAGCGCCTTCCATGCCCTCTTCCTGGCTGACCAGAATCAGCTCCGCGCCATAAGCGGTCATCGCCGCTTTACGCTCGGCGCTGGAGTTGTCCGGCATGATCAGGATCATCTTGTAACCCTTGATCGCGGCGGCCATCGCCAACGCGATCCCGGTGTTGCCCGAGGTCGCTTCGATCAGCGTATCGCCGGCGTGGATCTGCCCGCGCAACTCGGCACGGGTGATCATCGACAGCGCCGGACGATCCTTCACCGAACCCGCAGGGTTATTCCCTTCGAGCTTGAGCAATAGGGTGTTGCTGGTGACACCGGGCAGGCGCTGCAAACGCACCAGCGGCGTGTTGCCGACGCAATCGGCGATGGTTGGGTACTGCAAGGTCATGGCGTTTTTCGCAATCCGGACAGCGGGGGCGCCTATCATACCGGCAAACCTGCGCGGCCCATATCACGCAAAGTGTGGTGCTTATGGTTTCTTGGAATAAGCAGTAAAAGTCGCGCCGGTGGTGCGACTTTTTAAAGAGTGTCAGCAGTGCTGACACTTTCTTGTACCGCTCACACAATCTGCGGGCGATTCATGTCCACTGTGGGAGTTGGCTTGCCAGCAAAGGCGTCGGGAGTGGCGGCGCTATCATCGGCCACCAACCGCAAATTCAAGCGCAATCCCGACGGGCCGTTCTCAGCCCAAAGGCTCCCGCCCTGCCGCTGCACCGCATTCCTCGCAATGCTCAGCCCCAAACCAAATCCACCGTCCCCCGGCCGCGAGCCGTCGAGCCGGGTGAACGGCGAGAAGATCCGCTCCAGATCCGCCTCGGCCACGCCGCCGCCCTCGTCCTCCAGCCATAGATGCCAGTAATCCCCGTCACGCCGGCCATCCAGCCGCACGATGCCGCCCACTGGCGAATGCCGGATCGCGTTGCGCAGGATGTTTTCCAGCGCCTGGGCCAGGGTATTGAGATTGCCGCGCACCCAGCACGATGCATCCACCGCACATTGCAACTGGCCCACCGGACAGCAACTTTCGTAACAGGCGTTTTCCGTGAGCATTTCCCACAACGCCTGGATCTGGATCGCCTCGTCCGGCAGCGGTGCGCGTTCGGTTTCGAGCCAGGCCAGTTGCAGGGTGTCTTCGACCAACCGCTGCATGCCATCGACTTCGCGGCCAATGCGTTCGCGCAACGGCAACAGATTCTGTTCGCTTTCGCTGGCCACCCGCAGGCGACTCAGGGGGGTGCGCAGTTCGTGGGACAGGTCGCGCAACAATTGCTGTTGCAGGGCGACGGTCGATTGCAGGCGTTCGGACATCGAGTCGAAGGCCCGGGCCAGTTCGCCGAGTTCGTCCGGGCGCTGGGTGATGCCGCTCGACAGGCGCACATTCAATTGATCGGCACGCCACGCGTTGGCCTGCTCGCGCAGGTTGTTCAGCGGCACCACCAGCAAGCGATACAGGCCCACGCACAGCAACAGGGTGAACAGGCCGGGAATCACGCCGTTGGTGATCACCCGCCAGAACACTCGGTATTTGCCCGGCAGGAATCGCTCAGGCAACTCGATGACCAGGCTGCCGGCGGAGGGTTCTGCGGGAAAGGGAACACGCAACCACGGCCGGCCTTTCTTGTGAATCGGCCAGTCGAGCCCCCGCAGAAAGGTCAGGTGCTGGATTTCCTTTTCGTTCAATGGATCACGGCTCAGCGACTGCAAGTTGCCGTCGATCACACCGACCCAACCAGCTTCGCGCAATTCCATGCTCTGCAACCAGCGGTCGACGCCGTCACGCTGATCGCGCCGCCAAGCCGCTTCGGCTTCGGCGGCATAACGCGCGAGCGTGCCGCGAGCCTCGTCGGAGAGGAACTGATTGCGCTCCTCCATATAACGGCCCCAGGACCAGCTCAGCCAGATCATCAACAGACAGAACGCCACCAGCAGACAGGCCAGTTTCCAGAACAGCGAATGCCGACCCGGAAGTTCAGACACCCTCATCGACGGCGCTCAGAACGTAGCCCTTGCCCCACACCGTGCGCACTTCCCGCTCGGTGTAGCCAATCGATTTGAGTTTGCGGCGGATCTGGCTGATGTGCATGTCGAGGCTGCGGTCGTGGGCCGCGTAACCGCGCTGAAGTACATGCTGATAAAGGAAGGCTTTGCTCAGCACCTCTTCATCATTGCGATTGAGGGTTTCCAGCAAGCGGTATTCGCTGCGGGTCAGGCCGGCCGGTTGATTGCAGTAAGACACTTCGCATTGCTCGTCGTCGAAATGCAGACCGCCCGCCACCGCTGGCTCAGCGTTGACCGCCGGACGCCGATCGAGAGCGACCCGACGCAGGATCGCTTCGATCCGCACGTGCAGCTCCGCCATGCTGAACGGCTTGGGTAGATAGTCGTCAGCCCCCAGGCGAAAACCGC
This sequence comes from Pseudomonas allokribbensis, assembly GCF_014863605.1. Taxonomy (NCBI): domain Bacteria; kingdom Pseudomonadati; phylum Pseudomonadota; class Gammaproteobacteria; order Pseudomonadales; family Pseudomonadaceae; genus Pseudomonas; species Pseudomonas allokribbensis. The sequence goes on from NZ_CP062252.1 coordinate 4,904,982, forward strand.
TGATGCGATCGGCCTCCGCCCCCAGCGCCGACATCAACAGCACTGGCGTGGAATGACTCTGGCGCAGTTGCGTCAGCACGTTCAGACCATCGAGGCCCGGCAACAGAATGTCCATCAACACCACATCGAACGGCTGGCGCCGGGCAATGCTCAGGCCTTCGCTGCCGTTCTGGCACCAGGTGACCTGGAAGCCGCTGCGCCCCAATTGCTCGTGAACATAGGCACCGAGCACGGGATCGTCCTCGATGGAAAGAATGCGTGGCTGGCCAACAGAGACAGGAGTCATGACTATCTGCAAATAATTCTCAGTTGGGCGATTATTCAAGATTGCCCGCCGCCCGGCAACCCAAGGTTGACCTGTCGGACAAATGACCGGCGCAGAAACGACGGATCGCGACATGATTTTTCCCGGGAATGCCCGCAAGCAAATCGCTACACTGCGCCCATGCCGCGTGCCGGAAGCACGCAAGAGTCAATGATCAGCGGGATGCAGGAGATAGGCGTGCTCAAGAAACTGGGAATCAAAGGTCGCGTGTTGTTGCTGACCCTGTTGCCGACCAGCCTGATGGCACTGGTGCTGGGCGGCTATTTCACCTGGACGCAGCAGTCCGACCTGCAGGCCCAATTGATGCAGCGCGGCGAAATGATCGCCGAGCAACTCGCGCCGCTGGTGGCGCCGGCCATGGGTCACGGCGATTCCGATCTGCTCGAGCGCATCGCCACCCAGTCCCTTGAACAGCCGGACGTGCGCGCGGTGACCTTCCTCGCACCCGACCGCTCACCACTGGCCCACGCCGGCCCGACCATGCTCAACCAGGCCCCCAGCGGCGACAGCACGCAACTGCTGCGGCGCAGCGGCAACGACGCCACCCGCTATCTGCTGCCGGTGTTCGGCAAGCATCGCAACCTCGCTGGCGAACTGATCCCTGAAGAGTCCGACCGCCTGCTCGGCTGGGTCGAACTGGAACTCTCGCACAACGGCATGTTGCTGCGCGGCTACCGCAGCCTGTTCGCCAGCCTGCTGCTGATTGCGGCGGGACTGGCCGGCGCCGCACTGTTGGCCCTGCGCATGGGCCGCACGATCAATCGCCCGATCAGCCAGATCAAACAGGCGGTCGCGCAACTCAAGGACGGCCATCTGGAAACCCGCCTGCCGCCCCTCGGCAGTCAGGAACTGGATGAACTGGCGTCCGGCATCAACCGCATGGCCGGCACCCTGCAAAACGCCCGGGAAGAATTGCAGCACAGCGTCGACCAGGCCACCGAAGACGTGCGTCAGAACCTGGAGACCATCGAGATCCAGAACATCGAACTGGACCTGGCCCGCAAGGAAGCGCTGGAAGCGAGCCGGATCAAGTCCGAGTTCCTCGCCAACATGAGCCACGAAATCCGCACACCGCTCAACGGCATTCTCGGTTTCACTCATCTGTTGCAGAAAAGCGAGCTGACCCCGCGCCAGCTCGACTATCTGGGCACCATCGAAAAGTCCGCCGACAGCCTGCTGGGGATCATCAACGAAATTCTCGACTTCTCGAAAATCGAAGCCGGCAAACTGGTGCTCGATCATATTCCGTTCAACCTGCGCGATCTGTTGCAGGACACCCTGACCATCCTCGCCCCCGCGGCCCACGCCAAGCAGCTGGAACTGGTGAGTCTGGTCTATCGCGACACGCCGCTGTCGCTGGTTGGCGATCCGCTGCGGCTCAAGCAGATCCTCACCAACCTTGTGAGCAACGCGATCAAGTTCACCCGCGAAGGCACCATCGTCGCCCGCGCGATGCTCGAAGAAGAACACGAAGACAGCGTGCAACTGCGCATCAGCATTCAGGACACCGGCATCGGCCTGTCGAACCAGGACGTGCGCGCCTTGTTCCAGGCCTTCAGCCAGGCTGACAACTCGCTGTCGCGTCAGCCCGGCGGCACCGGTCTGGGGCTGGTGATTTCCAAGCGCCTGATCGAACAGATGGGCGGCGAGATCGGCGTCGACAGCACCCCGGGCGAAGGCTCGGAGTTCTGGATCAGCCTGAGCCTGCCCAAGACCCGCGACGATGCCGAAGACCTGCCCGCCGCGCCGTTGCTCGGCCGCCGGGTAGCGGTACTGGAAAACCATGAACTGGCGCGTCAGGCGCTGCAGCATCAACTGGAAGACTGCGGGCTCGACGTCACGCCGTTCAATACTCTGGAAAGCCTGACCAATGGCGTCACTGGCGCCCACCAGACCGATCAGGCCATCGACCTCGCCGTGCTCGGCATCACCAGCAACGACATGCCGCCGGAACGACTCAACCAACACATCTGGGACCTCGAACACCTCGGCTGCCGGGTACTGGTGTTGTGCCCGACCACCGAACTGACGCTGTTCCATCTATCGGTACCCAACCCGCACAGCCAGCTCCAGTCCAAACCGGCCTGCACGCGCAAACTGCGCCGGGCACTGTCGGACATGGTCAACCCGCGCCAGACGCGCAGCGAACCCGGCGAACCGCTGTCGAGCCGTGCACCGAAAGTGCTGTGTGTCGACGACAACCCGGCCAACCTGTTGCTGGTGCAGACCCTGCTCGAAGACATGGGCGCCAAGGTGCTGGCCGTCGAAAGTGGCTACGCGGCGGTCAAGGCTGTGCAGAGCGAAACCTTCGATCTGGTCTTGATGGACGTGCAGATGCCAGGCATGGACGGGCGTCAGAGCACCGAGACGATCCGTCAGTGGGAAAGCGAACGCCATTGCACACCACTGCCGATCGTCGCCCTCACCGCCCACGCCATGGCCAACGAAAAACGCGCACTGCTGCAAAGCGGCATGGACGACTACCTGACCAAACCGATCAGCGAACGGCAACTGGCCCAAGTGGTGCTGAAGTGGACAGGACTGGCACTGCGCAATCAGGCACCGGACCGCAACAGCGAAAGCCTGGCGGGCCATCAGGACCTGCCGGTACTCGACCAGGAAGAAGGCCTGCGTCTGGCCGCCGGCAAGGCGGATCTGGCGGCGGACATGCTGGCCATGTTGCTGGCGTCCCTTGAGGCCGACCGCGAAGCGATCCGCAGCGCCCGCGACAGCCACGACCAGACTGGCCTGATCGAACGGGTGCATCGCCTGCACGGCGCCACCCGCTACTGCGGCGTTCCGCAATTGCGCGCGGCCTGCCAGCGCAGCGAAACCCTGCTCAAACAGGAAGACCCCAAGGCCTCCACCGCTCTGGATGAACTGGAGCGGGCGATCAATCGTCTCGCGGCGCAGGCGAAGATCAGCGCCTGATCCACGGCAATGCCGATCAACGCCCACGCGGCTAAAGTGGTCGCGGGTGATTCGCGCCCGCGTCGATGCTTCAGGAGGATTGCATGCGCACGATCGTTTTCAGCAGCCAGACCTACGACCGCGACAGTTTTCTCGCCGCCGACTGCCCGGCCGGCATCGAGCTGCACTTTCAACCGGCCCGACTGAGTCTCGACACGGCACCGCTGGCCGACCGGCACGAAGTGGTCTGCGCCTTCATCAACGATGACCTCAGCGCGCCCGTGCTGGAACGTCTGGCGGCCGGCGGAACCCGGCTGATCGCCCTGCGCTCGGCGGGTTACAACCATGTCGACCTGAGCGCCGCCAAACGCCTGGGACTGGTCGTCACGCGCGTACCGGCCTACTCGCCCCACGCGGTGGCCGAGCATGCCGTCGCATTGATTCTTGCGCTCAATCGCCGACTGCATCGGGCCTACAATCGCACCCGGGAAGGCGATTTCAGCCTGCACGGCCTGACCGGGTTCGATCTGGTGGGCAAGACCGTCGGCATTGTCGGCACCGGCCAGATCGGCGCGACGTTCGCGAAAATCATGCACGGTTTCGGCTGCGAGCTGCTGGCCTTCGACCCGTATCCGAACCCGGCCGTCGAAGCCCTGGGTGCGCGCTACCTGAGCCTGCCGCAACTGCTCGAACAATCGCAGATCATCAGCCTGCACTGCCCGCTCAACGAGCAGAGCAAGCACCTGATCAACCGTGATTCGCTGGCGCACATGCAGCCGGGCGCGATGCTGATCAACACCGGCCGCGGTGGTCTGGTAGACACCCCGGCGCTGATCGACGCCCTGAAGGACGGTCAACTGGGTTATCTGGGGCTGGACGTTTATGAGGAGGAAGCGCAGCTGTTTTTCGAAGACCGCTCCGACCTGCCATTACAGGACGATGTGCTGGCGCGGCTGCTGACCTTTCCCAACGTGATCATCACCGCGCATCAGGCGTTCCTGACCCGCGAGGCGCTGGGCGCGATTGCCGCCACCACCCTGCACAACATCGCGACCTGGGCGGCAGGAACGCCGCAGAACCAGGTCGAGGGCTGACAATCGATCGTCAGGCCGGAGGCGTAGCCGGGGAAATCGCCACCCAGAAAATCAGCAGCGCCAGCCAGCCGAAGCCAATCAGTCGCTGCTTGAGGGAATGGCCCCGGCGCAGCAGGAACCAGACAAAGATGATCGGCATCAGGAACGCCATGACCTTCAGCCAGCCCTCCACCGGGCGAGAGCCATCGGCATTCAACTGAAGTTCGACCGCTTGTTCGGCCTGTTGCCGGCGCCGGCGCCCAGCGGCGGCGGGCATTACTTTCGGCGCCGGGGCTGGAGTGGAAGCGGATTCTGCGACGAAAGCGTCGGCAACCGCCTTGTTCCGGGGCAGACTGCCAAAGGAAATCGTTGATGTCGCGGTGGCCGGTCGGGTCGCCTGCAGCGGTGCATGTTTCCCCGTCATCGGAGCCCCGCAATGAATGCAGGTCTTCGCTTCGGGGCTGATGCTCCGCTTGCATTCATAACATTCGATCAGCGCCATGTTCCGTTCCTTAGAGATGAAGGCGGCAGTTTGCCACGACTGTAGTGTCGATTTGAACCGGATCGAAGGTCGCAAGCGCGCGTTATTCTGCAATCAAGCCCGTGCTAGCATGTCGCGCATATTTGGAGGACCCATGGTCGAACACGATTTCCGCTACACCCTGATGAACCCGCAACACACCCTCACCGAATGCCGCGCCCTCGTACCGGGCCGTTATCAGGTTACCGGCAACGGTGGCTCGATCCGTATCGGCGACGTGCTGGTCGTGACCCTCAAAGGCAGCAAGGACTTGTCCATGCGCCTGACCGTCGACACCGTCCGCCACCTGATCAACCCGCCGGGTCAATGGACCGCGATGACCACCGGCCCGGTGTTCGGCGAACTGGCGATCCACACCTGGCAGGTCAACTGCGACAGCTGCGCCAAGGAACTGAGCTTCGAATTCGCGGTGGACGCCAAGCTCGGCAAACCGGCAGAAAAACCGGCCGCCACGGCGCGTATCGCCGAACTGGGCTGGAAAGCCGTCGATGACAAGCACCTGTGCCCGAAATGCCAGGAGCCGGCGTGATGAAACACCTGGCCCTGACCGCCGCTGTCGGCGCCGGCCTGATGGGTTGCGCCGCGGAGCCTGTGCAACTGCAACAGAACCGCAGCTACATTCTGGAGTGGATCGGCGAACGGCCACTGATGGACTACAGCCACCTGACCGTGACCCTGGGCGATGATGGCCGGGCGTATGGCAATGGCGGCTGCAACCATTGGTTCGCGCCTTACACCCTGGAAGGCGACAAGCTCAGCTTCGGCAAGATCGGCAAGACCCGCAAACTGTGTGCCCCGGCGCTGATGGAGCAGGAGCAACGCTTCCTCCAGGCGCTGGAGCGTGTGGAGCGCTGGGATATCTCGCCAATCGAGCAGATGCGTTTCTGGCCTGCCGAGGGCAAGCCATTACGCTGGTGGCTGGAAGAAGGCTGAGCCTTCCAATCGTTCCCACGCACAGCGTGGGAACGATCCTCAGTTGGCCGCCTTCAACGCCTCAAGCTTCGCCATCACCCCCGCCGCCGTCTGCTCGCCCATCAACTGTTCCCGCACCTTGCCCTTGTTGTCGATGATGTAAGTCACCGGCAAGGCCTCGCTGCGCGGCAGTTCGAACAAGTCCGCCGGATCCTGCGCCAGCACGGTGAACTTGATGCCGAGTTTCTCGCTGGCACCTTTCAGTTCTTCGCCCTGCACATTGTCGAAGTTGACCCCGAACACGCCGATCTTCTTGCTCTTGAGCTCGTCCGCCAGATGATTGAGTTCCGGGATTTCCGTGCGGCACGGACCGCACCATTCGGCCCAGTAGTTGAGCACGACCCATTGTTTGTCCAGACGCTCGGACGCCACCTTCTGCCCGTTCTGGTCAATGCCGTAGTCGTTACCGCAGCCCCCCAGCATCAACGCCCCGATGATCGTCAATGCCGCTGCCAGTCGCCGTGTCATGTCATGTTCCTTGTCAAAAATTGAATGCGCCTGCGACCCATCGCCTCCCAAGGTTCTGGATTGCGCGCTGCACAGTTAGAATAGCCGCCACTCTACGCAAGAAGCGACCCGCCCATGACCGATCTGACGCTTTATCACAACCCGCGCTGCTCGAAATCCCGCGGTGCGCTCGAACTGCTCGAAGCCCGTGGCCTGACGCCTAACGTGGTGCGCTACCTCGAAACGCCGCTGGACGCCGCGCAGATCAAGGCCCTGCTCGGCAAGCTGGGGATCAGCGCACGGCAACTGCTGCGCACCGGCGAAGACGAATACAAGACCCTGAACCTGGCCGATGCCAGTCTCACCGAGAAACAATTGATCGAAGCCATCGCGGCGCATCCGAAGTTGATGGAGCGCCCGATTCTCGAAGCCGGTGACAAAGCCGTGATCGGCCGTCCACCGGAGCAGATCCTGGAGCTGTTGCCGTGAGTGCGCCGTACATTCTGGTTCTGTATTACAGCCGCAGCGGTTCGACCAACGAGATGGCCCGGCAGATTGCCCGTGGCGTTGAGCAGGCGGGCCTCGAAGCGCGCCTGCGTACCGTGCCGGCGATCTCCACCGAGTGCGAAGCCGTGGCACCGGACATTCCCGATGAAGGCGCGCTGTACGCCACGCTGGATGACCTGAAGAACTGCGCCGGCCTGGCCCTTGGCAGCCCGACCCGTTTCGGCAACATGGCCGCGCCGCTCAAGTACTTCCTCGACGGCACCAGCAACCTGTGGCTGACCGGCGCGCTGGTCGGCAAACCGGCTGGTGTGTTCACCTCCACCGCCAGCCTGCACGGCGGTCAGGAAACCACGCTGCTGTCGATGATGCTGCCGCTGCTGCACCACGGCATGCTGATCACCGGTCTGCCCTACAGCGAATCGGCGCTGCTGGAAACCCAGGGCGGCGGCACGCCTTACGGTGCCAGCCATCACGCCGGGGCCGATGGCAAAAGCGGTCTCGATCAGCACGAAGTGGCGCTGTGTCGCGCACTGGGCGCACGCCTGGCCAAAACGGCTTTGAAGCTGGGGAACTGAGATGGCGAAAAAGCCGAAAATCCTGCCCGCCGTCGAATGGCTGGAGCCACGGGTAAGGGCAATGCGGGTGGTCAGTCTGCTGTGTTTCTTTGGATTGGCCGGACTGCTCGCCGCTTATTACCTGCTGTTCGCCGACCTGCATGGTGCGCGGCCGTGGGTGATTCTGCTGATCGAGCTGATCCCGTGGATCGTGCTCGCACCGGGCATGATCATGGGCAGCGCACGGGGGCATTCGTGGATGTGCTTTGTGGTGAACCTGTATTTCATCAAGGGCGCATTGGCGGCGTATGACCCGAGCCGGCAGCTGTTCGGCGTGCTGGAGATGATCGCCAGTCTGGCGGTGTTCTGCTCGGCGCTGCTGTATGTGCGCTGGCGGTATCAGTTGAACCGCAAGCTGGCTGGTGAGGGCGAAATCTCCGTCGCCTGACAGCTGTCCCGAGATCGTTCCCACGTTTTGCGTGGGAACGATCACTCGGTCTCAATGATTGACGGTATACGCCAGCATCATCGATATCTGGCTCATCGGTCGCCCGCCGCTTTCTTCATGCCACTGGTTGAACGCGCTCTGCACCGTCGCCAGATCCCGCAGACTGCTCGGCACCTTGTCGACGATCTTCTGTGCATTCAACGCCGCGACCACGTCGTAGCTCGGCACGAACGTGTCCTTGCCAACCATCCGCAGAAAGCGTGGCGCCGACAGCCCGCCCAATTGGTGGCCGTGCTTTTTCAGGTAGGTCCACAGGCCAACGATATCGGTCACCGGCCAGTCGGCGAGCAACGCGCCGAAACTGCCCTTCTCTTTCTCGACGTCCAGAATGAACTGCGCATTGCGCGGCACGCTTTTGAGTTTGCCCAGGTGACGGATGATCCGCGCATCCTGCATCAGCCGCTCAAGGTGTTCGGCGCTCATCAGCACGACTTTTTCCGGGTCGAACTTGAAGAACACTTCTTCGAAGGCCGGCCACTTGGCGTCCACCAGACTGTGCTTGAGCCCGGCGCGAAATACCCGCAGGGCCATGGTCGAGAGATAACGGTCGTCGCTGATCTGGCGCAGTTGCGTCGGGGTCTTGGGAACGGGCAGATGGGCTTCCAGTTCAGCCGCCGAACCGAAGCGGTTCAGACAGTATTCGTGCAGCCACTTGTAATCGCGCATGCCCTCTCCTAGAAAACGAATTGAAAACGGCGCCCGCGAGCGCCGTTTTTTTTCAAGCGATCGGATCGCTTACAGGTTCACCACGTTGACGAAACGCGAAGCAGCGGTTTCATCAATCTTCAGGCTGGTGAAATCGAACAGATTACGGTCAGCCAGTTGCGACGGGATCACGTTCTGCAGGCTGCGGAAGATGCTTTCGGTACGACCCGGGGTCTTGCGTTCCCAGTCCTGAAGCATTTCCTTGACCACCTGACGTTGCAGGTTTTCCTGGGAACCACAGAGGTTGCACGGAATGATCGGGAATTGCTTGAAGTCCGAGTAGGCCTGGATGTCTTTCTCGTTGCAGTAGGCCAGCGGACGGATCACCACGTTGCGCCCGTCGTCGGCGCGCAGCTTCGGCGGCATCGCCTTGAGGGAGCCGTTGAAGAACATGTTGAGGAAGAACGTCTCGACGATGTCGTCGCGGTGATGACCGAGGGCCATTTTGGTCGCGCCGATTTCGTCGGCGAAGGTGTACAGCGTGCCGCGACGCAGGCGCGAGCACAGCGAACAGGTGGTCTTGCCTTCAGGAATCAGCTCCTTGACCACCGAGTACGTGTCTTTCTCGACGATGTGGTACTCGATGCCCAGCTCTTTCAGGTAGGCCGGCAGCACGTGCTCGGGGAAGCCTGGCTGCTTCTGGTCCATGTTCACGGCGACGATCTCGAACTTGATCGGTGCAACCTTCTGCAGGTGCATCAGCACGTCGAGCATGGTGTAGCTGTCCTTGCCCCCGGACAGGCAGACCATGACCTTGTCGCCGTCTTCGATCATGTTGAAGTCGGCGACCGCTTCGCCGGCCAGGCGGCGCAGGCGCTTTTGCAGTTTGTTCTGGTTGACCGTAAGAGTGCCCATGACGCGAAATCCGTGAGGTGTGACGAAAGGCGGGCATTTTACGCAAAAACACCAGGGTTGTGGCCACAGGTTGTCGCCCCTTCGATTGCCCGTTTGCACAGACCCCGACGCGATTACCCCGCCGGTTTACAGCGCGATTTGCTCTAAGACCCTATCACCTGTGCGGTTAAGACCTTTCTATACTGCGACATAAGGTCGCACACAATCTGAAGACCTGTATTTGCTCGGCCACATTGGCCCGTAGGCGCTCCGCTGGGGGGCGATGGCAATAACGAGAGGAGTGACTGGCATGATCCATCACGTAGTGGGACTTTTTACCCACCCCGATCAGGAATGGAAGGAAATCCGTGGCGACCAAGAGGAAAGCATCAGCCACATGTACCTGACGCACACGCTGATTCTGGCAGCGATCCCCGCTATTTCGGCTTTTATCGGCACGACTCAGGTCGGCTGGGTGATCGGTAACCGCGCGCCGGTGATGCTCACCGTCGAAAGCGCGATCTGGATGACCGTCATGTCGTACCTGGCGATGCTCGGCGGGGTCGCGGTCATGGGGGCCTTCGTGCACTGGATGGCCCGTACCTATGACGCCAATCCGAGCCTGGCCCGCTGCGTCGCGTTTGCCACCTACACCGCGACGCCGTTGTTCGTCGGCGGGCTGGCGGCGTTGTATCCGCATATGTGGCTGGGGATGATCGTCGGCACGGCGGCCATCTGCTACACGGTGTACCTGCTGTATGTGGGTCTGCCGACCTTCATGAACATTCCGTCTGACGAGGGATTCCTGTTTTCCAGCTCGGTGCTGGCGGTGGGTCTGGTGGTGCTGGTCGCCATCATGGCGTTTACCGTGATTGTCTGGGGACTGGGCGTGGGGCCCGTCTACACCAACTGACGACCGATCCAACCCGAGAAGAACAAGATCCGCCAACACAGGCCGCCGCAAGGCGGCCTTCTCGTGCCGGTTGAAAAAGAGCGACGACCATTCGGCAGTTCGGCGATTCGCAACGCCCCGGGGTTGCGGCATACTCGACGCCTCTGGAGATCCATCAAGCATGCCCGAGCAACTCAATACCCGCGTCGAAGACTGTTTCCAACTCGCTGAATCCTTTTTCAAACGTCCTTTCAAACGCCCCGTGGTGAGCCTCAAGCTGCGCGGGCAAAAAGCCGGGGTCGCGCATCTGCACGAGAACCTGCTGCGCTTCAACCCGCAGCTGTATCGGGAGAACGCCGAACACTTCCTCAAGCAGACCGTGGCCCACGAAGTCGCGCACCTGATCGCCCATCAACTGTTCGGTGACCGCATCCAGCCCCACGGCGAGGAGTGGCAACTGATCATGCGCGGCGTCTACGAATTGCCGCCGGATCGCTGCCATACCTACGCCGTCAAACGCCGCAGCGTGACCCGCTACATCTACAAATGCCCGTGCGCCGACAGTGATTTTCCGTTTTCAGCCCAGCGCCATAGCCTGGTCAGGCAAGGTCGGCGCTATTTGTGCCGTCGCTGTCGCAACACCCTGGTGTTCAGTGGCGAGATGCGGGTCGAGTAAGTCAGGCGATCACTTTGGCTCGCCGCAGTTCGGCAATGCGCTCAACACTCAAGCCCAATTCTCCCAATACCTGATCCGTATGCTGCCCCAGCGCCGCCCCGACATGTCGCGGCGCCGGCAATACCTCGGAGAACTTCAGCGGACAAGCGATCTGCGCCTGCGAAGAGCCATCCCCACGGGGCACCTGCGCCACTAATTCCCGCGCCTGCAATTGCGGATGCTGCACCGCTTCCCCCAGATTCAATACCGGCTCGACACAGGCATCGATCCCGGCGAACAGCTCGCGCAGTTCAGCAAAGTCATGCTTCTCGAACTCGACCTTCAACGCCTCCTTGAGCGCCCGTTGCTGCTCGGGCTTGGGTGACAAGCCCTGGGCCGCCAGTTCCGGCCGGCCCAACGCTGCGCACAATTGCTGCATGAAGGCCGGCTCCAGACTGCCCACCGACATCCAGCGCCCGTCGCGGGAGCGGTAGTAATCGTAAAAACTGCCGCCATTGAGCATCTGATCCTCCCAGCGCGGTTCTTCACCGCAGGCCAGATACCCGGCGCCAGCCATGGCGTTCAGGCTGAACGCACAGTCAGTCATGCTCACATCCAGATGCGTGCCCTGCCCGGTCTGTTGGCGGGAAATCACCGCCGCCAGCAAGCCAATCACCCCGTGCAGCGAGCCACCCGCGATATCCGCCACCTGCATGCCCAGCGGCAACGGCCCGCTGTCGGCGCGGCCGGTGTAGCTGGAGAGCCCGGCCAGTGCCAGATAGTTGATGTCGTGTCCGGCGCGATCCTTGTACGGGCCGGTCTGGCCGTAACCGGTGATCGACACGTAAATCAGCTTCGGATTGATCGCCTTCAGCGCCTCGTAACCCAGCCCCAGCCGCTCCATCACACCGGGGCGAAACTGCTCCAGCACGATGTCGTAGTCCGCCAGCAACTGCTTGACCAGCTCCAGCGCCTCGGGCTGTTTGAGATCCAGCGCCAGGCTGCGCTTGTTGCGGTTCAGGTAGGCGTGGCTGGCCGAGATTCCGTGATCGTGGGGCGGCAAGACCCGCAACAGGTCGAGGCGAGTCGGCGATTCGATGCGCAACACCTCGGCGCCCATGTCCGCCAACAGCAGCGAGGCGAACGGTCCCGGCAGCAAGGTCGAGAAATCCAGAATCTTCAGTGAGGCCAACGGTGCAGACATGGGCGATCTCCATCAACGATGCTTGCAGCCTAGGCAGCCGTCGGCGATGGGGCAATTACCGGATGCATCAGTTGCTGTGACCGTTGCGCTCAAATCGCCCGCTCAAATCACAGACATGAAAAAACCCGCCGAAGCGGGTTTTTCCAATCAAGCGATGCTTACTTCACATTGCTCGGGGTTGGGCCTTCGGCCACACCCAGGTCGTCTTCGTGACGCTGGTCAACGATACCGCGACCGCCCGAGGCCAGCTCGGTTTGCAGCACGTCGGTGTCCAGTTCCTTGACCCACTTGGCCACAACGATGGTGGCAACGGCGTTGCCGACCAGGTTGGTCAGGGCGCGGGCTTCGGACATGAAACGGTCGATACCCAGGATCAGCGCCAGGCCGGCCACCGGCAGGTGACCTACCGCCGACAGGGTGGCGGCCAGCACGATGAAGCCCGAACCGGTCACACCGGCTGCGCCTTTGGAGGACAGCAGCAACACCACCAGCAGAGTGATCTGGTGAGTGATGTCCATGTGGGTGTCGGTCGCCTGAGCGATGAACACGGCCGCCATGGTCAGGTAGATCGCGGTACCGTCGAGGTTGAACGAGTAACCGGTCGGGATCACCAGACCCACTACCGATTTCTTCGCGCCCAGACGCTCCATCTTGATCAGCATGCGTGGCAGTACCGATTCCGACGAGGAAGTGCCGAGTACGATCAGCAGTTCTTCGCGGATGTAGCGGATCATCTTCAGCACGCTGAAGCCGTGCATGCGGGCGATACCGCCGAGCACGATCAGGATGAACGCCAGGCACGTGATGTAGAAGCAGATCATCAGTTGACCCAGCTGCACCAGCGAGCCGACACCGTAGGCACCGATGGTGAACGCCATCGCACCGAAGGCACCGATTGGCGCGAGCTTCATGATCATGTTGATGATGTTGAACATCACGTGGGCGAAGCGATCGATGAAGTCCAGGATCGGCTTGCCGTAGGCACCCAGGCGATGCAGGGCGAAACCGAAGATCACCGAGAACATCAGCACTTGCAGGATGTCACCGGTGGCGAACGCGCCGACGATGGTGGTCGGGATCACGTTGAGCAGGAAGCCGACGACGCTCTGGTCAGCGCCCTGTGCCACGTAGGTGGCGACTTTCGAGGCGTCGAGGGTGGCGACATCGATGTGCATGCCGTTGCCCGGCTGCACGATGTTGACCACGACCAGACCGACCAGCAGTGCGATGGTCGAAACGATTTCGAAGTACAGGAGTGCATAGCCACCGGTCTTGCCGACCGATTTCATGCTCTGCATGCCGGCGATGCCGCTGACCACGGTGCAGAAGATGATTGGCGCGATGATCATTTTGATCAGTTTGATGAACCCGTCACCCAGCGGCTTTACGGCCACGCCGAACTGCGGGTAGTAATGGCCGAGCGCAATACCGATACAGATTGCGACGATCACCTGGAAATACAGGGATTTGTACAGTGGCTGACGAGTCGTCATTGCAAAGTTCCTCAAGAGTCCCGCGTAGCAACATCCATCTGTTGAACGCGACACTTGAATTGCGAACCCTCCTGCACTGGAGGGATTTGTTGTGTCGAACGACGCTTTTCCGGACCGGCTCGGCGCACGCTTCTGTCGCTCTTATCGCAAACCTCGTGCCACTTTGGTGCAATTCGCTGCAAGCCTTTTGATATCAGGGGATGCAGGTTTTTCTGTGTCACCATTCGGTTACCCAAGTATGGCGGATTTCCGCCAACACACCGGGTCTCGTCCTACAATTTGGCGGAAATCCGCCTTGTTGCCGATCAAGGCCGCCGGCTACCATCGGTCGCCAGAGGAAGGATTTGTCGCTTATGCGCGAACGCACCATCGCCAGTCATTTCGCCCGTGCCGCCCTCGGTGGCGCACGCCGTCGCGGGTTCGATTATTCGGGCCTGCTGCTGCAGCTGGGCATCAGTCCCGAACTGCTCGACGAGCCGCGTGCGCGGATCGCCCCGGAACAATTCACCCAACTGATCCAGAACCTGTGGCTGGCCCTGGACGACGAATGCCTGGGCTTCGGCAACGCGCAGAGCAAACCCGGCAGCTTCGCCATGATGTGCCACGCCATCATTCATTGCCGCAGCCTGGAAAAGGCTCTGCAACGCGGCTTATTGTTTTATAGCCTATTCCCCGACGCTCCGCGCCTGACCCTGACCCATGAAGACGAATGGGTACGCCTGAGCCTCGACGATGCGCAATGGTGGGATCCGGATCACTTTCTCAGCGAGAGCCTGCTGGTGATCTGGCATCGCCTCGGCAGCTGGCTGATCGGCCAGCGGATTCGCCTGGAACAGGCCACTTTCAGCTACCCGAAACCGGTGCACGGGGCCGAATACGATTTGCTGTTCTCCTGCCCGCTGGAATTCTCGGCAACGCAAACCAGCCTGGTGTTTCACAGCCGCTATCTGCACATGCCGCTGTTGCAGGACGAGCGCACGCTCAAGCATTTCCTCGAGCGCTCCCCCGCCGACCTGCTGTCACGCCCGGATGACGGCAACAGTCTCAGCAGTCGATTGCGTCGCCTGCTCAGCCATGACAGCGCGCGCTGGCCGGACCTGGAAGCCGTGGCCGCGCACCTGCACATCAGCCCGCAAACCCTGCGTCGGCATTTGCGCGAGGAAGGCACCAGTTTTCAGGAGTTGAAGGACCAGTTGCGGCGGGACATCGCGATTTATCACCTGGGACGGGCAGATCTGTCGTTGCAACAGATCGCCGAACAGCTCGGGTTTTCCGAGCCTTCGGCGTTTCACCGGGCGTTCAAGAAGTGGACGGGGCTGACGCCGGGGGCTTATCGGGCGCAGGAACAGTAGGCGATCACACCGCCGGAAAATGAATCCTGAACGCCGCACCACCCATTGGTGAATCGCCCAGCGTCAGTTTCGCGTTGTAGCTCTCGATGATGTCCTTGACCACCGCCAGCCCGATCCCCTGCCCCGGATGCTGGCGATCCAAACGCTCACCCCGCTCGAGAATCCGCGCGCGCTGATGCTGTGGAACACCGGGGCCGTCGTCTTCGATGCACAACTCGATGCCGGCGAGGCTTTCGCGCACGCTGATGCGTACTTCGCCGAGGCACAGGCGATAGGCGTTTTCCAGCAGGTTGCCCATCATTTCCAGCAAGGCGCCCTGCTCGATCGGCACGTAGCAGTGTTCCGGCAGGTCGAACGCCACGCGTACGCGTTTGTCGCGGTAGACCTTGTCCAGCGTGTCGCACAGGCTTTTGAGCACCGGCCGCAGGCGCACCTGATGGCGTACCAGACCGCTTTTGCGCAGGCTGGCGCGCTGCAATTGGTAGCTGATCTGCTGGCTCATGCGTTCGATCTGGGTTTGCAGCACCCAGGCCTGATCGCGATCTTCTGGGCGCTGGGCCATGTCTTCGCTGACGCCCTGCAACACCGCCAGCGGGGTTTTCAGGCTGTGGGCCAGATCGTCGAGGGAGTCGCGGTAACGGCTGCGCTGCTGGCGTTCACTGTGCAGCAAGCGGTTGAGCGAGCCGGTCAGGCGCAGCAGTTCACGGGGGTGCTGTTCGCTGAGGCTTTCGAGGGTGCCGCCTTCGATTTCGTCCAGCTCCTGACTGAGCCGGCGCAAGGCTTTCAGGCCCCAGGTCAGGCCGATCCACAGCAGCGAGAGCAGCACCAGCAACGCGGCGCCGAAACCGAGGTAGAGGTTTTCCCGCAGGCCTTCGAGGGTGGTTTCGTATTCGCGTACCGGTTGCAGCGCGACGATGCTGAACGCCGCGTTCTTGCCGCCGAGCAGTTTGACTTCGACGTCATAGACGAAGAACTCCTGACCGCTGGCCTCACGAATCCGTGCGAACTCGTTACCCATCCCGTCATAACGCGGCTTGTAGTTGATCTGTTCTTCCTGGGTCGCTTTGGAGCGCCAGACCAGATGACCTTCGCGGTCGTAGATGTAACCCAACAGACGGAAATCGGCGAGGTTGAAACGCTCGTCCGGCAACTGCATCGGCATCACCAGCCGGCCGTTTTCAATCCGCGCGGCAGAAATCAGTGTGGTGACGTCCGAGGCCAGGCGCTGCTCGATCGAATCCTGCAGCGCCAGGCTGAACGCACCTTGCATCGCCGGGAGCAAGGCGAGCATGAACAACACCGCCAACGTGGTGGCGGCCAACATCAAGCGAACGCGAAGCGAACGGATCAAGTGCAGCGCTCATTGAACAGGTAGCCGAGGCCGCGCACCGTGTCGATCGGCTTGAATCCGGCCGGGCCTTCCAGCTTGCGACGCAGGCGCCCGACCAGCACTTCGATCACGTTCGGATCACGCTCGTCGTCATCCGGGTACAACTGCTCCATCAGGCGATCCTTGGGCACCACTTGCTGGTGGTGGCGCATCAGGTATTCGAGGATCCGGTATTCGTAGGCGGTCAGCGCCAGCGGCTGTTCATCGAGGGTCGCCTGTTTGCGATTGAGGTCGAGCAGCAGCGGCCCGGCGACAATGGAAGACTGGGTGAAACCGCTGGAGCGACGCAGCAGCGCATTGAGCCGTGCTTCGAGTTCTTCGAACTGGAACGGTTTGACCAGGTAATCGTCGGCGCCGGCGGCCAGGCCTTCGACCTTGTCCTGCCAGTTGCCACGGGCGGTGAGGATCAGGATCGGGAAGCTCTTGCCGTCCGAGCGCAACTGGCGGATCAGGTCGAGCCCGCCCATGCCCGGCAGGCCGAGGTCGATCACCGCCAGGTCAAAGTTGAATTGCCCGGTCTGGTACAGCGCCTCTTCGGCATTGGCCACGGACTCGACCACGTGACCGCTTTCCGTCAGGCGGGTTTGCAGGTGATGGCGCAACAGCGCTTCATCTTCGACGACCAACAGTTTCATGACGCTCTCCCGGGCAAATCAGAATCTCCAACAGCATACCTGCGACAACGGTGTACTGCCGCTTTTGAGGGTCCTGTTCATTTCTCCCCTCGGACATGATTCAAGCTTACTGAACCGGGCCTGTACCTGCCCTGAACACACCCTGAACCCGAGCGCAATCAAATGAACTAGGCTGTTTTGACCTTTTATTGTCAGGAGACCCGATCATGCGCCTGTTCCTTGCCCTCACCCTGCTCGCCTTCAGCAGCCTCAGCGCGGCAGCCATCAAGACCGAGGAAATCCCTTACCAGAGCGCCGACGGCACGAAACTGATCGGCTACTACGCTTTCGACGATGCCATAAAAGGCCCGCGCCCGGGCGTTGTAGTGGTGCACGAATGGTGGGGCCTCAACGACTATGCCAAGCGCCGCGCCCGGGATCTCGCCGGGCTTGGCTACAGCGCGCTGGCCATCGACATGTACGGTGAAGGCAAGAACACCGAGCACCCGAAAGATGCCATGGCATTCATGCAAGCGGCCACCCAGAATGCCGATGCGGCCAGCAAACGCTTCCAGGCCGGCCTTGATCTGCTGAAGAAACAACCGCAGACCGACACCGGCAAACTGGCCGCCATCGGTTATTGCTTCGGCGGCGGCGTGGTGTTGAATGCCGCTCGCCAAGGCGTACCGCTGGCGGGTGTCGTGAGTTTCCACGGCGCACTGGCCACCAACACCCCGGCGACACCTGGCAGTGTCAAAGCCAAAGTCCTCGTCGAGCACGGCGCGCTGGACAGCATGGTCACCGCCGACAACGTCACGGCGTTCAAATCTGAAATGGACAAGGCCGGCGCCGACTACAAATTCGTCAGCCTAGACGGCGCCAAGCATGGCTTCACCAACCCCGACGCGGATCGCCTGAGCCACGGCGATCACGGTGGCCCGGATATCGGCTACAACAAGGCAGCGGATGAAAAGTCCTGGGCGGACATGCAGGCATTCTTCAAGAAAATCTTTGGCTGAGCCGGAGTATGCTGATCGCTCCCACGTTCTGCGCGAGAGCGATCTGCACCAGCGCACTATTCAGCCTGAAGGCAACCCGGCAAAATGCCCGCCATGAATTCCAGCCCCCTCCTCCCCGCCTGCTGCACCCCGCTCGATGCCCACTGGCCGCTACCGACCGTGCTGCCGGACACCGTGCTGCTGAGCACTCACTTCAACCCGGCGCAACTGCTCGGCGATGACTTCCGCCGCAGCGCCATCGAACCGCCACCGAGCATCCAGCGCTCGGTGGCCAAGCGTCAGGCGGAGTTTCTGGCCGGGCGGATTTGCGCCCGGGCCGCGCTGCAACAACTGGAAGGTAAAAGCAGCGTCCCGGCCATTGGCGAGGATCGCGCACCCGTGTGGCCGGCACATATTTGCGGCTCGATCACCCACAGCACCGGCCGGGCGGCAGCGATTGTCGCCAACAAGCAGCACTGGCGCGGACTGGGCATGGACCTGGAAAACCTGCTCAACGCCGAAAGGGCCGAGCGGCTGGCCGGGGAGATTCTGACGCCAGCGGAGTTGCAGCGCATGGCCGCCGGCGCCCGCGATCAACTGGCGTTATGGGTGACTCTGACGTTTTCGGTGAAGGAAAGCCTGTTCAAGGCGCTGTACCCGATCGTCCAGAAGCGTTTCTATTTCGAGCACGCCGAGATGCTCGACTGGACCGAACAAGGTCATGTGCGGCTGCGCCTGCTGACGGACCTCTCCAGCGAATGGCGCAACGGCACCGAACTGGACGCACAGTTCGGGGTGCACGACGGGCAGTTGTTGAGCCTGGTCAGCATCCAGGCTTGAGCGGCTTCAGCGCCGCTCCTGATTCCGCGGCCAGCTCAGGCTGAAACACGCCCCGCCCAGACTCTTGCTCTTGCCGATCAGCGCCCGGCCGTCATGCCAGTGGATGATCCGTCGCACGATAGATAAGCCCAGGCCGTGCCCACCGGATGCCCGGGTACGGCTGTCGTCCAGCCGCAGGAATGGCGTGAAGATTTTCTCCCAGGCACTTTCCGGCACACCGGGGCCGTCGTCCTCGACGTCCACCCGGCAACGCATCTGCCCGACCTGATAACTGACCGTGACCCTTGAGCGCGCATGACGCATGGCGTTGCCCACCAGATTCTGCAAGGCGCGATGCAGGTAACGCGGCTCGGCCTCGACCCAGGCATCGTCGCAGTCGGCGGCCGACAGGCACAAACCACGTTGCACCGTGACGTCGGCACGCAGTGGCGCCAGTTCTTCGATCACCTGATTGACCAATGCATCGAGGTCGATGCGCTGGAAGGTCAGCGCCGGTGAACCCTGCTCCAGCCGCGCATAGGTGAGCATTTCGTCCACCAGCTTATCGAGGTCCTCGATGTCGTGGTCCATGCCTTCGCGGTACTTTTCCAGCGCTTGCGGGGTGGTGGCCGAACCGATCATTTCCAGACCGAAGCGCAGGCGCGCCACCGGTGTGCGCAACTCATGGGACACCGCACGCACCAGTTCACGCTGGATCGCCAGCAATTGCTGCAGGTGCTCGGCCATGCCGTTGAACGCCGCCGCCAGTTTCCCCACCGAGTCGGCGCCGCGGGCCGGCACCCGGGTTTCCAGACTGCCCTTGGCGATGCGCGTGGCCGCCGCTTCGAGACCACGCAAACGCCGTTCGAGCTGGCGCACCAATAAATAGACAATGAGACCGATCAGGCTCAGCCCCAGCGCGGCAATCAGCACCAGCCACTGCGGCGGGTACGGATTCATCTGATAGAGCGGACCGATTTCCAGCACCCACGGCGTACCGACCATCCCGGCGAACACCCGGATCGAGTCCCCGCCCTTGCCCAGCGCCATCACCGTATCGCCTTCCGACACGCGACGGCTCTGGTCTTCATCCATGTCGGCCTCGTTCACGGTGACCAGCCGCAGGTCGAAACCGAAGCCCTTCTCTTCCTTCAATTGCGCCAGTCGTTTGGGCTGCTCGCCCACCGGCACCCGCACCAGTTCATCGGCCAGCAGATAAATGGTCGCCCGTGCCAGTTGTTCACTGATCTGCTGCACCTCGCCCACCAGCACAAGCTGCTCCTTGTCGCTGACCAGTCGATAGACCTTTGCCGCGTGCGGCCCGGTTTGCTCGACCAGTGCCTGCCCGCGTTGCACGCGGGTGCGCTGGGTGAGATCGAGATCGGTCTGGGCGAAGGTTTTCAGTGCCAGCGGAATCCCCAGCAGCCGTTCCCACACCAGCAAGGCGCGGTGGCGCTCGGTTTCGTTCATCGGTTGCAGGTTGTCGGCCATCAGCGAAAACGTGCCGTGGGCCAGACGCTCTCGGTACTGCTCGCTGCGTACCTGGTTGAGCAGGTGCAGCGCCAGAACGCCGAGCACCGCCACCAGAATCAGCGCCGCGCACATGCCGCCGTAGATGCGCAGGAAGATCGAGTTCACAGCGGCAGTTCTACGCAGGCTTCAGGCACGAACAGATAGCCTTTGCTGCGCACGGTCTTGATCAGGCGCGGGTGATCGGGGTCGTCGCCGATCTTCGGACGGATGCGCGAGATGCGCACATCGATCGAACGGTCCTGGCCGTCGTAGCCGATGCCGCGCAGCGCGGTGAAGATTTCTTCCCGCGACAGAATCCTTCCGGCGTTGGACACCAGCAGCCACAGCAGATCGAATTCGGCGCTGGTCAGTTCGATGCCGCTGTCGCTCAGCCAGGCTTCGCGTAAGGCGTTGTCCACCACCAACGGGCCGAATTGCAGACGGCGTGGCTTGCCCGACGCCGGCTCCGGTGCGTCACTGCGTCGCAACAACGCCTGGATGCGCGCCAGCAACAGCCGTGGGCGAACCGGTTTGCACACGTAGTCATCGGCGCCGATGTCGAGGCCGAGGATCTGGTCGGCATCGTCGGTGCGCGCGGTCAGCATCAGGATCGGCCCGTCGTACTGGTCGCGCACTTTGCGGCAGATGCTCAGGCCGTCTTCACCGGGGAGCATCAGGTCGAGGATCACCAGGTCCGGCTGTTCCTTGATGATTCGCGCCGCCGCCAGGGCTCCGTTGCCTTCGATCTCCACGCGCAATCCATTGGCTTGCAGGTATTCGCGGGTCAGTTCGGCCAGACGCTGGTCGTCCTCGACTATCAATACCTGCCAGGCTTCTTGCTCCACGGATGACCTCTGCTTGCCGATGTTGCGAATAAAGGAAGGATCCTCCCGTCTTTTTGTCATCTTTAAGGAGGATAAGAATGCGTGTGACAGGGCCGATTGTATAAACGGCGTACAGCGAGAACACAAGTCGGTAAATGCGTTCGGACAAGGCCGTTTTTTGTGATAGGGTTCGCGCCCTTAAAAATCCGCTGAAGCGTTTTTCCCGAAGAGAAAACAGTGACAAACGGTCTAACTCAGCAGGTTCGCGGCCTACAAAGGAATTCCCTGTTTCGCACACAATTTACGCACAGGGTTATCCACAGGCTGTCCGTTGCAATCGCCCCCCAAAACGCATTATCTTGTAGCCCGCGCTCAAAAAAACCCTACATATAGGGTTTGACGCTAAAAACCAAACACAAACCGGACAGTGAATTCAAGGCTTTTTATTGCCATTGTCGGGTTGAACCAAACGTATTTTCAGAAGCCCAAACCGCGCCTGCGGATGGCTACCGTTTTTCAGCCGATCACGGCGTAAACGGTACGGGTGTTGCAGTTCAAAACTGCTCCCCGAAAGGAATGCGGTTTCACGCGTATCGCGCGAACCGAAGACTTCGGCATGGAAGCGGCGCCCACAAGGCCCACTTCCTGAACTGTCCCGAAGTCGTTACCCGGCGCTGGCCGGTCGTAGTGCTTCAGGACGGAACGGTGGGCACCGTGATGGTGCCCAAACAAACATAGAGAACGTGGAGACACCCATGCAAACCGACACAACTCGCGAGAACCCGCAGGGCACCTTGCCGCAGGCCGCCGATTCGAATTCGGATCTGGCTGCCACCGCGCCTGGTCAACTGCGTGTGATCAAGCGTAATGGCACTGTCGTTCCTTACACCGATGACAAGATCACCGTCGCTATCACCAAAGCGTTTCTCGCAGTTGAGGGCGGCACCGCTGCCGCTTCGTCGCGAATCCACGACACCGTTGCCCGCCTGACCGAACAGGTCACCGCGACCTTCAAGCGTCGCATGCCTTCGGGCGGCACCATCCACATCGAAGAAATCCAGGACCAGGTCGAACTGGCCCTGATGCGTGCCGGCGAGCAGAAAGTGGCTCGCGACTACGTGATCTACCGTGACGGCCGTTCGAAAGAACGCGCTGCCCACGCTCCGGCCGAAGCCGCAGTCAACGCTCACCCGTCGATCCGCATCACCCGCGCCGACGGCAGCCTCGCGCCGCTGGACATGGGTCGCCTGAACACCATCGTCACCGAAGCCTGCGAAGGTCTGGCCGAAGTCGACGGCGACCTGATCCAGCGCGAAACCCTGAAGAACCTGTACGACGGCGTTGCCCTGAACGACGTCAACACCGCGCTGGTAATGACCGCCCGCACCCTGGTCGAGCGCGAGCCGAACTACTCGTTCGTGACCGCCCGCCTGCTGATGGACACCCTGCGTGCCGAAGGCCTGGGCTTCCTGGGCGTCGCCGAGAGCGCGACTCACCACGAAATGGCTGACCTGTACGCCAAGGCGCTGCCGGCCTACGTCGCCAAAGGTATCGAGTTCGAACTGCTGAACCCTGTGCTGGCCTCCTTCGACCTGGAAAAACTGGGCAAGGCGATCAACCACGAGCGCGACCAGCAATTCACCTACCTGGGCCTGCAAACCCTGTACGACCGTTACTTCATCCACAAGGATGGCGTGCGTTTCGAACTGCCACAGATCTTCTTCATGCGCGTGGCCATGGGCCTGGCGATCGAAGAGAAGCAGAAAGAAGACCGTGCGATCGAGTTCTACAACCTGCTGTCCTCGTTCGACTACATGGCTTCGACCCCGACCCTGTTCAACGCCGGTACCCTGCGTCCACAGCTGTCGAGCTGCTACCTGACCACCGTGCCGGATGACCTGTCGGGCATCTACCACGCGATCCACGACAACGCCATGCTGTCGAAATTCGCCGGTGGCCTGGGCAACGACTGGACGCCGGTGCGTGCACTGGGTTCGTACATCAAGGGCACCAACGGCAAGTCCCAGGGCGTGGTTCCGTTCCTGAAAGTCGTGAACGACACCGCCGTTGCCGTTAACCAGGGTGGCAAGCGCAAAGGCGCTGTCTGCGCCTACCTGGAAACCTGGCACATGGACATCGAAGAGTTCATCGAGCTGCGCAAGAACACCGGTGATGACCGTCGTCGTACCCACGACATGAACACCGCCAACTGGATCCCTGACCTGTTCATGAAGCGCGTCTTCGATGACGGCAAGTGGACCCTGTTCTCGCCATCCGAAGTACCAGACCTGCACGACCTGACCGGCAAGGCCTTCGAAGAGCGCTACGAGTACTACGAAGCCCTGACCGAGTACCCAGGCAAGGTCAAGCTGTTCAAGACCATCCAGGCCAAAGACCTGTGGCGCAAGATGCTGTCCATGCTGTTCGAAACCGGCCACCCATGGCTGACTTTCAAGGACCCGTGCAACCTACGCAGCCCGCAGCAGCACGTCGGCGTGGTTCACAGCTCGAACCTGTGCACCGAGATCACCCTGAACACCAACAAGGACGAGATCGCGGTCTGCAACCTGGGCTCGATCAACCTGCCGAACCACATCGTCGACGGCAAGCTGGACA
This sequence comes from Pseudomonas allokribbensis, assembly GCF_014863605.1. Classification (NCBI taxonomy): domain Bacteria; kingdom Pseudomonadati; phylum Pseudomonadota; class Gammaproteobacteria; order Pseudomonadales; family Pseudomonadaceae; genus Pseudomonas; species Pseudomonas allokribbensis. The sequence goes on from NZ_CP062252.1 coordinate 4,928,727, forward strand.
CCGCCAAGCTCAAGCGCACCATCGACGTAGCCGTTCGCATGCTCGACAACGTGATCGACATCAACTACTACTCGGTACCGCAGGCGAAGAACTCCAACTTCCGCCACCGTCCGGTCGGCCTGGGCATCATGGGCTTCCAGGACGCGCTGTACCTGCAGCACATCCCTTACGGTTCCGACGCTGCCGTCGAGTTCGCCGACAAGTCGATGGAAGCGGTCAGCTACTACGCGATCCAGGCTTCCTGCGACCTGGCTGACGAGCGCGGCTCGTACGAGACGTTCCAGGGTTCGCTGTGGTCCAAAGGCGTACTGCCGCTGGATTCGCAACAGATCCTGATCGAAGCACGTGGCCAGAAGTACATCGACGTCGACCTGACCGAGTCCCTGGACTGGGCACCGGTTCGCGCCCGTGTACAGAAAGGCATCCGTAACTCGAACATCATGGCCATCGCACCGACCGCGACCATCGCCAACATCACCGGCGTATCGCAGTCGATCGAACCGACCTACCAGAACCTGTATGTGAAATCGAACCTGTCGGGCGAATTCACCGTGATCAACCCGTACCTGGTTCGCGACCTGAAGGCTCGCGGTCTGTGGGACTCGGTCATGATCAACGACCTGAAGTACTACGACGGTTCGGTTCAGCAGATCGAGCGCATCCCGCAAGAACTCAAAGAGCTCTACGCGACCGCGTTCGAAGTGGACACCAAGTGGATCGTTGACGCCGCCAGCCGTCGTCAGAAGTGGATCGACCAGGCCCAGTCGCTGAACCTGTACATCGCCGGCGCATCGGGCAAGAAACTCGACGTGACCTACCGCATGGCCTGGTACCGTGGTCTGAAAACCACCTATTACCTCCGTGCCCTGGCTGCGACCAGCACCGAGAAGTCGACCATCAACACCGGCAAGCTGAACGCTGTTTCCAGCGGCGGCAACCACGGTGACGATTCGGTCCTGGCAGCGCCTGCCGGCCCTGCTCCAGTGCCGAAGGCTTGCGCCATCGACGAGCCGGATTGCGAAGCTTGCCAATAAGCTGAGCTGAATCGGGCGTTGCGAGACGCCTGATTCCTCCAGACAAAAGAAAACCCCCGACAGACTTCTGGTTTGTCGGGGTTTTCTTTTGTCTGCCAAACACCAAGGCTCTAACGAACAGGTTTCAGCAGATACAAAAAAGGCCCCTTCACAGAAGGAGCCTCCCTATCGGTGCTTACCGACGGCAGCCGCCGTTGTTGAAAGGACCGGCAACACGAACCCAGCCACTGGCTTGCGGAACGTTGCTGCACATAGTACGGCCGGTCGAAGCCGACTCATAAAGCCACCAGGAAGCCGGAGCAGCTTGAACAACGACTGCACCCAACAGCAAACTTGCGGCCAAAGTCAGACCAAAACCAATACGCAGCGACATAACGATCTCCATTTCAAATAAACGTCTCAAACGGCCGTCAGCGCAATAACTTCATAGTTCATCATCTTGCCGACACAACCAGAGACAGCAGTAAGAGTGTTGCAACCGAACACCCATCTTTTCATCAAGACCCTGACGAAAGAGCGCGCACCTTACATTGCGAAACAACTAAAAACAATAAAGAAAACTCTCACAGCCAAAATTATTTATTAATTAAATAAACTCAAAAAAAATCAACAAACACGAAAAAACCTACAACCTTAATTGCATATAAACCATTGACCCAGATCAAAAAAAATACGCTAACTAAAACCAGACACGCGACACAATCTTCCTTAATTAAAAACAACGCTCCAACAAGTTAACGTTTGTCTGCGCAATAAATTAACGCGCGAAGCCTCCGCCCAGTGCCAGGTACAGTCCCATTTGCGCCTGCAGTCGCTCGAAGCGATTCTGCGCCAGCGAAATTTGCGCGGCACGACGGCTCTCTTGCAAATCCAGCCACTCCTTGATACCCGTTTGCCCGCTGCGATAACGAATTTCGGCCAACCCTTCGGCTTTCATTGCGGCGACCAGAGCCTGCTCTCGCCGTCCCCCCTGATCAGCAAACTGCACTTGCGCCGACAGCGCATCTTCAACTTCCGCCAGCGCGATATAAAGGCTCTGGCGAAAATCGATTATCGCCGCCTCATAGTCCACCGCCGATATACCCACTGTGTACTTGCGAACATTCCATTGCACAAACGGCAGACTGATACCAACGCCCAGTAGACCGACAGGGTTATTGAGCACCTGGCTTAACTCCCGACTACCACCCGTCGCCAGACCGCCAGTCAGTGTGAACGAAGGATAGAAACTGGCACGCGTTGCGTCATAGTTCGACAGCGCCTGGCGTAATCGCCATTCAGCCGCCTGCAGATCCGGGCGTCGATCAACCAGATCAGCCGGCAAGCCTGCCGGTACACTCGCCAATGCCGCCGAAGGTAATTGCACAAGTTCTGCAAACCGATGCTCGGGTGCCTGATCGAAGACAATGGCCAGTGCGTTGCGCGCCACTTCAAGTTGCTGCAGATAGTCGCTCAATACAGCACGCTGCGTGGCCAGGACCTGCTCGGCTTGCGCCTCTTCAAGTCCGCTCGCCGCACCCGCCAGACGTTGGGACTGCACCAGTTGCAACGTCTGTTCGGCGTACCGGATGCTTTCCCGCGCAGACCGGGCCAGTTCGTTGAACAGGCCGATCTGCCAATAAAGGCGCGCTGTCGTACCCACCAGACTCAGCGCACTGGCACGCCGGTCAAAATCGGTCGCCAACAGCGCCCACTGCGCGGCATCGCGCGTACTCGCCAGGCGCCCCCACAAATCGACTTCGTAACGCACCGACGAGCTCGTGGAAAATCGACGCTGGCCTGAATTGTCTCGATGTAGATTCCTGCTCCAGTCCGCCCCCGCCCCCACGTCCAGATCGGGCGTGATATTGGTCCCGGTGAGTCCTGCCTGAAGCGCTGCCCGACGCACTCTGAGCGCAGCCACTGCAAGATCGTTATTGCGCGCCAGAGCGTCGTCAACCAAGGCGTTCAGACGTGGATCATCAAACGCTTCCCACCATCGCTCCCGCACACTCAATGAGCGCTCACGGGATGCGTCACCAAACCAGAAGGCCGGCGTCTTCACTTCCGGTTGACGGTATTCGCTGTGCAGCAGGGCGCTGCAACCACCCAACAACAAAGGCAACTGCAATGCCCAGATCCACTTGCGCTTCATGTACTTCATTCTCGGGACAACGCCTGAATGGGATCAAGCCGGGCGGCATTGCGCGCCGGGATATAACCGAACAACACGCCGACCAGCAGCGAACACAAACACGCTGAAATCATGGCCAGAGCCGTGAACTCCATAACGATTGCCTGCACGAAGTAGCCGAACACCTGGCTGATCAACAACGAAAGCAGGACGCCCAACAAGCCCCCCAGCAGACAGACCAGCACAGCCTCGATCAAAAACTGCTGCAGAATGTCCGCGCGCCGCGCGCCGACGGCCATGCGGATGCCAATCTCCCGGGTACGCTCGGTGACCGATACCAGCATGATATTCATCACCCCGATACCACCGACCAAAAGCGAAATGAACGCCACGGCAGAGATCAGCAGCGTCAGGGTGTCCGTGGTTTTCTGTACGATTTTCAGGATGCTGTCGCTGGAACTGAGGAAAAAATCCGCGCGCCCATGACGTGCCACCAACAATGTTTGCAGTGCTTGTTCTGCCGCGGGACTGGCAACCTGCTCCTTGAGCCGAACCTTGATCGAATTGAAATGGCTCTGCCCCAACAAGCGCCCCATTACCGTCGTATAAGGCAAATAGACTTGCAGGCTCGGCCCTGAAAAACCGTCATCGCGACTTTCCATGACCCCCACCACCGTACAAGGCAGGCCACCAACCAGGATGACTTTGCCCAGCGGTTGCTCCCAGTCCTTGAACAGCCGTTGTCGAGTGTTGTGGTCAATGATCAGTGTCTGAGCGCGGCGCATCACATCGCCCGCATTGAACATCGCGCCCTGGGTCACGCGGATGCCCATCACCTGAAAGTAATCCTGGCTGACACCATTGACCGTGGCACTGACATGCAGATTGCGGTAACGAATCGTCCGGCTGCCATTGACCATCGCAGAAACACTGTCTACCCAGGACTGCGCCTGGATGATCCGCAAGTCCACGGGCTGCAATGTCCGGATTGAAGCTGCCTGCTCATCCCCCCAATCCTTGCCGGGATAAACATCGATGGTATGGGTGCCCATCGCACTGATATCACGCAGCACCCGGGTCTGTGCGCCCTGCCCCAGCGCTACCACCGAAACCACCGAGGCAATACCGATGACGATCCCGAGCATGGTCAGCAATGTGCGCATGCGATGGCTGCGCAGAGAGATCCAGGCCATCTTGAAGGCCTCGCTGAAGCGGCGCCAATGCACCGCCGTCGCGTCACGCTCCCGAGTTTGCGGGATGTCGCCTGGCTCGGTGACCGGCGCCGCAAGCACCTTGCGGTCGGCATTCAAACGATCACCGACGATTTCGCCATCATGTATCTCGATGATGCGGTCTGCGTACTGCGCCACCTGCGAGTCATGGGTCACGATAATGATCGTGTGACCGCTGCGATGCAGTTCACGCAGGATCGCCATCACCTCCTCGCCACTGCGCGAGTCCAGCGAGCCGGTGGGCTCGTCGGCCAGAACAACCGCACCGCCATTGATCAGCGCACGGGCAATGCTGACCCGTTGCTGCTGCCCACCGGAGAGTTGCGCTGGCCGATGCAGCATGCGCTGACCCAGACCGAGACGTTGCAGCAGCCCCCTGGCCTTTTGCCGATGCTCGGTAAACGGCTGATCGGCGTAAATGGCCGGTACCTGCACGTTGGCCTCCGCACTCAGATGCGACAGCAAATGAAAGCGCTGAAAAATGAATCCGAAATGCTCACGACGCAGCGTCGCCAGCTCATCGCTACTCATTTCGGCCATGTCAGCACCGTTGATGCTGTAGCGGCCAGCAGAGGGACGATCCAGGCATCCGAGGATATTCATCAGACTGGATTTTCCAGAGCCCGACGGCCCGACGATCGCTACCATTTCACCGGCGGCGATGGTCAGGTTCACGTCGCGCAGCACATGGGTCCGTGCCTCACCCTCGGCGAACCAACGCTGCACGCCTTCAAGAGCCAACAACGGCGTGACCGGCAGCTCGTCTTTCACGGGGTCTGGCGTCCAGCCATGAAGATTACTGGCGCTGCTCATCGAGGCTCCGGCTCTTCGCCGAGAACGACTTCGTCATTTTCCTTGAGCCCGTCCAGCACCTGAACGCTCAGGTCATTTCGCAACCCGGTTGTCACCAGCACCGTCTGCGGCTGACCATCCACCAGTCGGCGAACTTCGTAGCGACCGTCAGCGGCACGCTTGCCCAGCGCAGCCACCGAGACCGTTGTGGCTTTGCGCACCGAGTCGAGCAGAACGCTGACCTGCGCCGTCATCGAGGTGCGCAACGAACGATCGTCATTGGGTACGTCAAACAGCGCGTTGTAGTACACCGCTGCATCGGCGCCGCCGGTAGTCGAGCCACCGCCACCCTGCATTTGATCCTGCCGGGCAATGGACTCGGGCGCAGGCTCTACCGCCCGTATATGGCTGGTAAAACGCCGGTCCGGATCACCCAGAATATTGAAGGACACGGCCTGGCCCGCCTTGACCCGAACCACGTCAGCTTCCGAAATTCGCGCTTCGACCGTCATCCGGTCCAGACGGGCAAGTATCAGCAATGTCGGGACACTCTGTGCGGAAACGACGGTCTGGCCCTGTCTGGTCACCACGGCAATGACCTCGCCGTCCATCGGCGCACTGATCCGCGTATATCCGAGGTTGACTTCGGCGATCCTGATTTCTATCTCCGCTTGGGAAATCTGCGCAGCCAGGGATGCCAGCTCGGCGCGCGAACTTTGCAGCTGCGCCTCGGCAATTTCCAGATCGGCCCGCGATCCGGCTTCACTGGCAACCAGGCTTTGCTTGCGACGAAAATCAAGTTCGTACTGGCGGATCATCGCCTGCCGGGCTTTGTATTGCGCGCGGACACTGAGCAACGCAGCCCGGGATTTGAGCAATTCATTCTGTGGCAGCAACGGGTCGATTTCAGCCAACAGCTGACCCTGGCGAACCGTATCACCCAACCCGGCTTTCAGACTCTGGAGTTGCCCATTGACCTGCGCGCCGACGCTGACTTGCTGAAAGGGCTTGACCGTACCACTGGCCAATACGGTCTCTTCAAGATCTTCAACGGTGACGGTCGCTGTCAGGAATTTCTTTGGAGGGGTGCCCCAGCCTTGGCCCCATACAAACCAGACCAACAAGGCAACAACGGGCAGCGTCCCGAACACGATTCGGGAGCGAGAGAAAAAAACCATGAAGTAGTCGTTACATCCCTGTCAGTGGTTGGGCGAACCGCTCATTGGCGCCCGGGTATAGCGTGAGCAGGCGTGTGAATACACGCGCGCAAATGCGAATGCCGCGGACGAGTGGCCCCGGCGCGCGCATTAAACAAGAAAGCCCCTCAAAGAGGGGCTTTCCGTTACAGCTTTTTACAAAGCATCGATATCAGGTCATCTGAATGATGGTCTGCATGATGGTGCTCTGGGTGGAGATGGTCTTGGCGTTCGCCTGATAGTTGCTCTGGCCCTTGATCAGGTCTACCAGCTCGTTGGTCAGGTTAACGTTGGACTCTTCCAGCGAGTTGGACTGGATGGAGCCCAGGGTGCCGGTTTCCGGAGCGTCATAACCCGGAATCCCCGACGCGAAGGTTTCCTTCCAGCTGGTACCACCGATCGCTTGCAAGCCTTGTTCGTTGGTGAAGCTGGCCAGCGCAACCTGGCCGATGGCCTTGTTCTGGTTGTTGCTGAAGTTTGCGAACAGGGTACCGGTGCCGTCGATGGTCAGGTTAGTGATCTGGCCAGTGGCATAACCGTCCTGAGTCGGGATCGAGCGCGCGGTGTCGGCGTTGTACTGAGTGGTACTGGCCATCGAAATGGTGATGCCGGCCGGGTTTGCTGCTGCACCGTTAGGCTTGAAGGTACCGTTGACGACATTGCCTGGTACCCAACCGCTGATCTTCAGGTCACTGCTGATGATCGGGTTCGGTGCCGGAGGCGGCAAGGTGCTTGGCGTGCTGACCTGAGTCAGCTTGCCAGCCGAGTCAAAGGTCATGGTTGAAGCCACCGGCGGGGTGGTTTTCGGATCACTGCCGGTAGCATCCGGGTTGCGACCGTCGACCAGGGTGTAGACCTTCCAGGTGTTGGCACCGGTTTTCACCACGTACTGATCCATCGGGTGCATGTTGCCCTGGCTGTCATAGATCGGGGTGCTGAACGACTTGGTGTAGGTCGCCAGGTTGGTCGGGTCGAATTTGCCGGCCGGCACTGTGTCGTCGATCACCGGGGCGGTCGAGTTCAGGTTGATGGTCGAGGTCACCAGCGAGGAGGACTTCGGCGCCAGGTTCGAGGTGTCGATCTTCAGGTCGGTCAGTACGCCGTTGATGACCTTGCCGTTGGCATCCACACCATAACCTTGCAGGCGCGAGGTGTAGTCGGTGTTGGTGATGAAACCCTTGTCGTCGACCTTGAACGTACCGGCACGGGTATAGGAAATCGAGCCGTTGTTGCTCATGGTGAAGAAACCGGAGCCGTTGATGCCCATGTCCAGCACGTTACCGGTGTTGTTGATGTCACCCTGGGTGAACTGCTGGGAAACGTTGGCCAGGCGCACGCCGTTGCCGATGACCTTGCTGCCGCTACCCAGGCGAGTCGCCGAGTAGACGTCTTCGAATTCTGCGCGGGACGATTTGAAACCGGCGGTCGCGACGTTGGCGATGTTGTTGCCGGTCACGTCCAGTTGCTTGTTGGCTGCATAGAGACCGCTAAGGCCGATATTGAAAGACATATTCCACTCCTTTGTGCCGGTTAGTCGGCTCTATATACCAATGGTTTGTACTTTGGACAGGGCAACGGTGCCCTTGCCGGACAGGTTGAGCATCAGCTCGCCGCCGGTCTGGCTGATCGTCACGCTGGTGACGGTGGCCGGCAGGTAGGTCGCCATATCGGTCGCGGTGCCGTTGATCGATGCGTTGGCCTTGACGGTATAGGTACCGGTCTTGACCAGGTTGCCGTCCTTGTCCTTGCCGTCCCAGGTGAAGCTCGCGGCGCCTGCGGCGCGACTGCCCAGATCGAGGGTACGAACAATCGTGCCGCTGCTGTCGGTGATGCTGACGGTGCCGCCGGCAATCGACGACGGAACGGTGACCGAACCGGTCATGCCTTTGCTCGGATCGTCGAGCTGGACCGAGTTGGTCTGCACGATCACGTTGCGACCGACCAGCGAAGAAGCCTGCAGGGCTTGCGACGAGTTGTAATTGCCGGCCAGCGAACTCACGGTGCTGTTGAGGGTAGTAATACCCTCGAGGCTGCTGAACTGCGCCAACTGGGCAACGAATGCGCTGTTGTCCTGCGGGTCGAGCGGGTTCTGGTTTTTCAGCTGGGTTACCAGCAATTGCAGGAACGCGTCCTTGCCCAGGGCCTGGCCGCCGGTGGAACTGTTAGTGGCCGAAGCAATGCCATCGGTTGTCGAACTGGTCTTTTTCGACGAGTTCGCCAGGATGTCCTTCATGCTCAGGCTGCTGGTGGTATCGGAAACACTCATGGCAGTCGCCCCTTATTACTGACCGAGGGTCAGCACCTTCTGCATCATGGTTTTGGCCGTGTTCATCATTTCGGCGTTGGTCTGGAACGAACGGCTCGCGGAAATCATGTCAGCCATTTCTTCCACCACGTTGACGTTCGGGTAGTAGACGTAGCCCTTGGCGTCGGCGGCCGGATGGTTCGGCTCGTAGCGCGCTTCGAGGTTGCTCTGGTCTTCGACCACGCCCATGACCTGCACGCCCTGGCCGGCCGCGTCCTGGTTCTGGAACAGCGAGTTGCTGCCGCCGCTCTGGCCGCCCTGGAACATGGTGGCGAACACCGGGTGACGGGCGCGATAGGTCTGGTCGATGCTCGACGAGACGGTTTCGGCGTTGGCGATGTTCGAAGCCACGGTGTTCAAACGCGTGGTCTGTGCGCTCATGCCGCTGCCGGCAATGTTGAAAACGCTGGACAGGGACATGGATTACTCTCCGCGCAGGGCTGACACCAGCCCTTTGAATTTGCTGTTGAGCAGCGTGAAGCTGGCCTGGAAGCCGACGGCGTTTTCCGCGTAGTTCGACTGTTCCAGTTGGGCATCAACGGTGTTCTGGTCGATCGACGGCTGCATCGGCGTGCGATACATCAGCGACTCGTCGCCATTGCCCAGACCTTCAGCTTCGATGTGACGGCTGTTGGTCATGTTCAGGGCGATAGTGCCGTTGGCGTTCTTCTGGCTCTGTGCTTCGAGCACTTTGGAGAACTCCAGATCCCGAGCCTTGTAGTTCGGGGTGTCGGCGTTGGCGATGTTGTTGGCCAGGACTTCGGCACGCTGGGCGCGGAAGCCCAGGGCTTTTTCGTGAATTCCGAGCGCTTTATCGAAGCTGATGCTCATGTCGGGAACCTTCAGGTGACCGGGTTTTTCGTAACTGGGTTATAGCAAGCGTCGTGCCAGTTTTAAAAAGCCCCGGATTCCGGGGCTTTGCAGGTGATCGGCAATGCGGCAATGCCAGAAAAGCGGCAACGGGTTTCCGCCGGATGCCGCTTTTCTGCCGCTTGCCGTCACTGCAAAAACGGTCAGGCATAAAAAAACGGGAGCCCCTGAGGACTCCCGTTTTTTGTGTTGCCGGTGCCAATCACTTCGCCTGGTAAATGATCCCCGGGCTGCACTGGACCATCTGGTAATGGTCCGGCAAACCGTTCAGCGCTTCGGAAGCGCCGAGGAACAGATAACCGCCCGGCTTCAGCGTGCTGTGGATACGCAACAGGATGTCTTTCTTCACCTCGGCGGAGAAGTAGATCAGCACGTTGCGGCAGAACACGATGTCGAACTTGCCAAGGCTTGCGTAGCTGTCGAGCAAGTTGAACGAGCGGAACTCCACCCGGTTCTTGATCGGCGCCTTGATCACCCAGCGCCCCGGCCCTTTCGGGTCGAAGTAGCGCTGCAGACGATCGGCGGACAAGCCGCGACCGATCGCCAGGCTGTCGTACTCGCCGGTCTTGCAGTTGGTCAGCATGCTGCCGGACAGATCCGTGGCAACGATCTGTACGCCCATTTTCAACTGGCCGATGTTGGTCCGTTCGAACTCGTCGATCGACATCGACAGCGAATAGGGTTCCTGACCCGACGAGCACGCCGCCGACCAGATCCGCAGACGCTGGTTGGGAGCAGCCTTGATCGCTTCGGGCAGCACCTTGTTCTTCAAGACTTCAAACGGATAGGTGTCGCGAAACCACAGGGTTTCGTTGGTCGTCATGGCATCGACCACCTGCTCGCGCAAACCGCTGCGCGGCTGGGTCTGGATGCGCTGTACCAGCTCACCCAGGGACTTGATGCCTTGCTGCTCCATCAGTTTGTTGAGACGGCTCGAGACCAGGTACTGCTTGTTTTCACCGAGCAAAATGCCACAGGCTTTTTCCAGGAAGACCCGGAACTGTTCGAAATCCAAATTACCCGTAGACAAATGATGCCGCCTCTTAAATCGTGTTGATCGCCAGGGACGAAAAGTCCCTAGCTGATATCTGCTGCTTTGATCCGGTCGACTACCCGGGATGCCAGGTCATCAGGACGGAATTTGGCCAGGAAGTCATCGGCACCGACCTTCTTGACCATCGCCTGGTTGAACACACCCGACAACGAAGTATGCAGGATGATATGAAGCTTTTGCATGCGAGGGTCGCTGCGGATTTCGGCCGTCAGGGTGTACCCGTCCATCTCCGGCATTTCGATGTCGGAGATCATCATCAGGAACTCTTCTTCCGGCTTCTTGCCCTCATCGACCAGCTTGCGCAGGTAATCCAGCGCCTGCTTGCCGTCGTTCAGCGCCACCACTTCAACGCCTACCGTCTGCAGGCAACGCGTCACCTGCTTGCGCGCCACCGACGAGTCATCGACCGTCAGCACCCGCAGAGACAGCGCCTTGCTCTGGGTCTCGACATCCACCACGCCGACCGAAATCGCTTCCGGTGTCGGTGCGACTTCCGCCAGCACCTTCTCGACGTCGATGATTTCGACTAACTGATTGTCCACCCGAGTCACAGCGGTCAGGTAATGATCACGACCGGTCCCCTTGGGTGGCGGATGGATCTCTTCCCAGTTCATGTTGACGATACGTTCCACCGAGCGCACCAGGAAACCCTGGGTCTTGGTGTTGTATTCCGTGATGATCACGAACGGACTGTTCTTGTCTTTCAACGCCCCGGAGCCGGTTGCCATTGCCAGATCAAGGATCGGAATGGTCGCCCCCCGGATATTCGCCACCCCGCACACGACAGGACTGGACTTGGGCATCAGCGTCAGTTGCGGGCACTGCAGCACTTCCCGAACCTTGAACACGTTGATCCCGTAGAGTTGCTGGCCGTCGAGACGGAACAACAACAGCTCCAGGCGATTCTGCCCCACCAGTTGCGTGCGCTGGTTCACCGAATCCATTACACCAGCCATGCCCAGACTCCTACACCAACGCCAAGTGTTGTTGCGACGCACATTCATTGCTAAACGGCACGGCGCTTGCTTTTTAACTCTTATGAACATTCAAACGACATTTTTCCGACGCCTGACATCCCCCCTTCGCAGAGGACTTTGCGCGGTGTCTGCCGCTTGCCTGTTTTTCGCGGGCAGCCCTGCCATTGCTGATGCGGTTACCTTGCCTGACATGCTTATCGGCGTCACTCAGGGCTTTCTTGAATTCACCGTAGAAGACTATCTGGCTACCAGTCAAACGGAAGGGCGTTATGAAATCGAGGTCAAGCAGCTCGATCCGCGCATGCACATGCCTATGTGCGACAAGGAATTGACAGCGTCGCTGGAGAGCCCGGCACGTCCTTTGGGGCGCGTAACCGTCAAGGTTCGCTGCGAAGGCGCCTCCCCCTGGACCGTGTTCGTACCCGCTCAAGTCCGCCTGTTTCGCCCGGTCGTGACCACCACTCGCCCGCTCAAGCGCGCCGGGATCATCGAGCCCCAGGACGTGACCCTGCGCGAGCATGATGTGAGCCTGATCAACCAGGGCTTCCTGACGTCGGTGGATGAGGCGATCGGGCAAAAATTAACCCGACCAACGGTCGCCGACCAAGTGATTACCCTGGTGCATCTGGAACAGGCGGAAGTCGTTCGCAAAGGCGATCAAGTGGTGATTACCGCCCGCAGCGGCACGCTCTCCGTGCGCATGCCGGGCGAGGCCCTGTCCAACGGTGGCCTGAAAGAACAGATTCGAGTGAAAAACCTCAATTCCCAACGGGTCATCAAGGCGCAGGTCATGGCGCCGGGCCAGGTGGAAGTGGCAATGTGAACAACGATTGGAGCAATGACAGGAAAGCCTCGTGAGGGATCGCGCAGAAAACTGGCGCCAACCTGAGCTGTTCCCTAAACTGTGCCGCAGCAGGATCTGTGCGGCGCATGCAGGCTCATTGGTAAAAGAGCCTAAAGTTTTCCAGGGGATGGCCGAGAACATGGCAAGCGTCCAAATTCCCAGAGGTTTTTAACATGGTCATCGATTTCAGCCGTTTGAACAGCTCCTCGTCACTTACGGGCAGTACACGTACCAGCACGCCTAAGGAAACCGCCGAAACCGGTACTTCCGCGACGCTGAATACCCCGGCCGAACAGGCCAGTACCGCAAAAAGCGGGGAATCGGTACACCTCAGCAATGAGGCTCAACAGTTGCAGAAGGTCACTGACAAGCTGCGCGATCAGCCTGCCGTCGACAAAGCCCGCGTGGCCGAGTTGAAAGCAGCGATTGCCGATGGCAGCTATAAAGTCGACAGCAACCGTGTAGCCAGCAAACTGCTCAACTTCGAAGCCCAGCGCTAGGCCTCGGTCAGCGCCAGGCTTTTGGACGCTTAAAACCCAAGGCCAGCCATGCACGACACTACTTTATTGCAACTGATCACCGACGACTTTGCTCCAGCTCAACAATTGCTGGAGTTACTGCAATCCGAGTCCCTCGCCTTGCACGGTCGCGACATGCCGCTGCTGGAAGAAATTCTGGCGCGCAAACAGGCATTGATCATTCTGCTTGAGCAGCATGGCCGCAAACGCAGCGAAATCCTCGCCAGCCTCAATCTGTCGCTCGACCGTCAAGGCTTGGAACAACTGGCCAGCCAGTCGAGCATCGGCGAGCAGTTGCTGACCCAGAGCGACGTTCTGACCGACCTGATCGCCCAGTGCCAGGCGACCAATGCCAAAAATGGCCAGTCGATCGTGATTCAGCAGGCCGCCACGGCCAATCAGCTGAAAATCCTCACCGGCGGCGAGCCACCTGCGCTCTATGACGCCAGTGGCACCTTCTCCAAACTGCAGAAACCCCGCGCGCTCAGTCAGGCGTGATGCGTTCTTCTATGCTTGCGCCCTATCAACGCGCGAAACATGCTGGCAAAATACTGGCCAGCCGTAGTCAAATTTTGTCTGGAGATTGATTTAACGTGTCCAACGTCCTCAGCGCGGATGATTCTCCGCAGCCACCAAAGGTGCTCACCACGCCTCTGGAAATCTCCAGCAACCTGCGCCAGCTGCAAGAGAGCCACGATCCGCTGATCATCACCTTTCACGAACGCAGCCAGCGCTTCCAGAGCTACCTGATCAAGGTTGACCGGGATACCGCCACGATTGCCCTGGATGAAATGATCCCGCGCGATGGCGAACGCTTCCTGCTGGCGGGCGAGCCGTTCAAGGTCGAAGGTTTCCATGAAGGCGTACGCATTGCCTGGGAATGCAACGGCACGCTGGATATCAAGGAATCCGACGGTGACCGCTTTTACATTGGCGAGATGCCCACCGAAGTGGTCTATCACCAGCGCCGCAACGCCTTTCGCGCGGCACTGAAGCTGACCGATCTGGTCAGCGTCGAACTGGGTGGCGAAAAGCTCAAGTCGCCGATCGGTGGCAAGTTGCTGGATATTTCCGCCACCGGCTGCAAGCTGCGTTTTGAAGGTGATATCACCGACCGCCTGCAACTGGGCCAGGTCTACGATCGCCTGATCGCCCCGCCGCTGTTCGGCAATCAGCCAACATCGGTCGAGCTGCGCTACCTGCACTTCGAAGAAAAACTCAACATCACCTTCGCCGGCCTGCGTTTTCACAACATCAGCGGCCCGGCGGCGCGTAACGTCGAGCGTTTCGTCTATCAGCTGCAACGTGAAGCACGGCGTTTCGACAAAGACGATCTCTGATTCGTACGCACCATGAAAAACGGGCAGTCCCTTGCGGTGACTGCCCGTTTTTTTATACCTGGTGTTTTTTCAGAATCAAGGCCTGGCGCCGCTGATGTCCGGCGCAGGATTGTCGTTGCCGGCCTCAGGCTCCACAGGTGACTCAGATTCAGGTGCGGACTCAGGTGCCGGTTCAGGCGCGACGTTATTCTGCATCTGCTCCTGCACCACTTGCTCATCGACCCGCGGATCGAGCGCGGCCACCAGCGGCGAACTGGACATGCTGTCCGGCATCGCCACGTGATGCAGCGGTGCGTCGTCGACCTGGTGCAGATTGGTCACGGCTTTCGGCCGGATGCGCCACACCAGCACCAGCGCAAAGAAGCTGAAGAACGCATACAGGCTCTGGCTACCGAACATTTTCATCAACACACCGGCCAACAACGGCCCGATGCTGGCGCCGACCCCGTAGGTCACCAATAGCATCGCCGTCAGCGAGACCCGCCGATCCCCTTCGACATGGTCGTTGGAGAACGCCACGGCCAGCGGGTACAGGCAGAATTGCACCAGAGAGCACAGGAAACCGACACCGAACAAGACCTCCAGTGGCACCTGCGGCAGGATCGCCAGCGGCAACGCGGCTACGGCCAGAAACCCGGCAAAGCAACGGATCAGCAAGGCCCGGTCATAGCGGTCGGACAACCAGCCCAGTGGCCACTGCACCAGCAGCCCAGCAAAAATGCAGGTACCCATGAACAGACCGACCTGTTCGGTGGACAACCCCTGCTGCGAGGCATAGAGCGGCGCCAGACCGTAGAACGAACCGATGATCAGACCGGCACCGAGTACCGTACTCAACGACTGCGGTACGCGCTTGATAAAGAAGCGAGGCTCCATCGGTGCCGGATGCAACGGCGCCGGGTGAATCCGTCGGGTCAGTGCCACCGGCACCAGACACAGAGCAAAACACAAGGCGACCAGCATCAGCAGTTCCAGGCCCAGCCCCGGGTGCATGACCAGAATCAGCTGACCGAGTACCAGCCCCAGGTACGAGGCGATCATGTAGCCGCTGAACACCACGCCGCGCTGGTTGGCGTCAGCCTGTTCGTTCAGCCAGCTCTCGATCACCATGTACTGGCACATCATGCCGAGGCCGACGATGGTCCGCAGCACCAGCCAGGCCGGCAACCAGTCCACCAGACCATGACCGAGCACCGCCGCGCCGACGATCCCGGCACACGCCGAGTAAGCGCGGATATGCCCGACCCGGGCAATCAATCGGTGACCGATCTTGCCGCCCAGCACCAGACCGAAATAGTTGGCCGCCATCAACGCACCGACCCACAGTCCGTCGACATGGTCGGCCGCCAGACGCAAAGCCAGATAAGTAGAAAGAAGGCCCGAGCCGATCAACATCATCAGCGAGGCGAAATACAGCGCTCGAAAGGATTTCCAGATTTGGCGCATCGGCGTTCCGAGCGGCTCCTTGCGGTGAGTATCGGGCTATCAAACGATAGCCCGATGGCGACAGTTCGTCAGGCCTGGGCAGCTAGAACACGCCGTTCCCAGGGAGTGATTTCATCAAAGAAACTGGTCAACTCCATGGTTTTCGAAGCGATGTAGCCTTCGATGAACTCCTTGCCGAACAGTTCCTTGGCCAACTGGCTGCGTTTCAGACGCTCAAGTGCAGCGTGCATCGTGCACGGCAGCGAAAGATTGTCCGGCACTTCGAATTCACCCTGGATCGGCGCGCTCGGCTCCAGCTCATGTTCGATACCGTGCAGACCGGCCGCCAGACTCGCGGCAATCGCCAGGTAAGGATTGGCATCGGCGCCCGGCAAACGGTTCTCGACCCGACGGGCGACCGGCGAACTGGCCGGAATACGCAGGCCCGCAGCACGGTTGTCGTGGGACCAGCAAGCATTGTTCGGCGACGCAAACGGATGGCACAGACGCTGGTAGGAATTGACGTTCGGTGCAAACAGCGCGGTGAAGTCAGCCATACCCGCCTGCTGCCCGCCGATGAAGTGGCGGAACATCGCGGTCGGCTGACCGTTCTCATCGCTGAACACATTCTTGCCGCTGCCGATTTCGACGATGCTCTGGTGAATGTGCATCGAACTGCCCGGCGTGTGCGCCAGCGGCTTGGCCATGCAGACCACGGTCAGGCCATGCTTGAGCGCGACTTCCTTGAGCAGGTGTTTGAACAGGAAGGTCTGGTCGGCCAGCAGCAGCGGATCACCGTGCAGCAGGTTGATCTCGAACTGGCTGACGCCCATTTCGTGCATGAAGGTATCGCGCGGCAGGCCCAGGGCCGCCATGCATTTGTAGACTTCACTGAAGAACGGTCGCAGACCGTTGTTGGAGCTGACGCTGAAGGCCGAGTGACCGTCCTCGCGACGACCGTCGAGACCGACTGGCGGCTGGAAAGGTTGGGTCGGGTCAGTGTTCGGAGCGAACACAAAGAATTCGAGTTCAGTCGCCACTACCGGCGCCAGGCCGAGAGCTGCGTAGCGAGCAATGACTTTCTTGAGCTGGCCACGGGTCGACAGGTTGGAGCTTTCGCCGGTCAGTTCGTCGGCATCACAGATGGCCAGCGCGCGCGGCTCCTGGCTCCACGGTAGAGGATGGATTTGCGCAGGGTCGGCCACCAGCGCCAGGTCGCCATCATCGCTGCCGTAGAACCGCGCAGCGGGATAGCCCCCCATGATGCATTGCAGCAGCACCCCCCGGGCCATCTGCAAACGCCGCCCTTCGAGGAAACCCTCGGCGGTCATTACCTTGCCTCGTGGTACGCCGTTCAAATCCGGCGTGACACATTCAATCTCATCAATGCCCGTCAATCGCTGCGCGAGTGAACGCTGGCCATCGGTTGTCATGACGCAATCCTTGTTATTGTGCGAGCCGCGAACGGCGACCCGGACAAAATAGGCTTCAGCTGTTCGGAATATCAAGCAGCGGCCAACAAAAAGACTTCGAGTCGATGAATCCGTGATTCAGGGCAGGTAAATACTGAACACACCGCCACCCAGTGGCCCGCCATTGCGGATCTCGGTCCGGCCGCCGACACCGTTGCGCTGATGCAGCGCCGCGATGCGTCCGGCGAAGTACAGACCGAGGCCGGTACTGCCGCTGCTGTGATTGATGCCCTGCACATAATCGGCCTGGCGCTCGAGCATCTCGACCGGGTAACCGGGGCCATCGTCATTGATGCTCAGAACCAGCTGCCCGGCCTCGTCGCTGACAGTGATCAGCAGCGATTCACGGGCGTAACGGATCGCGTTGTTGATACAGTTGCCGAGCACCGAGGCGATCAGTTCGCGGTCGAAGAAACCCAGGGGGCTGAGCGGGTCGACTTCATAAGTGGCAATGATCCCGCGACTGGCGAAAACCTCCTGATGTGCCGCCAGTTGCGCCTCGATGAAATCGTCCAGCTCGTGGTAGGCCGGCTGCAACGGCATCTGGTTGACGCCGAGCTTGTACAGCCCGAGCAACTGCACCAGCATGCCGTTGAGGTGAGCGAACTCGAAGTCGATCACGCCCTGCTCCGGCACCTTTCGCTGGGCCTCGGGCAGACGCGCCAGCCATTGGCTGTGGGCCTGCATCAACATGGCCAGAGAGTTCTTCATGTCGTGCACGGTGGAGGCAATCACCGTGGAAAAATCCAGTGCCTGCTCGTCTTGGTTCATTCGCCAAACGCCTTGCTTTTCAGCTTCTGATAACGCGGATAACGCGCGTCGGTGTCGGGCATCATGCCCACCAGTTTCAGGCAGGCCCGACATTCTTCCAGCTCCGCCGACGGCACACTGGTGTCGGTGCCGTGCAGCAGCGACTGCGCCATGTTCAGCGCAATACTGATGTTCTTCGGTTGCATCTTCAGCGCCTTGCGGAACACCTCGCGGGCCTCCACCAGGTTGCCGGTCTTGTACACGCGCACGCCCTGACGGTTGAGGTCGGCGGCGGCATTGCTGGAGCTGAGAATAGTCGGGTCGTCGGTGAGCTTGGCGATGTCTTTCATCACCGTCGGGTCATCGCCGTAGATTTCCGCGCAGCTCTTGAGCATCGACGTGCCCGCCTCGGCCTGGCCGAGCATCTGCAATTGCTTGGCGACCAGCAGCGCGGCCTCGGGGCTCATGAACTGCTCCATGCCGTCGAGACGCATCAGCGCTTGCTCGGTGAGTTTCTCGGCAGTTTCGGCGTCGTTGAGCAGCAGACTGGTGGCCTTCATCAGACGCGCACGAATCTGCAGGCCCGGGTCGGTCGGGTTCTCCTTGGCCACGGCACTGAGGGTGGTGTTGATCTCCAGTCGCGTGCGGGTATCGAGGCCTTTCTCGCTGCCCTTGCTGATCAGCGCATGGGCCAGGCCCAGATTGCTCTCCGGGTCCTTGAAGCGCGACTGCGCGCCTTGGGAGACGGCCTGACGGTAGGCCCGCGACGCCGTGTCGAAATCCTCGTTGGCCATCGCCAGTTTGCCGAGCAGTGCCTGGCGACGTACCGCCAGCGGCGACAGACGGATCGCCTCTTCCAGCACCTGTTGCGCGCCCTTGGTGTCGCCTTCAGCCACCAGGACATCCGCCATGCCGTCGTACAGCGCCGGCATCATTGGGAATACCTTCAGGGCTTTTTCATACACGCCTTTGGCCTGGGCAATCTGACCGCGCTTGAACAGCAACTTGCCCAGACCGGCAAATGCCCATGGCAGCGGTCGGTCGGCGATGATGCTGTCATACAGCCGCTCAAGTGCTTCGTTCTGATTCATGTCGCGCAAGGCATCGGCGCGGTAACGCAGGCACAGCGGCGAATAGCGGATGTCCTGTTTGCACAGGGCGATACAGGCGTTGAGCACTTCGACCGGTTTGCCACGGTCGAGGGCTTGCAGAATCGGTTTGAGCAGGGTCTTGCGCTGCTCCAGACGCTCCAGGCGCTGGGCCAGGCCGATGCGGTTGAACGGCTTGGTCAGGTACGCATCCGGCTCGTGCTCCAGGGCACTGAGCACCATCGCCTGACTGGTCTCGGCGGTGACCATCACAAACACCGCTTCGTGACTGATCAGCTTGTCCACCATCAGGTCTTCCAGCACCTGCTGACCGTTTTTCTTGCCGTCACCGAGGTGGAAGTCCTGGAGGATGAAGTGATAGGACTTCTGCGCGCACATTTTCAGCGCCTGCTCACCGGTGTCGGCGGTGTCCACGTCCTTGACGCCCAGCTCGCGCAACATCGAGCGTACGGAACTGCGGAAATCCGAGAAATCATCGACGATCAGAAAACTCTTTTGGTGATACGACAGCATCGAGGATTTCCAGGCAATTGAAGAGGATGGACCGAGGGCAAATTTCAGGCGCGCAGATGATAGCTGCCGGCCAAATGCTATCAAGCGATTTCGTGCGACTCTGAAGTCACCGAATGGGTTATCGGCCGGATCAACGGTTCTCTTGAAGCGGGGCTTCAAGATTCGTTGTACAGCGATTACCCTGCGCGCCTGCTCCCACCCTCCTACTTCAAGGTTTTCATCGTGTACATCAAAGGACGCTACATCGTGTCGGCCTGTGCACTGCTGTTTTTCCAGCAGGCACAGGCGAGCGGAATGGACTGCACAAAGGCTGTGAGTGTTGTGGAGAATGCGATTTGCGCGGACAAATCGCTGTATGAACTCGACGTACAAATGGGCTCGGCTTATCGAAAGTTGATGAAAGCCACCCCACAGGCCCAGGCCGAACTGAAGTCGGCTCAGCGTCAGTGGCTGAAAGTGCGCGATGAATGTGTCGACAACGTCAGTTGCCTGAACCAGCGCTATCAAGATCGCTTGCAGATGTTAAACGTGCAGTGGATCGAGGCCGTTGCCTACAAGCCGGACGACACCGACAAACAGGTCATGAAGGAGCTGCAACAACGTATTCGGGACATGAGCAAGGGCCATCCGGAGTTTGCGCTGGAGCGAGCACTGGGTTCTCTCACGACCGAAAAAGGCAAAACCTCATTCTCCGGCGATCCAAATGACGACCCGACGGAAGATCACACACTGTTCCCCAAGCGCATCCCCAAGGGTGTCACACCGGATGAATGGAAAGCGCTGAACGCTTCCGGCCTTGACGCTGACGCCGAGCATGGCCAGGCGAATTACACATTGATCGACCTGGACGGCGACGGTCAACGGGACTTGATCGTTTCAACCTATACCGGCGGTACCGGCCTGTTCAGTTTCTATGAAACCTTGCGTCGCGATGGAGAGCGGTTCACCAGAAGGTTGGCCACTTATGACCCTGAAGCAAGCGCCGGCAGTTCGCTATTCTTCACCAATGATCGCGGCGCCAATCAATCGGCCGGCTGGATCAAGTCTCACGCAAGAATGTATCTGGCCTACCGCGACAGCTTTTACGGTGTTGATAGGGTTTACCTGCTCAATCCCCTGAAAATCAACAGCCAAGTGCCGACAGTGACGGTTCAGTACGACTACCAGTTGACGGTCCCCCGCACTCAGTACAAGGAGGACAACAAGACGCGCTACAAACTGGAGCCAGCCTTGTTAAAGTCGCTCACCAAAGCCCTGATTCAATCGAAAGCCGGCCAGCCGCAACAGCCCAGCCAACAGAAAGGCCCCCTCTGCCCCATACCTGCATCGGGGCCCGGCGACGATGACTACTACAGCTACGGCGCAGGTTACTACGTGATAGAACCCGTTACGGATATGCGAGTCATCATTGGCAACGAGTGCTTCATTGCACGGCTGAACAATTGGTTCGGGAGTTACAGCGAGAAAGACGGATTGTATGCGCAGCTGACATTGCGCAAGCCTGGATCCGGGGATCCCGAACGAAGTTACTCGGTCAACGGCCGCCGGCATGTCACACAGGTCAGTACATCGATTGGCAAAGCCGAAGGTGGGGCTGAGACTTTCTAGCGCGTTGTCCGATTCATCGTCCGCCGTACCATCATTGTCCTTGCGCTTTCATCCATGTGATTTGGTTCTTGTTTGAGCAATCACGCTGCTGTGTTGCAGGCGATAGGACACGTTGCCCGTTCCAACGGTTTCTTGCCCTCGATTCGAGACTTGGCCGGGAAGCGGTCTTTTGCCGATGTGCGCAACTTCTTGCGCACTTTTTCCAAAAATCCGCCCATAAAACCTCTACAGCCCACGGCCCACCTGACCTGTAGCCGAGTGCGCAACTTCTTGCGCAGTACTGCGCAAGAAGTTGCGCACTTTAGCGACCATTCCTACGCAAAATAAGGCAAACCCCCACACGATAAATATTCAACTAGTTGATTTAATTAAAATTCATTACACATGGCACAAATTTTGATAAACAAAGATCACTCAGTAGGAGATTTCGCCCGCAAGCAAACTCATTTCATGTAAGCAAGGAACGCATCCATGGCAACACCAGCGTGTATGTCCAGCATCGGCGAAAGGCAAGGCCGCAATCACCTGAAACTACAAAGTATCGGGTACTTCGGATCCTGATGAGTGGCGTTCCCCGGTCGCCGGCCAAGTCTGGCCGACCGTTACAACACATCGGTCAGCCCAACTGAGCGATGTCACTTTGGCGCTAGAGGAACAATGGATGTTCAGCCCTGCCCACCAGACGCATTTCAGCCTGTCTATCGACGACCTTGCACATGACCTTCAAGTGCTCTCCTTTACCGGCAAGGAGGCACTCAGCACGCCGTTTGCCTTCGAAGTGGAGCTCGTCAGCGAACGTCCGGACCTGGACCTCGAAAGCCTGCTGCACAAGCAAGCCTTTCTGGCCTTCAATGACACCGACAGCGGCATTCACGGACAAGTCTACCGAGTCGCCCAAGGGGCCAGCGGTAAACGCCTGACCCGCTACAGCGTGACGCTGAGGCCGCAACTCGCCTACCTGAGCCAGCGCCACAACCAACGTATTTTTCAGCAGTTCCCGGTCAACCACATCATTGCGCAGATCCTCGAAGAACATGGCCTCCTGAGCAATGCCTATCGGTTTGCGCTGAGTACACCGCTGCCCCCGCGTGACTACTGCGTGCAGTACGACGAATCGGACCTGCAATTCATCCAGCGCCTGTGCGAGGAAGAAGGTATCCACTACCACTTCCAGCACAGTCGCTCCGGGCATGTACTGGTGTTTGGCGACGACCAGACTGTGTTCCCCAAGCTCGGCCGCCCCACCGCCTACCAGCCGGACAGCGGCATGGCCGCCACCGAGCCGGTGATCAAGGCGTTCGACCTGCGCCTGGAAGCGCGCACCAGCCGTACCACCCGCCGCGATTACGACTTCAAGAAACCGCGGATGCTGCTGGAGTCTGACTACCAGCCGGAAAAGGACTCCAGACAGCCTGACCTGGAAGACTACGACTATCCAGGCCTGTTCACCGATCGCGAGCGGGGCAAGTTGCTCAGTCAGCACGCCCTGGAACGTCATCGCGCCGACTACCGCCTGGTTGCCGGCAAAAGCGACCAGCCGACCCTGGTCTGCGGCCACTTTCTGCAACTTGGCGAGCACCCGCGTACCGAGTGGAACGACCTGTGGTTGTTGACCGAGGTGTGCCATGAAGGCAAACAACCGCAAGTCCTCGAAGAGTCCATCATCAGCGACGTACAACTCTCGGACGGCTTTGTCCAAGGCTATCGCAACACGTTCAACGCCATCCCTTGGGCCACGTTCTACCGGCCGCCGCTGCCGCCACGAAAACCCGTACTGGCCAGCCAGACCGCCATCGTGACCGGCCCCAAGGGCGAGGAAATCTATTGCGACGAACACGGTCGGGTCAAAGTGCAGTTTCACTGGGACCGCGACGGCCTCTACGACGACCAAAGCAGTTGCTGGGTACGCGTCGCGTCCAGTTGGGCAGGCCCCGGTTACGGCCAGGTGGTCATCCCGCGAATCGGCATGGAGGTGTTCGTCACCTTCCTGGAAGGCGACCCGGACAAACCGCTGATTACCGGTTGCGTGCCGAACAAGGTCACCCCCGTGCCCTACCCGCTGCCAGCGAACAAAACCCGTAGCGTGTTCAAGACCAACAGCAGCCTGGGCGGCAACGGCTCCAACGAATTGCGCATCGAAGACCGCGCCGGCCAGGAGCAGATCTTCATCCACGCCCAGCGTAACCAGGACTGTACCGTCGAGAACAACGAGAGCCATTGGGTCGGCGTCAACCGCGTTCACTCGGTGGGGCAGAACGAAACCGTGACCATCGGGCAAAACCGCCTGCGAACCGTCAAGGTCGATGACACCTTACAGGTCGGCGGGACGAAGCTGGACAGCATCGGCACCCAATACATGATCGAGGCCGGTGAAAAACTGCGGCTGGTGTGTGGCCAGAGCGTCATCGAGATGACGGCGGACGGGGCGATCAATCTCTACGGCACCTCGTTCAACTTTTCGGTGACGGGCGACGCACAAATCAATACGGGCGGAAAACTCGACATCAACATGCCCGGAGGCGCAGCAATCGCTACGCCGGGGGCCGATGGCGCCCAAGGCACGATCGAGGCGAAGGTCGATGGGGTTTTCTCCAATCCACCGGCACCCGCAATCTGAACAACATCACCACGGACGAGATGACGTAAATGGATTACTTGCTACAGGAAGGCAGCCTCACTCTGCCCGCTGGCTTTCACGACCGCAGCGTCAACATGTTTGTCCCCAGTGTCGCCCTGCCGGCACCGTTCAGCCTGACGGTCTCACGCGATAACACACTGCCGGGCGAGGCCCTTACTGACTATGTCGAACGTCAGGTCAGCCTGATTGCGGCCAAGCTGCGCAAGTACAAACACCAGGGCCTCAGCGCGGTCGTGCTGTCGGCACAGGCACCGATAGCGGGTCAGCAGGTCGATGCTCACTACCAGAGCGATGGTCGCCCGGTGTACCAGCGTCAGGCCGCGTTCATCGTGGCGCCCGAGCGAGTGCTGGTGTTCACCGCCACCTGCCAGGTGCCGTTCGACGATCCGTTGAACGCGCTCTGGGCAGACGTGCTGGCCAGTTTCAAGGCCCATCCGCCTGTGACCGCCACCCCTTGAGCCCACTCCGGCCTTGAAGGGTCGATGCGACAGAGAGACTTCGCATGTTCGAAGCAGCACGGCTGAATGACGAGATTGCGCACAGCAACGCCCTCGTCGGTTTCCTGGTGGGCGCGGCATTGGGGCTGGCCCTGGTCGCCGCGGTAGCGATCTTCACGGTCGCGACTTGCGGCTTTGGGGCCGGCCTGGTGGTGGGCTTGATTGCAGGCCTGGGAGGAATGGGACTGGTCGCCGGGGGGGAGGCCATAGGACGAATGTCCAAGGCCCCCGCCGGGGGCATCGAAAGCGGCTCACCCGATGTGTTCATCAACGGCCTCAAGGCCGCTCAGGCCGAAGCCAGCACAGGGATCTGCAAAAAGCACCCGAACCCGTTGCCCTTGGTTGCCGAAGGTTCAGGCAAGGTCTTCTACAACGGTTTGGCCGCTGCGCGCAAAGGCGACAAACTGACCTGCGGCAGTGCCATCGACAGCGGTTCGGACAACGTCTTTGTCGGTGCCGACGCCGAGCAATACCTGCCGATAGACGACGAAGTTCCGCCTTGGCTGCGCACCACCGTCGACATCCTCATGGCCGTGGCCGGTGCGGCCGGTGGCTTGCTGAAACTGGGCTTGATGGCCGGCAAGGTTGGCCTCAAGCAAGTGGCCCCCTGCGCCCTGGAGTTCGCGGCGGGATTCGTTGCTGGAGAGCTGGCCGGACAATTCGTCATCGGCCCCGCCATCAGACGCGTCGCCGGGGCCCTGATGGGCAACCCGGTGGATGCCATCAGCGGGCGTAAATTGCTCCTGGAAGACGGCGAAACCGACTTCAGCCTGCCGGGGTTGATGCCCATCAGTTGGGCACGTTTTTATGCCAGCGATCTCACCCACGAAGGCCTGCTCGGGCACGGCTGGGTTTTGCCGTGGGAACAAAGCCTACGCCTGGAAGACGACCAGCTCTACCTGCGCGACAACCAGGGCCGTGACCTGCCGCTGCCGTCGCTTGAGCCGGGCGAACGCCTGTATCTGACGGACGAACAACTGTTTGTGGTGCGCTCCGAAGGCGGTCACTACCTGCTTCACAGCCTCGACAACACCTTTTTCTACTTCGGCGAGCTGCCGGAAAACGGCCAACCCGCGCCACTGCGGCGGATCGAAAATGCGCTCGGTCATTTCCTCACGTTCAGCTACGACGACCAGCAGCGTCTGAGTGACATCTGCGCCACGGGCGGCATTCGTCTGCATCTGTGTTACGACCATCACCCCCGGCGCCTGAGCCGCGTCGAGCGTGTGGTCGACAACCGACCGG
Organism: Pseudomonas allokribbensis; assembly: GCF_014863605.1. NCBI lineage: Bacteria > Pseudomonadati > Pseudomonadota > Gammaproteobacteria > Pseudomonadales > Pseudomonadaceae > Pseudomonas > Pseudomonas allokribbensis. Next base: position 4,954,259 of record NZ_CP062252.1, read on the forward strand.
TGGAAACCCTGGTGCATTACCAGTACGACGCCCACGGCCAACTGCAACAGGTGATCAACCGCAACGGCGACCGGGTGCGCAGCTTCGCCTACGAGCACGGGTTGATGGTCGCCCACGAGAACGCTCTCGGGCTGGTTTGCCATTACCGCTGGTCAACGACCTTCAGCGACAACGAACCGCGCGTGATCGAGCACTGGACCAACGACGGCGAGCACTTCCACTTCCACTACGACCTTGCGCAACGGCAAACCGATATCCGCGACGTACTCGGGCGTGTCGCCCAGATCCACTACAACGAAGGCCGGCGCGTGGTGGCCAGCCGTGACTTCGGTGGCGAGCAGTACCGCTTCGAACTGGATGATTCGGGCAATATGACCGGCCTGGAATTGCCCGACGGCAACCTACTCAAATTCGCCTACGACGAGCTATCCCGACTGGTCGAAGAAACCGATCCTCTGGGTCGCTCGACTCGCTACAGTTACCACCTGAACACCGACCTCGTCACCGCCATCGAACGCCCGGATGGCAGCAGCGCAAGCTGGACCTATGACCGCAGCGGCAACCTGCTCGACAGCACCGATCCACTGGGCCAGGTCACTCAGTTTTTCAACAGCGACGCCGGCCTGCCACACACCTCCGTCGACCCGCTCGGCAACACCACCCACCTGTGGTGGAACAACCTTGGCCAGCTCGAGCAATACCAGGACTGCACCGGCAACCGCAGCCAGTACGCTTACGACGAACGCTTGCATCTGGTCAGCATCAAGGATGCCCTGGAGCGCACCACCCGCCTGACCCACAAGCCTGATGGCGAACTGCTGCGCATCGAACACCCCGACGGCAGCCACGACACCTACACCTACAACGCCCTCGGCCAGTTGCTCAGCCACACCGACGCCGACGACCACACCGTTTACCTGTCGCGCACCGCACGCGGTTTGCCCAGCAAGCGCAAGGACGCCCGCGGTCAGCAGGTGCATTACCAGTACGACAAAACCCAACGGCTGGTGGCGTTGATCAACGAAAACCAGGCGGCCTACCGGTTCAGCTACGACGCCAGCGACCGCCTGCAAGAAGAAGTGCGGGTCGATGGCCTGCGTCGGCGCTTCAGCTACAACGTCGGCGGCTACCTCACCCAACTGGATGAAATCGCTGCCCAGTCGTTCAACGAAGTCTCGCGCCTTCAGCAATTCGAATACGACGCCGCAGGCCGTATGCTCTGCCGCACGACCGAGGACGCGCGCCTCGACTATCAGTACGACGACGCCGACCGGGTGACTGCCATCGACCGTCTACCTACGGCGGCCGGTAAAGCGCTGGGCATCGACGACGACCATCTGGCGTTCAGCTACGACGCGGCCGGCCAGTTGCTCAGCGAAACCAGCAGCAGCGGCGAGTTGCATTACCGCTACGACGTGCTGGGTAACCTCAGCGGCCTGGAACTGCCGGACGGCCGTCAGCTCAATCAGCTTTACTACGGCAGCGGTCACCTGCACCAGATCAACCTTGACGGTCATCTGATCAGTGACTTCGAACGCGACGCCCTGCACCGCGAAACCCTGCGCACCCAAGGCAAACTCACCAGTCGCTTCGGCTACGACACCAAGGGCCGAAAACTCTGGCAGGCCACCATCCAGTTGCCCCACGAGCAGCTCAGCCGGTTCAACGACAATACCGACAGCCTGCTCGGCCACCCACAACACCCGGCCACCGCCCTGCACCGCCGCTATCACTACAGCCCCGGCGGCGAAGTACTGCGGGTGGTCGACAAGCAACGCGAGGTCACCGACTACAGCTACGACGCCAGCGGCCAACTGCGCAGCCGTCAACCACAGCACCCGCAACTGCAAGTCGAAGACTTCTCCTACGACCCGGCCGGCAATCTCAGCGGCAGCGGCAGATGGCAGTTCGACAACCGCCCGGACAACCGCATCCTTGCCTTCAAAGACCTGCGCTTTAGCTACGACACTTGGGGCAACCTCAGCGAAAAAACCAGCGCGGGCGGCACGGTGCAACGGTTCCACTACGACTGTGAAAACCGACTGATCAGCGCGCAAACCTGGCAAGGCACTACCCTGAGCAGCGAGGCCCGCTACCAGTACGACGCAGTCGGCCGACGCATCGGCAAGCAGGTCACCCAGAACGAGCAAACCCAACACACCCGCTTCCTCTGGCAAGGCCTGCGCCTGCTCCAGGAACAACACGCCGAGTGCCGCAACCTCTACATTTACGAACCCGACAGCTACGCCCCACTGGCTCGCGTCGACAGTAACCCCGAGCACCCCGAACAGGATGCCCGGCACTACTACCTCCATACCGACCAGATCGGCACTCCCCAAGAAATGACCGACGCCAACGGCCACGTGGTGTGGCGCGCGTACTACAAGGCGTGGGGCGGGCTGGAAGCACTTTCGCCGAATCTGGTGGAGCAGAACCTGCGTTTCCAGGGGCAATACCACGACCGTGAAACGGGGTTGTACTACAACACGTTCAGATACTACGATCCGGCGGTAGGGAGGTTTACCACGCAGGATCCGATTGGGTTATTGGGTGGGGAGAATCTTTATCAATATGGGCTTAATCCGCTGGCATGGATCGACCCACTAGGCCTCAAGTGCTGGAATTCAGCAAGGCGTAGTTATTGGAAAGCGGAAGCAAAAGCTGCTTCAAAAGGCATGTACTCAACAACCAACATGTTACGAATGCGTTCAGGATTGGCGCCAAGAATAAGAGTCAAGGAATTTCACTTTAAAACGCAGACAGTGAGAACAAGAAATGTCTCGCTAGAGTTAAATCATCGTTATTGGCCGCAGCGTACAGGGCGCAACGTAGACATTCCATATAACTTGGAGAAAGTGACCCCATGGAAACATGCTGAAAATGACCCATTTAGATACCCAGGCTCAGAGCTAATAGAGATAATACAAGGCATTGGAAACTACAAAGGATTCTGACATGGCATTGCTAAACTTCATGAAGTCCGATTTTTATACGAGCTACTTGAATGATCTAGATAAAAACATGCCTATAAGCATTGATAGAGAAACGGCCATACACAGTATAATTATCAAAGTCATGACCGCCTCGCTAGAGAACTCCTCCGTCTCCCTGGATGACATAGAATGGCTAATTAACAATCACAGGCGCAAGACCATAAGCTACATTGTAAACAAGTACAAAACATACATTGAGCCCGATGGCGGAGATGAAAACATAGTTAATGAAGCGCCACAAATAAATTTCCCGATCGGCCATTTGATTGAGTACTTTTTGATCTTAAACCATCCGGAAAGACTTGTTGAATATATAAAATCTTCTAGAATACCAAGCGCAAAAAAATACGCTAAAGAAATTAATGAGATCTTTTTAGAAGCCCAAAAAACTATCGGCTAGCGTTTTGAGCATCCTGGCCTAGGAAAGACTAATCGATGATGACGTACCTGGATTTTTACTAACTCCAAGAATCGGGCAGCCATCCAAAGCAAAAAAGTACAGACCGGCACTGAGTGCCGGTTTTTTATTGAGATGTGTAAGCGCTCACTACAGTAACCGACCAGTAAAATCTCGCCCTGAGGCGGGTAAGAAAATGGTGATCAGTCAGCTCCCAGTCTCAGGTGTACCTCGGCCAGCTTGAGCAATACCAGGACTGCACCGACAACCGCAGCCAGTACGCTTACGACGAACGCTTGCATCTGGTCAGCATCAAGGATGTCCTGGAGCGCACCACCCGCCTGACCCGCAAGCCCGATGGCGAACCGCTGCACATCGAACACCCCGACGGCAGCCACGACACCTACAAAGCCCTCGGCCAGTTGCTCAGCCACACCGACGCCGACGACCACACCGTTTACCTGTCGCGCACCGCACGCGGTTTGCCGAGCGAGCGCAAGTACGCCCGCGTTCAGCAGGTGCATTACCAGTACGACAAAACCCAACGGCTGGTAGGCTGATCAACGAAAACCAGGCGGCAAGGGCTCGTCACGCCAACTGCTCCACCACCACCGCTCTGAGGATCAGGGACTTGGCCTTTTTCTCAACTTGAGGAAAACCCTGGAGCCGGTCGCCCAAGACGCAAACAAAAAAGCCCCGCCTGAGCATTGCCCGGCGGGGCTTCTTTTTTGGCCTGCTGCCACCCTGCTGTCACGAAAAAAATCTTCTGTCAGGAGAATGACTTGTAAGGCCCGAATTATATGGTGTCCCAGGGCAGGTTCGAACTGCCAACCTTCCCCTTAGGAGGGCTATCTGAACCCCAACAAACGCTGGCCAAACCCCGCATTTATTGGGCTTTTCGTCCGGTTGTGTCCGTGAAAACGACGCCGTATAGTTCTTTTTGCACCCACCATGCACCCATGGGAACAAATTGAAAGAGAAGCTCACCGCCAAGCTGCTGGCGTCCCTGCAGATAACAGGCCAGGAATATGAGGTCCACGATACCACCGTCGGCGGTCTGTTCGTGCGCGTCACTGCTGCCGGCGCCAAGTCCTATGTAGTGACCTGGGCCAGGGGCCGAAAGAAGACATTGGGTCGCATCGGCATACTGACGTTGGAGCAAGCGCGGGCGGAGGCTACTCAATATCTCGCAGAGGCAAGAACCCTGGGGGAACCGCTAGCCGTTACCCAAGGGCGTAAAGGCGCTACCCTCCCCTCCTTACGCGAGTTCATCGATGACATATACATGCCTTGGTTCAAGACGCACCACAAAGGGCATGAGAAAACTCTGCACACGCTCGACCACAACTTCGAAGCAATCATGCCCCAGCGTCTCGATGCGATCACTGGCCGCGACCTGGAGCAGATCCGTACGGGATGGATGCAGTCAGGCAATAAGCCGTCGACGGTCAACCGGAAAATGGGTTCCATCAGCGGCGTATTCAGTAGAGCCGTTGAATGGGAGTACATCGATGTCCACCCGATGGACAGGCTCAAAGCCTTAAAGGTCGACTCGATGGGACTGGTCCGCTACTTAGATGCTGAAGAGACCAAACGACTTCGGGAAGCACTCGACGCCCGTCAAGACGAGGCGCGGGTGGAGCGCGAGAGTGCTAACAAGTGGAGAGCGGATCGCGGCAAGGAACTTATGCCGAGTTTGCTGCAGGTCCCATTCACCGACCACCTAAAGCCTATGGTCCTGGTATCGCTGAATACAGGCATGAGACGTGGAGAGCTGTTCGACCTGAAATGGTCGGCGGTGAACTTCCATACGAAGACGATCACCGCCGCCGGCGCCACCACCAAAACCAGCGACACACGACACATCCCTATGAACAAGGAAACGGTGCGCGTGCTGGAAGACTGGAAAAAGCTGGCCGGCAAATCTCGATACGTGTTCCCGAGTCAGGAAGGCGGCCGTCTGGAGGACGTTAAAAGCGCCTGGCTCAGGCTGCTAGAGCGCGCCGAGATCGAAGGCTTCCGCTGGCACGATATGCGGCACGACTTCGCGTCACGCCTGGTGATGGCCGGCGTACCGCTCAACACGGTACGGGATCTGCTGGGGCACGCCGATATCAAGATGACACTTAGGTATGCCCATCTCGCGCCCGGCACAAAAGCTGCTGCTGTAGAGCTAATTTAAAAAGGAGGTTCAAAGGGCACGATAGTGCGGCTCTCTTTATTTTCTTCGACGTGCTCTAACAGGCTGCTCCAGAACATCCGGATGTATCCCCGATCAAGTCGCCCTACACCTTCGATCTGCCAGTGGGTGCCTATTTTTGCGGCCCCTTTATCCAGAAACACCGGGGATGCCTTGATGGTTTCCCAGATGCGTTGCTCTTCGTAGGTGAGAAGGTTCGGAAGGTGATAGCAAAGGTTGATAAACCTTTCACTTTCGTCAGTCGACCAGACTTCAGTCAAAGCGTTGGAAACCGACCAGACCTCGGTGTTGCCTCCATCATGGAATGGCACATCCAGATCCAAAACCAAATCCTCGATTGCTGCCTCAACGACACCGGTAATCGACTGGCGCTTTATCCGTGAGATCACCTCGATCATAAATTTGACCTTCGGATCTAGCCGTAGGGTAAGCGTTTCGGTCTTCCGCGCTCCCTGGTTAGGCTTGTTCTTTGCCATTCAAAATCTCCGGCCCCTTTATCGAACGCCAATCCTAATCTGTACGTCCGAGCGCGTCCATACGTTCATATAAATCATGTGATTGCAGTTGACGTACAGTATTCCAAAGAAATAGGATTATCTCAGGCCCAACAATTCTTGTGGGCGAAGGAGAGTCGAAATGCTTGCAGCAGAACAACCAGCAGCCTTGTCCGTTAGCGTCGAAGACGCAGCTCGGATCGTCGGATATTCGCGATCGGGCGTTTATGAGTTGATAGCTAAGGGAGAAATCAAAACGTTCAAGCTTGGTCGACGTCGCTTGATTTTGATGACCGAACTTAAGGTTTGGATTGAACGGGCAGCGAAAGAAGGTGCGCGATGATCTTGGAATTTACCGATAACGAACATCTGATGCTTCAGTCCGCCTGCGACACATTCCGGGCCATGCAGGGGATGAGCACCACTACTACCAAATACGAACGACTGTGCAAGCGCTGGGAGGAGGAGAAATCCGCCGTCCTTTGGCTTGTTCTAAGTCGCTTCGTCGACGAGCCGAGCGACAAATGATCAGGGAGAAATTGCGCAGGAATGCGCGAGAAGTTGCCAAGGCGGTGCGGGAACACCGCCTAGGCGAAAACACACTGGATAGCACCAACGTGAAGGGCAAACTATGACACGCCATTCTTCAACTGAGCAAGACCGCAAGATGATCGACGCGCTGAGAAACGGCCCGATCTCCTCTGTCGAGGCCGCCCAGGCACTCGACATCGTTCAACCACCAAGCACCATCCGCCGCCTCAGGAAAAAGGGGCACGAAATCCAGACCTACTGGACGCATCAGTCCACCGAGCCGGGGCGGCCGCCTCACCGAGTGGCCAAATACATCCTCCTGCGCGAAGCGTCGTAACCCAGCGAAGCGGAGATGTCCCCACCTTTGGGGATATCTCTGCGCCTGCCTGCGAGTCACTGAATGGCCAAGAAAAAAATAGCCAAATCAAATTGGGGGCCTAGGGGGGCGTTCGCCAAGCCGAAGGTACTCATGGCCCAGCAGGAATACCGAGAAATGTCATGGGCCGCCCGCAAGGTCTTGGAGGTCTTGGAGTACCAGTTCAACGGGAGAAACAACGGCAATCTCGCAGCAACACACGTAATGATGGCCGACTGGGGCGGGATGTCCAAAACGGTATTGGCGGCATCCCTGAGAGAGCTCACTGAGCGGAACCTGATTCAGAAGACGAGGGGGTACGACCGGAGCCGGGACAATGGCAGACCGAACCTTTATGCACTGACCTGGCTACCAATCGACGAGTGTCCGGGCGCCGACCTCGAGGAAGGCCCAACAGAGACGCCAAAGCGGAAATTGCTCCTCTGATTAACAGAATTTCTAGTCCAGAAAATGGACTGCACCAGTCCAGAAAATGGACTCACATTTTCCGGTTACGTCCGGTTGTTCCAGAGCCTAAAAATACCAGTCCAGAAAATGGACTGCTTTAGCCGATTTCAAGGGTTTTGTGAGTCCAGAAAATGGACACCTTTATAAATTACCATCCCCATAGGGGGTTTTAGATGATCCAGAACTTCAGGCAAGGTCGCTGTATTGGCATGGACTACAGGCAGTGTGCGCAGGCTGGTGGAATGACATTCCTTGTCGTCGATTGGTTGCCTTGGACTGCAGCAGGTTACTGCCGTGAATGCGCGCGCTCACTCCGTCCAGATCTGATAGCGATCTTCGAAAGCTCGCGACGGGGTTGATACCCTGATGGAAAGAGGCACCACCCCGTTGCAGGGTAGTGCCTTCGATACTACGAAGCTTTCGTAGTTTTTCAGTCGATGTCTGTAGGAGCGAAATGCTCAGCACCAGCCCGCAGTGAACGCAGACCAATCACCGCCGCCCGGGCCACTCGGTCGATGAAGCCCGTTTCCAGACTTGTGCAGCGCCCTCCCATTCCCACGATCGCGAATTGGATCGCATGGAACGCTTCTGTTTCGTCGTAGGCGGCCAGCTCGGCAATCTCGACATCGAAGCAGGCGTTGCCCTTTTCCCAGTCTCCAGGCACGCCGTAGTTGTACCGAGGCCAATTGATGAGCCGGCCGGCATCATCGCGCTTGGTGAAGCTCAGGTCGTCCCGTGATCGAATAGCGGCGCTCATTGGGCCACCTCCACCGCGTCGAGCGCCTTCTGCATCTGCTCGACTTCACTGTCGACGTAATTCGCCCAGTCGTAGCCAAGGAAACTGCCGAGGCTGGCCAGCTCCTCGATATCGTGCGACTTTCCGTGCTTCAGGTCCTTCGTGATGGCGTTGAACAGCACCCGCATATTGCTGATGCGTTCGTGCGTGGCGCGCAGGAGCTCAAGGGCTTCGTCGGCGATGCGAGCGGTAGGCTGGCTCATTGCACACCCCCTACACAGATCCCGCGAAATGGAGCGGCGCCGGGCAGAACCTTCACGCTGATGTCGCCGAGGATCTTCAGTGGTGCCAACTGGGCCAGCTTGATGTAGACCGGCAGCACCATGGTGGTAATGAGCTGCCCGTGCGCGTCCAAAATTTGGATGGTATTCTGTTTGAATTGCATGACGTGGACCTCGAAGTTTCGTCGTGTGATCGCTTACCCGGTGTTAGCGCACCGGGTAAGCACCTCTTTTTTGATGGCTCGGATCTGAACCACCTTCAAATGTGGGGTAATCCCACCGTTTACGGCTTACCCTTCTCAGCGATCCAGCCCGCTGCCCAGCTCAGGGGGTCCTTCGACGCCATCGGCTTGAGTGGCTTGCCTTCCCGCGCCGCCTGCCTCCCCTCCTCCTCTATTTCTGTGTGGATCCACAGTGTTTGCTGTTTGAATCCGGCCTCTCGTTGACGCTCTCTGTATTCGCGTTGTCTTTCCGTCGTGCTCTTTACTTTACTTTGGTTGGCCATAAGCACACCGTTACCTGTAACGAGCCCGAATAATGCACGATCGTTACGGGTAACGCAAGAGAGGCTTGAACACGCGTCAACGGTTGGTGTCAGCTCACCACCGCTGAGAAAAATGCGAATTTTATTAAAAACATGACCTGTTCCGAGCCATATTCAGCAGACCCGTTATACTCGCTAAAGCCTTGAGCACTGGACACATCACTGGTAGCCGTCCTGTGCCTATCATCAATTTAGCGAGATCAAAAATGTACGAGGAAGTTTGCTATCAAAAGTCTTTTCTAAAACAAGTTATAGTGAAAATTGACTTTACCACCCCAATATCACAGCTCGAAAAAAACGTACCTGTAAAGCTGCTTAACGCAATCATAAAAAACTTTCCAATCATTGAGCCCGAAGAAGTTTTCTCACACGAAGTGTCCTTCGAAGGAAGCTCAATGCACTCAAAGCAGACAACAATTAAACAATGGAACTATTACGGAGTTGATCGAGAACGCCAGCTATCGATAAGCCCACTCAATATCTTTGCACTATACACAACATACAACAACTACGAAGAAACAAAAGAGCAGTTCGGCGCTGTAATCGATGCTTTCGCAAAAGCATTCCCTGACACTAAAGCTTCACGCTTCGGATTGCGCTATATCAATCAAATTGATATTCCCATTACTGATCCGACGTTATGGGAGGAGTACATAGACCCAACACTTTTGCACAATCGGCAATTTTTTGGGGACAACGAAATCACTAGGCTTATTAGTATTGCAGAGGTCAGATACGATAACGTTGGTGTACGTTTTCAATATGGAATGCCAAACCCCGATTATCCCGCTCTCCTTAAGCGTCCACTTTTTGTACTCGACCTCGACGGTAGCATTACCCAAGCTCACGACTTGACTGAAACCTCGAATAATATGGACGAAACCCATGCTCGCATTCAGGGTATCTATGAGCGGAGTATCACTAACAAACTGAGAGACAAGATGCATGCCAGACACATTCAGCAGTGATTACGCCTCTTCGAATAGCACCTCGCCTGAGGTGAGCCCCGTGGCCTTAAGGAGCCCCAGAGAGGGACCGGTCAAGCTCCCTGGCATAAACGAAGACGCCATCGAGGTGGACATTCGCTCGTTTGGATTTGAGCCTGAGCGTTATGGCCTAGGTAAGCCGAAACGTATTGTGATCAGAGGAAAGATTTCAAGTGAGTAATGTCAAAGTCGATAAAAGACGTCGAATTCGAATATCACAAGGCGATATTTTTCGAAATATCGAATGCATTGAATATGTCATTGAAAAAAAAGGCATCATCGAGGTAAGCAAGATAATATTCCCACTAGCAATAGTTCTCACACAGGATTGCGATCTGGAACAAGACTCCCGAAACAGAGGGAAAGCAACTCAAAACACGAAACTTCTTTCCGTGTTGGTAGCTCCGCTCTATAATGCCGAGCACGTTTTTCTAGGTGAGCATTTATCCGACCTAGATCTAAAGATGGAACCTATAAACAAGAACAAATCGCCTGGGCAAGGACTGATGCAGAACGAAAGACCTAGATATCATTACATAAACTTCCCACAGAATATTCCCCTAGTCGCTTCAGTCGCAGACTTCAAACATTATTTCTCGGTACACGTTTCCTATCTTGAAAGCGTTCGGAAAAAAAATTTTGTTTGTAGATTATCCGACCTTTTCCGAGAGGATGTTTCACAGCGTTTTTCCGCATATTTGGCCCGTATCGGCCTCCCGAATTAGAGTTAAGATAGGTTTCAGTCAACGTCACCAGGTAACGTATCTACATCGCCCCTTTCTTAGAGTTAAATGTCGCGAGATGTGACGTTTTGGTCTCACTCCGCCCCGCCTTAATCTGACGTTGCACGAAGGTAGCAGGCACCGAGCGCGTCCTTGCCCTGCGCTCGCGCCACAGCGATAAGGCGTACCAACATCTGGTTGCAATCAGCCTCAGACGCTCTTTGCACGGTCATGACCGGTTGCCCGCCGATGAACATCACGAAAATCCAGTGGGTAAGCATTTGGTTCCCTCCATTGAGCTATCGCTTTGCGGCCGACATGAACCCTTGGTGGCAGTCAATTGATGTGAAGTGAAAACCTGTGCTGGTTGCTTCAACGATAGATGAGAACCCTGATTTCATTACGCAGGAAAGCACAAGGCTGACCGTTTCGAGCAGAACCGCCGGATCGGGATGGAATCGTTACTGAAGGAGGCTTTCGACAATCGTCCAAAAAGGCGGCAAGATGATGCCATATCAATGGCTACCCACTTGCCTGAGTGTTACCTGCCTGGAGGGCACATGAAGGGACTCTTTCCGCAGTACGATTACACAGCATCTGCCGATCAAGCCGAAACATGGAAAACTGCTCTCTTCGTTTTCGATACCAATGTGCTCCTCAATCTATATCGATACCACGAGCGCACTCGTGAGGAGCTGCTCGAAACCTTAGACAAACTAGCTGAGCGCATCTGGATACCACACCACGTTGCTCTAGAATTTCAGCGCAACCGACTTACAGTAATTGCTGCACAAGGCCGTCGCTTTTCCGACATTCGAAAAGTCGTTGAAAAAGCAAAGACCGACCTTGCAAACAGCATTAACAACCTGCAACTCACCAAAAGACATGCCTTGATTAATCCAGAACCATTGACAACTGGATTTGAGAATCTCACTTCAACTTTTCTGGCTGAACTTGACAAACTTCAAGAGAGCCAGCAAACGCTCACAGCACCCGACCCTATAAAAATAAGAATCGAAGATATTTTCGATGGGAAAGTGGGAACAGCTTTCGCGTCACAAGAGGACATAGACAAAAAAAACAAGGACGCGGAAGCCAGATATAAATTAAAAATACCACCAGGATACAAGGACAGTGACAAGGACAAAGACAGCTCCGACGACTTTCATCACAACGGGCTAACCTACAAGAAAAAATATGGCGACTACTTTGTATGGACTCAAATTCTTGACCATGCTGTTAACAGCCAAAAAAAGAAGCTCATATTTATTACTGACGACGCTAAAGAGGACTGGTGGCAGCAAATAGACTTTGATGGACCCAAGACCATAGGCCCTCGTGTTGAACTAATAGAGGAGGCCGGTAGAATTGGCAAACTTGAAACATTCCTAATGTATAAGCCTGAAAGCTTTCTGAAACATGCAAATGAATTTCTAGCAGCCCAGGTCTCAGAAGAGACGCTAACTGAAGTCCGCGACGTATCTTTTGAAAACAAGAAACGTGAAAATCTTTCGATGAATTCACAAGCGCGAAGAGACATAGAGCGCGCAGTATTGATCTGGCTATTAAAGAGCAACAAAACAGTTACGCAATACGATAGCACTTTCCCAGACTTTATAACCTCCGAAGGTGACATCCTTAACGGATATGATGTAAAGCAAATAAGAACAATTAGATTTGAAATATACCGAGATATAATTCTCCACGCAAAAAACGCCATCACCAAAAAGAAACTTTCAACCCTCACAATAATCTTCATGATAGATAGCTCCTATACCATGAGCGTTATATTAGACACGCTCTCCTCAAACAAGATAACTGACATACCAGACAGCGTAATTATTTTATTAGGCCAACTCGAATACTCCTTGGGCGAACCAGTATTCCAAGTGGTTTATGAGGAACGCTATAACGATATCATCAATGATAATTTCCGTTAGTACGCCTACTGCTCCCCCTTCCTGAGAGCAGGTTGGAGCACGCCACGATGACGCTCAATTATTACTGAGCATGGGGTAAGGAATGACAGGAATGGCCAGGATGCATCTCAACGTCGACCGCAAACACATTTTTGGCAACGGGGTAAGCTTTGAGGCTGAGTACCCAGTCCTTCAAGTGGTGCTGATCAACGAGCGAGTGATGGTGACATTCGACTGGATGGCCTTTGAGAGGGATATCCCTGCTCGAAACCTTTTCTGCTATGACAGGTCCGGCAACCTTTTATGGCGCGCGCCAGATATTGGGATGGGGATCGTGGATGCCTATACCGGCGTGACGAACGAGGAACCGCTGTGGGTTGGGAACTTCGCCGGCTTCAATTGCCGCATTGATGAAGCTTCTGGCCAGGTGCTAGAAACTCGCTTTACGAAATGAATGGCTCACATTTCAGCGATCCGTACCAATGTGGGATTTTTTCACTTTGCCCAGGCCGCGAAACTATAAGAGTTTCCCTGGGTTCGAAATTCCCACCGTTCAGAGGTATTTCACCAGTGGTGGAACACGCAGATTGAGGGGAGGTTTCCACTGACGGTGTAAACCTTTCCGTGCCAGATCAGAAGCTGGCCATCAGTACGCGACACGTTTTCATAATTCGCAAAACGTGTCGCGACACTTGCCTGAGTGGGATGGCAGATCCAGCCCCAATGAGGGTTGGATCGCTCAACGTCCCCCAGTGGGGAGTTTTCCTCAAATTGAGGAAATAAAAAGACCTCGGGTAATCCCCCAACCTGCACCGCAGGATCAATGACTGGGCTGAAATCTCAGCCATGTATCACTTTGCCTACCTACGACTTACTGCAACAAAAATATCCCCTTCCGCTCCGTCAAATCCAACTATTTCAGTCCCGTTTAATCCAGTTTCGTGTAGCACCTTAGGTGCACCTAAAAAACACTGGATATAAGACCAGATCATGCCTAATGTGGGTTTGAAGCAAGTTCAAATCCACTCGAGGCCATCCCATGAACACAGCCAAGACCGCTCGAGGTCGACAACATAAACCGACTCGCTCAGAGGTGGCCGCGGCGTGGGGCCGCCTGCGCGACGCTGCCAGCGAAGGAAGCATCCAAGCATCCGCCCTCCTCATCGCACTTGCGGAAAACAAACCGGTCATTGCCATGGAATCGCCCGCCGCATGACTGAACGCGACAAAAGCGGGAAATGGAAGCCCGGGCAATCAGGCAACCCAGGTGGACGCTCCGGGCAAACACAGGAGCTTCGCGCTCGACTTGCCGAGGGTGCTGACGCAGTTACCAAGAAGGTGCTCGCAGCTGCCAAGAAGGGCGATATGCAGGCCTGCCGATTGATCCTTGAGCGCCTTGTCCCGCCAATCAAACCGACCTCTGAGCCGGTGCAATTCGAACTCGACGACACGGACCTGCCGAGCGCAGCCAAATCAATCATGCGTGCTGTTGCCGGCGGACATCTCGCGCCCGACCAGGGCAAGTCGCTCATCGAAGGCTTGGGCGCCGTCGCCCGGGTGATCGAGGTCGCTGAGCTTCAAAAGGCCGTCGAAGAACTCCGCACGCAAATGGAGGGAATGCAGCAATGAGCATCAAGTCATTGAAAGCAGAACTGCATAGGATCGCCCAGAAGATCGGCGCCGCAGATGAAACTGTACTGCTGATTGTGCTCGCGGTGATCCGAGCGAATACCAGAGAGCCCCAAGCGGAAAAAGGCTTTCCGAAAACCGCTGGGCACCAGGTCGACTATCGAATTCAGGGACAAAACGTATCGCTTTTCTTCCCCTTCGCAGAAATGGATAGCGACCAGGGTGAGCAAATGGCGAAGGCCATCATTCTCCACACCCGGCAGACAGAACGGGCCGGCCGTACACCTCAAGTCGGCGTACTCAATATGCGTGCTGCGCCCGAGGAAGGGGCTTGGATCGTTACGTGGCCTCCTGAAGGGATCACGGTTGAGCAGCACGCCGCAGAGCAATACCAGCGGATCGTGGAGGCGCGCAATGAACATCCGTAACCAAATCGCCCGCCTGAAGCAGACCGCCGGCGACTCGCAATTTAGCAGCGACGTTCGGCAGATCAGTCAGCTGATGGACGAGTTGAGCGCCGAAGCCGTCGGCGGTGCCGCCACCGGGGAAGCCTCTCTTCTCGAAATCTTCAACGCCACTTCGACCTCCGACCGCCCCACCCCGATCCCAAACAATCCAAAGGTAACTCAATGAAAATCGGCAAACGTTCAGTTCTCAAGGTCGGCCTGGCCAACCTTCACTACTCCGAATATGAGCACTCTCGTATTGAGGCTCACACCTTCTCTATTCAGCGTCCGGACGGGACCAAAGGTGTATGGCAAGCCGGTGGCTTGATGAAGTCCGCTCGCCAGCTCCAAACCCTAGCGCTGGAGACCTTCAAAGACTTCGGCGAAGAGATCGTCTCGATCCGGGAAAACAAAGATTTCAACTCGTCCGCGATCGAGCGCTTGAGCAAAGAGAAAATCGCAGGCGTGACAGACACCCTCCTTCCCGCAATGCAGTCGGTCGCGAAGGATATGCTCACCCTGGCCGAAACCGTCACCCAAGGCTTCTCCCCTGTCGCTCCTCGCGCGAGTAGCGATATCGCAGGCTTTCTCGCAGACCAAGAACTGAGAACCCTTGTGCGAGGCCTCAGTCCGGAAGAGCGCCGCAACCTCATGTCCGAAGCGCGCCAGGGTGGTCACCCCGATATCGTCGAAGCAGTGCTAAGAGCAAATCCGATGCTCTCTGGCCTCAACTCTGAAGCAGCAGCGAGCCTTTCCCGGGCGGGCATTGCCGCCTCTCGTGCAGATGACATTGACGTGCTCCGTCAAATGCTGGCCGTCTACGACGATGTGCTCGCCACCACTTCGCAGGTTGGCGTGTCACTTAGCGGCATGATTGCCAACTCCGCAGGCTATGCCGGCCGATTCGAAAAATGGCGATCCGGTTGTGAGGGCTCCGAAGCTTTGCGCGCTTAGCTGGACAAGATCCCGGCCCGAGGAAAACCAAAAGCAGCAGCGGAAGAATCCGAAGCCGCGTAAGCGGTCCGGCGTGCGGTCGTCACAGTTCGGCCGCCAACTAGGAGCAACTACCTTGACCACCTACCAACAGCGCTTCGCCGAGGCGTGCAAGACAACTTGCTTTGCGTCCTACCCACTCAAACAAGGTCCTGACTCCGGCTACGTGGTGTGGGATGTCCAGCACGTCCGCGACGGCCAGAAGGTGACCATTGACGGGCCGTTCTTCACTGAGGACGAAGCCCGGGTATCGGCCGATCTTTTGCGCGGTACCTTCCGCGGTGCCAGGGCCTATCAGGGAATCCATGACCGGATCTGGAACTACGACCCACGGCACGAGCAGGTGACGATCGACCAGGCTCGGATGTCGCGCTCGCTGCTCGCCATCCGACTGGGTGTTTCGATACCCAACAACAGCGCCCAGGGCGCCCAGGAGTAAACCGTGGCCATGACCACCGCCTACGGCACCAAAACCCGAATCCTACTGAGCGGATCGGCCGGCAAGCTATTCGGGCGTGAGCACATTTACGAACTCTCTACCGGCGACACGCGGGAGGCTGTGAAGGCTGTCGACGTCAATCACCCTGGGTTCGCGAAGTACCTCGCTGATGCGAAACGAAAGGGACTTGAGTTTGCGGTTTTCCGGAACCGGAAAAACATTGGCGAGAAGGGGCTAAAGATGGGTGGGGCTCAGGAGATCCGGATCATCCCTGTGATTGCAGGCAGCAAGCGCGCAGGCCTGTTTCAAACTGTGCTCGGAGTCGTTTTGATTGCTATGAGCTCTGTAACAAATGGCGCGACCCTGGCACCAGGTATCGCGCTAGCAGCGGGGGGAGTCATCCAGATGCTAAGCCCTCAGGCTACTGGTCTGAAGCAAAGCACATCTCCTGAGAACGCCCCGTCCTATGCATTCGGTAGCGCCAAGAACACCACCGCCAGCGGCAATCCGGTCCCGATCTGCATAGGTGAACGCCGGTGGGGTGGAATCATTATCTCTGCCTCTATCCATGCGGAGGATCGCCAATAACTCTCCATTAACCGCTTAGGCTGATCTTGAATCGAGCTCAGCCTCAGATGGGAGGATCTCAGGCATGTTTATGACCCTGCTGATTTCTTCTACTACTTCAGATAGCGGCTCTACGCTGCACTTCTTAGACATACGCATTTTCAAACTAATGTGGGGCATTTTCGCTGGAACGACAGTTTTCATCTTTAGAATTATCAGCGGAAGAGTAAAGTCTTTAGCAGAGACGTATGTTCTCACAAAACACTTTTCCGGATCTATCCTCGAATCAACATAGGCCAATGCACGGTCAACTTCAGCTTGCCCATGATATAAAACCAAGCTTTCTAAAATCTCATTTTTTACTTTATTTATTCTATCTTGGTCAACCTCTCCTGTTTGCCCATTACAAACAACACCATAACCTCGAGACACCGTCTGAACTCCCGAGTGCAAAAAGTGCGCCGCCGCGAATATACGAAACAAAGAACATAAAGATTCAGTAGATCGATCAAACCACCCATCAAAATCGAACCGCCCCCTTAAATCCTCCAAGGGTAAGTCACAATGCTCTTCATCCATAATTTCAACAAACGCAGCTTCATCGAGCAGAAAATTTTCAATACAGTAGCGAGGTAGGACCACTACATTACCAGGGAGCTCTTCTCGCTCACCCGCTAACATATATAGATCACCATCAACAACATATACTGCCGGTCTATCCCCGCCCGCCTCCAGCCTAGCTTTCGCAGCAGCTATGACGTCAACGCGCGCGCCCAATGGAAAGACCTTATCAAGTGCTATGCGACTAGACATCGCACGAGAAAACATCGCAGCGAATATCTTTCCATAACCAGGAGCCGTATCTTCAATATACAAATCAAAGTCATTGAAGCTTTCGTAAAAAACCGAGGAGGCAAATTTGGCCGCTTTACTTCTCTCCATTGCTCACCTCAGCCCAGACGAATGCAGTTATCAACGTGATACCCAACAATTTCCGGCGAATGGGTCGCAAAGATAAACTGGTTACTTTTTCCGCCTTTTATTAACGCATCAACCAACATTTCCTGCCAACGCATATGAAGCGAAATTTCCGGTTCATCAACGACGAAAGCACTGCGTTTACTGGAGCCAAAACGAGCATGGGCGATCAATATAAGCAGTTGCTTTTCACCCGAAGAGAGAAACTCCAACTCAACCGGCGATCCGTTTTGACTAATCTTTATCTTCCCGAGAGAGTCTACGAGTAGCTCTTTACGGGAGTGACGAAAAAATTCATTTACCGTATCGCAGAACTCTCTTATGGGTGCATAAAACTTTTCAGCTGATTTCTTCTGACGATCCATCTCGGCTAGAACCTTTTGAATACGACGAATCTGCGCCATATTCAGTAGCCATTCCAAACTCCAGGCTCCATCAGAGTCTTTTTCATCACCAGCGATAGCCACCATTTTCTCAAAAAACTTTTCAATCAGAACGGTAGTTTTTTCGGACCCACCTAAATCTCTAGCAAACTTCTCCAGCTCTTCACGCCGCTGCCTAAGGTCGGACATCTCCAAATAAGGTCTAGAATCATCAAGAAATTTTGGCTCGATCTCTACGTATTCGAACGTAGACTCGACAATGATATTCAACAGCCTATCCAACCTACCATCACTAGCACGACGATATTGCTTATATGCCGCCTGCACTAGTTGCTGACAATTATCTAGCCCATCCAAAATTTCTTTTCGGCGAGATCTCGCTTGAATACCGTCTTCATCACCGAAAACCTCATCACTAAGCAGGTCATCTTGGTAGTTTCCGAGTCGCCTCTCCAGCCCTAAAAACATTGGTCGCGTCCCACGTAAGAAGCCATGGAGCAGAGGACCGCCCGCTCGAATAATTTCTTGCCTATTGTCCTCTATATGACGACGACTACGACCGCCTGTAATAAAAGCTTGAATTCGACTCTCACTATTGCTGAACGCGGGTGAGACCGTATAAGAAAACTCCCAACCATTCAACCTGAATAACATTTTCTCCGGAGATGCATTGATGGCCAAGGTGTATTCCTCACCATCTTTTTCAACTTCTATCTTAAGACTGCTAAACTTAATATCCAGAAGAGATGCAATATCTATCGACAGAGCAGCCTGCATTAATCTTAGAGCGGTCGTTTTACCAGCCCCATTATTACCAACAAGA
Source organism: Pseudomonas allokribbensis (assembly GCF_014863605.1). Lineage (NCBI taxonomy): Bacteria > Pseudomonadati > Pseudomonadota > Gammaproteobacteria > Pseudomonadales > Pseudomonadaceae > Pseudomonas > Pseudomonas allokribbensis. The sequence goes on from NZ_CP062252.1 coordinate 4,973,143, forward strand.
AAATTAATATCAGGCTTAAACTTTAAATTATAATCATAAAAATCATGAACTTTTCTCGCTGAAAAACTCTTGATAATCATACGCTCTTCCGTGAATTCAATGATATGAAGCAGTGTCTTATACAGATTAGCTGACTTTACAGTCTCTCCAGTCTGTAGCCAAGGGTATGCCTGAGCTGATACACGCAAATTCGTGTTTATTTGCGCATTACGCTTGATAAGTGACACTCATAGTGCAACAGTATTAGTAGAACACCTTAACTGATACGGACAAGCACATAATGTTCATCCGCGCATACCTCCGAGCATCAACCGAAGAGCAGGACGCCAGCCGCGCCCGGGCATCGCTCGAGCAATTCGCCACCGACCACAACAAGGTGATCGCGAGCGTGTACCTGGAGAACGCCAGTGGCGCGTCGGCAGATCGGCCTGAGCTGCTGCGCCTGCTCAAAGATGCGCGCAAGGGTGACGTGCTGCTGGTCGAGTCGATAGATCGCCTCTCGCGCCTCCCGGTGGAGGACTGGCAGAAGCTCAAGGCTGCGATCGACTCCAAAGGCTTGCGCATCGTCGCGCTCGATCTGCCGACCAGTCACCAAGGAATGCAGGACACTAAAGGCGACGAGTTCACCGGCCGGATGTTGGGCGCCATCAACTCGATGCTGGTGGAAATGATGGCGGCAATCGCGCGCAAGGATTACGAGCAGCGACGGGAGCGCCAGGCTCAGGGCATCGAAAAGGCAAAGGCCGCCGGCAAGTATCAGGGTCGTCCGGTGGACGCCGATCTACACAAGCGGGTTACAGAACTACTTGCTGCTGGCCTGGGAATCCGTGCAACCGCACGGCACGCGAACTGCTCAACCACGACGGTGCTGAGAATCAGGGATGCCGCAACCAAGTCCTAACGGCCTCCGCCGAGCAAATGCTGGCATTGAGCTACGCTTCTTCGACAATGGCTCACTTTCCTGTGCGCCAGTTTGGTCAAACAGTTGAGGGAGCGACATGGGACTGAATCAAAAGGATCTCAACCCCGAGATACGTCAATTGATGATTCAAGAGATAGATCACGATGGCCTGAATCTCTACAAAAGCTCTAATCTCAATGCCCAGGGAAGAATTGTCTGGTGCCAATTACTGAAGGAAGCGTCAGCCAACCATTCGGATGATTGGCTAGCGAATGAAATAGCTCGCCAACGACTGCTTAACGCGCACTATTTGCGACAAGGACGACCAGTTGCAATGCCCAGAGACGCCCACACAAAACTTGCGGAATGTGAGTTCAATCGCTTTTTCATGCGCGGAATTTGCGTAAAGGCGATTCAATTAGGAGTTCCGGCAGTTGTGGGCTATCGAGCAAGAGCATCGTCGAACCCCAGGCCGGAATCCATAGCGATCATCGGCAAGAGATTCGCCCCCCAAGAACTTCTTGATCGGCTTCGTTCTGCTATCGGTGCTGATACCCCATTCGGATATCCAGGTAGCGCCAACTCCGGCCTTTCGGTTGAATTCGCATAAATCTGAACCAACAAAAAGCCCCGCTAAGCGAGTGCCTGAGCGGGGCTTTTTTTGCCTATAACATTCCTGTTGCACCCACCATGCACCCATGAGAGTTCAGCGAGAAAAACAGAAACTGCTAGAGACCTTGATTTATATGGTGTCCCAGGGCAGGTTCGAACTGCCAACCTTCCCCTTAGGAGGGGGATGCTCTATCCAATTGAGCTACTGAGACACAGGACTGTCGGTGCGACAGACGGCGTGCATGTTAACGGCCAGGCCCTGATTTGTCATGTCGTCCGCAGGCTTTTTAAGTGTAGGCAGGCGCCCTGCAATGCAGTCGGACGTTTTATCGTGCAATTTGCACCCCTCCAAAAAGCCATCATTGCAGAATGCAATCCACGCCCTGCTAAAAACCCTGCTAAATGCTTGTTTTTAAAGGACTTGTCAGCGGTTAGACTAGTGGCACGACGGCTGCTTCAGTCATTCTTATAAAAGAACAACTGGAGAACCGCCTCATGAACCGCGTCCTCTTGCTCGCCAACGCAATCGCCCTGACGGTTCTGGTGGGGTTTCAATTCGTTCCCCAGCAAACTGAAGCAGTGGCACAGCGCGTGCCGCACTACCTGCAAGTGCAGAAGGCGCCACAGTGGGCGGTGCTGAGCGATCAGCGCGGCGGTGTTGCGCAAGATGTCAGCGAGTCAGATCAGGCACAGACGACACCGATGTCCGAACGCCTGGTGTTTTGAATCATTTTCGGAGTACAGCATGTCCAAATCCGCCCTGGGGTTGTTGATCCTCGCTTTCTTGAGCGGTGTTCTGCATTTCTCGCTGTTCGAAGAGACGGAAATCTCTTTGCCCCTGATTGGCTGCGGCGTTTTCGCTGTGCTGTTTACGCTGGCCCTGGTTGCCGGGCGCAAGATCAAGTTTGATCCGGTACTGCGTTGAGCCTGACCAGATCCAGCAGATGACCAACGGCATCGGCCAGGTCGCCCGAGTTGTCGATCAGATGCACAGTCATGTCAGTTGAACGCCGCTCCTTGAACAGCGCATTGCGAGCGAGCCTGGCATCGATCTGTTCAAGCGTCTCCCGGCCACGCCTGAGCAAGCGCTCACGCAACACATCATCGCGAACTGTCAGCAACACTGGCACCAATGTCGGGTAGCCTTCCAGCGCTTGTCGAAGGTTCGCCCGAGAGCCGTTGACCAGCACATGCTTCCCGGCTTTCAACCATTGGTCCATTTCCACCGGAATTCCGTAAGAGAGGCCGTTGGCTTGCCACGCGAGAGAAAAATCCCCGGCGCGCTGACGCTGTTCGAACTCTTGCGGCGTCACACCGATCGCATCCTCGCCCACCGATTCAGCCGAACGCGTGATCACCCGCCGCATCACTTCGCAGTTCAACGCACGTAATGGCTCACGCGCAGCCTCGATCAGACTGTCCTTGCCGGAACCGGATGGCCCCATGAGATAAATCAGCCTGCCATCCATCCTGAAAACGCCCTCCGGCGGGCATTTGCCCCTAGTAAATCGGCCATTTGCCACTATCCTGTACAAGGTAAGGAACAAGGATTCTAGCCGCATAGCATGCACGGTCTGACGTCTTCGGGCATCTGTTCGTGCGCTTCAGGACGCGGTCAGCGATACGGGCCGACGCATTCTTTTCAAACCAGTCCGCATTTCTGATAATTGGTGCTGGCATTACGCCTTTACCCGGATCAATATTTGTCACAGAATTGACGCCAATGATCTGGCAATTTTGAGGCATGATGCGAGCCTCTTAACAATTCAGGTTGAACCATTTGGCGCGGATGCTTGTCCTACGACTCATCCTGCGGCCAATCCCGAGAACCGCTCCCCTGAACTAACCGGTTAAATATATGCGCCCATTGAAACAGGCAATTTATTCCAGCCGTACGGCTGACAAGTTCGTCGTACGTCTGCCAGACGGAATGCGTGAACGCATTGCCGAGGTGGCTCGCAATCATCATCGCAGCATGAACTCCGAGATCATTGCGCGCCTTGAGCAGAGTCTTATTCAGGAAGGTGCACTGGGCGAAGAGCTGAGCATGCGCCTCGACAGCCCGGAGCTTTCGCTGCACGAACGCGAGTTGTTGCAACGCTTCCGTCAACTCTCCCATCGCCAGCAGAACGCGCTGGTTTCTCTGATCGCCCACGACGCCGAAATGGCCGCAGACGCATCCTGAGTCAAACCGAACATCTCAAGCCAGCATGAATGCTGGCTTTTTTTTGCTCGCCATTCTGGCTTTTCAAGGACGAAAAAAAGCCCGCCAATCGGCGGGCTGTTTCGATACGGACAATCAGAGCAGGAATATCGTCGCCAATCCCAGGAAGATAAAGAAACCACCACTGTCGGTCATGGCCGTGATCATCACGCTGGCCCCCATTGCCGGATCGCGCCCCATCTTCGCCAGGGTCATCGGGATCAACACCCCCATCAGCGCCGCCAGCAGCAGATTCAGCGTCATGGCAGCCGTCATCACGACGCCCAGCGACCAGCTGCCATACAGCAAGTAAGCCACCACGCCGATCACACCGCCCCAGACCAGGCCGTTGATCAACGCCACGGCGAGCTCCTTGCGCATCAGGCGCGAAGTGTTGCCGGTGCTGACCTGATCGAGCGCCATGGCGCGAACGATCATGGTGATCGTCTGGTTGCCGGAGTTGCCGCCAATGCCCGCCACAATCGGCATCAGGGCCGCCAATGCCACCAGCTTCTCGATCGAGCCCTCGAACAGACCGATCACCCGCGACGCGACGAATGCCGTGATCAGGTTGATCGCCAGCCACGCCCAACGGTTGCGCAGGGATTTCCAGACCGACGCGAAAATGTCTTCCTCTTCACGCAGACCCGCCATGTTGAGGACTTCACTTTCGCTCTCCTCACGAATCAGGTCGACCATTTCGTCGATGGTCAGACGGCCGATCAGCTTGCCGTTCTTGTCGACCACCGGGGCCGAGATCAAGTCGTAACGTTCGAACGCCTGAGCAGCGTCATAGGCGTCTTCGTCCGGGTGGAAACTCACCGGATCGCTGGCCATCACTTCGGAAACCTGTTTCTCCGGATCATTGACCAGCAAACGCTTGATCGGCAGCACGCCCTTGAGCACGCCGTCGTAATCGACCACGAACAGTTTGTCGGTATGGCCCGGCAGCTCTTTGAGGCGGCGCAGGTAACGCAGAACCACTTCGAGACTGACATCCTCACGGATGGTCACCATCTCGAAGTCCATCAGCGCACCGACCTGCTCCTCGTCATAGGAAAGGGCCGAACGCACACGCTCGCGTTGTTGCTGATCCAGGGTCTCCATCAGCTCATGGACGACGTCTCGCGGCAGCTCGGAGGCCAGGTCAGCAAGTTCGTCGGCATCCATGTCCTTGGCGGCAGCCAGGAGCTCGTGATCGTCCATGTCGGCGATCAGCGTTTCACGGACGGAGTCGGATACTTCGAGAAGAATGTCGCCGTCGCGATCAGCCTTGACCAACTGCCAGAGCGTCAGACGATCGTCCAGCGGCAGGGCTTCAAGAATGTAGGCAACGTCGGCGGAGTGCAGATCATCGAGCTTGCGTTGCAGCTCGACGAGATTTTGCCGGTGGACCAGGTTCTCGACCCGGTCATGATGTGCGCCTTCCTGGCGGTGAGTCAGGTCTTCGACGACCCGTTGGCGCTGCAGCAGCTCAACGACCTGAGCCAGGCGATCCTGCAGGCTTTCCTGTGTTTTCTTTACTTCGATTTCGGACATAGGCGAACTCCACTCCCAGCAGCGGGGCACGCCGGAAGGATCAATCAGTCAATTCATGATTGGTAAAACGGGGTACTGAGTAACTACTGGGTAAGTCCATGGAGGTATTCCATAAGCCCCGGCGGGGCTGACGGGCGCAATGATACACCGCCTGACGGTTTTAAACGTTAAAAATCTAGGCTGAAACAAGCGCTTGCGAGACAAACCTGAGCGCTGTCCTGACTCTTCAGACTGCGACGACTCATCCTGAAAAGAAAACACACCGGCGATGAAAAAACTGCCGGCTACGCTTGAGGAGGAACGTCATGGAGGACGCCGAATGCCATCGAAAACATCCCGACTCATGCTGACCACCCTGCTCTGCCTCCCACCCATAGGGAACGCAACGACACTTCATCGCTGCGAAGCCCCTGACGGCAGCCTCACCTTCACGACACTGAGCTGCGCGAACGATGAGCATCTTTCACTTCAGGAGGTACACCCCTACTCGCCTGGCTCGACAGTGGCACTGATGCCCGAAGCCCGGCACGAAGAAATATCCGGTATGAATATCAGAAAACGGGAAATGGCCATCGTCGGGCGCACCCAGGACAAATGCGGGGATCTGATCGACGCGCGACAGAAGCGCGAAGCAATCATCAATCAACGAATCATCGCCGGCATGAGCCAACAGGACGTTGAAAGCGCCCTGGGCAAACCCGACAAGGTGAGCATTCGCAATTCGGCTACGAGCTATCGTTACGACCTCAAGCGAGGTCGCAGTGCTCAAGTCGATTTTGATGAGAAAGGATGCGTGACGGGAAAAGCCAAATCCCGGACAGCAAAAAGCCCGCGTTAAACGCGGGCTTTCTGGTATATGGTGCACTCGACAGGATTCGAACCTGTGACCGCTCGGTTCGTAGCCGAGTACTCTATCCAGCTGAGCTACGAGTGCATTTTGTGTTTTTAAACCAGACCACAACTGGCTGAAGCCAAGTTACTTACATTGCTGCAACTAACTCTTAAATGGTGCACTCGACAGGATTCGAACCTGTGACCGCTCGGTTCGTAGCCGAGTACTCTATCCAGCTGAGCTACGAGTGCATTTGTGTTTGTTAGACCAGATCACACCTGGTTGAAGCCAAGTCATTTACATTGCTGCAATTGACTCTTAAATGGTGCACTCGACAGGATTCGAACCTGTGACCGCTCGGTTCGTAGCCGAGTACTCTATCCAGCTGAGCTACGAGTGCATTTGTTGCGCCGCATTATAGCCCGTCTAATCTCTATTCCAACCACTTTTTCTATTAATTTCAACAACTTACAGAAAAAGCCAGATTACAACGTACTAAGCAAATAATGGCGGAGAACGGGGGATTCGAACCCCCGACACCCTTGTGAGGTGTACTCCCTTAGCAGGGGAGCGCCTTCGGCCACTCGGCCAGCTCTCCGCAACACGGGGCGTATCTTAACCAACCTTTTCCCCGTTTGCAAACATAAAAATCAATAAAAATTAATGACTTGGTTCTTCGTCCTTCTCTTTCTTTATACGCAGGTAGATTTCCTCACGGTGCACGGCGACCTCTTTCGGGGCGTTGACGCCGATACGCACTTGATTTCCTTTGACGCCGAGCACGGTCACGGTGATTTCGCCATCACCGATAATCAGGCTTTCTGCGCACCGACGAGTCAGAATCAGCATACCTTTCTCCTCACGCGAATCATTTCAGGGACAACAGTCTGCAAAAAAAAGGCACCCGACCTACAACCGGAGCGATCGTAGCCCTACATGCCTGAGTATTGACCAGCGCGAGCAAAAGAACAGTTCAGGGCTCGCGCCATTCAAAAAATAAAGGGCGCGGTCAGACCGCGCCCTTCATTGACCAGGATTACTCGCCCTGACGGGCCGGAGCGTCCAGTTCGAAAGCCGTGTGCAGGGCGCGCACGGCCAGTTCCAGGTACTTCTCTTCAATCACCACGGAAACCTTGATTTCCGAAGTCGAGATCATCTGGATGTTGATGCTTTCCTTCGCCAGGGATTCGAACATGCGGCTGGCCACACCTGCGTGGGAACGCATGCCGACGCCGACGATCGAGACCTTGGCAATCTTGGTGTCGCCGACGACTTCACGGGCACCGATCTCGCGAGCGGTGTTTTCCAGCACGGTCTGTGCGGCCTGGTAATCATTGCGGTGCACGGTGAAGGTGAAGTCGGTGGTGTTATCGTGCGCGACGTTCTGCACGATCATGTCGACTTCGATGTTCGCGGCACTGATCGGGCCGAGAATCTTGAACGCCACGCCCGGGGTGTCTGGCACGCCACGGATGGTCAGCTTGGCTTCATCGCGGTTGAAAGCGATGCCGGAAATGATCGGCTGTTCCATGGTTTCCTCTTCATCAATAGTAATGAGGGTGCCCGGACCCTCCTTGAAGCTGTGCAGTACGCGCAGCGGAACGTTGTACTTGCCGGCGAACTCCACCGCGCGAATCTGCAGCACCTTGGAACCGAGGCTGGCCATTTCCAGCATCTCTTCGAAGGTGATCTTGTCCAGACGCTGAGCGACCGATACCACACGCGGGTCAGTGGTGTAGACACCATCGACGTCGGTGTAGATCTGGCATTCGTCAGCCTTCAACGCAGCGGCCAGCGCCACGCCGGTGGTGTCGGAACCACCACGACCCAGGGTCGTGATGTTGCCGTGCTCGTCGACGCCCTGGAAACCGGCGACCACAACCACGCGGCCGGCCTTCAGGTCGCCGCGAATCTTCTGGTCATCAATCTGCAAGATACGCGCTTTATTGTGCGCACTGTCCGTCAGGATCCGCACCTGATTACCGGTGTACGACACCGCTGGCACACCGCGCTTGATCAGCGCCATGGCCAACAGGGCAATCGTCACCTGCTCACCGGTGGAAACGATCACGTCCAGTTCACGCGGAACCGGTTGATCTTCGCCACTGATTTGCTTGGCCAGATCGATCAGACGGTTGGTTTCGCCGCTCATTGCAGACAGCACAACCACCAGGTCATCGCCGGCATCGCGGAATTTCTTAACCTTGTCGGCGACCTGCTCGATTCTCTCGACAGTGCCGACCGAGGTGCCTCCAAATTTCTGTACGATCAAAGCCATTTCAAAGCCGCCTCTGCCCATGAAGGGCGCCCAATAATCACTCAAACAGCCGCCGGGCCCGCCACTAGACTGCGGGCCCGACGGGCCGTCTTATAAACCCTGCTCGACGAATGGAACGGTCAGCGCCAGTGCGCCATCCAGTGCGCCGGCGTCGATACCGCCGCCCTGCGCCATGTCCGGACGACCACCGCCCTTCCCGCCCACTGCCGCAGCAGCCTGTTTCATCAAATCACCGGCTTTGAGTTGGCCAGTCAGGTCCTTGGTCACACCTGCAACCAGTACGACCTTTTCCTCATGGACACTGCCGAGCAGGATCACTGCGCGACCGAGTTTGTTTTTCAGCTGATCGACCAGCGCCAGCAGCGCCTTGCCGTCCTGCCCGTCCAGACGCACGGCCAGGACCTTCACGCCCTTGACGTCCACGGCCGAGGCCGACAGATCGTCGCCTGCGGCAGCAGCGGCCTTGGCCTGCAACTGCTCGAGCTGCTTTTCAAGCGCACGGTTGCGCTCCAGCACAGCCGACAGCTTGTCGATCAGGTTGTCGCGGCTGCCCTTGACCAGGCTGGCCGCTTCCTTGAGTTGTTCTTCCGCCGCGTTCAAGTAGGCCAGCGCCGCAGCGCCGGTAACCGCTTCGATACGACGCACACCCGATGCCACACCGCCTTCGCTGATGATTTTCAGCAGGCCGATGTCGCCGGTACGGTTGGCGTGGATACCGCCGCACAGCTCGACGGAGAAATCACCGCCCATGCTCAGCACGCGCACGTTGTCGCCGTACTTCTCGCCGAACAGCGCCATCGCGCCCTTCTGCTTGGCGGTTTCGATGTCGGTTTCTTCGGTTTCAACAGCGGAGTTCTTGCGGATCTCGGCGTTGACGATGTCTTCCAGCGCTTTGATTTGCTCAGGCTTGATCGCTTCAAAGTGGCTGAAGTCGAAGCGCAGGCGCTGGCTATCAACCAACGAACCTTTCTGTTGAACATGCTCACCCAGCACCTGACGCAATGCAGCGTGCAGCAAGTGGGTGGCCGAGTGGTTCAACGAAGTCGCATGACGCACCTCGGCATCCACGTGGGTTTCCACTGGTGCGCCGATGAGCAGGCTGCCGGACGCCAGCACGCCGTGGTGCAGGAACGCGCCGCCGGTCTTGGTGGTGTCGCGCACGTCGAAACGGCTGTTGCCGGCCTGCAGATAACCGCAGTCGCCCACCTGGCCGCCGGATTCAGCATAGAACGGCGTCTGATTCAGAACGATCACCGCCTCTTCGCCTTCATTCAAGACGTCAACCGACTGGCCATCTTTATAGATAGCGACAATTTTCGCCGAACCGCTGGTGTCGGTGTAACCGGTGAACTCGGTGGCCACATCGACCTTGACCAGCGTGTTGTAGTCCAGACCGAACGAACTGGCCGAACGTGCACGAACACGCTGGGCTTCCATCTCGCGTTCGAAACCGACTTCGTCGATGGTCAGGCTGCGCTCGCGAGCGATGTCCGCGGTCAGGTCCATCGGGAAACCGTAGGTGTCGTAGAGTTTGAACACCACGTCACCCGGCACCACAGTGCCTTTGAGCTCCAGCAGATCCTGCTCGAGGATCTTCAAGCCGTGATCCAGAGTCTTGGAGAACTGCTCTTCTTCAGCCTTGAGCACGCGCTCGATGTTGGATTGCTGCTTCTTCAGTTCCGGGAACGCTTCACCCATTTCGGCGACCAGCGCTGCAACGATCTTGTAGAAGAAGCTGCCGGTGGCGCCCAGCTTGTTACCGTGACGGCAGGCACGACGGATGATCCGGCGCAGCACGTAGCCACGGCCTTCGTTGGACGGCAGCACGCCGTCGGCGATCAGGAAACCGCACGAACGGATGTGGTCCGAAACAACCTTGAGCGACGACTGATCGCCATTTTCGCAGCCGATTGCTTCGGCCGATGCGCTCAGCAGGTTCTTGAACAGGTCGATTTCGTAGTTGGAATTGACGTGCTGCATCACCGCACTGATCCGCTCCAGGCCCATGCCGGTATCCACCGACGGCGCTGGCAACGGATGCAACACGCCGTCGGCGGTGCGGTTGAACTGCATGAACACGTTGTTCCAGATCTCGATGTAGCGGTCACCGTCTTCTTCCGGCGAGCCCGGAGGGCCGCCCCAGATGTGGTCGCCGTGATCGTAGAAAATCTCGGTGCATGGGCCGCACGGGCCGGTATCGCCCATGGTCCAGAAGTTGTCGGACGCGTAAGGCGCGCCTTTGTTGTCGCCGATGCGGATCATGCGCTCGACCGGCACACCGACTTGTTGGGTCCAGATGTCATACGCTTCGTCGTCGGAGGCGTAGACGGTGACCCAGAGCTTTTCCTTCGGCAGTTTCAGAACACCGGTCAGAAACGTCCAGGCGAAGGTAATCGCGTCGTGCTTGAAATAGTCACCGAAGCTGAAGTTACCCAGCATTTCGAAGAAGGTGTGGTGACGGGCGGTATAACCGACGTTTTCCAGGTCGCTGTTCTTGCCACCGGCACGCACGCATTTCTGGCTGCTGGTCGCACGGGTGTACGCGCGCTTTTCCTGGCCCAGGAAGCAGTCCTTGAACTGGTTCATCCCCGCGTTGGTGAACAGCAGGGTTGGGTCGTTGCCCGGAATCAAAGAGCTGGAGGCTACACGGGTGTGGCCTTGCTCTTCGAAGAAGCGAAGGAAGGCTTCACGGATTTCTGCGCTTTTCATTAGGTTCTTCCACGGAGGCTGCGGCCAAAGGCCTGTACGAAACGTCAACAGACGAAACGACGGCAAAGGGCCGCATTATATCGGCCCTGCGCGCGGGGTACAGCGTGTTTATACGATAGAAACGGTCAATTGAGGGGCTAACGCTGTCACTTGCGCGAAAACTCGACGAATGTCGCGATCACTTGCTCGATTTGCGAACGATTGACGTCCATGTGCGTGACCATCCGCAGACGGGCGGCAGCGCTCAATTTGATCCCGCGCTCGGCGGCAAACGCCTTGATCGCCTCGGCACGGTCGCCCATCTGCACGTAAACCATGTTGGTCTGCACCGGCTCGACGGTGAAACCGGCCGCACGCAGGCCTTCGGCCAGAAATTGCGCGTTGGCATGATCATCCGCCAGACGCTCGACGTGATGATCCAGCGCATATAACCCCGCCGCCGCCAGCAAGCCCGCCTGACGCATGCCGCCGCCGACCATCTTGCGCAGGCGCCGCGCCTTGCCGATCAACTCGACCGAACCGCACAGCACCGAGCCGACCGGTGCGCCGAGGCCTTTGGACAGGCACACCGACACCGAATCGAAGTGTTGCGTGATTTCCCGGGCATCGACCCCTAGCTTGACCGCCGCGTTGTACAGCCGCGCGCCGTCCAGATGCAGGGCCAGTCCGTTGTCCTGAGTGAACTGGCGAGCCCGGGCCAGATACTCCAGCGGCAGCACTTTGCCTTGCATGGTGTTTTCCAGCGCCAGCAGACGGGTGCGGGCGAAGTGAAAGTCGTCAGGCTTGATCGCCGCCGCCACCTGATCCAGGTCCAGCGAGCCATCGGCCTGCACTTCCAGCGGCTGCGGCTGGATCGAACCGAGTACCGCTGCGCCACCACCCTCGTACTTGTAGGTGTGCGCCTGCTGACCAACGATGTACTCGTCACCGCGTTCGCAATGCGCCATCAGCCCCAAGAGGTTGCTCATGGTGCCGGTCGGAACGAACAGCGCGGCGGCGAAACCCAGCCGTTTTGCCAGTTCGGCTTCCAGACGATTGACCGTCGGATCTTCGCCATACACATCATCACCGGTGGCCGCAGCGGTCATCGCGTCGAGCATGGCGGGAGTCGGTTGGGTGACGGTGTCGCTGCGAAGATCGATAACGCTCATGAACCTGGCCTCTAGTCAGCAGGGGAAATCCCTTTTCGTAGAGGAATTACTGCGGGCATGACGCGGATTAATCAACCCTCGCACAAGGAAAAGTCGTTTCCACGCTTCGAAAAATCCGATGGCAATCATCACAAAGGCGCAATGCACAGCCCGCCGATCTGTGTTAAAAACGCTGCGCCGCCCGAAAAAGGGTGGCGAAACGTTCTCAGGGCGGGGTGCAATTCCCCACCGGCGGTAATTGCGCGCAATGCGCATAGCCCGCGAGCGCTTGGTGTCAGGCACGGCAAAAGCCGTGAGCGGCGGCAAGGTCAGCAGACCCGGTGTGATTCCGGGGCCGACGGTCATAGTCCGGATGAAGAGAGAACGGGATTGACGCCAAAGGGCCGTCCGCCGTGTTCGCGCGAGCGTGCGTACCCTTGAATCCCTTTCGATTCATAACGCCCTGTTTTTCACACAAACAGGAGTCAGAACATGCAACCCACCGCTATCGACAGCAAAAGCAAACACACTCACGGCGAGCGCGTCGCGTTCATCCAGGCCTGCTGGCACAAGGAAATCGTCGACCAGAGCCGTAAAGGCTTCCTCGCCGAAATGATCGCCCAGGGCTATCAGGAATCGGACATCGATTTCTTCGAAGTCGGCGGCGCGTTTGAAATGCCCCTGCACGCCAAGCTGCTGGCCAAGACCGGCCGTTATGCCGGTATCGTCGCGGCCGCCCTGGTGGTGGACGGCGGGATCTACCGTCACGAATTCGTCGCCCAGTCGGTCGTCAGCGGCCTGATGCAGGTTCAGCTGGAAACCGAAGTGCCGGTGTTCTCGGTATCGCTGACCCCGCACCACTTCCATGCCGGCGAAGAACACCAGAAGTTCTTCTTCGAGCATTTCGTGCACAAGGGTCAGGAAGCGGCGAAGACTTGCGCGGATACGCTGCAGAAAGTGCGTGCGTTGCGCCGCACCGAGCCGCGCGCCGTAGCGGTCTGATGCAATAACGATCTCCCCCGCGCTGCGCGGGGGAGATTCAGGGTCAGGCCAACTGCGCGTCAGTGGTCGGCACAATCAAAATGCCCGCCCGCAGGCCGTTCTTGACCTTGGGATTGGGGAAGATGATCCGCGCGCCCTGCTCCTCGATGATCCAGCGGGTATTGGCCAGGTCTTCGGCCAGCACATAACCCACATCCAGTTCCGAAAAGTTTTCGATGTCCGCCGGCAGGTTCAGGCGGAACGCATCGCTGTGCTTGATGATTTCCCGGGCCACGCTGAACAGTTGCAGACCGTCCAGCCCCTGCTCGGCCATCTCCGGCTCGGTACCTTCGATGATCTGCTTCAGACGGGTTTCCAGCAGCGACACATTGACCCCGGCGTTCTGCCCGAACGGCCGCGCCTTGCCCAGTTCCAGGGTGAAGGACTCGGCACCGAGCTTGTCATAGGTGTAGGAGCTGAACACGATCGACGGCTTGTTCTGCAACAGCACCGCCTCCATGCCGGCCGCACGCAGACGGGACAGTTCAAGACGGGAATGCTGGCGACCCTCCTTCCACGGATACAGGGCGAACTGCTCGATCTTCGAACCGCGAATCGCCGTGTGCAGGTCGTAGTGCAGACGCTGACGATCCGGCACGCTGAAGAAGCTCGCCGCCAGGCGCTCCAGCTCGCAGGCGCGCAGGGCTTCGGAGCCGCTGCTTTGTTCGTGACGGCCGTTGAACAGCCGATTGACGTCCTGCTCGATGAAACGCTCGCCCTTGCGAATCGCTTCCGGGTTGCCGAACAGGAACAGAATGCGTGCGCGCGGCTTCAAGTCGCCGCGGGCGATGTCATGCAGCAACCGGTCGAGCAATTCGATCGGTGCCGTTTCGTTGCCGTGGATCCCTGCCGACAGCAGCAGGTCCAGGCCATTGTCGCGTGCTTCGGGTGGCCGGACTTCCAGCGCACCCTCGCTCAACCAGCGCATGCGCACGCCTTCGACAGTCAGTTGAGTCTTCTCCGCCGGTTCGCGGCCGGCGAGGGTCAGTTCAAGCAGTTTGCCGAGGGCGAGCATAGAGCGGTTTCCTTAGTGGTCGTGGTTGCAATCCGGGCCGTGCACGTGACCGTCATCGTCGCCGAGGTCAGCCGGTTCCATCTCCAGTTGCAGACTTACCAGATTAGTCGCCAATGGGCGCAACAGCAGGTTGGCGTATTCAGCGTCGCCTTCTTCGACGTCCACGCCGATCAACAGTTGGCCGCGGCCGTCCTGCTGGATCCACAGCTCTTTGCCTTGCCACATGACCGCGACGCGGGTGCAGGAAGTTTCCAGTTGCTTGCCGTCGGTGTCTTCAAGGATCAGCCGCAGGGAATCGCTCATGTCTTTTTTACGCTCTGTTGGGGTGACAAGCCGCGCGCCGCGTTCAGGCGGCGCGCCGGCCATCAATTGATCTGGAATGGATAAACCGCGCCCAGTTTAAGGATTTGCGTCAGTTCATCCAGTGCCGTCCGGCATTCAAGCAGCAATTGCGGGTCCGCCAGATCGCTTTCGCTCAGGCGGTCGCGGTAGTGCTTTTCAACCCATGCGGTCAACGAACCGTACAACGGGGCGGTCATGATAACCCCTGGGTTGACGGCCGCCAGCTCGGTTTCGTTGAGCGCGACGCGCAGTCGCAGGCACGCCGGGCCACCGCCGTTCTGCATGCTTTGCTTGAGGTCGAAGACTTTCACTTCGCGGATCAGGCCGCCGGAGCTGGTCAGGCCTTGCAGGTAGTTCCACACGCGCTCGTTGCCACGGCACTCTTCCGGCACGATCAGCAGCATCGAACCGTCAGGGCGCGACAGCAACTGGCTGTTGAACAGGTAGGAACGCACCGCGTCGTCCACGGTGACCGCCGAGCGTGGCACGCAGACCGACTGGAACTTGCCGCCGACCTTGGCCAGCTTGGTTTGCAACTCGGCCAGCATCTGCTCGGTGTCGAGGAACGCGTCCTCGTGATAGAACAGCACCTCGCCGTTGCCCACCGCGATCACGTCGTTGTGGAACACGCCTTGATCGATCACCGCCGGATTCTGCTGCGCGTAGACCACGCCTTCGTCGCGCAGGCCGTGCAGACGGGCAACTGCTTGCGAGGCTTCGAGGGTCTGGCGCGCCGGGTACTTTTGCGGCGCCGGGTAACGGGTGTCGAACGCACTGCGACCGAAGACGAAGAACTCGACGCCAGCCTCGCCGTACTCACGGCAGAAACGCGTGTGGTTGGCCGCGCCTTCGTCGCCGAACTGCGCCACCGCCGGCAATGCGGCGTGGTGAGCAAAGTGTTGCTGATCAGCGAACATCGCACCGAGCACGCGGCTGGTGGTCGGGTGCTCGATGCTGCGGTGATATTTGCAATTGAGGTTGGCGGCGGTGAAATGCACGCGACCGTCAGCGGTGTCGGCACTCGGGCTGACCGTGGCGGCGTTGGCCACCCACATGCTCGACGCCGAGCAGCTGGCGACCAGCAGCGGCATCGCGTCTTTTGCGGCGCGCTCGATGACCTGGGCGTCGGTGCCGCTGAAACCCAGACGGCGCAAAGCAGCCACGTCCGGACGCTCCTGCGGTGCGAGAACGCCCTGCTGAAAGCCCATTTCCATCAGCGCTTTCATTTTCGCCAGGCCTTGCAGCGCCGCTTCCTTCGGATTCGAGGACTGCTGGCTGTTGCTCTGGGACGCAACGTTGCCGTAGGACAGACCACCGTAGTTATGAGTCGGCCCCACTAGACCGTCAAAATTGACTTCAAAGGATTTCATCAGCGAGGCTCCACGAGAATCTGTTTTTATAGGCATCAAATAACAATTGAGTGCAATCGAGGCGCGACGCGCCTCACGCCATCTTCACGCCAGGCGTCAGGGCCGCCGGCATCACCAGGCTCGGGGTTTCCAGCGAGGCCACCGGGTAAGCGCAGTAATCCGCCGCGTAGTAGGCACTGGCGCGGTGGTTGCCCGAAGCGCCGACACCGCCGAACGGCGCGCTGCTCGCAGCACCCGTCAGCTGTTTGTTCCAGTTGACGATACCGGCACGGCTTTCCAGCCAGAACTGCTGGTAGCGCTCTTCGGAATCCGACAGCAGGCCAGCGGCCAGACCAAACGCGGTGTCGTTGGCTTCGGCAATCGCCGCCGCGAAATCGGCGTAGCGGATCACTTGCAGCAACGGGCCGAACAGTTCTTCGTCGGAGCGATCGGCAACCGCCGTCACATCAACGATGCCAGGGGTCAGCAGCGCCGACTGCGCCTGTGGCTGAGTCATTGCCAGCAGCGACACTGCGCCATTGGCCAGCAGATGCGCCTGGGCATCCATCAACGCTTTCGCCGCGCCGAGGGAAACCACCGAGCCCATGAACGGCGCCGGTTGCTGATCAAACGCGCCGACCTCGATGGTCGAGCTGACGTCCACCAGACGCTTGAGCAGACTGTCGCCCCACGCGCCTTGCGGCACCAGCAGACGACGGGCGCAGGTGCAACGCTGACCGGCGGAAATGAACGCCGATTGAATGATCGTGTACACCGCCGCATCGAGGTCAGCGACCTGATCGACCACCAGCGGGTTGTTGCCGCCCATTTCCAGCGCGAGGATCTTGTCCGGACGACCGGCGAACTGCTGGTGCAGGTGATTGCCGGTACGACTCGAACCGGTGAAGAACAGACCGTCGATGCCCGGGTTCGCCGCCAGAGCGATCCCGGTTTCACGGGCGCCTTGCAGCAGGTTCAGCACGCCGGCCGGCAGACCGGCTTCGATCCAGCACTTGACCGTCAGCTCGGCGACTTTCGGCGTCAGCTCGCTTGGCTTGAACAGCACGCTGTTACCGGCCAGCAGCGCCGGCACGATGTGGCCGTTCGGCAAATGCCCAGGGAAGTTGTAAGGGCCGAACACCGCTACCACGCCGTGGGGCTTGTGGCGCAACACGGCGGTGGCGTCGCCCAATGGGCCGCTCTTCTCGCCAGTACGTTCGCGGTAGCTTTGCACCGAGATCGCGATCTTGTTGACCATGCTGGTGACTTCGGTCGCGGCTTCCCACAGCGGTTTGCCGGTTTCCTCACCGATGGTGCGGGCCAGCTCGTCGGCGTGGTTTTTCAGCGCGGCGGCGAAAGCCTCGAGCACGCTGATGCGCTCTTCCAGGGTACGACGGGCCCAGCCCGGGAACGCCTGGCGTGCGGCCTGCACGGCGGACTCAACCTGAGCGGCAGTGGCGCCCTCCCCCGACCACAGCACTTGCTGGGTCACCGGGTTCAGCGATTGAAAGGCCTCGCCCTGACCGGCCAGCCACTCACCTGCGATGTATAGCGAATTCATTATTTCGACTCCCGAGCAGCGGACAACGCCACGGCGCGAACCTGATCGCCAGCGTTGAGTTGAAGACGTTTGGCGGTCAGCGGATCAACCACCAGCGTACCGGCGGCCAGACGGGCCGGCGCAGCCGTGATGCGGCAGTCTTCGCGTTTGCGGTTATGGATGATGAACGGCGTGGCGTCTTCGCCCGGCGTGCCGATGGCCAGCACCAGCGCCTCGCTGTCACGCACAGCTCGGATCTTGCTGGTCTCGCACTCGATGGCCGGGCCGGCATCGAAGATGTCGACATAGCCCTGATAGCTGAAACCTTCGCTCTTGAGCATCGCCAGCGCCGGCTCGGTGTCCGGGTGCACCTGGCCGATGACGTTGCGCGCGTCCGGCGACAGGAAGCAGGTGTACAGCGGGAATTTCGGCATCAGTTCGGCGATGAACGCCTTGTTGCCGACGCCGGTCAGGTAATCGGCCTGGCTGAATTCCATTTTGAAGAAGTGACGGCCCAGGCTTTCCCAGAACGGCGAACGACCGGCTTCATCCGACACACCGCGCATCTCGGCAATGATCTTGTTGCCGAACAGCTGCGGGAATTCGGCGATGAACAGCATCCGCGCCTTGGACAGCATGCGACCGTTGAGGCCGGTGCGGTAGTCGGCGTGCAGGAACAGCGAGCACAGTTCGGAGTTGCCGGTCAGGTCGTTGGCCAGGAACAGCGTCGGGATCTCGCGATAGATGTTCAGCTCCTGCGAGGCGCTGACGGTCAGGCCGACGCGGAAGTTGTACCAAGGCTCGCGCAGACCGACGGCGCCGGCGATGGCGGAAATCCCCACCACGCGACCGTTGTCGTCTTCGAGCACGAACAGGTAGTCCGCGTCGCCACGGCCGGCTTCACCGCGAAAGGTCTTCTCGGCCCAGCCGACCCGGTGGGTCAGGCGCTCTTCGTTGGCCGGCAACGTGGTCAGGCCGGTGCCGGTGCTGCGGGCCAGGTCGATCAGAGCGGACAAATCGCTGCTGCGTACGGGACGAACAATCATGCTATCTCCTCAAACGGGCCGCCGTGGCCACCCGTGAAACTCGCTAAGGCGTTAAACCGCCACCAGGCGCACGCTGGCACCTTCACCGACGCCCAGGGCTTCGGCCGCTTCCAGATCCAGGGTCACCGGTTTGCCCGGCGCGTAATCCAGTTCCAGCAATACCGCGCGGTAATCCTGCAACTGGGCATTGGCCACCAGATACTGGCGCCCGGCACCTTTGACCGGCTCGCCGATCTTCACCGGCACCACACGGCTCTGGGCGATCGAACGGATCCCCGAGACGCGTGCATGCAGGGTCGGGCCACCGTCGAAAATGTCGATGTAGTGATCGGTCTCGAAGCCTTCGCGCATCAGGATGTCGAAGGTGATCTGCGCACGCGGGTGAACCTGGCCCATCGCTTCCTGAGCGGAGTCCGGCAGCAGCGGCACGTAGATCGGGTAATGCGGCATCAGTTCGGCGAGGAACGTGCGGCTTTTCAGGCCACACAGACGCTCGGCCTCGGCGTAGTTCAAGTCGAAGAAGTTGCGACCGATGGCGTCCCAGAACGGCGAGTCGCCGTTCTCGTCGCTGTAACCGACGATCTCGGTCACCACCGAATCGGCGAACCGCTCCGGGTGGCTGGCGACGAACAGCAGACGGCCACGGGAGTTGAGTTCCGAGAACGGCGAACCCACAAGCTCGCGCTGCACGTAGAAACTGGTCAGCAGACTGTTGCCGGTCAGGTCGTGGCATTGCGAGAGCACGTGGATCTTGTTGTGGATCTTCAGCTCGCGGGAGGCATGCACGAAGGTCTCGTTGCGAAAGCTGTAGAACGGCTCGGAATAACCGGCCGAAGCGACGATCGCCGAGCAGCCCACCAGTTTGCCGGTGGCGGTGTCTTCAAGGACGAAGAAGTAACTCTCTTCACCGTTGAAGCTCACTTCGGCGGCAAACGAGGCTTCGCTCGCGGCGATCTTGTCGCTCAGGCGTTCCACGTCATCCGGCAAGGAAGTGACACCAATCGGGCTGTCCGCAGCCAGACGCTGTACCTCGCCCAGATCAGCCATTTGCGCGGGGCGCATCACCAGCATGGTGTCACTCCTTTCTCAACTTCAGGTCGGCGAAAGCGCCGACTCGGGAAAAAAATGCCGGGCAGGCCCGGCACAGGAAAATTGTCCCGCCGCCAGTCCATGACGACAGGCGGCGGGCGGTCTTGCATGAATCAGGCTTGGGTCAGTTTCGCTGCAGCACGTTCGAAGCGATCCAGACCGGCGTCGATATCCGCGTCTTCAACCACCAGGCTCGGGGCGAAACGGATCACGTCCGGGCCCGCCTGCAGAATCATCAGGCCTTCTTTTTCTGCGGCGTTGAAGATGTCCTTGGCCTTGCCTTTCCAGGCATCGCTCAGCACGCAACCGATCAGCAGACCGAGGCCACGCACCTGGGTGAACAGGCCGTACTTCTCGCCGATCTGTTGCAGGCGGGTCTTGAACTTGTCGTGCTTGGCGTTGACGCCGTTCAGCACCTCAGGGGTGTTGATCACGTCGATCACCGCTTCGGCCACGGCGCACGCCAGCGGGTTGCCGCCGTACGTGGTGCCGTGCGTGCCGACGACCAGGTGCTTGGCCAGCGCTTCGGTGGTCAGCATCGCCGCGATCGGGAAACCGCCGCCCAGGCTTTTGGCACTGGTCAGGATGTCCGGAACCACACCGTAATGCTGGTAGGCGAACAGGTTGCCGGTGCGGCCCATGCCGGTCTGCACTTCGTCGAACACCAGCAGCGCGTTGTTCGCGTCGCACAGTTCACGGGCACCTTGCAGGTAAGCCAGCTCGGCCGGCAGTACGCCGCCCTCGCCCTGGATCGGTTCCAGAACGACCGCGCAGGTCTTGTCCGAAACAGCGGCTTTCAGTGCCGCCAGATCGTTGTACGGCACGTGGGTGATGCCGGTGATTTTCGGGCCGAAACCGTCGGAGTACTTCGACTGGCCACCGACGTTCACGGTGAACAGAGTACGGCCGTGGAAGCTGTTGAGCGCAGCGATGATTTCGTACTTCTCGGTGCCAAAACGATCAAACGCAACGCGACGGGCCAGCTTGAAGGCGGCCTCGTTGGCTTCGGCGCCGGAGTTGCAGAAGAACACGCGCTCGGCGAAGGTGGCGTCAATCAGCTTGTGCGCCAGGCGCAGGGCCGGTTCGTTGGTGAACACGTTGGACACGTGCCACAGCTTGTTCGCTTGCTCGGTCAAGGCACCGACCAGCGCCGGGTGCGCGTGACCCAATACGTTGACGGCGATGCCGCCGGCGAAGTCGATCAGCTCGCGGCCGGCCTGGTCCCAGACGCGGGAACCGGCGCCACGCACCGGAATGAAAGCGGCAGGCGCGTAGTTGGGAACCATAACCTGGTCGAAATCGGCGCGTTGTACCGCAGCGTGCTCAACGGACATCGGAGTCTCCTGATGAGGGCCACCCGCCTGAAACTGGCGAGCGATGGGGGGATTGTAAGGACAGTTTTCAGCCCGGCCTTGCCGCCAAGCGACAACTTCTTATAGCGCAAACCCCGGATTTTCCCGGGTTTACGGCAATGCGACATATAGCGTCGCAAAGGCGCAGTTTAAACTGCCGCCGGCCATTGCAGCACTCCTGCGAGCTTATCAATTGCGAAGGCGCTTGCTGTCATACATATGTACCACCGGACACGGGATGCATTTTGCTCTGCTTGAGCTCCTTATCGACGCTCAAGGACGCCAACGATGTCTTCCACCACCGGGCAATCGCTCAACCCCGCTTCTCACTATGAACCGCTGGCCAAAGCGATCCCCGAATGGCTGGGTAAGGCCTCACCCGCCCGACGCTCCGCATTGAAGAACAGCCGCCGCCCCCTCACCGACGCGCTCAAGTCAGCTCCGCGACCGCAGCATGACGCCCTCAGAAGCGCAATTGCCACGCACATGACGGCACAAAATGCTGTCGATCAAATGCTCGACCGCGTGCAAAACGCCAGTACCTTCGCCGAGCCTCTGCTGACCGAGGCGCTGAAGTCGCGCTTCGACCTGGACGTGAATGTCAGGGAAACCTTTTTGCAGTTGTATATCCCCGTCACAGCGGCTGGCATGACCACCGGCACCCGGACGTGGACGGTGTCTCTGCTGGAGGCGGCGCTGCATAACTTCGAAGCTGGCGAAACAGAAGCCGGTGCGTATGCCAGCGGCTCCTCGTTCATCACCCGCCCGTCGGCGACAGAGCAATTCGATACGCTGGCGCCGCTCAATGAGAAACCCGGCATCCCGGCCTTTACCCGTCTTTGCCGGGAGCTGGATATCGGCGCCCGCTACAAGAACTATCTCGAGGAAAACCTCGCGATTTCCAATCCGGTGGCGGCTGCTGTGCTGAGACACAAAGTCAACGCGACGCAAAAAACTGCACTGCGTGTCGCACTGAAGATGGCCCGGATGAAGGGCGATATCAGTGAAGCGAATCTGCTGTCGATTGAAAGCCTGCTGGATGGCGCAACCACCGTATTGATGAACGGCCAGCCAATGCGGTGCCACGACTTGACGATGATGTCGGTCGCCCTGACCGGGATCGTGATATTTGCGCCAGACCTCGAACGCGCGAAAACCGCAGTCAGTGTGGTGGCTTACTTACCGGATGACCCGGAGCATCCGATCAAGGAGTACCGCTCCACCGCAGACCTCGCAAAAGAACTGATCCGGCAATTGCGCGGGACCGACTATCAGCGATTCTTCAGCCGCTTTGTCGCTCACGAGCAGCGTGGACAATTTTTCGGTCAGCTCAAGCAACGCCTGAGCGAAGTGAAGTGGCACCCGCCCCAGGCCGGTAGTCAATCGCCGTCCTGGCGTGATAAGCCAATTGAAAAGCCTGATCTGCAATTGGCAGTCACACCCATCGTCGGCGAACTTTGGGAACATCTTTATCAGGGCAAGCTGAACAAGATCCTCAACGATGCGACGGTGATTGCAGTTCCAACCGCAATGGTCGATCGCAATGCACGCTGGAGGCGCTGGGATTCGTTTGTCAGTGTCGCGGCGTCGATCCTGGAAATCGCCGCATTCGTCGTTTTGCCGTTCGTGCCGTTTCTGGGCGAAATGATGATGGCGTACATCGCTTACCAACTGCTCGATGAGGTCTTCGAATCTGTCATTGATTGGGCTGAAGGTCAGACGACCGAAGCCAGCGAACATTTCTTTGCAGCACTCGAATCGCTGATCCAGCTCGGCGCTTTCGGCATTGGCACCGGCATCGCCATGACCGAGCTGCCCAAGGTGTTGCCGGCCGAGGTGGTGGCGTTCATGGATCGCTTCCAGCCGGTGAAACTGCGCAACGGCAGAACCCTGTACTGGAAGCCTGAACTGCAAAGCTACACCCGTGACACCGTGCCAGCCGCTGACTCCACGCCTGACGCGCAAGGCTTGCACAGGCTTCAGGGTAAAAAACTGCTACCGATGGAGCAGGCGCACTTCGTCGTCAATGATCACGAGCTACCCGGCAAGTGGCGCATCGAACACCCTGTGCGCACCGATGCCTATGAACCAGTCGTGCGACATAACGGCGAAGGTGCGTTTCATACCGAACTGGAAAATCCGCTGCAGTGGGACGGCGCCACCGTGCTGCGACGTATCGGCCCGCGCATGGAACCGTTCGCCCCGGCCCGGCGCGAGCGAATGCTTCAAGTCAGCGGCTACACCGAAGACGGTTTGCGCAAGATGCACGTGAATCAGGAGCGCGTGCCACCGTTGCTGGCCGACACCATCGAGCGCTTCAGGATCGATCAGGATCTGCAGACGTTCATCGAGCAACTGACCAGCGACGATCCAGCGATTTATCGCAAGGCCGATCCGTTGATCCAGCTTCAATTGCTCAACGAGCAGGGCCTGTGGCCGGACACCAAACGGCTGCGCCTGATCAATGCCTTGGGCGAAACGTTCTGGCAGTCCTCCGACAATGCGCAGCTCCCGTTGACAGACATTCACGCTGACCGGCTTATCGACAGCGACCTGCTCAAGACTTTGCTGCAAACCCTCGGCGAAGCCGAAGTCCACGCCCTGCTCAATGAAGAGTTCGGGCAGAAAATCGCCCTCGAGGTACGCAGTCGTCAACTCAGGATCCGGCTCGCGCAGATCGCCGAACAGCAGCGCCCTGCCCTGTTCGAACAACGCTATCAGTCACTCCAGCATCACGATGCCCCGCTGGTGAAACAAGTGGCACGGCACGTACCTCAACTGCCCGTCAGGATCACCGAAGAACTCGTTCTCACCGCTACCGGCACCGAGCTGCTGCAACTGGGCGAAGGCGCGTTTGCAGAGCGTCAGCAGCGACTCTCTGAAAACGCCCTGCACGAATTGCGGATCACCCGCGCCTATGAAGGACTGGAAATCGATTCGGTGCACAACCCGGATTCCGAAACCCTGGCACTGCACAGCCTGTCGCTGCTGCCGGGTTGGTCAGACGCGGTGAGTCTCGAAGTCCGCGACCAGTCGTTTGCAGGGAACAGGCTCGACACCACCGGCCCCGTGGGTGCGGCCATCGAGAAAGTACTGGTGCGCCGGGCCGACGGCACCTGGCAGCCGTTCGACCAGGCCGGACTGGAACTGCACGGCCCGACGGATTTCTACACCAGCGTGCTGCAAGCCTTGCCCGATACACAGCGCCGGGCAATGAACCTGCAAATCGGCGAAGGGCAGAAACTCCGGCAGCTCATACGCGATAATCCCCTGCCACGCGCCAGCCTGCGACTCACACTGGCAGTCGAAACCGCTCCCGCAGCCGACGTCGACCCCCTGCGCCTGCTGGGCGCTGAAGGTTACTCACGCAATCTGTCATCCGACGATTCACCGCCTACCCTGGAAACCCGGGTGCGCGATGTTTTTCCCGGCATCACGCAAGAAGGCCTGCAGGCGATGGTGCTGCACCTGCAAAGCCATCTGGAGAATCCGATTGCCGAGCTATCGCGCCTGCGCCTCGAATACGCGCGCCTGGAAAACGATCTTGATCAATGGCGCCTCCGGGAAGTGCGGATCGATCCCGCGACCGGCCAGGAACTGTCCCTCGCCCGGCGGGCAGCCGCAGGGCGTGACCGACAAGTGTTCGCCCGCACACTGCTCAGTTGCTGGCGCCGGGAAACCCAGGAACGCTTTGGCTATCGCATGCGCTTCACCGAACCTCTGCTGGGCGACCTGCCGGTGCTGACGGCGGACTTCAGCCATGTCATCAGCCTGGAATTGAGCGGCAGCGGAACATCCGCAGGCATCGAGACTTTCATAGGCCGATTCCCTCGTTTGTCCCGTCTCGACCTGCAGAACTTCGACCTGCACAACTTGCCGCAAGCCATCACGACCCTGCCCACCCTGCGACAACTGCGACTGCGTAAATGTGGAATCATCCTGACCCCGGAAAATCAGGCGCTACTGACATCACTCAACGAACTGGTGGAGCTGGACCTGAAGGACAACCCGCTGGGAACGAACTTCGACGTAACCTTCATGCCTTCGCTGACCTACCTCAACCTGTCGCGCACCGGGATTGCCGAAGTGCCCGTCGGCTTGATCGATCACCCGCAGATCAGGAGCGCCTGGCTGACCGACAACCAGATCACCACGCTGCCCGCAGCGCTGTTCGAGTTCTCCCCCACCGCCGGGGCCGGATACGATTTCTCCGGTAACCCGCTTTCCGCTGCTGCGCGCGAGCGGGTGAAAACCTATTTCACCCGCACAGGCGTCAATTTCGGCGTTCGTGCCGAACAGGCCGATATCGTCCGCACCAGAGCACTGTTTCCGGATATCGATGAAGGCCAGGCCAGCGGCCTGATTTATCGCTTGCCCGGCTCACTGATTCAGGGCCGTTTGCAACTGACGGCGTGGGAAACCGAGTTGGCAACGCTGAGTACCGAGCTGACTCGCTGGGCCAGGGACACTCCCGACCGCGACCCGAACAGCGGCGCGATGCTGGAGGCCAACGAACGGTTTACCGAACAGGATGCGCGCGAAACCTTCGCCGTCAAGCTGCTGCGCCTGTGGCGTCACCGCTCGAAAATCCATCCTCACGCCAGGGCCGATGTCTTCACGGCCGAAGCTACGTTCATCGGCGACCTGCCGCAAATGAGCGCTGACTTCAACCACATCACTGCGCTGACCCTCAACGGCAACAAAGGCCTGCGCGGCAATGCGCCCTTCCTCAAAAGTTTTCCCCGGCTCAAGCGGTTGTTTCTGCGCAATGGTGAGCTCGATCAATTGACCCAAACCCTCACCGGGCTGCCGATGCTGGAGGTGTTGGTACTGGACAGCTGCGGCGTGAGTTTCACCGCCGAATCACTGACGGCGCTGGCCGCGATGCCCAGTCTCGAATCACTGGAACTGCCGGGAAATCCGCTGGATCTGGTGCCCGACCTGCAAACCCTGACCACACTCACTTACCTTGACCTGTCGCGTACGGGCCTGCTGGAAATCCCGCCCGGTCTGATCGATCACCCAACCCTCAAGACCGCGATCCTCAGCGAAAACCAGATCACCGAACTGCCCGAGGCACTGTTTGAGTTATCGGCCCAGGCCGGTGACGGCTACGACCTGTCGAACAACCCGCTGACCCTCGCCACTCGAGAAAGGATCAAACAGTACTGCCGTGAAACCGGCCAGGATTTCGCCGTCCTCGCCGACGCGGCCGATATCGAAACCACCCAGCAGCTGTTTCCAGATCTCGACGCGCAGGACGCCAGCGATGTGTTCTACAACTTACCGGGTTCACTCGAACATGGCCGTAGCCAGCTGCGGCACTGGCAGGCAGAAATCCGTCAACTGAACGCCGACCTTGCGCGGTGGGCAGCAGCAGGGCCGAGCGTTCACCCGAGTACGGGGCGGTTACTCAATCCCCGGCAGTTATTCATGATGCAAGCCAACAGGAAACTGTTCGCTCAGCGAATCGAAGAACTGTGGCGCTTCCGGTTTGCCGAAAAGCCCACCGAACGAGGCAATGTACTGATCGCGGAACTGCCTTTCATCGGCGAGCTTCCCGTGCTGTCAGCGGACTTCAGCCACATCGCCGAGCTGACACTCGACGGTAACCCGACTCTGAGCGGCGTCGATGCCTTCCTTTCATCCTTTACCGGCCTTCGTCACCTGGAACTGCACGAATTCAAACTTGAGCACTTGCCCCAGGCGTGCGAGCGAATGCCCTCGCTGGCACGTCTGGTACTGGAGTACTGCGAGCTGACCCTGACGCCACCCACCCAGGCTCGCCTGTCTTCGATGGCCCGATTGCAGTTCCTCAACCTGAGCCATAACCCGTTGGGCGCCACACCGGAGTTGAAGGAGTTGCCAGCGCTGATCCATGTGCGCCTGATCGACACCGGAATCACCCACGTGCCGGAAGGCCTGGTCGAACACCCGACACTGATCATGGCCAACTTCGATCACAACCGGATCAGCGAACTGCCCGACAGTCTGTTCGACCTTCCCGTGCTTTCGCCCAACCAGTTCATTCTGGGTGAAAACCCGTTGTCACCCGCCACACGCGAACGAATCAAGAGCAGCTACCAGCGCAACCGGCAAGACTTCGGGGTGTCGATGCCCCAGGCGGATATCGACCGCGTGCTTGCGCTGTTTCCCGCGCTGGACGCAGAGCAAGCGAGTCGAATGCTCTACCTGTTGCCGGGAACACTTGATCAAGGTCGCCTTCAAATCGCTCAATGGGAAACGGAATGGCAGCAGCTGGATGCGACGCTCAACCGTTGGGTCGGGGACATTCCCGCACAACATCCTTCAACCGGTGCCCAGTTCACTGATGAGGAAAAAGTTGTTGAGCGCTCCGGACGCAATCAGTGTCGCCGGGATCTGCAAGCATTCTGGCGCGCCCGCTCAACAGCCCAACCCGAGGCGCGATCGGACAGGCTGGTTCTCAACCTCCCCTTCATCGGTGAGCTGCCAACGCTGAGCGCAGACTTCAGCCACGTCGCAACCCTGTCGATCACCGGTAATGCCCAGCTGCGCGCCGGCGATGGATTCTTCGGCGTTTTCACAGGGCTGAAAACCCTGGAACTGCGCGACCTCGGCTTGCAGCAAATGCCGGATTCATTCCGGCGCATGCCTGCCCTGGAAAGTCTGGTACTGAGCAATTGCGCGGTGGTGCTGAATACCGAAGGTCGCGCCACTCTCGCTTCGCTGACACGCTTGAAGAAACTCGATCTCTACAACAATCCGCTGGGGTTGGCGCCAGACATCCGTTCCCTGCCGGCGCTGGATTTTCTCGATCTGGCCAGTACCGCGATTGCCGAGGTACCCATCGGGATGATCGATCATCCGGAGCTGGAAATCGTCATCCTCAACAACAATCGCATCAGTGAGATTCCAGACGAAGTTTTCAACTTGCCGGCGGAAATCGGCAATGGCTACGACTTCGGCAATAACCCCCTGAGCCCTGCGACTCGTGAACGGGTCAAAGACTACTTCAGGCACACCGGCGGTGATCTCGGCGTGCTTGCCGAAGAAGCGGATCGAGCGCGGGTGCAAACGCTGTACCCCGCACTGGACAATGATCAGGCCAGCACTTTCATCTATCGCCTGAGCGGAACGTTGGCCGACGGTCGCCAGGAAGTGGCACGTCGGGAAACGGCGCTAAGCAATCTCACCCGCAGCCTCGCCCACTGGAGCGGCGACATTCCTGCAAACCCGCTCAACGGCCAGCCACTGTCGGAAACCGCACGATTGCGAC
The DNA here is from genome assembly GCF_014863605.1 of Pseudomonas allokribbensis. NCBI lineage: Bacteria > Pseudomonadati > Pseudomonadota > Gammaproteobacteria > Pseudomonadales > Pseudomonadaceae > Pseudomonas > Pseudomonas allokribbensis. The sequence continues at coordinate 5,001,379 of NZ_CP062252.1, forward strand.
AGGAGCAACTGCGCTCACAGTTCGCCGAAGCGCTGCTGACCTGCTGGCGCAAGATCCCGATAGAGGATTCAAGTCTGGACAGTTACGGGTTCAGCCACACCGTGAGTTTCATCGGCGAACTGCCGACACTGGGCGCCCCATTCTCTGACGTGCCGGACCTGTTCCTGGTAGGTGCCGGCCACTCATCACGGCTCGGTCGCTTCCTCGAAGCCTTTCCCGGCCTCGACAGCCTGGCCATTCGCGAATTCATTCTGGGCGATATTCCCAAGGATATTTTCACCATGAACCGATTGACGGCGCTGAGCCTGCCGGACTGCGAGATCAGCCTGACGCCCGAGTCAGTCGCGGCACTGGCGGGGATGGACAACCTCGAAGTGCTCAATCTGCGCGACAACCCGCTGGGGCTGACGCCGGACGTCAGCAACCTGCACTCCCTGACCGATCTGGATTTGAGCGATACCGGGATCACCGAGATACCAAAAGGGACGCTGGAAAACCTGCACTGGAACGAGCTTGACCTGTCCGACAATGCGATCACTGACATACCGGAAGAAATAATGGATGTGCCCGCGACAGTCGGTGACCGCTACGACTTGCGCAACAACCCACTGTCACCCCAAAGTCTGGCCCGGGTTCGAGCCTACTATCAGGAAACGGGTAACAGCCTGAACGTTGCCGGCATCGACGGTACGCCGAGACCGCCGGAAATGAGGCCTGATCTGGAAATCGAAGACTGACCGATATGGCGCCATGGCAGCCAAAGCCATGGCGTCGTTGGCAGCGGATCAACCGCGCTCTGGCGGCACCGACGACAGTTCGAACGGACTGCTGCTGCGCCGCTGGTTGCGGTCTTCCCGCGGCGTGGCGCCGAAGAAGTTGCGATAGGCGCTGGAGAAATGTGGCCCCGAGGAGAACCCGCACGACAGGCCGATCTGGATGATCGACTTGCTGGTCTGCATCAACATCTGCCGGGCCTTGTTCAGGCGCAGTTCCAGGTAGTACTGGCTCGGCACGCGGTTGAGGTATTGCTTGAAGATCCGCTCCAGCTGGCGACGGGACACGCACACGTGCTGGGCGATTTCGTCGGTGGTCAGCGGTTCTTCGATGTTGGCTTCCATCAGCAACACCGCCTGGGTGAGCTTCGGATGGCTGGAGCCGAGACGGTTCTGCAATGGAATGCGCTGACGCTCGCCACCTTCGCGGATGCGCTCGACCACCAGTTCTTCGGAGACCGCACCGGCCAGTTCAGCACCGTGATCACGGGCCAGCACCGCCAGCAACAAATCGAGTACCGACATGCCGCCGCACGCCGTCAGGCGATCGCGATCCCAATCGAACAGATGGCTGGTGGCGATGACCTTCGGGAAGCGTTCGGCGAAGTCGTCCTGCCAGCGCCAGTGCACTGCCGCGCGGTAACCGTCGAGCAGACCGAGCTGCGCCAGCGGATACACACCGGCCGACAGACCGCCGATCACACAACCGGCGCGCACCAATTGTTTCAGCGCGCTGCTGAGTGCCGGCGCCAAAGTCATCGGTGGCTCGTCAGCGAGCAGGAACAGTTTCTGGAAGTTTTCGAGCTTGCCGGCCCAAGGTTCGCCGGGCAGTTGCCATTCGCCTTCAAGCGGTGGCTCGGCCTGCAGGAACGACAACTCGTAAACCACGTCCGGATGCACACGCTGGGCAACACGCAAGGCCTCCTCTGCCAGCGCCAAAGTCAGAGCTTTAGTGCTGGGCCAAATCAGGAAACCAATTCGATGGGCAGTCATGGCGGGCGATCCGAAACGTAAACAGAGGGAAAAACCGAAATCGGCTGCAACCAAATTAGACCATCTGGCGCGCTGCGCAGCATGACCTAATTTGGTGCATAACGGGAGCGATTACTTGAGGCTGCCCGAGAGGAATTGTTGCAAACGTTCCGACTGCGGATTGACCAGCACTTCACGCGGGTTGCCGCTTTCTTCCACGACGCCTTTATGCAGGAACACCAACTGGTTCGACACTTCACGGGCGAAGCCCATTTCGTGAGTCACCACCACCATGGTGCGGCCTTCCTGAGCGAGGGCCTGCATGACTTTCAGCACGTCGCCGACCAGTTCCGGGTCGAGGGCCGAAGTCGGTTCGTCGAACAGCATCACTTCCGGTTCCATCGCCAGCGCACGGGCAATTGCCACACGCTGCTGCTCACCACCGGACATGTGCCCCGGGAACGCGTCTTTACGATGAGCCACGCCCACCTTGTTCAGGTAGTACTCGGCTTTTTCGCGAGCTTCGGCCTTGGACACGCCCAGCACGTGAACGGGCGCTTCCATGATGTTTTCCAGCGCGGTCATGTGCGACCACAGGTTGAAGTGCTGGAACACCATCGACAGGCGCGAACGCATGCGTTGCAGCTGTTTCGGATCAGCGGCTTTCAGCGCGCCGTCCTTGTTCGCCACCAGCTTCAACTCTTCATTGTTGAGCAGGATCTTGCCCGCGTGCGGCTGCTCGAGCAAGTTGATGCAGCGCAGGAAAGTACTTTTGCCGGAGCCACTGGAGCCGATGATGCTGATCACATCGCCGGCGGCCGCTTTCAGGGAAACGCCCTTGAGCACTTCGTGACTGCCATAGCGTTTATGCAGGTCTTGGACTTCAAGTTTGTACATGCGGTCGGTTCTCACAAAAACAGTCAGTCGTTGAGCAAAGGGCCGTCGCGCAGCGCATCGCGCCCCGCCACTTTGGCCAGCCAGAAACCGGGTTGGGCGTAACGCAGCCGCTCAATGGCAAACAGCACCCCGGACGTACCAGCACACACCGTGCTGACCCGATCCGACAGCGGATCGATCACTTCAAAAATCTTGTCACCGGCTTCAACCCACTCGCCGGGCTTGCGCAGAAAACTCACCACGCCAGGATGCGGCGGCAGGAGCAGTTCCGTGCCTTCGAACGGCATGCCTTCGCATGGTTCGCGCTCGGCGCTTGGCCACTCGCCACGGATCAGGCCTTGCTCGGCGAGGAACGCCAGAATGCCTTCTGCCCAGGCCTCAGCCTGTGCAGGTGTGGTGTCAGCCTGACCGCCGAGTTCAACGGTGGTCGCCAGGCACGCCAGTGGAATCTGCGCGTCCGGGAACAGGCGCGACAGACGCAGCCACGGCAGCGAACAGGCTTCGTCGAACGAGCTGCCACCGGAATCTTCCGCCAGCAGGCCGACCTTCACGTCCAGGTGCGCAGCGAGCGAACGCCACTGCGGCCAGTGTTGCGGCAAGGCATACATGTGCAGTGCGGCTTCGCAGTCGCAATGCAAGTCCAGCACCACATCGGCGGTGGCGGCATGTTGCAGCAGGATGCGCTGCATGCCTTGCAACTGGCTGCTGGCCTCGGGCAATGCGGCCAGGTGATCGGCCATCGCCTGACGGATCAGACGGATATTGGCGTGCGGATCATCACCGAGTTGTCCTTCCAGCTTAGCGGCCACCGGCGCGCTGAGCTCGACGAAATCACGGTTGAAATTCTTGCCGCTGCCGGCCTCGAAACGCCCCTGGTGGTTGCCTTGCAGCAACTGGCCAAGACCCAGCGGGTTGGCCACGGGCACCAGTTCGATGACGCCGTTGAGCAGGCCCTTGGCTTCGAGTTCGCCGAGGCGTTTTTTCAGTTCCCAGGCGGTACGCATGCCGGGCAATTCGTCGGCGTGGAGGCTGGCCTGGATGTAGGCCTTGCGCTCACCGCTACCGAAGCGAAACACCGAAATCCGGCGCTCGCTGCCCAGGTGGCTCCACGGCAGAACGTGGTCGATGCGTTCCATATCAGTGCTTCCTCGGGGCCAGGTAGCTCAGCCAGCGACGCTCGGCCAGCTTGAACAGGCGCACCAGAATGAAGGTCAGGCACAGGTAGAACACGCCGGCGGTGATGTACGCCTCGAACGGCAGGTAGAACTGCGCGTTGACGGTACGGGCCGCGCCGGTGATGTCGATCAGGGTCACAATGGACGCCAGACTGGTGGTCTGCAGCATCATGATCACTTCGTTGCTGTACTGCGGCAGTGCCCGGCGCAGGGCCGATGGCAACAGGATGCGCTGGTACATCTTGAAGCGCGACATGCCCATGGCCTTGGCCGCTTCGATCTCGCCATTCGGCGTGGCCTTCAGGCTGCCGGCGATGATTTCGGCGGTGTAGGCGCTGGTGTTGATCGCGAACGCCAGGCACGCACAGAACGTTGCGCTGGACAGCCACGGCCAGAGGAAGCTTTCACGCACCGTTTCGAACTGAGCCAGACCGTAGTAGATCAGGAACAGCTGAACCAGCATCGGTGTGCCGCGAATCACGTAAGTGAAGAGCCACGCCGTCATGTTGACGACGGCATTCTTCGAGACGCGCATCAGCCCCAGCGGCAGTGCCGCGAGCAGACCGAAGAACAGCGACAGCGCGAGCAACTTGAGGGTGGTGACCAGACCGCCGAGGTACAGCGGCAGGGCCTCCCAAATGACGTTGTAGTCGAAGATCATAGATCAGCCGCCCTTACGCCTACCGAGTAGCGCTTCTCAAGGTGACGCAGCGCCAGCAACGAGACACTGGTGATCACCAGGTACATCGCCGCCACTGCGAGGAAGAAGGTGAAAGGCTCGCGGGTGGCGTCGGCCGCCTGCTTGGCCTTGAACATCATGTCTTGCAGACCGACCACGGAAATCAGCGCGGTGGCCTTGGTCAACACCAGCCAGTTGTTGGTGAAGCCCGGAATCGCCAGACGGATCATCTGCGGCACCAGCACCCGGAAGAACACCTGGACACTGCTCATGCCGTACGCCATGCCCGCTTCGGCCTGACCTTTGGGGATCGCCATGAACGCGCCACGGAAGGTTTCCGACAGGTACGCACCGAAGATGAAACCGAGGGTGCCGATACCGGCGGCCAACGGGTTCAGGTCGATGTAGTCGTCATAGCCGAGCATCGGTGCGACGCGGTTGAGCAAGTCCTGGCCGCCGTAGAAGATCAACAGGATCAGCACCAGATCGGGAATCCCGCGGATCACCGTGGAATACAGATCGCCCAGCCAGGCCAGCCAGCGCACTGGCGACAGGCGCAATGCGACACCGATCAGCCCGAGAACGATGGCCAGGGCCATGGACGACAAGGCGAGCTGAAGCGTCAGCCAAGCGCCATCGAGGATGACAGCCCCGTAGCCTTTCAACATGATTCAGGTCCTCGAAAGTTGGGATGAAAAAATGGCGCAAACCGCAGAGATCCTGTTGCTTGCGCCATTTCGGACGGGTCGAGCGACGTCTTTACTTGCCGTAAATGTCGAAGTCGAAGTACTTGTCCTGGATTTGCTTGTACTTGCCGTTTTCGCGGATGGCCGCGATGGCAGAATTGATCTTGTCTTTCAGGGCGTCGCCCTTGCGCACCGCGATACCTACGCCGTCGCCGAAGTATTTGACGTCGGTGAAGGCCGGGCCGACGAACGCGAAGCCTTTGCCGGCGTCGGTTTTCAGGAAGCCGTCATTCAACAGCGTAGCGTCAGCCACGGTACCGTCGAGGCGACCGGCGGCCACGTCGAGGTAGATTTCGTTCTGCGAGCCGTATGGCTTGATTTCGGCACCCAGCGGGGCCAGGACTTCGCGGGCGAAACGCTCGTGGATCGAACCACGTTGTACGCCGATGTTCTTGCCCTTCAGCTCGGTCAGGCCTTCGCTGACAGCGGTGCCTTCTTTCATGACCAGGCGAGCCGGGGTGTTGTAGTACTTGTTGGTGAAGTCCACGGACTTCTTGCGGTCGTCAGTGATCGACATGGACGACAGGATCGCGTCGATCTTGCGCACTTTCAGTGCCGGGATCAGACCGTCGAATTCTTGCTCGACCCACTGGCACTTGACCTTCATTTCTTCGCACAGTGCGTTGCCGATGTCGTAGTCGAAACCGACGATGCTGCCGTCCGGCGCTTTGGAAGCAAATGGAGGGTAAGCCGCTTCGATACCGATCTTCAGAGGCTTTTCATCGGCGAATGTCGGCAGGGACAGCACGGACAGTGCCAGGGCGCCAAGCAGCACAAGTTTCTTCATCTTGGGACTCCATCGGTAAAGGGCAAAAACGGCAGAGTGAGCGACAGCCCAATATGCGAATGGGTGAATCGGGAAAGCGGTGCTGCATCTGTGGGAAATTTCCCATTGAAACCGTCAGCGATTTCAACACGAGCCACGACGAGCGAGTGATCGGCATTCTAACGACAGGCCCGAAGCCGATATTTCTTCAATGCGACAACTAATTACAGATGCACCGAGAAACCCGCTTGAGCACATTGACAGCTCCGCAATTTCATGCAAGAGCGAAAGACAGTGAACCGATCTATGCTGCAAATTGCGGGCCTATTATTCGCAAACCCTTCTAATCCGGCAAGCGCGGGGTGATGTCTTATTTTTCACAGGGTGTTTTGAGGCCCTGAAACAGGGCGTGGCGTTTCCCATCGCCCCGTTGCGGAGCAGGCGGTTACACATTCAGTTACTTGAAGGCTGACGGGTAACAGTGGGAAGTGCCTGACAGATGAAACCGATAATTATTGGAAAACAAAAAGCCCCGCCCGGCGCGATGCCGGACGGGGCTTTTCAGCCTTCAGACCCGCCGCTTACGCGACGTTCATGGTCTTGTGCGTATCGATCAGATGCTGCACCACGCCTGGATCGGCCAGGGTGGAGATGTCGCCCAACCCGTCGTATTCGGCCGTGGCGATCTTGCGCAGGATGCGGCGCATGATCTTGCCCGAACGGGTCTTTGGTAGCCCCGGCGCCCACTGGATCACGTCTGGCGAAGCGATCGGGCCGATCTCCTTGCGCACCCAGTTCTTCAGTTCCAGGCGCAGTTGCTCGCTCGGTTCTTCGCCATTCTTCAAGGTGACGTAGACATAAATGCCCTGCCCCTTGATGTCGTGCGGCACACCGACCACCGCCGCTTCGGCGACTTTCGGGTGAGCGACCATCGCACTTTCGATCTCGGCGGTACCCATGCGGTGGCCGGACACGTTGAGCACGTCGTCCACACGACCGGTGATCCAGTAATAACCATCGGCATCGCGACGCGCACCGTCACCAGTGAAATACATGCCGCGGAAGGTCTTGAAGTAGGTGTCGACGAAACGGTCGTGGTCGCCGTACAGGGTGCGCGCCTGACCTGGCCACGAATCAAGAATCACCAGATTGCCTTCGGCCTCGCCCTCGATGATGTTGCCGAGGTTGTCCACCAGCGCCGGCACCACACCGAAGAACGGACGCGCCGCCGAACCCGGCTTCAGGGTATGAGCCCCCGGCAGCGGGCTCATCATGTTGCCGCCGGTTTCGGTCTGCCACCAGGTGTCGACGATCGGGCAACGGGACTTGCCGACGTTCTTGTAGTACCAGTCCCAGGCTTCCGGGTTAATCGGCTCGCCCACCGAACCGAGCAGGCGCAGGCTGCTGCCGTCCGCGCCTTCAACAGCGGCGGTGCCGGAAGCCATCATCGCGCGGATCGCGGTCGGCGCGGTGTAGAGGATGTTGACCTTGTGCTTGTCGACGATCTTCGCCACCCGGGTGATGTCCGGGTAGTTCGGCACGCCTTCGAACAGCAGCGTGGTCGCGCCGTTGGCCAGCGGGCCGTACACAATGTAGGAGTGACCGGTGACCCAACCAACGTCAGCGGTGCACCAGTAGATTTCGCCCGGGCGGTAGTCGAACACGCGCTCGTGAGTCATGGCCGCGTACAACAGGTAGCCGCCCGTGGTGTGCTGCACGCCCTTCGGCTTGCCGGTGGAGCCGGAGGTATAAAGGATGAACAGCGCTTCTTCGGCGCCCATCTCTTTCGGCGCGCAGACGGTGCCCGCCACTTTCATCAGGTCTTCGTACCAGATGTCGCGATGCTGGTTCCACTTGATGTCGCCGCCGGTGCGCTTGCACACGATGACTTTCTGGATGCTGCTGGTTTCCGGGTTGGTCAGCGCGTCGTCGACGTTGGCCTTGAGGGAAATTTTCTTGCCGGCACGGATGCCTTCGTCAGCGGTGATCACCACTTTCGAGCGGCAGTCGATGATGCGACCGGCCAGGGCTTCCGGCGAGAAACCACCGAACACCACCGAGTGAATCGCGCCGATCCGGGTGCAGGCCAGCATGGCGACCACGGCTTCGGGGATCATCGGCATATAGATGGTCACCACGTCGCCGCGGTGAACGTCCTGGCCACGCAGGGCGTTGGCGAACTTGCAGACTTGTTCGTGCAGTTCGCGGTAGGTGATGTTGCGGCTTTCGGAAGGATCGTCGCCTTCCCAGATGATGGCGACCTGATCGCCGCGCTCGGCCAGATGACGGTCGAGGCAGTTGTAGGAAACGTTCAGGGTGCCGTCGGCAAACCACTTGATGTCGACATGGTGGTCGTCGAACGAAGTCTGTTTCACCGTGGTGAAAGGCTTGATCCAGTCGAGGCGCTTGGCTTGTTCGCGCCAGAAGCCGTCAGGGTTGACGACCGACTGTTGGTACATGGCTTTGTAGGTCGCCTCGTCGGTCAGCGTATTGGCCAGAACCTCGGGACGAACGGGATACAGGGAAGCCGCACTCATCTTTCCTACCTCGGTGTAATAGTTGTTTTTGTATGACCCTGTTGTAGCCGGGGCGCCCGTATAGAACCATTCGACGATGGTAGTAACAAGCCCCTACAAAACATCCAGACACCCCGGAGGCGCGCGGCCAATACCTTTGCGAAACACCCTGCAACCCTTGTGGGATCTGGCCTGCAAGCGATTCGGGCGAGTCGATAGCTCAGGAAAGTCGCATCACCGACATCACGATATCCGCCGATTGTTACCAAATCTGCCAAAGGTGTTTATCAAAACCGAGTCTGTTTACCCCCTCCCCGCCTCCCTAGAATTCACCTCGCCGACAAGGCAAAGCGATTAACAACGTTACAGCCCCCACGAAGGCCGTTAATCCAGCTCTTAAGTAACAAACCAAAACGATGAAGTTCCACACGCAACCCTAAAAAGGTTGCGTGACCCCACTCGACCTCAAGAAGGTAAATTTCAAATGAAAGCTTTATTGGTTCTGGCCCTCAGCAGTCTGTGCGCAACCGCCATGGCAGACGAGGTCCCGACTGATGTCGCACAGCAACAACCGGCCATCGAGGAATACACTTACTCCACTCACCTGGACATCGCCAACGTTGTATCGATGAGCGAAGTTCCAAATGTCTGCGAAGTGGTTCCGATGAAAATGGAGTACGACGACTCCACCGGCCAGCGCCACATCCTGCGTTACAGCGTGATGGGTAACGGCTGCACCAATTGATGGTTTGAGACTGCACCGAATCGGATCACTCAGCGCAACATCGAGGGTCGATTCCAGCCCGGCTTCGGTCGGGCTCAGTTGTGTTTGAAGGGACTTAAAAGGGTTGCAAAACACAAGATATAGTGAAAAACGCGGTTTTTTGCTCGTTTTTTGAGCAATCAATCACACGCAGAAAAATTAATGAAAAAAAATTCTCCCGGGCCAATCCCGGCGAAAGCCCTGTAAACCCTCGCTCCGATCGAAATCCCCCTCTCGCTCGACCGCCCTGCGCTGTTTCGCCCTCCCCCACGCCGGTGTTTTTTTCCCTATAATGCCGCCCAATCGGGTCAGCAATATTCCCTTACAGGGATCAAAGCCATTCTGAAGCCCCGCAGCAGCGACAACGCTGACCTGCGCCCGTCAGAGGCTCTCGGAAACCCGTACAAAATTCTGTTTTATTGCCTGCCTTAGCTGCTGCAAAAAACGATTCCTTAAGATCCAACGCGGCCAGTACGGTCGTGTGAAAAACCAACCATCAGTTTTCACACGGGCATCTGGCCCTCACGCAGGAGACGACACGTCATGCTGAGCTGGGACGAATTCGACAAAGAAGACAGTGAAGTAGCCGTAAAAGGCGCCAACGCCGGCCACGCTACCGAAGCCAACATGGACCGCCTCGACAGCGCCGGCGGTGCCGCTGCTCTTGAAGCCCGCGCCGTGACCGCCGCTGACTCGGCCGCCGTGGCCCGCGCCAAGGCTGCACTGGATTCCCTCGACGTCGCCGAAGGCCTCGCCGAACTCGAAGGCTCCGCCGCCCGTGTCGCCGTTGACGAAAAGCGCATGATCAACTGCCGCGCCGACCTCAACCAACTCGTGCCATTCAAGTACGACTGGGCCTGGCAGAAATACCTGGACGGCTGCGCAAACCACTGGATGCCGCAAGAAGTCAACATGACCGCCGACATCGCCCTCTGGAAAAACCCGGAAGGCCTGACCGACGACGAGCGCCGCATCGTGATGCGCAACCTCGGCTTCTTCTCCACCGCCGACTCCCTGGTTGCCAACAACCTGGCCCTGGCCGTGTACCGCCTGATCACCAACCCGGAATGCCGCCAGTACATCCTGCGCCAGGCGTTCGAAGAGGCGATCCACACCCACGCTTACCAGTACTGCATCGAATCGCTGGGCATGGATGAAGGCGAGATCTTCAACATGTACCACGAGATCCCGTCGGTCGCGAAAAAAGCCGCCTGGGGCCTGAAATACACCCGCGCCATCTCCGACCCGGAATTCAACACCGGCACCGTCGAAACCGACAAAGAACTGCTGCGCAACCTGATCGCCTACTACTGCGTTCTGGAAGGCATCTTCTTCTACTGCGGCTTCACCCAGATCCTCTCCATGGGCCGCCGCAACAAAATGACCGGCGTCGCCGAGCAGTTCCAGTACATCCTGCGCGACGAATCCATGCACCTGAACTTCGGCATCGACGTGATCAACCAGATCAAAATCGAAAACCCACACCTGTGGGACGCCGAAATGAAGGAAGAAGCTTCGCAGATGATTCTGCAGGGCACCCAGCTGGAAATCGAATACGCCCGCGACACCATGCCTCGCGGCGTACTGGGCATGAACGCAGCGATGATGGAGGACTACCTGAAGTTCATCGCTAACCGTCGCCTGTCGCAGATCGGTTTGAAGGAAGAGTACCCAGGGACGACTAACCCGTTCCCTTGGATGAGCGAGATTATGGACTTGAAGAAAGAGAAGAATTTCTTTGAGACTCGTGTGATCGAATACCAAACTGGTGGTGCTCTGAGCTGGGACTAATCGTCTCGCTCGCCACGATTTGACGATTGCTGCTTGAGTCGTCGAATTGAGAAAGCAAAAAGCCCCGATTTTATCGGGGCTTTTTTTGGCGGTGAATTCTCTTCCCAATGAGTTAGCTACTGCTTGTTATCGGCAATGGCACTACTGTCTTGGTTGCCAGTTAAATCAACCTTCAATTACTTCTAAACGCTGCTTCAGCCTTTCATTCACCACCACACCGTGCAGCCCAGAATGAATCTCCCGGTGACAACTTGGACACACTGCTGCCACATACCGTGGGTGGTCCAACCCGCCATCGGAGACTCGGTTTACGTGATGCGGCTCCAAGTAAGGCGTGCCGTCCTTTTTCGTGAAAGGAGCCGGCCGCTCACAGCTTTCGCATGCACCTTTGGCACGCATCAGCACATAGTGCGCAACCTTCCGGCTGCGCTGATAAATCTTACGGGGAGCGGATTGTTTTAAATCATCGCTCCCAGGCTTGCATGCTGCCAATGCAACCAAACGCGCAGCGGCTAGAGAGTCCGGGAAGTCTGTATCTTCCTCATTCTCTGCTTCAGACTCAATCAGTCCACTCGGAAAACCAACAGGAACTAGCCGAAAAACAATTGCTGTCCGAGTCTCGCCTTTCACATCCAATTGGGTACGCTCAAACATGTCGGCGCAAGAAAACTCGCCCTCGTAGATGTAGCCTTTTCCTTTACCGAGTGACCTAAACATGTGCAGAGCTCGACCATCCTCGGCATGCCGAGCAATGGCTAGGTTCCCTCGAGTCAGTGTCATAGGCCCACGCTGTCCTTCACCGGTGTAAAGATATGCGCCATCGTCCCATCCGTCGGTGTAACCGTATTGCTCTCCGCTATCGCCCGTGAACAAAAAAATCACGGGGTAGATGGCAGACGCTGCAATTCCGCTTTGTCGGCTTCCACCAAACGGTCCGTTGATCTCGGTTCTTCGGTCGTAAACCGCGTTACGTGTGAACTGCAATAGAAGGTCACCTTCCCCACGCGGTAACTCCACAACTGTAAAGCCTCGTTTTTCCAGGTAACTGTTGGTCGGATGCCCCCCAGAAAAATCACCTACAGCGAGACCGGTCGCTAATGAGATGATTTTCTTCGCAGGATAGAGTTCACCGCCTGCCTGAACGGCATAACGGTGGGCTTGGTTAACTTCCCAACCCTGCCATTCACGCCTGCTTCGAAATTTATGATCAAATTCCAGCATCGCTTTGCTTATTCGTTCCTTCGAAACCGCTTTGATCACCACGGATGCTGCCCTTTATCGACTTTAGCTGTAGGAAAATTCCTATACTCACCAAAGTACGAAAGGGTTTCAATGCGTAACAGAGCAAAAAGCCACTATTTATAGCTCTGGCGTGCGCTATAACTCGACTCCCGCTATTAATACCCCTCCCCCACTCAAGGACCCGAGCCCTACCATGAAATTCGATCTCGCCTACTGCCTCAGCCTCGACGACAAACTGTCGATCTACGACGTTCGCGATCTCAATTTCGATGAGACGGTGGCGTTCGATTCTGCGAAGGAGCATTTCCAGTGCCCCAACGACGCCTGTCGTGCGGCGTTCGATGCGTCCAACGAACTGGGCACGTTCAACGCCAAGAACGTGAATTACGTGCGCACGCCGCACTTCAAGAATCTGCCCGGTACGCAGCATGTGGCGGGTTGTCCGTATGTGAGTTTGAAGACGTCGGCGTCGGGGGTTGAGGCGGCGGAGGGGGAAACGGATGACGGGCGTGAGGAGCATTTCCCGTCGGAGTTGTTGTTGACGCGCCGTGAGTATGTGCGCAAGCCTGCCGCGCCTGCGGGGGCGGCGGATGTGTTGCGGGATGATCCGGTGCGGGTGGCGGCTACCCCCTCAAAAGAATCGCCGAGTCGTGAGACGGCGCCAGACAAGACCAGCGTCTTCGCTCACCCCGTGGAGTGTTTTGTGTCGAACTTCGCGGACAAGGATTTGCTCAAGCGCATGCCATTGAAGATTGGCGAGCATACGGCGCCGTACAGTTCGTTCTTCAAGAAGATCGAGTACTTGATGGACAACAAGGGGCTGATTTACTGGGGCCGGATCAAGAAGATCGAGGACTTTCACAGCGCCAGTTTCCGGATCGATTTCGAGGACAAGGTCTGGTTCAAGAAGCCGGATGACAGCAAGAAGAAGCCTTATCCGGTCAGTGTCTATCTCAACAAAAAGCTGATCGACAACTACCGCAAGCGCAAGGCGTTTCTGGAAGAGATCAAGCACGCGGTCGACAGCGACAAGGAGTTGTTCTGCTTCTTCTATGGTGTAACGCCGGAGTTGAAACAGGTGCCGGGCAAGAAGAACCCCGAAAAGCCTTTCGAGGTCTTCAATGCCAATATCGAGAACCTGGATCACTTCATCATTCGTGAAGCGCCGGGTCTGGCGTGATGGTCAGCCCTGGGGCAGTTGCAGTTTGACGGCGCCGGGGTGTTGTTTGACGACTGAGTACGGCAGCACCGACCACTCGGGGTTATCGCAGTTGCGCTGGTAACGGGCGAAGTAGGCTCCCAGGTAAATTCCCTTCGGCGTGAAGTGCCAGTTGGAATAACCCCAGACGCCCTCATCGGTGTAATCGCAACTGCCGTCGTCTTCGGCCGGCTTCTTCATTTCATCCGGGTACAACGTGGTGAACTGTTTGACCAGCCACGGCGCCATGACTTTTTGTTGATCGTATTCGCTGGCTGCGTTATCGGGTTTACCAATCCACAGGACGTCTTTGAGTTTCAACAACTCACCTGTGTGAACGTTCAAGTTGATCGGCGAACTGCCAAAGTCCGGGTGGGCACCACCGCAGCTGTAGCCGGTTGAGATATCCAGGCTGACCACGTCGGGCGAGAGAAATTCAGGGGCGGCGCCTTGTTCGAACTCCGCGTATTCCCCGCCATCCATCATGCAGCTGTGATATTCAATGACTTCACTCCAGAGCCGTCCGAGCAGGTGGTTGTTGATTCGCTGCTGCTCTTCTTTGGGGTAACCGGACTCAATGCTGAAGAAAGAGATTTTCGACTCAGGCTCCACCCACCATTGCAGGTCATAGCCCATGAAGTTTTCTTTCTTTCCCGGTTTGAGCTTGAGCCCCTGCAGGCGCAAATACTCGTAGGGTTCGTCTTTCGGCAAGGTGGCAATAAAGGGCAACGTCGATGCGGTCGGTGCGGGAAGTTTGGCCTCGACCAGTTGTACCGGCAGTTTCTTGCCTTTCGGGTTTTGCCATTCGCCCTGCCAACCGCTGGCGGTGGATTTCAGTTTGAGGGTTGGCAGCGGTTTGTCCTCGCTGTAGCGATTGTTGCCCTCGACCAGCGTCAACGTGGTGTCCTGCAACGAGCCACTGAGGGCCAAATCGCGGTGATACTTCTCGTAGAAGTAACGACCGGTCACTTCATCCGGTTGCTGGGTATAGAGCTCGACCACAATCGGCGTTTTACCCAGCGTGCCGGTGAACACTTCGGCATGGGCAGTGGAAATCAGTGTGAACAACGCCACGGCATATGGCGCCAGGCGTAACAGTCCCTTGAGCATGGATCGGTCCCTGAATGAGTCGGAAGTTGCGCCGGGACGTGGGTGCCGGCGCTGGAAAATTCGCGGCGGATTATGGCGGGGTTGTGCCCGGTAATCGAGAAATGTAATTCGAGATGCAACGTCGCGTCATGGCAGTTGCAGCGCAACACCACCCGGATGTTGTTTGACGATGTTGTACGGCAGAACACTCCAGTCTACGAATCCGCAGACCGCTGCGACGTGCGGAAATGATGGCTCGATGTTGATGCCCTGTTCCGTGAAGTGCCAACCCGGATAATGCCAGGGATAATCCTCGTTGTAGCCGCAATCGTTTTCACCCTCGGCGGTGATGGTCATTTCGTTGGGGTAGAGTTTCAGAAACTGTGCGACCAACCAGGGTGCCAGTTCATTGGTGCGGTAGTTCGACCACGCTGTAGAGGAGCCGGGGGAGTCTGCGGCGAAATCTTCATATTCCTCGTAGTGCAATGGCTTGCCCTGCCCCACCCACATAACATCATCCAGGGTCAGAAGCTTGCCTGTCTTGGTATCGATGTTGAGCGCGTCGTGGCTTTGATCCGGATAGGCGCCACCGCAGTAATAGTCCGATGAAATCCGCACACTCATCACGGTGGACGACATCCACAGTGGCTGGCTCCACTGTGCGTAACTGCCGGAACAACCATAAGAAGACAACACTTCGCCCCACAAACGCGCCATCAATTTTTGGTTGATACGTCGACGCTCTTCGAGGGAGTAACCGGACACCACTTCAAACAGGGAAGTGTCAGTCTTCGGCTCGGTCCACCACTGCAGCGTGTAGCCCATGAAGGTGTCGGTCTTGCCTTTTTTGAGTGTGACGCCTTGCAGCCGCAGATATTCGTAAGGGTACTTATCGTGAAGTGTGGTGAAAAAGGGCAAGGCATCGGCGGGCACTTCGGGAATGACGGCTGGCTCTAACTCGATCTTCAGGGTCTTACCGGCAGTACTTGTCCACTCGCCACTCCAACCATTAGCTGTCGGCTGCAGACGAAGGGTCGGGCGCGAGTCTTCGATTCGCGAACCTTCTTCCAGCACCAGTGTTTCCCCGTCCAGGACACCGTCAAGTGGCAGATCCTTGCGGTACTTCTTATAGAAGTAACGACCTTCTCCAGTGCGAGGATTTATTTCGAGGACGATAGCCGCTTTGCCCAAGGTGCCGGTGTACACCTGCGCGCCGTTATCGGCCCGAGTTGCCGTCGAGACAAACAACCCCGTCAGTAAAAGAGCAGCGAAAAGGCGTATCAGTCCTCGGAACATCACTTCATCCTTGAATAAACGAGCAACTGCCCGCGAAAAGTAGCCGTGGATTATGTCGAGGTTGTGCGGGGGAATCGAGCGTCTTCGTTATCAGCTCAAGCACATGCTGATCATCACCATCATGAGCAGACCGATATACACCCGCGCATGCACCCGATCCGGTATCCGCCCGATCCACGGCGTCGCCAGTCGAATCCCCAGCATCGAGCCCAGCGTCAGCACCGCAAACGCCAGCAGATCCACATACCCGATAAACCATGGCCCGAGGTCTGTCTCGCTGAACCCCGCCATCACCATGTACGTCAGCGTCCCCGCCAATGCCACCGGTACGCTCAGCGGATTGGCCATCGACGTCGCCTGCGACATGCTCAACCCGCAACGCCGCAACAACGGCACAGTCATGACGCTTCCTCCTACGCCGAGAAAGGTCGCGATGGCGCCAATGCCTACACCACCGCCGGACGTTTCCACCGTTCCCAATCGCCGTGGGATGACGCCTTCGGACTGTGTGAGAAAGCCGCGTCGCAGCAGGCAATCGACAATCGTCACGCCGAGGTAGGCGATGAAGGCATAGCGAATGACCTCACCGCTCACCCACACCGCCGCGACGGCACCGACAATAGAGCCCAATCCAATGAACCCGCCCAAGGGCCACAGGTAATCCCGGATCAAGTTGCCGGCGCGGCGGTGTTTGTCGGCAGCAATCAGGGCGTTGACGATCATCACGCAGGTCGAGGTGGCGACGGCGATGTGCATGGCCGATTGACCGACGGGGTCGTCGACGCCGTGGCTGGCGGTGAGCATGCGGTACAGCAGCGGCACGACGACGAAGCCGCCGCCGAAACCAAAGAGCACGGCGGTGACGCCAGTCAGGCAGCCGAAGAGTGTTAGCAGAAGGTAAAACATGGCGCGTCGTCCGTTGGTGGGGAGCGGTCGACGATAGAGCGGCGGCGCTTGGCCTGCTTCAGCAAGTCAGCCAATAATGTTTGCGTTTACGCCAATTGCTGGGTGCCGCTCGATGCGCAATGTTTCGATCAATCTGCTGGATGACACGCCGCGCCCGGTGGTGGCGATCGGTACGGATTATTCCCACGGCTATCTGTTGCCACGTCATACGCATCGGCGGGCGCAATTGTTGTACGGCGCGACCGGGGTGATGCAGGTCAGCACTCACGATGGCAACTGGGTGGTGCCGCCGCAGCGGGCGGTATGGATTCCGCCGGGGGTGGCGCATGAGGTGTTGATGCTGGGGGTCAGCACTCGCAGTTTGTATATCGAGCCGGGGGCGGTGGATCTGGGTGAGCGTTGTCAGGTGATCAGTGTGTCGCCGTTGATGCGGCATTTGCTGATGGAGGCGGTGGAGCTGCCGCTGACCTATGACCTGGCCGGGCGCGACGGTGTGCTGATCGATTTGTTGCTGCATGAATTGGTGCGCAGTGCACCGCTGCCGTTGCATATACCGCTGCCGTCTGACGGAAGACTGCTCGAACTGTGTCAGAAATTTCTGCATCAGCCGAACGCCCATCAGTCCCCCCTGCAATGGGCGGATGAGCTGCACGTAAGCTTGCGCACCTTCAACAGACTGTTCCGTCAGCAGACCGGCCTGAGTTTCAGTCAATGGCGCCAGCGCGCCTGCGTGGTACTGGCGCTGGCACGGCTGGCGGCGGGTGAAGCGGTGACGCGGATTGCCCTGGATTTCGGCTATGACAGCCCGGCGGCGTTCTCGACGATGTTCCGCCGGATCCTCGGTCAGGCACCGTCCGTCTGGTTGGAGGCGGCGAACTAGGGCAAATCAAAAAATGCGTTTGATCCCGGCCGAAAACAACTGTACAAAAACACAGTACATTTTCCATCAGCACTCTCGAGCCCGGAGCACACCATGGCCTCTTCAGCGATGAACCTCATCCTCGAACGTATCGCCCTTTTCCAGTTCACCCCGACGCATTGCGCCCAGGCCCGAGGGATGTTGGGCTGGAGCGTGGAACAGCTATCGCGGGAGGCAGGGGTTTCGGTAGACGATATTCAGCGATTCGAAGCGCAGCAGGACGTGGCGGATTCGGCGCGGCTGGCGTTGACCTATCGGTTTGAGGCGCAGGGGCTGGTGTTCTTTCCGGGGTTTGCGCCGGGATGTGGGGCGAATATGAGGGAATCAGGCTCTGTTGAGATGCGCGGTGATTTGGCAATGGTCGAATAATTCACCGCGCATGGTTGCCCGAATGTGATTGTTGCTGTGACTTGAATTCGAAGGTTCCGCTGACATGTTGCAAGGGAACCCTCGTTGGCCTGATTACTCCTTGAACCCTGGATGCTGCAATTTCATCGAAGCCTGTTCGTAGCTGTATGCCATCGCAAACAACTGAGGCTCGCTCCACTGCTGGCCGTAAAAGAACACGGAGGTCGGCGTGTCGTCATCGCTCATGCCCGAGGGCAAGGTGATTGCCGGGTAGCCTGCGGCCGCAGCGGAGAACTGGGAAAAGCCATCCGACTCGGCGAACAACGCATCCAGATTGTGCTCACGCACCTGCTCATCGATAGCGCCTTTGAAGTTCTGGCTGATGGTTGTAATCAGTGCGCTCGCCTCCTGATGGGAAAGCGCCGACGCGTTGATAGCCTCCAGCATCTGCTGGCCGTGTTGCTCCTCACCGGGTTGGCCCGGTTGAAGTCGATCAGAGCCTGCAATGAATTGATCGGCAAGCCCTGGCGACTGGCCAGATACTCGGGCAACTCATGCTTCATCCCCCCCATCAGGCCATTGAGGTAGCCATCGATGTCAGGAAGACGCACAGTCAGCGGGATTAGCGTAGCGCCCTGTTCCTGCAAAGTGGCCATTGCTGCTGCCATCTCGGGGCTCGGGGTCAGTTCCGCTTCGTGGGATCCTGTGTACGCTGTCGGGTAACCGATCCGCTTGCCTTGCAAGGCTTCGTTGGAAAGCAGCGCGGTGTAGTCGACCCCGGTGGGAGCGTCGGCAGTGACGCTGTCCGAAGCATCGGTGCCTTGCATGACGTTGAACAGCAGCGCGGCATCCCGCACGGTGCGGGTAAGCGTACCTGGGGTGTCTTGCAATCGAGTGATCGGCACAATGCCGGAGCGACTGAACAACCCCAGCGTCGGTTTGACGCCAACCACGCCGTTGGCCGACGCCGGGCAAGTGATCGAGCCATTGGTTTCAGTCCCCACGGCCAGCGGTGTGAAGCCTGCGGCTACCGCTACCGCCGGGCCGGAGCTGGAACCACAGGTGCTTTCACTCAGTACATGAGGATTTTTACCCTGGCCGCCGCGCCCGCTCCACCCCAATGGCAGAGACATATCACGCATGCCCGACCATTCGCTCATGTTGGCTTTGCCCAGCAGGATGGCGCCGGCATCGCGCAGTTGTTTAACCGTAAAAGCATCTTGAGCCGCCGGCTGCCCGACCATGGCCAGTGACCCGGCACTGGTTTGCAGGCTGTCAGCGGTATCGAAGTTGTCCTTCAACAGGACCGGAATTCCGTGCAGCGGGCCACGGATGTTGCCTTGCGCACGCTCTTCGTCCATCGCAGTCGCGATGTCGAGGGCCTGGGGATTCATTTCAATGATGGCGTTGAGGGTCGGACCTTGCTTGTCCAGATCCGCTATGCGCGTGATGAGGTGTTGAACCAGCGCGACCGATGTCAGTTCGTTGCTGACCATCATCGCACTCAGCTCGCTGGCGCTTGCGTATTCAAGTGCTGCACTGGAGGGTGCCGCGAGGGCGACGCCGCTGCTCAGCGAAAGCACGATGGCCTGCGCCAGCGTATTCATGTTGCGTTTAAAGCGGTATTTCATTTTCCAATCCTTGTTTAAGCCAATCACGAGTGAGTCATTTCACTCGCGACCAAGCCTACCGAAGCCGCAGGAAACGGCTGTCAGCAACAAGAACCAGAGCTGGTAGGAAAACTCACCCAGCCTTGTAGCCGCTACAGGCAACACGCCCTTTTTCTGACACCTCTTGTTCCACTTCCAACCACCATGCGTCCCCACGTTGCGGTTGCATCAGGTTAAACGCCTCGCCCATTTGCGGGGTGGTAATGGAAACGCTGCGCTCCCAGGCCAGTGCAAGAATGCGATCGAACGGTTCATGCCAGGCATGCATCGCCAGATCGAACGTGCCGTTGTGAATTGGAAACAGCCAGCGACCCTTGAGGTCGATGTGGGCTTGCAGGGTTTCTTCCGGTTGCATGTGCACGTGGGGCCATTCGACGTTGTAGGCGCCGGTCTCCATCAGGGTCAGGTCGAACGGGCCGTATTGTTCGCCGATGCGTTTGAAGCCATCGAAGTAGCCGCTGTCGCCGCTGAAGAAGATTCGTGTATCGCCATCGATGATCACCCACGAAGCCCACAGGGTCTGGTTGCCATCGAACAGGCCACGGCCGGAGAAGTGCTGCGACGGGGTGGCGATGAAGCGGATGCCGGCGACTTCGGTGCCCTGCCACCAGTCGAACTGGCGGATCTTGCTGGCATCGATGCCCCATTTGACCAGCGTGTCACCGACGCCCAGCGGAGTCAGGAACACGTTGACCTTGTCCGCGAGTTTCAACACCGCTTCGTAGTCGAGATGGTCGTAATGGTTGTGCGACAGAATCACCGCTTCGATCGGTGGCAACTCGTCGATGCTGATCGGTGGCTGGTGGAAGCGTTTCGGGCCGGCCCATTGCACGGGCGAGGCGCGCTCGGCGAACACCGGGTCGGTGATCCAGAATTTGTCTTGCAACTTCAGCAGCAAGGTCGAGTGACCGAGGCGAAAGACGCTGTGATTGGGGGCGGCGATCAGGTCGGCACGGGTCAGCGGCTGCACGGGAATGGCCGACGCCGGACGGGTATTGCGTGGCTTATGGAAGATCATGTTCCACATGATGCGCAGCATCTTGCGCACACCTTCACGTTGCACTGGAGCGTGGTTACGGAACGTCCCTTCTGCCTGGCGCGAAGCTTCAGGTACAGGACTGACCGCGGAAGAAATTGATTTGGCCATGACTGAATGACTCCAGAAAAACCGTGCAATTCACGGTTTTCCACGGTGGGACGATAAATGGCCAAGGCACGCACGCATCAGCCGGACATCTGGTTTTAGGTTGCACCGATTAACGCAACATTACACTGATCGGTGTACTTTCTAGGTTGCATCAAACCGGATGACAAGTAAACTGCCGAGTGTAATTTCATCTATTTCCTGCCGAATCGAATTTATGACAGCTCCAACGCGCCTCACCGAACGCAAACGCGAAGCCATCATCCTGGCGGCCATCACCGAATTCCGTGCCAACGGTTTCGAAGTCACCAGCATGGACAAGATCGCGGCCACTGCCGGGGTGTCGAAGCGCACGGTGTACAACCATTTTCCGAGCAAGGAAGAGCTGTTCGCCGAAATTCTCAACCAGTTGTGGGCACGAATCAGCACCGAGCAAGCCGTGTCGTATCAGCCTGATCAACCCTTGCGCGATCAATTGCGAACGATGCTGCTGGCCAAACTGCAGATGATGGCTGACGACAATTTCATGAATCTGGCCCGTGTCGCCATCGCCGCCGCGATCCACTCGCCCGAACGCGCACAGAACATGGTGGCGCGCATGGGCGAGCGTGAGGAAAGCGTGACCGTGTGGATTCGCGCCGCTCAGGCAGACGGTCGGCTGAAACCGGTCGACCCGGAATTCGCCGCGCATCAGGTACAGGGCCTGCTCAAGTCTTTCGCCTTCTGGCCACAGATTTCCATGGGCCAGCCGGCGCTCGACAACGCAACGCAAAATGCCGTGGTCGAATCGGCGCTGGACATGTTCCTGGCCTGTTATCAGCTCTAGATCGAGCCTGCGCCACGATTAAATGGCTCACAAGGACACTGAATTTTCCCGCTGGAATAAATGACAATATCTGTCATTGACCGATGAACGGTCGCTCTGAAGAATTACACTGGAAAGTGTTTCAGAATGAATCTGGCGAAGAACCTCATGGATAACCAACGCGGCAAAGGCTTGTCATTCGCCAGACGCATTTACCTGCCACGCGCCATCGGTTTGGGCGTCGGTTTCTTCAGTGTCGGCGCCGCGCTGTATCCGTTGAACATGCCGGCCTGGCTCTGGGCGCTGTTGCTGTTCAATGGATTTCTCTGGCCCCACGTCGCGTATCAATGGTCGACCCGTTCGGCTTTCCCCTACCGCGCCGAACGTCGCAACCTGCTTTATGACTCGGTGTGCGGCGGCTTCTGGACCGCGTGTTTCCAGTTCAATCCGCTGACCGCCGTGACCATTCTGTCGATGATGACCATGAACAATGTGGCCGCCGGTGGCCGGCGGTTGTTCCTGCTCGGCGCCCTCGCCCAGGTGATCGGCGTGCTGTTGGGCTGGTCGGTGTTCGGGGTCAAGTTCAACCTGACCACCACGCAAACCCAGGTCTGGGCGTGTCTGCCGATGCTGACCCTTTATCCGCTTGCACTGGGGATGGTCTGTTACCAACTGGCGATCAAACTCGCCGAACACAAACGCACCTTGAGCGCCCTGAGCCGCACCGACAGCCTCACCGGCCTGCTCAACCACGGTGCCTGGAAAGACCTGCTGCACCTCAAGTTCCAGCAGTGCCGCGACCACAACAGCCAGGCCATCCTGGCACTGATCGACATCGATCATTTCAAGGTGATCAATGACAGTTACGGGCACATCGTCGGCGATGCGGTGCTGCAACAACTGAGTCGCGAACTGAAATTCCTGCTGGATGAAAGTGAGCTGGCCGGGCGTTACGGCGGCGACGAATTCTGTGTGATCCTGCCCAACCTGCCGCTGAGCAAAGCCGAAGCCCTGATGGAGCAACTGCGCCAGGCTCTGCATCAGTACCGCCATCCCGAGGTGCCCGAGTTGCGGGTCAGCCTGAGCATCGGACTGGCGCGTTTCCAACTGACCTGCCCGGACGCCCTGGACTGGCTGGATGACGCCGACAAAGCGTTGTACACCGCCAAGCACACGGGTCGTAACACGATCAGCGTAGCGTTGAGCCGTTCCAGCGCCTGACAAGCGTTGTACAAGATCCGGATCAACCACTTTCTTGTACAACTTTATAAACTTTGTATAAGATCGAGCTGTCAGCCTGGATGCTGGCACTATGAAGTCAACGCCGAACGTCGCCAGCATCTTCGGCCTGCCGCCGCGGGAACAGGGACAACACCTCTAGCCCTATTTCCGGAGCGCACTCAGCATGTTTTTCAATCGCCAGCAGTCTGTTGTCGACGAACTGCAACACGCCCTCGCCCAGCAAACCGGCCTGCTCGAAGCCATCGACCGCTCCATGGCGGTGATCGAGTTCAATCTCGACGCGGTGGTGTTGCGCGCCAATGACAACTTTCTCAAGACCACGGGCTATACCGCCGAACAGGTGATCGGCCAGTCCCACCGCCAGTTCTGCCCACCGGAATTTGCCCGCAGCAGCCAGTACACCGAGCTTTGGTCGAAGCTGAAAAACGGTCAGTTCCAGTCCGGCACCTTCGAACGCGTCGACAGCCAGGGCCGGCCGATCTGGCTCGAAGCCAGTTACAACCCGATCAAGGATGCTTCGGGTCGCGTGGTGAAAGTGGTCAAGTACGCCATGGACGTCACCGCCAAGGTGCAGCAGGAAAGCGAAGCCAACGCCAAGTTGCAGGCCATCGACCGCGCCATGGCAGTGATTGAGTTCGACCTCAATGGCAATGTTCTTACAGCCAATCAGAATTTTCTGACGCGCATGGGTTACACGCTCGCCGAGCTCAAAGGTAAACATCACCGCTTGTTCTGCACTGCAGAGCTGGTCAACAGCAGTGCTTATGATGACTTCTGGCGCCGGCTCAATCAGGGTGAGTTTTTCCACGGCCAGTTCGAACGCGTCGACAAGCGCGGGCAAACCGTTTGGTTGGAAGCCAACTACAACCCGGTCTACGACGCCGCCGGCCGCTTGTGCAAAGTGGTGAAGTTTGCCTCGGACGTCACCGCCCGGGTCGAGCAGCACGAGCAGGATGCACGCAGCGCCAGCGCCGCTTATCACATTTCTGTCGCCACCCGAAAAGTCGCCGAGCAAGGCACGCAAGTGATCCAGCAAACGGCCAGCGAAATGCGCGAGATCGCCGATGACATCGCCGAATCGTCGAACCTGATTGCACAACTCGGCGAGCGCTCCGAACAGATCACCACCATCGTCAACACCATCCGTGCGATTGCCGATCAAACCAATCTGCTGGCCCTGAACGCCGCGATCGAAGCGGCGCGTGCCGGCGAGCAAGGTCGTGGTTTTGCCGTGGTGGCCGATGAAGTACGGCAACTGGCGGCCCGTACCAGCGGCTCGACGGCGGAGATTTCCAACATGATCGGCCTGATCCAGAGCGAAACCCGCCAGGCGATCAAGAGCATGGACGGCACCCGTGGACGCGCGGCGCAAGGCGTCGAACTGGCGGATCAGGCGGGGACGGTGATTCTGCAGATTCGCGATGGCGCCAGCGAAGCCGTGGAAGCGGTGAGCATGTTTGCCAACGAGCGTGCGCCGGGATAAGGCCAACACGGGCGACGCAGGGCTATAGTGACTCAACGTCCCAAGCCCTGCCGAGTCCGTCATGACCACCGAAAAAAACGAATCCGCCGCCCCTGTCGATCACCTGCGCTTCCACCGCCCCCACGCCCACCTCAACACAACCTTCGGCAACGACAAGTTCGCCTTGCGGGCCGAGGCGTTTGCGCGATTCTTCGGTACGCCGACCTTCCTCGGCGCGCAGACCCTGATCGTGGTGCTGTGGGTGTGTCTCAACATGTTTGGCGTCACGAACTTCGACGTCTATCCGTTCATCCTGTTGAACCTGGCGTTCAGCCTGCAATCGGCCTATGCCGCACCGCTGATTCTGCTGGCCCAGACCCGTCAGGCCGCGCGGGACAAGGCGCAATCCGACGCCGACGCGCAGCATCGCGAAGCCCTGGCCGTGGCCAATTCCGAGCGTCAGGCGCAGGCCGCAAAGAACACCGCGCAGTTGCTGGAACTGCTGGAGCAGAACACCCGGCTCACCGAAATGACCAAGAACCTCACCGAGCGCATCGAAGGCCTGACCCGCGAACTGCACGATCACATGCGCCAGAACCCGCAGGCCTGATCACGGCAAACGCAGTGCCCGCCCGAGTTCATCGAACAGCGTAACCACCGAGCGCAACGCACGGCAGTCCGGGCGGGTCAGCAGCCAGAGCGCGGTGTCGTAACCGTGCAGCGGTTCGCTCAAGGCTCGCAGGCCTTCGGTGATCAGAAAGTCCGGTAACGCCGCGACGCCGAGCCCGGCACGCACCAGCTCCGTCACCGACAACATGCTGTTGCAGCGATAGCCCGGTGTCACGCCCGGCAAGTGCTGGCGACGCCAGACGACAGTCGGGTGATCGGGTAGAAAATCATCCGGGGCAATCCAGGTCAGGGCGTTTAGATCGACTGCTTCAACATTTTGCAGATAACGCTCGCTGGCACAGACCCGGTAGGAAATCTTCGCCAGCTCCCGTCCGACCAGGTGCTCCGGTGGCGTGCGCGTCAGGCGCAAGGCGATGTCGGCGTCGCGACGGCTGAGGTTGGCAAAGTCGTTGGAGGTGCTCAGTTCGATGGTCAGCGCCGGGTAGTTCGGCATGAACTGCGCCAGTGCCGGCAGCAGCAGACCTTGCAGCACTGAATCGGTACAGGTCAGGCGTACCGTGCCGCTGATCACTTCGCCGCCCTGCTCCACACCGATTCGCGCCGCCTCCAGTGCCTGCTCGGCGCGCTCGGCCTGCTCGGCCAAAGTCTGCGCAAGGCTGGTGGGCAGGTAACCGGCGCGGCTTTTTTCGAACAGTTGCTGACCGAGCGCGGCTTCCAGTCGGCGCACGGCGCGAAACACCGTCGACACGTCGACCTTCAGTAGCTGCGAGGCCCGGGCCAGAGAGCCGCCGCGCACCAGGGCGAGAATCAGCGCCAGATCCGGGAAGTCGAGTCGATAGTGCGTCGCTGCATTAATCACTTGGGGAAACGCCCATATTGAGTGCGTGAACGCCAATCTATAGTGAGCGTCATCCCTCAACAAGCACAGCGAACACTCATGGAATCCAGAGCCCTGCGCATCGCCCTGATCGGTGACTACGACCCGCAAGTCACCGCCCACCAAGCCATCCCCGTCGCCCTCGGGCTTGTGACGGAACACATCCGCCGACCAGTCGATTTCGAATGGCTGTCCACGGAGCAAATCCACCTCGATACGCCGCTCGAAGGCTTCGACGGTTTCTGGTGCGTTCCGGCCAGCCCTTACAAAAGTGAGGCTGGCGCGCTGCGAGCCATCCGCTTTGCCCGCGAACAGCAGCGCCCGTTCCTCGGCACCTGCGGCGGTTTTCAACATGCGGTGCTGGAGTTTTCCCGCCACGTACTGGGCTGGGACGATGCGGAGCATGGCGAAACCTCGCCCGATTCCAGCCGCGCGGTGCTCACGCCGCTGACCTGCTCGCTGGTGGAAGCGGTGGACAGCATCCATCTGGTGCCCGGTTCGTTGATCGTCAAGGCGTACGAAACGTCCGAGATCCGTGAAGGCTATCGCTGCCGTTTTGGTGTGAATCCGCAGTTCGAACGCGAATTGCTGACCCATGACCTACATGCCGTGGGCCACGATTCGGCAGGCGATCTACGCGCCATCGAGCTGAAAAACCATGTGTTCTTTGTCGCGACGTTGTTCCAGCCGGAACGTGCGGCGCTCAAAGGTCTATTGCCACCGCTGGTGCGGGCGTTTGTCGAAGCCTGCGCGGAGCAACGGGCATGATCGCCGAAACGCCAGAAGCGCCGTACTACGCGGTGATCTTCACCTCGACCCGTACCGAAGGTGATCAGGGATATGCCGAAGCTGCCGAGCGCATGTTTGAACTGGCGCGCGAGCAACCGGGATTTCTCGGCGTGGAGTCGGCCCGAGGGGCGGATGGGCTCGGGATCACGACATCCTATTGGAACAGTGAAGCAGCGATTCTGGCGTGGAAACACCATCCCGAGCACCAGGCGATTCGCGAGCGCGGACGTTCGACCTGGTACTCGGCATGTCATACGCGGGTGTGCAAAGTGGAGCGCGATTATCGATTCGGATAGTCAGCCCTTCACCAGACTGCGCACCGCCACAATCTCCGGCACTTCGCGCTTGCTCATGTAAACGCGCAACGGCTCGGTGATGTTGATCCGGTCATCGATGTGCTGATCGAGCAGCAACTGGATCAACTCGCGCTTGAGGGTCATGGTCTGTTCGGTGGCCGGTGCCCAGACGAATTCGCTGGCGGGAATGATGCCGTCATCGGCCACGTCCATGCCGAACGAGTCTTCGCTAAAACGCACGATGTATTGGCCAGTCTTGCGATTGAGGCCGACAAAACCCTTGAGGTCGTCGGCCGCCTGGCAGATGAGTTGGGATGTGATGCGCATGGTAAACCTCACAAGAGTGATCGAAGGTTTACACGCAGGGCATTGAGGCACACCCTCTGCCGGGGTGGTTGCCGAGGCCAAGCGTACTGCAAACAAACGCACAAAAGTGCGGAAATTTTCGCTTTCAGTACGTTTATGTCGGTCTTGCGATAGCACGTTTTCGTTTGAGTTGCTAAAAGGGACATCTTCGAAAATACCTGCGAAAGGACCTCGACATGCCCGCCACGTTTACCAAAAGCGCTCTGCTGCTGAGCCTGATACTCGGCCTCGGTCAGGCCCATGCTGCCAGCCAGCCAAACCCGGTTGCGCTCGCTGCCTCCGAGGGCATTCCGCACCCGGCGGTGATCGCCCACCGTGGCGCCTCCTTCGATGCACCGGAATCCACCGCAGCCTCCTACAAACTGGCCCGTGACCTCGGTGCCGATTACCTGGAAATGGACCTGCAGCGCAGCAAGGACGGCGTGCTGTTCGCCCTGCACGACAACAACCTGCAACGCACCACCGACGTCGCCAGCAAGTTCCCGGACCGCAAGGACAGCCCGGCCAACGCCTTCACCATGGCCGAACTGAAAACCCTGGATGCTGGCAGCTGGTACAACAAGGCCTACCCGGATCGCGCGCGTCCGTCCTACGCCGGCCTGAAGATTCTGACCCTGGACGAAATCATCGACATCGCCCAGGCCAACCCGCAGCACAAGCCGGGCCTGTACATCGAGACCAAGGAGCCGCAACTGTTCCCCGGCATCGAGCACGACCTGAAGGAAAAACTCCAGGCTCGCGGCCTGCTGATCCCGGCCGGCGCCAAGCAGCCAAAAGACGCCACCAGCGTCGGCGCGGGCAACGGTAAAGTGATCCTGCAAACCTTCGAGAAGAACAGCCTCGAACTGCTGCAAAAGGAAATGCCGCAGGTGCCGAAGATTCTGTTGCTGTGGGTTGGCGAAGGCAGCATCGAGCCGAAATCCAAAGTGACCTTTGCCGACTCCGGCGAGAAGGACAAGAACACGTTCTACGGCAAACAAGAGCCGAAATCCGAAGCTGAATTCAAGCAATGGGTCGACTACGCCAAGGCTCAGGGCGCCATCGGCACCGGTCCTTCGGCCAAGCTGACCCACGGTGGCGATCAGAGCTATTCGGACCTCGTGCAGCCATGGATGAACAAGTACACCCATGACAAAGGAATGCTGGTGCACGTCTACACCGTCGATGAGCCGGTGGACTACGAGAAAGTCATGGCTGCCGGCGTCGACGGCATCTTCACCAACCGTGCCAGCGAACTGCTGAAGTTCTACAAACGCCCGGCCGCCGCCAGTGTGGATCAGGTGTTGAAGAACAACGGTTTCTGATGCAACCGGACACCCCGTGGACAGGCCGCCTCTGGCTGGGGCACGACTATGGCCTGATCCACGGGATGTCGGGGCGCACTGCGCCCCACTCCCACTACGCTCACCAACTGATTCTTGCGCCTGACCGGCCGTTGACTGTTCTGGTCGAGGGTACACCCGTCACCACTTCCCGCCTGCTGATTACGTCCCAGACTCGTCATGCGATTGTCGAGGCGCCGGACCCTGTGTTCACCGTGTACGCCGAACCGCTGCGATTTGAGGCTCAGGCGTTGCGCGATCTGCTGTTCGACAATGAGTTGTCGCTGACGGCACTGAATCACGCCATTGGCCAATGCCCCCGCCGCGAGCTGAGCGATCCGCGAATCGAACGCGCCCTCGCCACTGTCGATGCCTCGCTGTCGAGTAAAGTTGCCGCCAGTGCCGTGGCCGATTCCGCCCACGTGTCCATGAGCCAGTTGCAACGGTTGTTCGTCAGCCAGGTCGGCCTGCCCGTGCGGCGACTGGTGTTGTGGCGCCGGTTGCGACTGGCGATGGCTTTAATAATCGCCGGCAGCCCGGTAACCGACGCCGCCCACGACGCCGGGTTTGCCGATTCCGCGCACTTTTCCCGCAGCCTGAAAAAACTCTTCGGCGTCACCGCCCGCCAAGCGTTGCAACACATCGAATTGCGTCTGCTGGACTGACTCAACGTCGCAGGCCGTCCGGCACTTTCGGTTCCTTGCCCAGCGTTGCCGGTTCGAACGGATCGAGCAACTGCGCCACATAGTCCCGTGGAAAGTCCGGACGACTGCCAATGCCCAGATCGCCCGCGCCGATCCGGTAATTCTCCGTGTAAAAACCGGTGCCCAGCAGCCAGTCCCAGAGGGTAAAGAACAGCCCGAAATTGACGTCACCGGCGCGCCCGTACTTCATGTGATGAAAACGGTGCAGCGGCGCCCAGGCGAAGATCCAGCGCATCGGGCCAACGCGCATGTCGAGGTTCGAATGCTGCAGCAACAGCTGGATCGCAATGGCGAATGCCAACAACACCGCGACCTCGGACGGAATGCCCAGCACCAGCAACGGCAGCAGCCCCGCCGTCGCCTCCAGCAATTGATGCAGCGGATGCTTCATCAAACCGTTGAACCCGTAGAGCCGTTCGACGCTGTGATGAATCGCGTGCAGCCGCCACATCCACGGCACGCGATGGCTGGCGTAGTGCATCAGGCTCACGCCCGCATCGGCAATGAAAATCGCCAGGCCGACTTGTAGCCACAGTGGCCAGCTCGACGGCCAAGCACCGTCAATCGCAATCAGCGTCACCAGCCCCGGCAATGCCAGCAGGCCGAGGGCGTTCAACGCTTCGTTGATCAACGCGTGGAGCATGTCGCGACGGCGATCGCCGGTCGGGCGGTTCCAGTTCATTTCATAAGGCAGCAGCCATTCGGCCGCGAACGACACCGCCAACGCCACAGCAAACAACGGCAACAACCACAGTAGCGAATGCCCCGCCAACCCAATCCCGCCGCCGATGAATCCAAGCCAGAACAACGGCGCATACAACCACGAAAAGATGCGTTTCATGTCCACCTCCATTAATCGAAGGCTGAGCATGAAAGTTGCCCGCGAACGGCGATTGAACAAACGACGCAAACACCCACGGCGTTTTTTAAGGGTGAATTAAGTTGCGGTGGCTAACCTGAACTCACTTGAACGAATCACCTAAAGGAATAACCGATGAAAACCCTGACTGCCCTGTTTACCGCTGCCGCCCTGACCCTCACCGCTGGCTTGGCCCAGGCTGACGTTCGCGTCGATCAGATCCCTGAGCTGGTCAAGTCCGGCAAGATCAAGCCGCTGGAAGAGCTGAACAAGATTGCCCTGGCCCTGCACCCGGGCGCGACCATCGTCGACACCGACCTGGACAACCATTTCAACGGCTATGAGTACGAAGTCGAGCTGCGTACTGCCGATGGCAAAGAATGGGACGTGGATCTGGATGCGGCAACCGGCAAGGTCCTGAGCAACAAGCAAGATCACTGATTGCACCGCAAGACAAAGCCGCACGATTTTCGGATCGTGCGGCTTTTTTGTGTCCGAAAGTTATGCCGAGGTACTGACCAGCGAACCCGACGTACTCGAATCAGATTGCTGCAACGCCGCCAACAAAGCCGCCGTCGCCGTCTGCAACGAAGCCGAAGTCGTCGCGATCTGCGATTGCGCAGCCGCAACATCCGCCGCTTTAGCGTCCTGACTTTCCTGCTTGGCCTGGGCCGCTTGCAGCGCCTGTTGCTGTTCCTGCAATTGCTTTTGCAGCTCGGCAATCTGCTTACGCAGTTCTTTCACCGTATCCGATTCATCGCTGCTGGAGCTGCTGTCCCCCGATGGTGCGGCACCGCCGCCCGCCGCCACTTTGCTGGTGTCGGCCTTCACACCGGTACTGGCCGCTGCTGTGGTCGAGGTGTCGTCGCCCGTGTCGGCAATCGAGGTTTTGCTGGTGGGTGTGGTGACGGTTTGATTGATCGAAACAGACGTGATGCTGACCATGGGAATTCTCCAATGACGGTTATGGATAACCGGCCATCGGCGGCGGCCTGCACGAATTGA
Source organism: Pseudomonas allokribbensis (assembly GCF_014863605.1). Lineage (NCBI taxonomy): Bacteria > Pseudomonadati > Pseudomonadota > Gammaproteobacteria > Pseudomonadales > Pseudomonadaceae > Pseudomonas > Pseudomonas allokribbensis. The sequence continues at coordinate 5,032,626 of NZ_CP062252.1, forward strand.
GATCGACTGTGTACCGACTCGGTAACCGGGCCGGTACACAGTCACTGGCGGGTCAGACGCTCAGGCGAGCGGTGACGTCGTTCAGTTGGCCGGACAGGCCGTGCAGGTTCTGGCTGGCACTTTCGGTGCGCTGCACGTTGTCGAGGTTGGTGCTGGCAATCGACGTGATCTCGGTCAGGTTGCGCGAGATGTCTTCGGCCACCGACGTTTGCTCTTCGGCCGCCGTGGCGATCTGGCGGTTCATGTCGCGAATCGCTTCCACCGCATGGGTGATGCGCTCGAGCATGGCGCCGGCCTGGGTCACTTGCTCGACGCTTTCATCGCTGCGGGTCTGGCCGCTGTCGATGGCGTGGGCTGCATCCACCGCGCCGGTCTGCACGCTCTGGATGATCTGGTTGATCTCGATGATCGACTCCGCCGTACGCTGCGCGAGGTTACGCACCTCATCGGCCACCACCGCAAAACCACGCCCGGCTTCACCGGCCCGGGCCGCTTCGATGGCGGCGTTGAGCGCCAGCAGGTTGGTCTGCTCGGCGATCCCGCGAATCACTTCCAGCACCTTGCCGATGCGACCGCTGTCGGCTTCCAGACGACGGATCACTGTGGCGGTGTTGGCGATTTCGCCGCGCATCTGGGTGATGCTGTGGATGGTGCTCTGCATGACCTTTTCACCCTGCTGGGCGGACTGGTCGGCATCGTCGGCAGCACGCGCTGCATCGGCCGCATGACGGGCGACTTCCTGGGCGGTGGCGGACATTTCGTTCATCGCCGTGGCCACCTGATCGGTGCGGTTGAACTGCTCGTTGGTACCGCCGGCCATCACGGTGGCGATGGCGTTCAACTCGCCGCTGGCGCTGTCCAGATCCTTGGCGCTGCGCTGCAGGTGGTTGAAGGTTTCAGCGAGGAAGTCGCGCAGGGTGTTGGCGGCGGCGGCCAGGTTGCCCAACTCGTCCTGACGGCTGCTGGACACACGCTCGACCAGACGGCCCCTGCTCAACTGGGTGACGTAGTCGATGAGCTTGCGGATCGGCTCGACCAGGTTGCGGTTGACCAGCCACAGGCTCAGCAAACCGATCAACAGGCCGGATGCGAGCATCACCAGAATCCCCAGCAACACGGTGCGATCAGCACTGGCACTGATCAGCGCCGACTGTTCGGTGCCCTGCTTGCGCAGTTCGCCCACCAGTTCGCTCATCTGGTCGCTGGCGGCGCGGTCGACGCCTTTGACGGCGGTGTCGCCCGCGGTCGGATCGGCACCGGCAGCTACGTAGGCATCGCGACCTTTCTGGTAGGCGGCGCCGAGCAGACGGTGTTCTTCACGCAGGCGCTCGATACGGGTTTTCAGCGCAGGCTCAAGGCCTTTCTGATTGGCCAGCTCACCAAGGATATTCTGCACATCGCGCTGGCGATCTTCGAACTGGCCCCAGTACTTGGCCAAGTCTGCCGGTTGTTTGCCGCGCAGCAGGACGTTTTTCCACTCCTGCACCTGCACCTTGAATTGCAGGTTGGCTTCGTCGATCAGTTGCGACGTGTGCAAGGGGCCGGCAATCAACTGGCTGTAGTTCTGCACGCCGTTGGACAGGAAATGAAAGCAGGCCAGCGCGATCAACAGCATCGCCAACAGACTGCCGCTCAGCAGGGCGAGAATTTGCGCTCTCAGGGATTTTTGCAACATCGCAGGTACTCATGACAGGGATGAGGCACGTCCGGTAAGACGTGAATTGTGGCCGGACATCCGTGTCGGCGAACCTTGGCTCTTGGCCGAAGGCGCGCAACCTAACTCATGCGTGATCGGCGTGCCAGAGGGCTTCTTGAGAAAAATCCGACCGCCGGTAAGGCATTGATTCTGGCGTCATTTAGCTGTCACCAAAACGTCACACTGCATTGCAATGATGCGGCTCAGGTGAATCTGCAAATCCCGCGACAGACGCCCTCCTCCCAGCGAGACTTCATGAACCACAGCCTCGATATCAGCCATCGCGATCCAGACCTGTTCGGCTTGCTCTACGGTTTTCGTTTTCGTCCCGGCGAGCGTGGTCGCGAAGTCGACTCGGCGACTGCCCTGCGCTGCCTGCAAGACGACAGCGATGGCGATGAGTTTCTCTGGCTGCACCTGAACCTGGCGCACGCCGCGTGCGAGCGCTGGATGAAAAGTCATCTGCAATTACCCGAAGAGTTTTTCGAAGCGCTGCATGAAGGCTCGCGCTCGACCCGTATCGAGCATGTCGATTCGGCGTTGCTGGCGGTGGTCAACGACGTGGTGTTCAACCTCAGCAGCATGGTGTCGTCGGACGTGTCGACGCTGTGGGTCTGCGTGCGCAGCAAACTGATCGTCAGTGCGCGCCTGCAACCGCTGCACTCGGTGGACAAGCTGCGTTCGTCGGTGAAGGCCGGCGAGTGCTTTCGCTCGCCGTCGGAATTGCTCGTGCACTTGCTGCGCGACCAGGGCGAAGTGCTGACCCAGATCGTGCGCAAGACCAGCATGAGCGTCGATCAGGTCGAGGACGAGTTGCTGTCCTCGCGACTGTCGACCAACCGCGCCGAACTCGGCGCCAACCGTCGGGTGCTGGTGCGCCTGCAACGACTGCTGGCGCTGGAGCCGGGTTCGCTGCTGCGCCTGCTCAATCGACCGCCACCGTGGTTGCAGAAGGAAGACGTGAAGGAGCTGCGCAAATCCACCGAGGAGTTCGCGCTGATCATCAACGACCTCACGGCCCTCGGCGAGCGGATCAAGCTGTTGCAGGAAGAGATCGCCGCCAACCTCAACGAACAGAGCAACCGCACGCTGTTCACCCTGACCGTGGTGACGGTGCTGGCGCTGCCGATCAACATCATTGCCGGTTTCTTCGGCATGAACGTCGGCGGTGTGCCGCTGGCCACTGATCCGGAAGGGTTCTGGATTCTGGTGGCGCTGGTGGTGACGTTTACCGTGATTGCCGGGCGCTGGGCGTTTCGCAAGCGTGGTGACTATTAAGCAAGACCAGCGGCGCGGCTAATCCGCCAAACACTGATCTGTCGCAGTCTCTCTGTAATATTTAGCAACGATCATGGGCAACACTCCTTCCCCCCGCTCAGGATTGTCCTCCCATGGCTACTCCCTCCCTGACCGCCAGCCCGGCCTCCGCCCCCAGCGGCAGGCCGGCGCTCGACAAGAAAACCGGCCCCTTCACTTACGTGGTGTTCTTCGCCGTACTGGCCATGGGGATGCTGTTCACGGCCTACAGCCTGATGCACGACATGCACGAACTCGGCACGGTGGTCACCACCTGGACCCCGTTCCTGCTGCTCGGCGTGGCGCTGTTGATTGCGCTGGGTTTTGAGTTCGTCAACGGTTTCCACGACACCGCCAATGCCGTGGCCACGGTGATCTACACCCACTCGCTGCCACCGAATGTGGCCGTGGTGTGGTCGGGTTTCTTCAACTTCCTCGGCGTGTTGCTTTCGAGTGGCGCGGTGGCGTTCGGCATCATCGCCCTGCTGCCGGTCGAGCTGATTCTGCAAGTCGGCTCGTCCGCCGGTTTCGCGATGATCTTCGCCCTGCTGATCGCCGCGATTCTGTGGAACCTCGGCACCTGGTGGCTGGGCCTGCCGGCCTCGTCGTCGCACACGCTGATCGGTTCGATCATTGGTGTTGGCGTGGCGAATGCCCTGATGCACGGTCGCGACGGTACCAGCGGTGTGGACTGGGCCCAGGCCACCAAGATCGGTTACGCACTGCTGCTGTCGCCGCTGGTGGGTTTCGGTTGCGCGGCGCTGTTGCTGCTGGCATTGCGCGCGTTCGTGAAGAACCGCTCGCTGTACAAGGCCCCGGAAGGCAACACCCCGCCGCCGTGGTGGATTCGCGGTCTGCTGATCCTGACTTGCACCGGCGTGTCGTTTGCCCACGGTTCCAACGACGGCCAGAAAGGCATGGGCCTGATCATGCTGATCCTGGTTGGCACCCTGCCGATGGCTTATGCGCTGAACCGCACCATGCCGGCGGATCAGGCGTTGCAGTTCGCCGCCGTGGCTGAAGTCACCCAACAGGCGCTGGTAAAAAGCGCACCGCTGCCGGCCCCGGCCGATCCGCGTCCGGTGCTCTCGGATTACGTGCGCAGCAAGCAAGCCACGCCGCAGTTGGTCCCGGCCCTCGCCGCACTGACCGGGCACATCGGTGAAGAAGTCAAAGGCTACGGTTCGCTGTCGAAAGTCCCGGCCGAGGCCATGGGCAACGTGCGTAACGACATGTACCTGGCCAGCGAAACCATTCGCCTGATGGACAAGAACAAGGTCGGCACCTTCGACGCCGACACCACCAACAAACTGCAACTGTTCAAACAGCAGATCGACAATGCCACCCGGTTCATCCCGCTGTGGGTGAAGATCGCCGTGGCGATTGCGTTGGGGCTGGGCACCATGGTCGGCTGGAAGCGGATCGTGGTCACGGTCGGCGAGAAGATCGGCAAGACCCACCTGACTTACGCACAGGGCGCCTCGGCTGAAACCGTGGCGATGCTGACCATCGGCGCCGCCGACATGTTCGGCCTGCCGGTGTCGACCACCCATGTGTTGTCCTCAGGCGTGGCCGGGACCATGGTCGCCAACGGTGGCGGCCTGCAGATGAAGACCATCCGCAATCTGCTGATGGCGTGGGTGCTGACCTTGCCGGCAGCGATTCTGCTGTCGGGCAGCCTGTACTGGCTGTTCACCCAGATCTTCTGATCAACCGGAATCCCTGTGAGAGCCTTTGCCCCCACAGGGATTTGCGGCAGGAATCAGAGCGTCGAACGAATCAACTCCCCCAACCAGTCCATGAACACCCGCACCCGCAACGGCAAATGCCGCTGCCGGGCGTACAGCAGTGAAATGCCCATCGCCGGCGCGGTGTATTGCGGCAACACGGTCACCACCTCACCGGTGTCCAGATAGGTATTCATGCCGGTACGCGGTACCTGAATCAGACCAAATCCACCCAGGCACGCCGACTCGTACGCATCGGTGCTGTTGACCGTCACGCTGCCGGCCATCGGCAAGCGGTGAACCTGCCCGTCCTGCTCGTAGACAAACCCTTCCGAACGCGACCCCAGCACACCGACGTAATGCACCAGCCGATGCTGCGCCAGATCCTCCAGCGTCTGCGGCACACCGTAGCGCTGCAGATACGCGGGGCTGGCGCAGTTGATCATGCTGAAGTCACCCAGATGTCGCGCCACCACCGACTGATCGGGTTGCGCGCCGATGCGCACCACGCAATCGAAGCCCTCGGCGAGCAGGTCGACCCGGCGATCGGTGCTGCTGATTTCCAGTTCCAGGTTCGGATGACGGGCCATGAATTCCGGCAACTTCGGCATGATCAGCCGCCGCGACAGAATGTTCGGCATGTCGACCCGAATCCGCCCGGTCAGCGACGCTTCGTCCTGACGGAACAGGTTCTCGATTTCGTCCATGTGCGACAGCAGATCCTTGCTGCGCTCATATAACGCAAGGCCGTCCTGAGTCGCCTGGACCTTGCGCGTGGTGCGTTGCAGCAGACGCGTGCCGAGCAGGGTTTCCAGCGCCTGCACCTGCTCGGACACCGTCGAGCGCGGCAGCCCCAGACTCTCCCCCGCCATCGTAAAACTCGACAATTCGCTGACCCGGACGAAGGTGCGCAGCAGTTCCAGTTTGTTCATGGGCCACCCATTGATTGTTCGGACATACCGACCAGTGATTCCGGTTTCAGCGTGTTTATCACCTCACGGCGGATAAATAAACTGGGCCCCATCAACCGTCACTGCCCTCGAGGAAGACCCATGAATCGCAAAATCGCATTGATCACCGGTGCCAGCCGTGGCCTCGGCAAGAACGCCGCCCTGCACCTCGCCGCGCAAGGCGTGGACATCATCGGCACCTACAACAGCCGCGCCGATGAAGCGCAATCGCTGGTCGAGGAACTGAAAACACTCGGCGCCAACGCCGTGATGCTGCAACTGGATGTCGGCCGCAGCGAAGGCTTCGCCGATTTCGCCGTACGGGTCGGGCAAGCACTGCAACAGCTCGGGCAGTCGCGCTTCGATTTCCTGATCAACAACGCCGGGATTGGTGTGCATGCGTCCTTCGCCGAAACCACGCCGGAGCAGTTCGACCTGCTGATGAACGTGCAGTTGAAAGGGCCGTTCTTCCTGACTCAGCAATTGCTGCCGCTGATCAACGATGGCGGGCGGATCATCAACATCTCCAGCGGTCTGGCCCGTTTCACCCTGCCGGGTTATGCCGCCTACGCGGCGATGAAAGGTGCGATGGAAGTGCTGACCCGTTATCAGGCCAAGGAGCTAGGTGCGCGGCAGATCGCCGTGAATATCCTCGCACCGGGCGCCATCGAAACCGACTTCGGCGGTGGTGCGGTGCGCGACAATTCGGCGCTGAACGCCATGGTCGCCAGCAACACAGCCCTGGGCCGTGCCGGGCAGCCGGATGACATTGGCGGTGCACTGGCGCTGCTGCTGTCGCCGGGCGCGCAGTGGATCAACGGTCAGCGGATTGAAGCGTCGGGCGGGATGTTTCTCTAAACCCGGCAAAAATCCCGGACAAAAAAATCGCAGCCCTCGCAGGCTGCGATTTTTGTTTTCAGTTCTGGCAGACGCTGCGCATCACCAGCCGCTCGCGCACCACGTCATAACCCCAGTGATAGACGTAGGTGTACGGAAGGAAGAACAGCAGCACGCCAATGTCGAGCAGGAACGCCTGCCACAGGCTGACCGACAGCCACCAGGCAATCAGCGGCACGCCCATCACGATCAACCCGCCCTCGAACAGCAGCGCGTGCGCCACCCGTACCCAGGCGTTGTGGGCGATGTTCCAGCGTTTGAGCAGGCGGTCGAATAAGCCGTTGAACACCACGTTCCAGCCCAGGGCCAGCAACGCGATGGCCATGGTGACGGCGCCCATTTCGACCAGCGGTTTGCCCATGATCCACGCCAGCAATGGAGTACAGATCAGAATTGCCAGCAGTTCGAAACCGATGGCCTGGAAGATACGTTCAGTGATGGATTTGTTGGCAGTCATGGCCGAGTTCCTCTGTGAAGATGGTTGCCATGATCCAGCACCGCACCGATACTTCATAACCAATAACCATCGATCAAGGCGATAGTTCATGGCCTCTCAAGAAGTGCTGCTCGCGTTTGTCCAGGCCGCCACTCAAGGCTCTTTTTCGGCGGCGGCGCGCAAACTCGGGCGCAGTCAGTCGACGGTGAGTGCGGCGGTGGCCAGTCTTGAGATCGATCTGGACCTGATCCTGTTCGACCGCAGCAGCCGCAAACCGACCCTGACCCCGGCCGGTCACGTGATGCTGCAACGGGCCGAGGCGATTCTGTCGGCCACCAGCCGCCTGGAAATGACCGCCCGGCAATTGGCCCAGGGCGTCGAGCCGAAACTCACGGTGGCGATTTCCGACACTTATCAGTCCGACCGTTTCGAAGCCGCATTGGTGGGCTTCGAGCAGCGCTACCCGGATCTGGAGCTGGAATGCCTGATCGCCGAGTGCGATGACCTGATCGAACTGGTGCAACGCGGTCGGGCGCACCTGGCATTCGCCGAGATGCAGGACAACTACCCGCCGGACCTGGCGACCTCGACCGTCGCCGAACGCACTGAAATCGCCCTGTTCGTCGGCCGTAATCATCCGTTGGCGACGCAGGAATCCATCGATCAAACAGTCCTTGAACAGCATCGCGAGCTGCGCCTGGCCACCATCGTCAATCCCTATGACAGTCGCGGCAAAGGCCGGGTGTGGTCGGCGCCGAGTTATCTGATGCTGCTGGAGATGGCCGAAAAGGGCTTCGGCTGGGCACCGCTGCCGCGCTGGCTGGTGGAGCGTTTCGGTAACGATCTGCTGGTTGAGCTGAAGGTGCGCGGCTGGCCGAAACCGGTGTTCGTCGATGCGCTGTGGTCGCGGCTGTACCCGCCGGGGCCGGCGGGGAGCTGGTTGCTGAGCAAGATGCTCGAGTGACGATTCAAGCGGCAATCGCCGGCGGCCGATTGTGTTGAAAGTGCTCATGCAACCCGCGCATCGCCGGCAATTCCAGCGCCTGCGCCGCGTAGCACAACCCCACCCGCCGGGTCGGCGCCGGCAGGTGCAGCGCACGTACGACGATGCGTTCATGCCCGCTCACCAACGACTGCGGCAACATCGCCACGCCGACACCCGCCGCCACCATGTGCAACGCCTGTTGCAGTGAACCGGCATGCCCCGCCACCGCTTCCGGCGAGCGTCCGTAAAGCGCCATCAACCGCTGATGGGACGGATGTTGCGGGCAGGTGATCCAGTCCTCGATCGGCGCCCAGCCTGCCTGCGCGTTGGCCATCGGATGGTCGAGTGGCAGCGCCATCACGTAAGACTCTTCCCACAGCGGCAGAAACAGTTCGTCCTCGCAGCACATTTCCTCGACCGCCAGCCGACCATCGCCGTGGCAGCCTTCCTCAAGCGTCAGCAGCAGATTGGGCAACGCCTGATGGGCCATGCGCACAAAGGCTTCGATGTGACTGGCGGCGATGTCACCCTCGATGCCGAGGGTCAGCGGCGCGCGGTTTTCGCGGCCGCGAAACATCCGGCTCAAGGCCTCGGATTCGGCCACCATCCGTCGCGCCTGCGGGTACAGCAGCCGCGCTTCGTCGCTGACCTCCACACCACGGGGCTGACGCACGAACAGCGTCGCGCCGAGTTCTTCTTCCAGCTGTTTGATGGTCACCGACAACGTGGGCTGACTGATGAACAGCCGTTGTGCGGCAGCGGTGATGTTGCGTTCCTCGAACACCGCGAGGAAGGCTTTGAGATGGCGGATATCCATAGGAAATTCCGATAGCAGACAGAGGAATAAGGCATTTTTCAGCCTCCAGCGGGCTAAATATACTGCGCTTCGAATCTGGTCATTTGTTTTTCTTATCTCAGGAGTTCAACCATGAGCAAGCCATTGATCATCATCACCGGCGCCAGCTCGGGCATCGGCGAAGCCACCGCACGGCGCTTGAGCGCTGCCGGTCACCCCCTGCTGTTGCTGGCGCGCCGTATCGAACGCCTCGAAGCGCTGGCACTGCCGAACACCCTCAGCCGCCGCGTCGACATCACCGACCGCGCCGCGTTGCTGGCCGCTGTTGCCGAGGCTGAGGCGCAATTCGGCCCGGCCGATGCGCTGATCAACAACGCCGGGGTGATGCTGCTGGGCGAGATGAGCAAACAGGACCCGGCGCAGTGGGACCAGATGCTCGACGTCAACGTGAAAGGCTTGCTTAACGGCGTGCACGCGGTGGTCGCCGGGATGATCGAGCGCAAGCACGGCACCATCATCAACGTCAGCTCGGTGGCCGGGCGCAAGACGTTCCCGAACCATGTGGCGTACGTCGGCACCAAGTTTGCGGTGCACGGGTTGTCGGAAAACCTGCGTGAAGAGCTGTCGCCGCATAACGTGCGCGTGACCACTATTGCGCCGGGGGCGGTGGAAACCGAATTGCTGAGCCACACCACGGATGAGGCGATCAAGACCGGGTATCAGGCTTGGAAGCAGGACATGGGTGGGACGGTGCTGAGTGCCGAGGATGTGGCGACGGCGATTGCTTATGCGTATGGGCAGCCGCAGGGGGTTTGTATTCGGGAGATTGTGATGGCTGCTACCCGCCAGCAAGCCTGACTCGACGTTTACTAAAGGGGATTGCGCAGCGTCAGCTCGCGCAATCGTCCCTCGATAAACCGCCGCTCCGGCTCCTGCCGCGTCAACGCCAGCGCCCGCGAATAAGCCGCCCGCGCCTCTTCAACCCGCCCCAACTGCCGACAAAACTCCGCCCGTGCCGAATGCGCCAGGTGGTAATCCTGCAACTCCCCACGGTCCAGAATTCCTTCAATCAAGGTCAACCCGGCCAACGCCCCATCACGCTTGGCCACCGCCACCGCCCGGTTCAACTCGATCACCGGCGACGGCACCGCCCGCAGCAACACGTCATACAGACCGACGATCTGCGCCCAGTCCGTCTCCCCTGCGGTCGGAGCTTCGGCATGCACCGCCGCAATCGCCGCTTGCAGGCAATACGGCCCGAAGCGCCCGGTGGTCAGCGCCCGCTCCACCAGATCGCAGCCTTCGGCAATCAGCTCGGCATTCCACAATCCGCGATCCTGATCATCCAGCAGAATCAGCTCACCGCTTGGCGTCGACCGCGCCGAACGCCGCGACTCATGCAACAGCATCAGTGCCAGCAAGCCCATGACTTCCGGATCCGGCAATAACTCCAGCAGCAGACGTCCCAGACGAATCGCCTCACGGGTCAAATCCTCGCGGGTCACCTGGGCGCCGCCGGACGCCGAATACCCCTCGTTGAACACCAGATAAATCACCCGCAGCACACTGTCGAGGCGCTCGGGCAATTCGCTCAGGCTCGGGACTTGATAAGGGATTTTTGCATCACGAATCTTCGCCTTGGCGCGCACGATGCGCTGGGCAATCGCCGCCGGGGCCGAGAGAAATGCGCGGGCGATTTCCTCGGTGGTGAGATCGCAGACTTCGCGCAGGGTCAGCGGCACTTGCGCGTCCGCCGCCAGTGCCGGGTGGCAGCAGGTGAAGATCAGGCGCAGGCGATCATCTTCCACGTCTTCAACGTCCCATTCGGACTGTTCCAGCTCCTCCAGTTGCGCCAGCAACAACGGCTGCGACGCTTTGAACCGTGCGCGCCGACGCAACACATCAATCGCCTTGAAGCGCCCGGTGGACACCAGCCACGCCCGCGGATTGTCCGGCACGCCGTCGCGCTGCCAACGCTCGACCGCGACGAAGAACGCCTCGTGCAAGGCTTCTTCGGCGAGATCAAAATCGCCGAGCAGGCGGATCAGGGTCGCGAGGATCCGCCGCGAGTCTTCGCGATAGACCTGCGCGACCCGGGCCGCGACCTCAGACATTCAACTGCCGCACGGGACGCACTTCGACGCTGCCGACCCGGGCCGCCGGAATGTTGCCGGCGACCTGGATCGCTTCGTTGAGGTCCCGCGCGTCGATCAGGTAGAAACCGGCCAACTGCTCCTTGGTCTCGGCGAACGGGCCGTCGGTGATCGACAACTTGCCGTTGCGCATGCGCACCGTGGTGGCGGTCTGCACCGACTCCAGTGCTTCGGCGGCGACCATCCGGCCGCTGCCCTGGATCGACTCGGCATAGGCCCAGCATTCGGCGTCTTCCGGGCTGTCGGGCGACGAATGCAGCAGGCGCTCATCGCTGTAGACCAGGCATAAATACTTCATGGCGTTCTCCTGAATCGGACGGATCAACTATGGCTGAAGATCAGGGTTTCACATCAAACAGTGTCGAGCCAGTCATCGGATCGAACGGCGCCGACCAGTGTTCGTGGGCGATTTTCCACGCCCCGTCGACCAGCCGATAGCAGGCGGTGGCGCGCATCCAGCAACTCTGGGTTTCGCCTTTTTCATTGGTGCCGCCGCAATTGGCGACCCAGTGGGCGAAGGCGATGTTGTCCCCGGTCTCGATGGCGATTTCATGGAATTCGAAAATGTGCGGGCCGGGGCACATTTCCATGCAGGCCACCCAGTGGGCGCGGTAGGCCTCCTTGCCCTTGAATTGCAGGGCCTTGATCGCATCGAACGAGAGGATGTCGTCGGCGTACAGGGTCATGACCTTTTCCACGTCCTTGGTCATGACGGCCTGACGGTAGGTGTCGATCACGGCTTGAATCTGCGCTTGCGTACTCATGGGTTTTCTCCCTGGTTTTTGTTGTGAAGACACACTTGGTCGCTTGGCGATTGGCCGGATCGACAGCTGAAACAAAAAAATTCCAGAGAACGCAAAATCGCTAGAATCCGAGGCTCATCTTTGTAGGAAAAAGGAAATTCCCGTGTCAGCCCGACTCGTGCCTTACGAAAGCCTGAACGCCACCCAACGCCAACAGGTCGAGGCCATTGAAATCCACGCCGAGCAGATCAAGTTCTCTGGCGACATCCACGGCGCCCTGCACACGCTGCTGTCGAAACCCGGCCCCGGCGTGAAAGGTTTTGCGCTGCTGGCCGAGGACGTACCGGTGGCATTTCTGCTGCTCAAGCGCCCGCCGGTCCTGCCGGAATGGGCCGATGAACACAGCGCCACCCTGCATGCGTTGCAGGTCGATCACCGGGCCCAGGGCAAGGGTTATGGCAAGGCCTGCCTGCTGGCGTTGCCGGAGGTTGCGCGCCAGGCCTGGCCGGAAATCAAAGGACTGGAACTGTCGGTGGACGCCGACAACGACGCCGCGATTGCGCTGTACGCCAAGTACGGTTTCGTCGACAGCGGCGAAGCGTACAAGGGCCGCATCGGTTACGAGCGGCGCATGGGCCTGTTCTTCTAATCGTCGAGGGATCAACGATGATCGATTCAATCGAAGCGCTGGAAGCTATTTACGGATTGCCCCACGAACGGGCGGTGCGCAAGCAGATCGGTTTTCTCAACGAGGACTATCAGGCGATGGTCCGGGTCTCGCCGCTGGTAATTGTCAGTTCGGTCGGTGCCGACGGCATCGACGGTTCTCCGCGCGGCGATGCGCCGGGGTTTGTGCGGATCATTGACGAGCGCACCCTGGCCCTGCCGGATCGCCCGGGCAACAACCGCATCGATACCTTGCGCAACGTGCTGCACGATCCACGGGTATCGCTGCTGTTCATCATTCCGGGGATTGGCGAGACGTTGCGGGTCAATGGCACGGCGACCATCAGCGCTGATCCGGAGTTACTGGAAAGCTTCGCGGTCAACGGCAAACCGGCGCGCACGGTGTTGTTGGTGACGGTGGAGGCGGCGTTCTTTCATTGCTCGAAAGCGTTCGTGCGTTCGGACGCGTGGAATCCGCAAACCCACTTGCCGCGCTCGGCGCTGCCAACGGCAGGCGCGTTTCACAAGCGCCTGAACGAAGGTCAGTTCGATGCCGAGGCCTACGACCGTGAGGCCCCGACGCGGGTGCGTGAAACGCTCTACTGAAGTCTTTAGAGGGTCAGAATCATCTCGTGCCACGCCATCCCGCCGTGGTCGGACTCGGACGGTTTGATGTAGGCAAAACCGAATCCGGCGTACAGCGGGATGTGCCGATCCTTGCACATCAAGTGAATCGTCGCCTTGCCCTGAGCGCGCATGCGCTCGATGAATTCGCCCAGCAGGCGCTTGGCCAGGCCTTGGCCTTGATAGTCCGGGTGCACCACCACCGACATGATCACCACGTTCGGCCCCGCCGGATCGTGGCCGATCAGTTCCTTGAACGCCTCGTCGGACATCTGCACTTCAAACGCCGCGCCGGAGTTGATGAAGCCGGCCACCTGCCCGTCCACCTCGGCGACGATGAAACCGTCCGGCCAGGTGGCGATGCGCGTGGCGATCTTCTCGCGGGTCGCGGCTTCGTCGCCTTCATAGGCAAGGGTTTCGATGGCGTAGCAGCGATCCAGGTCGGCGGCGGTGACGTGGCGGATGACGGTGTTCATGGCGGCTCGAAATCAGTGGAAACAGGGCCGCCAAGGATAAAGGAATAAGGTGTTCATATCGATCCGCATGGGCGGCGTAAAGCCTGCGTATAAGCGCTTTTCTTCGGATTCGGGACGGTCTATTCCTGACCACTGTCTCTGATCACCCGAAGGGGAACAGTTTATGAGCAGCATGGAAATCGGTTTGTTGATGGTGTTGGGTATCAGCTTTTTCGGCTTCATCACCCTGGGCATCGACCTGTTGCGGGCACGACGGATCAAGGGCAAGTAAGGCTTGATCGGCAGCGCGAAGCGGGTTCGCGCTGCCGGTCGTTCATCAGGTTTTCTTTTCCACCGGGACGCAGATTTCCAGCTTGCCGGTATTGGTTTTCGGATTGAAGTCGGCGCTGTAGCGTTCCAGCTCCGGGGCGTTGAGGCCCTTGTATTCAGATGCCGGCAGCCAGATTTTGTAGATGTACTCGATGGTCTGCGGCAGAAGATCCAGCGAACCCTTGTGTTCAAACACCGCGTACTGACGCGGGAGGATTTCGATCCACGGATACTTTTCCTGCGGGAAGTCATCCAGCTTGCGGATTTCGACCCCGGCCATGTAATCGAAACCGCCGTTGCCGTCGAAATTGCTGCAAACGCCGTAGGTCACTTCGCCCTTCTGACCCGGAATATTTCCGATGTGCGGGATCAGTTTCTCCCACAGCGCGGGGATGTCCTGGACGGTCTCTTTGGTGAAACGATCGCGAAAACCTGCAATCAGCAGGAAGTGTCCATGTTCGAAGCGAGGTTCAGCCACTTCGACGCGTTTTTGCTCATCCATGACTCGACTCCTTGGAACGAAAAAAGTGGGTTCGGCTGGGAGTATAGAAGCCAAACCCGATTCGCACATTTACAGCGTGTGCAGGGCCTCGACGGCACCGGACCCGACGAACTCGTTATAACCGGATACGATCACGTAGACCGCGAAATAGCAGAAGATCGCCGCCGATGCCATGTAGGAATAGCGCAGCAGTTTGTCACCCAGCAGTTTGCCGCCATGGCTCGCGGCGAAGCACAGACCCGCCGACCACAACAGCCCGGCACACAGGAAGCCGCCGAGGAACAGCGCCGAACTGAGCGGACCGCCGCCACCGGAACGGGCGATCAACGTGCCGCCCACGGCCGCGAACCAGAGGATGGCGCTCGGCGACGACATGGCGAGAAAAATCCCACGGAAGAATTCCTTGCGATGGGAGTTCTGGCCGACCTCCGCCGTCTCCGCCAAGAGCGCTTCGTGGTGGATCGCCGAATAGATCATCTTCGCCGCGAAGTAGATCAACAGCGCCGAACCGCCGATCCACAACACCCAGCGCACGGTTTCGTATTGCAGCAAAACGGTCATTCCGACCAGGGCAAGAACGGCGTAGATCAAGTCGCCGACGCAGGTGCCGAGGCCCAGCGCGAAGCCCTGAAAATAGCCGCGCTGCATGGCCAGGGTGATCATCGCGATGTTGGCCACGCCGATGTCCAGGCACAGCGAAAGGCTCAGCAAGAAGCCGCTGGTGAATTCCATTAACCGTTTTCCTTGGGAAAAAATTGTTGTCGTGCACGCTGGACAGTCTGCCATCGCTGCCCTTATCTTCCGCCACAGGTCACCGCAGTGACCAGCGTCGCTCGGACGGTTCCGGGCGCTTACGTTATCCGAGGCAACAATGGCTGAACAAGGTTCGCCGCGCCGCTTTGCGCGCATAGATCGACTCCCCCCTTACGTTTTCAACATCACTGCCGAGCTGAAGATGGCCGCCCGACGTCGTGGCGAAGACATCATCGACTTGAGCATGGGCAACCCCGACGGCGCCACGCCGCCGCACATCGTTGAAAAACTGGTGCAGGTTGCACAACGCGAAGACACCCACGGTTACTCCACGTCCAAGGGCATTCCGCGCCTGCGCCGGGCGATTTCCAACTGGTACAAGGAACGCTACGAGGTCGATATCGACCCGGAAAGCGAAGCCATCGTCACCATCGGTTCCAAGGAAGGCCTGGCTCACCTGATGCTGGCGACCCTGGATCAGGGCGACACCGTGCTGGTGCCGAACCCGAGCTACCCGATTCACATCTACGGTGCCGTGATTGCCGGCGCCCAGGTGCGGTCGGTGCCGCTGGTGCCGGGCGTGGACTTCTTCGACGAGCTGGAACGGGCGATTCGTGGCTCGATCCCGAAACCGAAGATGATGATCCTCGGCTTCCCGTCCAACCCGAACGCGCAGTGCGTGGAGCTGGATTTCTTCGAACGGGTGATCGCCCTCGCCAAACAGTACGACGTGCTGGTGGTGCACGACCTGGCCTACGCCGATATCGTCTACGACGGCTGGAAAGCCCCGTCGATCATGCAGGTGCCGGGCGCCAAGGACATCGCGGTGGAGTTTTTCACCCTGTCCAAGAGCTACAACATGGCGGGCTGGCGCATCGGTTTCATGGTCGGCAACCCGGAACTGGTCAACGCCCTGGCGCGGATCAAGAGCTACCACGACTACGGCACCTTCACCCCGCTGCAGGTCGCTGCGATTGCCGCGCTGGAAGGCGATCAGCAATGCGTGCGCGACATCGCCGAGCAGTATCGCCAGCGCCGCAACGTGCTGGTCAAGGGCCTGCATGAACTGGGCTGGATGGTCGAAAACCCGAAAGCCTCGATGTACGTCTGGGCGAAGATTCCCGACGCCTACGCGCACCTCGGCTCGCTGGAATTCGCCAAGAAGCTGTTGGCCGAAGCCAAGGTCTGCGTTTCGCCGGGCGTCGGCTTTGGTGAATACGGCGACGATCACGTGCGCTTCGCGCTGATCGAAAACCAGGACCGGATTCGTCAGGCGGTACGCGGGATTCGCGGGATGTTCCGGGCGGATGGCCTGGTCACCAAGTAACTTGCGAATGTCACCCACAAAAAAACCGCATCGCTGCGGTTTTTTTGTGTCTTGCGTTCGAGGTTAAACGAACAGCGACAGCAGCAGGATAAAGCCCAGCGCAACCACCGACAGGATGGTTTCCATCGCGGTCCAGGTCTTGAAGGTTTCCGCCACGGTCATGTTGAAGTACTGCTTCACCAGCCAGAAACCGGCGTCGTTGACGTGGGACAGGATCAAGGAACCGGCACCGGTGGCCAGCACCAGCAACTCACGGTTCACGCCCGGGATCATCCCCACTACCGGCACCACAATGCCCGCGCCAGTGATGGTCGCCACGGTGGCCGAACCGGTCGCGATACGGATCACCGCTGCTACCAGCCACGCCAGCAGGATCGGCGAGATCTGCGCGCTGACCGCCATGTGGCCGATCACGTCACCCACACCGCTGGTCACCAGCATCTGCTTGAAGCCGCCACCGGCACCGATGATCAGGATGATCGCGGCGGTTGGCGCCAGGCTCGCATCCAGCCACTTGAGCATCTGCTGAGAACCGATGCCCTGCTTGGCGCCGAAGGTGTACAGCGACAGCAGCAAGGCCAGCAGCAGCGCCGAGATCGGGTGACCGATCATGTCCATCCAGGTGCGGAAGAAATGACCGTCCGGCAGCGCCACGTCGGCGAAGGTTTTCAGCAGCATCAGGAACACCGGCAGCAGCACGGTGACCAGGGTGATGCCGAAGCTTGGCAGCTTGGCCGAATCGGTTTCACGGGCCAGTTGATCGACCAGTTCCTGATTCGGATGACCCGGGATGTGCTTGGCGATGAACGTACCGAAGATCGGACCGGCAATGATGGCGGTCGGCAGCGCGACGATCAGACCGTAGAGAATGGTCTTGCCGATGTCGGCACCGAACACGCCAATGGCCAGCAGCGGGCCCGGGTGCGGTGGCACCAGACCGTGCACGGCGGACAGGCCGGCGAGCAGCGGAATACCGATCTTGATGATCGACACGCCGGTGCGGCGAGCGACGATGAACACCAGCGGAATCAGCAGCACGAAGCCGATTTCGAAGAACAACGGAATGCCCACCAGGAACGCGGCGAACATCATCGCCCACTGAACGCGCTCTTTGCCGAACGCGCGAATCAGGGTCTGGGCGATCTGATCGGCACCGCCGGATTCGGCCATCATTTTGCCGAGCATCGTACCCAGCGCGAGGATGATGCCGACGAAACCGAGCACACCACCGAAGCCGTCCTGGAACGCTTTGATGATGGTGCCGATCGGCATGCCGGACGTCAGACCGAGAAACGCGGCGGCGATGGTCAGGGCAATGAAGGGATGGAGCTTGAACTTGGTGATCAGGACGATAAGCCCGATCACCGTGACCACTGCATCGAGCAGCAGGTAGGCGTCATGGGACATGCCAAACATTGGGGGTGTCTCCTGGTTTGTTGTTGTTATTAAAGCGGGTTAATCAGAAGTCGAAAGGACAGCGCTATCTTCGCAATCACACTCATACCGCCTGTTTCAGGCCATGGGCCTGCCACCAGACGTGGGCTTGCGACGCCAGTTCTTCAACGCTGTGGATCGAAGCATTCAGGGCCAGGGTCAACGGCTCGCCCTTGGGCGATTCGAGGGTGGCGAACTGGCTTTCGATCAAGGTCGCCGGCATGAAGTGGCCCGGACGATGGGACACACGTTCGGCGGCAACTTCAGGCGTCAATTCAAGGAACACGAAGCCCAGGCCCGGCAAGGCGCTGCGCAGACGTTCGCGGTAAATGTGCTTGAGGGCCGAGCAGGTCAGCACCGGGCGTTCGCCCAGGGCATCGACGCGGCGCAGTTCATCGCACAGGCTGTCGAGCCAGCCGGCACGGTCTTCGTCGTTCAGGGGGATCCCCGCGCTCATCTTTTCGATGTTCGCGGCCGGATGGAAAGTATCGCCTTCAATGGCAGTGGCGCCGCTCAATTGGCACAGGGCCTCGCTGACGCACGTCTTGCCGCAACCGGCAACGCCCATGATGACCAGGGCGGTGATGGGATGATTCATGAAACACCTCAGCGCGCAGACAGCGCTACCTTTGCTAACTATGACTCTAGTGCACAGGCAGAAATTGCCGACGCCTTCTTGTCGTTTTTTTGGGTTGCAGCAGGTTGGGTCCCAACGCCAAAAAGCGAGGATCAGGCAGGACCTCGCTTACGCATTTGCAGCTGCATAAGGACAGCGCTACCTTAGTGCCTTGATTTTTGTTTGGCAAGCCGCCCGATGACCACCCCTAAAAACGATAAAAACACCCGCACCACCGGCCGTCCCACCCTCAATGAAGTCGCCCGGCTGGCCGGCGTCAGTCCGATTACAGCTTCTCGCGCCTTGCGCGGGGTCAGCACCGTCGCCACCGAACTGGTGGAAAAAGTCCAGAAAGCCGCGCTGGAACTCAACTACGTGGTCAACCCCGCCGCCCGCGCCCTGGCCTCGGCCCAGAGCCATTCGGTGGTGGTCCTGGTGCCTTCGCTGGCCAACCTGTTGTTCATCGACACCCTGGAAGCCATTCATCGGGTGCTCACGCCCAAAGGCTTCGAAGTGCTGATCGGCAACTTCCACTATTCCCGCGATGAAGAAGAAAACCTGCTGCGCAACTACATGGCTTATCAGCCACGGGGTTTGCTGCTGACCGGTTTCGACCGTACCGAAACATCGCGGCGGATGATCGAGGCCAGCAACATTCCCTGCGTGTACATGATGGAACTGGACAGCGCCGCCGGAGTGAACTGCGTCGGCTTCTCCCAGCTCAGCGCCGGGGAAACCGCCGCCGAACATTTGCTGTCCCGTGGCCGCAAGCGTCTGGCGTACATCGGCGCGCAGCTCGATCAGCGCACCCTGCTGCGCGGTGAGGGCTTTCGCAAAGCGTTGCAGAAGGCCGGTCGCTACGACCCGGATCTGGAAGTGCTGACCCCGCGTTCTTCGTCCGTGGGCCTGGGTGGCGAGTTGTTCCTGCAACTGCTGGCGGCGCATCCGGACGTCGATGCGATCTTCTTCGGCAACGACGACCTGGCCCAGGGCGCCCTGCTCGAGGCCCTGCGCAACGGGATCAAGATCCCCGAGCAAGTGGCGATCCTCGGCTTCAACGACCTGCCGATGTCCGAGCATATGGTGCCGCGCCTGAGCAGCATCAACACCCCGCGTGAGGCCATCGGCCGGCGTGCGGCGGAGCAGATGCTGACGCTGATGGCCGGCAACAGCGTGGCGCGACCGGTCGAGGACATGGGCTTCGAATTGAAGGTGCGCGAAAGCACCTGACTCAACCGCCCAGCAACGCCACGAGAGCCAGCGCCCCCTTCTGCAACGGCTGGCTCTTGAGCCACACCGCGTGCACCGGCAGCACCAGACCGTTCTCGATGTTGCGGAAGTTCAGCCGTTTCAATCGCCCCGAATCGAGCCACGGCTGCACCACCGACAACGGGAAATTGCCCCAGCCCAACCCCGCCTCGACCATCTCCAGCGCCGTCTCCAGGCTGTCGGTGCGCCAGTGGGATTCGGCCACCAGTGGCCGGGTTTCGCTGATCGGCAAGTCGCGACTGCCGACGACGATCTGCCGCACATGCACCAGATCTTCGAGAAACAGATCCTGCCCCTGCAACAGCGGACTGTCCGCCGCCAGCGTGGCGATCATCCGTTCACTGCCGACAAACTGAAAGCGCTCCAGCACGTTCACACTCAACCCGGCGAACGCCAGGCACACGCTGACCCGGCCACTGTGAAGCATCGCCAGCACGTCATCCTGCGGCGCGGTCAGCACTTCGATGTCGAGCAGCGGGTGGCGCTCACTGATGTCCTTGATCGCCGCCAACAACCGTCGGCGATCGATATCCGCCGCCACGCCGATCGACAACTTGCTCTCCAGCCCCAGCGACAACTGCACCGCATGCACCTGCAATTGCTTGAGCTGATCGGCGATCAGTCGCGCATGGGGCACCAGCGACAGCGCCATCGCCGTGGGTTGCGGTTCGCGGTGACTGCGATCAAACAGCGGGTAGCCGAGTTCGGCCTCCAGATTGCCGATGGCCATGCTTACCGCCGACGGGACTTTGCCCAATGCCCTGGCTGCGGCGGAAAACGAGCCGCGCTCAATCACTGCGAGAAACAGCTCGATGCTTTCGCTGTTGAAATTCACATCATCTACCTATCAATAAAACTGAAAGCTACTGACTTTTTCTGTCACCTCAATTGAAGCTATCTTTCGCCGTCTTCGCCAGCTCCACTGGCCACAAGTCGCAAGAAAGAGGCAATTCCCCATGCAAGGCGTCAAACGCAAACTGGTCTACGTGTCGCTCTATGAAGTGATCGGCATGACCTTCTCGGCCCTCGGCCTGGCCCTGTTGTCCGGCACCTCGCCCGGCAGCACCGGCCCGCTGGCGGTGATCATCACCACCATCGCCGTGACCTGGAACTTCATCTACACCTCGCTGTTCGAGCACTGGGAAAGCCGTCAGGTGTCGCGCACTCGCACAGTCAAACGCCGTATCGCCCACGCGGTCGGCTTTCAATTGACGCTGATCGTGTTCCTGATTCCGCTGATCGCCTGGTGGATGAACATCAGCCTGGTGCAGGCCTTCCTGCTGGATCTGGCGCTGATCGTGTTCATCCCTTGCTACACCTTCGCCTTCAACTGGCTGTTCGATAAGGTGTTCGGCTTGCCGGCCTCGGCGCTGCCGGATCCGGTGCCCGCAGCATGAATCGCTAATTGGTAAGCGGATATTGCAAGAAATCGGCGGTTTTCCCGTACCAAGCGCCGATATAAACAATCCTTGATTTCCGATAGCAGGCTAAGCTTTTCCATCATAAAAAAATGGATCGGCCCATGACTGCACACGCCCCCGCCGCCGCGCAAAGCGATGGCATCGACCCGATACGCGCCGCACAGATTTCCGCCCGCATCGACCGTCTTCCGGCGGTCGCCACGATCTGGCGGCTGGTGGCGCTGCTGTCGATCGGTGGTTTCTTCGAACTCTACGACCTGTTCCAGACCGCCTACATCAGCCCCGGCCTGATCCGCGACGGCATCTTCGCCACCGGCAATCAGGGCGTGTTCGGTTTCTCCGATCAGGCCGCGTTCGCCTCGGCGACGTTCCTCGGTTTGTTTCTCGGCGCCAGTCTGCTCAGTCCGTTGGCGGATCGTTTCGGACGGCGGGCGATCTTCACCTTCGCGCTGGTCTGGTACACCGTGGCCACGGTGCTTATGGGGGTGCAGAGTTCGGCGCTGGGGATCATCTGCATGCGTTTTCTGGTGGGCATCGGCCTCGGCATTGAGCTGGTAACCATCGACGCCTACCTCTCGGAACTGGTGCCCAAACGCATGCGCAGTTCGGCGTTCGCCTTCGCGTTTTTCGTGCAGTTCCTGTCGGTGCCGGCGGTGGCGCTGATGTCTTGGTGGCTGGTGCCGCAGGCGCCGTTCGGGGTGTCCGGCTGGCGTTGGGTGCTGCTGGCCAGTGCGGTGTTTGCGCTGTTCATCTGGTGGCTGCGCAAACGGCTGCCGGAGTCGCCGCGCTGGCTGGCCCAGCATGGTCGCTTCGATGAAGCGAACCGGATTCTCGATGACATCGAAGCGCGCTGCGAGAAGGATCACCGCCAACCACTGGACGCACCGGAAGCGGTAGCGGTAGATGTCGAAGGCAAGGGCCGTTTCGCCGACATCTGGCAACCACCGTACCGGCGCCGCGCACTGATGCTGATCGTCTTTCACATCTTCCAGGCCATCGGTTTCTTCGGCTTCGGCAACTGGCTGCCAGCGTTGCTTTCCGGTCAGGGCGTCAGCGTCACCCACAGTCTGATGTACGCATTCATCATCACCCTCGCCTACCCGCTCGGGCCGCTGCTGTTCGTCAAATTCGCCAACCGTTTCGAGAACA
This sequence comes from Pseudomonas allokribbensis, assembly GCF_014863605.1. NCBI lineage: Bacteria > Pseudomonadati > Pseudomonadota > Gammaproteobacteria > Pseudomonadales > Pseudomonadaceae > Pseudomonas > Pseudomonas allokribbensis. Next base: position 5,054,851 of record NZ_CP062252.1, read on the forward strand.
AATGGCAGATCGTCGGCTCGGCGCTGGGCGCCATGACCTTCGGCACCTTGTTCGCGTTGCAGACCAGCGCCTTCGGCCTGATCTTCTGCGGGGTGATGATCACCTTCTGCAATGCCTGGCTGAGCTTCAGTTATCACTCCTATCAGAGCGAACTGTTCCCCACCAACATCCGCGCCCGGGCGGTGGGGTTCTGTTACTCGTTCAGTCGTTTGTCGACGGTGTTCAGCAGCCTGTTGATCGGTCTGTTCCTCGACCACTTCGGCACGCCGGGCGTATTGGCGTTCATTGTCGTCAGCATGTTGATTGTGATGCTGACCATCGGTTATTTCGGCCCCCGCACCCGCAACCTGGCGCTGGAAAACATCGCCCATCGCTGACAGGCAACGGTCATCTTCTGCCGCCGGACGGCAAAGGATGACCGCTTCCGAAAACCCACAACGCCTTAACCTGTTGAGTTCATGGGATTTTTTCTGACGGCACGGTAATTGCTGCTTTACCGCCGACAGCAATTACCACAAGGTCCTTCATCATGTTGGTCAGTTCGAAACAGGCGAATTTGATTCATCTGCCCAAGCGCATCACCGAAGACGCCACCGCTTCGGCGGCTGCCGGTCTGCAAGGCGGGCTCCACGGCGCGATGCTGCAATCGCTGCAAAACCAGACGCAGGCGCAAACCACTGACGCCACCAGTCAGATTCAAAGCTCGGCCACGCAACTCGCCACCCAGCAGGTCAGCGAAGCTACGCGCATCAGCGACAACGTCGATGAAGCGTTCGCCAAGACCCGCGTCGGCCTGCAGACTTCTGACGCTTCGCAGACCAAGGCCACCGGCACTTCCGCCACCGACGAGTTCAAGGACTACATGAGCAAGTCGCCGGAACAGCGTCTGCGCGACAGCATCCTCAAGGAAATGGGTTTGACCGAAGACGACATCAAAGCCATGCCGCCAGAGAAACAACTGGCCATCGGCAAAGAGATCGCCGATCGCCTGCAGGACAAGATGAAACTGGCCGAAGCCGAGAAGCAGAACAAACAAGACGCCAACTCGGTCAAGATCAGCGACCAGTCGGCAGACAAGTTCCTCGCTTCGCTATGACTCGCAGCGCAATGAAAAAAGGATCCCAAGGGATCCTTTTTTTTTCAGCCGTAAACCGTCAGTTCAACTGCAACGTCTCGTTGAACTGGCTGATCGCATCCACCACATGCCGCGAGCCCTGCTGAATCTCGCGGATCGCGTCGCCCGCCTCGTTCGCCAGTTCCACCCCGAGCCCGGTGCGGCTCAGGCTCGACTGCATGCTCGACACCGCACTCAGTGACAACTCATGGTTCTTGCGCACCACATCGACGATCTCCAGGGTCGCCTGACTGGTCCGCGCCGCGAGGCTGCGCACTTCATCCGCCACCACCGCAAAACCGCGTCCGTGCTCACCCGCCCGCGCCGCTTCGATGGCCGCGTTGAGTGCCAGCAGGTTGGTCTGGTCGGCAATCCCGCGAATGGTCTGGACGATGGTGCCGATGATGTCCGACTGCTTGCTCACCGCATCGATGCTCAGCGCCGCTTCGTTGAGGTCGCGGGAAATGTCCTGAATGATCTGCACCGTTTGCTGCACGACCTGTGAGCCTTTTTGCGCGCAGGCGTCGTTTTGTACCGAGGTGCTGTGGGCCGATTCCGCAGCGGTCTGCAAGGTGGTCATCTGGTGGGTGATGTCGCTGGCGAACTTCACCACTTTGTACAACCGGCCCTTGGCATCGAACAACGGGTTATACGAGGCTTCGAGGTAAACGGTCTGCCCGGACTTGTTCTTGCGTTCGAAGCGGTGCGAGTGATATTCGCCGCGATTGAGCGAGGCCCAGAACGCTTTGTATTGCGCGGATTCGGCTTCGGCGCGATGACAGAACAGGCTGTGGTGATGGCCGACAATTTCGTTGAGCGAATACTGCATGGTCTTGAGGAAGTTGTCGTTGGCCGAGATCACATTGCCTTCCGGGGTGAATTCGATCACGGCCATCGAACGGCTGATGGCGGCGAGCATGCTCTCCTCTTCTTTTTCCTTGTTCACGCGCGCCGTGATGTCCGACGCCACTTTGATCACGCTTCTGACTTGTTTGTCCGGGCCATACACCGGCATGTAACTGGCCTCGAGCCAGATCTCCTGACCGCGCTTGTTCAAACGCAGGAAAGTCCCGCTGAGCGGTTCACCACGGGCCAGATCACGCCACAACTTGGCGTATTCCTCGCTGCGGTAAAACGCCTCTTCGCAAAAGACCCGGTGATGTTTGCCACGCACTTCCTCGGCGCTGTAGCCCATGGTCTTGCAGAAGTTCTCATTGGCATCCAGAACGATGCCCTCGGGGGTGAATTCGATCATCGCCATCGAACGGCTGATCGCCTCCAACTTGGCGTTGGCTTCGGTCAGGGCACAACTGAAGCGTTCGATTTCCTGCAGGTCAGCCTTGTGATGTAGGTTGAACATGTCTCTATCACCTTCCGCGCGGTCTTTTGATTTGATGAAAGTTCAGGTCTTTCAGAATCCACCACTACGTTCCACAGAACAGGCACACGCATTCCTCCACAGGAGGAAGTTGTCAGGTGATCAACGATGATTAATCAAAGAGTCCATGCAGCGACGCTCTAATCAAGACATCCTTCTCTTGATAGCCCGCGGGCGGGCCATTCCTAACGTGCAGAAGAACTTCCATTTAAAAACATGCTCCTTGTCGGTTCAGTGTCGGTGCCTTGGATTGCGCACTCTGGCAGCTTTGTTCATGACTAACCGATTGCCGTCGAGGCGCATTGGATGGCGGTCGACATAGTTAGTTACGTGTGAGCATAGACAGCGCAAAGCCTTGCGCAAGGCCACTAGTCGGCCAGTACCACGGGGAGTTTGGACAAAAAACGGACAAGAATCGGTTCAGCGGCGGGGGTGTTGGTTGCCATTGCGACAGACTCGCAATGGCAACTTTTGAAACTACGCAATTATCGGATAAGTACTACAGACTCCCACTGACTTTATTCGCCACTTCACCCGGCACCCACGATTTCCACACTTGCGGTTGATCGCGCAGGAAGGCTTCGGCGACCTGACGTGGCTGCTGACGTTTCTCGCTCATCCCGGCCAGGGTCTGGTTCAGCAGATCGATCGGCAAATCGACCTTTTCAAAGAACGTCACCAGTTCCGGATACTGCGCCTTGAACGGTGCCGACACGCCAATCGCCAGGCTCGCCGGCATCGAGCGGGTGCCTTTCGGATGGGGGTTGTTGGCGTCGGCAAGGGTTTTCCAGGCTTCGGCGTCGAACGGCGGCTCTTCCAGCTTCACCAGTTTGAAGCGACCGAGCAACGGTGTCGGCGACCAGTAGTAGAACAGCACCGGTTTGCCTCGCTTGATCGACGACGCCACCTCGGCATCCAGCGCCGCGCCGGAACCGGTGCGGAAGTTGACGAAGCTGTCGTTCAGTGCATAGGCCTTGAGCTTCTGGCTGTTGACGATTTCCGAGGTCCAGCCGGTCGGGCTGTTGAGGAAACGCCCGCGACTCGGGTCTTCCGGGTCCTTGAACACATCCTTGTAACGCGGCAGGTCGGCCACGGATTTCAGCTCCGGCGCCAGCGGTTTGATCCCGCGCTCGGGGTCGCCCTTGATCACGTATTCCGGCACCCACCAGCCTTCGGTGGCGCCCTTCACCGTGTCGCCGAGGCCGAACACCTTGCCTTCGGCGGCGGCCTTGACCCACGCAGGACTGCGCCCGGCCCATTCTTCACCGATCACTTGAATGTCGTTTTTTGCCAGCGCCGCTTCGAGGCTGACGGTGCTGCCCGGCAGCGTGTCAGTCGGGTAGCCGTAGCCTTTTTCGACGATCAGGCGCAGCACTTCGGTGATGAAACTGCCGCTTTCCCAGGTGATGTCGCCGAAGTGGATCGGCGCGGTTTTTTCCGCTGCCACGGCGTGGCCGGCAGTCAGGGTCAGGGCCAGCAGCGAACTGCCGAGCAGGGTTTTGATCGATCTCATGCGGACCTCTTGTTCTGGGAGGAAATCAGGGTTTGGTTGGCGCTGTGGCGGTTGCACAGGGCCTGGGAACGGGTCATGTACATGCTCACCGAGCGCTGGGAGATGCCCAGTTCGGCAGCGATTTGCGGGTAGGTCAGGCCGTCGATGCGCGCCAGCAGAAAGGTCGAGCGCACCTTGCCCGGCAGGCGCTGGAGCGTCCGGTCCAGATGCTTGAGGCTCTGCGACAGATCCGCCAGATCTTCGGGAGACGGCGCGTGATCGAGGTCACTCTGTTGCAGTTGATGCAGATGCCGACGCTCCAGATCGCCCCGCCGCCAGCGCTCATACAGCAGCCGCTGGGCGATGGTGGTGAGCAACGCGCGGGGTTCGCGGATGGCGGTCAGGCCCGGAGCTTCGAGCAGTTGCGCAAAGGTTTCGGCGGCGATGTCTTCGGCGCTGGCGGCATCATTCGATTGCCGGCGCAGACGTGTGCACAACCACTGGTAATGGTCGCGAAACAACGTATTCACATGATTGCGATGGGATGAGTCGGCGCCGGACATGGGGGCTCCTTGGTCAAGGGTCGCTGAATGTCCGGTCGTCCGGTGGCGCGATCCTAGCAAGGTGCCTTATGCGTTAAAAATACTTAAAAAGAATTTTTATATTCCATTAATGAATTAGTCGAAACCGCTAACGCAAGCGGCCATAACCCAGTTCTTCGGCCTCGCGCTGATAATCCAGCAGGACGAGGTAATCGCTTTCGCTGGCAGGCAGGACTTCGGGCAGGCCTAGGATGCGGGCGACGTCGGGCAAGTCTTGAAGGCTGCGGTTCATCGCCCGGCGTAGCTGTTCGATCTGCGTGTCCGAAGCACTGGCAACGGTGATGAAAGGCAAGGTCGGGCTGAACGCACTGCGCGCCACCACCCGCAAGCCATTGACCTCTTCGGCGGCGTGCTGCGCCAGGTAGGCAAAGGTCACGCTGTCGATGGCTGCCAGATCGGCGCGATCTTCGCGCAACCAGCGCAGGCTTTCGCGATGGCCGCCACTGAGGCCGACCGAAGCGAAAAACTCACCGTCCCGCTGCAACGGCGCCAGACGCTGGCGCAACAGGTTCATGCCGCTGTTGGAGTCCTCGCTGTTGATCACCCCGCGACTGTCGAAGAACTCCGCCAGACTGCGGCGCGGATCATTGACGCGGGCAAGGATCAGACTGCAATGATTGCCGGCAGTGGCATCCGGCAATTCATAGCGCGGACGGCCGACAATCCTGACCTGGCCACGCAGTGCGGTCATCAGCGGATAGCCGCAGGTCTGGGTCAGCAGCAACTGCGGCGACAGCCAGAGGTCGGGCAGCGACAAGCCTTCGGCCTTGAGTCGCGAGCGGCCCAGGTGATCGAGAATCCGCGCCAGCCACTGTTCGTTCGCCGCGCGGATCGGCTCGGGGGCGATGTACATCAACAGCTCTGCGTAACCTGACGTCATGGTGGCCTCAACTAAACGGATGCTGCGGACTGTCGATCGGTTTGATGCCGTGCCGGCGCCACAGTTGCCCATAACCTTGCACCAGAAATCCACCGCTGCGCGCCACCCATTGCTCCCGGCGCATGCGATAGGCCTTGGGCAAGTCGTACCACGCCAGCTTCGGCAAATCGTGGTGCACCAGATGGAAGTTCAGGTTCAGGAACAGCCAGCGCCACGGCCATCCGGCTTCGTTGAGCACCGTGCGTTGTTCCGGTTGTGCGTGTGGCCGGTGTTCATAGTAAGAGCGAACCATCGCAATCGACAGCGCCGGCACGCTGATCAAAAACAGGTAATGCCCCACCGGCAACACGCTGTAGCGGGCGATGAAAAACAGCATCAGCAAGGTCAGGGTTCCGTGGGTCAGCCACATCAGCCAGGCTTGCCGTTCGCCGCTTTTCAGGCGTTGCAGTTGTTCATTGGCCAGCGCCAGCAACGCCAGCGGTGCGCCTATTACGAATCGGCCGAGCACGGTCTTGTTCAGCCAGTGCAGGCTGCGTTCGAACAGCGAACTGCCGTGCCAGCGCTCTGCGCTCAGGTAACGGCTTTCGGGGTCGACGCCGGGGATCGTCAGGTCCTCATCGCGATGGTGCTGCAAATGGCTGTCGCGATAGAGCGTGTACGGATACCACACCGCAAACGGCGCATAGCCGAGGACTTTGTTCACCGAAGTCCAGCGCGTCGGATGACCGTGAAGTAATTCGTGCTGCACCGACAGCCACAACACCAGCAACGGAATCAGCAGCAGCGTGCTCCACCAGAGGCCCAGCCATCCGCTGCCCAGCACAATCGCGAACCAACCGGCGTATACGCCGATCAGCAACAGCCAGGTCGGCCAGTCGGTTCGGGCGGTGAAGCGCTGGCGCAGGGTTTCGATCTGTTGGCGATGGGCATCGTCGAAATAATGGGGCATGGCGTGGCTCGGAACGAGGGTCTGATCGTTCTGTGCAACACCAGCGGAGAATCTTGCAGATTATTTTTGCGAGGTTTTTACGGGCGAGACAGGAGCCCGGGAACCAGGCTCCTGAAGGAGGTGATCAATGACCGAAGATGTCGACTTTTTTCGCCCTTTTCTCGTGGCGTTTCTCGATGGCGGTCTTGGCCGGTTTCTTCTTCGCGGCTTTCTTCGAATCCATACCTTTGGACATGATGCGTACTCCACTCAGAGGGGATGTGAGATCAGGTATACACCTATCCCGGCGAGCACGTTGTTTTATAATCCGCGGCTTTTGCACCGGCAGTCCGATTCATGACCGACATCCGTTACAACCAGCTCGACGACCTGTCCTGGCCCTTGATGAACAAGTTCTACCGCCAACATCAATCGTCGATGAAAGCGGTGCGCGAGGCGCAATTGTGGGTGGCAAGGCGCGAGGAAATCGTGGCTGCGTTATGTCTGCGACTGGTGTCAGGCGGGTATTGGCTGACCGGGTTGTTCGTCGACCCGACCTGCCGCGAACAGGGTATTGCCGCGCAATTGATTGCCGAAGCGGTGAAGGACGTCGAGGCGCCTGTCTGGTTGTTCTGCCACCCGGATCTGCGCGGTTTCTACGAACGGCGCGGCTTCACTTTCGACCCCGCCCTGCCCCAGGCGATGGCCGAGCGCTTGAGCCGTTATGCGCGGAGCAAGCCGATGATTGCCATGGAGCTTGCGCCGCGCGCGGACTAGTCAGTCGTCGGCGTTGGGGTCGAGATCCGGGAACATCACTTCGGTGTAACCGAACTTGCTGAAATCGGTAATGCGCGACGGGTACAAGCGCCCGATCAGGTGGTCGCACTCGTGCTGCACCACCCGCGCATGGAACCCCGAGGCCACGCGCACGATCGGCTGCCCCTTGGGATCGACACCTTCGTAGCGGATCTGCTGATAACGATCTACCGCGCCCCGCAGGCCGGGCACCGACAGGCAACCTTCAAAACCCTCTTCCATCAAGGGACTCAACGGCGTGATCAGCGGATTGATCAGGATCGTCTGCGGCACGGCTTCGGCGTCCGGGTAACGTTCGCTGTGCTCGAAGCCGAAGATCACCAGTTGCAGGTCGACGCCGATCTGCGGCGCGGCCAGGCCGACACCGCCGACGCTTTCCATGGTCTGGAACATGTCGTCGATCAGTTGCCACAGCTCAGGGCTGTCGAGCATCTCGGCGGGCACCGGCGGGGCAATGCGCAGCAGGCGTTCATCGCCCATCTTCAGGATTTCACGGATCATGATCAGGCTTCGTCTGTGTTCGGGTTGAGCGAATGATCGCGCCCAAGTCCGGAAACGTGTTGTTTGGGATGTTCATCGAGTTCGCCGGGGACTTTCTCGCCCGGGTCCTTGCCCTCGCTGGACATGTGTTCGATCACGGCATTCATCTCCGCGCCCAGCAACAGCACGGCGGCGGAAATGTAGAAATACAGCAACAGCACGATGATCGCACCGATGCTGCCATACATGGCGTTGTAGTTGGCGAACGTCTTGACGTAAAACGCGAACCCCAGGGACGCGATGATCCACACCACCACCGCCAGCACCGAGCCCGGGGTGATGAAACGGAATTCCTGCTTGACGTCGGGCATCACGTAGTAGATCAACGCGACAGCCACCATCATCAGGATCACGATCACCGGCCAGCGAGCGATGGTCCATACGGTGACGATGAAGTCTTCCAGACCGACCTGCCCGGCGATCCAACCCATCACCTGCGGCCCGAGCACCATCAGCGCGGCAGCGGCCAGCAGCATGCCGGCAATGCCGACGGTGTAGATGATCGACAGCGGGAAGCGCTTCCAGATCGGCCGGCCCTCGACCACGTCGTAGGCCGCGTTCATCGCGCTCATCATCAGGCGCACACCGGCGGACGCGGTGTACAGGGCGACGACGATACCCACGGACAGCAGACCACCCTTGGATTGCTGCAACTGGTCGATCACCGGGTTGACCTGCTCCAGCGCCTGGGGCGGCAACACCAGCTCCGATTGCAGGCGCAGCCAGGAGAAGAAGTCCGGCAGGTGCAGGAAACCGATCAGGGCAATCAGGAACAGAATGAATGGGAACAGCGAGAACAGCATCTGGTAGGCCAATGCCGAGGCATAGGTCGACATCTCGTCGTCCATGAACTCGGTGACGGTGCGCACGATGACCCGGTGCAGGGGCAGGCCTTTCATGTCGGGGAAAATCATTCGCGTCTCCTTTCGCCGCAAAACAGGTTGAAGTCGTGGCGACTCAGGGGCCGTTTTTCTCTCATCAAAGTAGCTTACTTGGCGACTTTGAAACACTGTGATCCGTGACTGTATGTGAACGGGACACGAAAACGGCCATCCTTGGATGGCCGCTTTGTTGTTTCGTTCAAGGCTGGATCAAGCCTTGTCGACGCCTTTCTTGATCGCGTCCTTGGCTTTGCCCACCGCTTGCTGGGCCTCGCCTTTCTTCTCTTGCAGTTTGCCTTCGACTTGCAGTTTGGTGTTGTCGGTGGCTTTACCGATGCCCTGCTTGACGTTGCCGACCGCTTCGTTGGCCATGCCTTTTACTTTATCGCCTGTGCTACTCATGGTGTTTCTCCTTGGTGCATTGAAGGGGAAAAGTCAGTACGTAACGATTGACTGGCCCGGTTTGCGCCAAGTTTCATTTATTTTCAGGGCTTCATTTCGTCGCGGCGTGCAGGTTGCGCTTTATGTTTGCGAGCGTAGCCCCGAGAATGCCCACCATAAGGGCGCCAGGCGCCACAGAACCGATCCCGCAGGAATGTTATGAAACTCGATAAAAAGCAGGCCATCGCCCGTCGCAACCAGGAACTGGGCGGTGCCGTGCTCGGCACCAACAACTGCCACTTCGCCGAACTGAACCGCAACCGCAACATCTGGTGGTTCGATCTGCCGGTGTCGCGTCTGGCCATTGGTCAGTACGAGTGGATTCACCTGTTGATGCACACCCCGGCCACCGACGAACTGCTGCACCTGAAAGTGCCGACCGTGTTTCTGCGCGAGAAGCTCGAAGGCCTGGTGATCCGCAACGAAGGCAAGCGCAAGGCTGCCCTGAGCCTGGAACTGAGCGCCGACAAGGACTCGTACCTGCAGGACATGCGCCCGGCAGGCACCAACGTGAACTTCGCACCGTTCCGTCAGTAAGCGATTCCTGCACCAACAAAAAGCCCCGCATCTGCGGGGCTTTTTATTTTATGCGGCGTTCTTCGCCTTGATCTTCTTCAGCTCTTCGTCGCGCAACTCGCGACGCAGGATCTTGCCGACGTTGGTGGTCGGCAGCGCATCGCGGAATTCCACCGAACGCGGCACCTTGTAGCCGGTGACGTTGGCGCGCATGTGCTCCATCACCGTTTCCTTGGTCAGCGTGACGCCTGGCTTGGCGACGATGAAGATCTTGATCGCCTCGCCCGACTTCTCGTCCGGAATACCGATGGCCGCGCACTGCAACACGCCCGGCAGGGTCGCCAGCACGTCTTCCAGTTCGTTCGGGTACACGTTGAAACCGGAGACCAAGATCATGTCTTTCTTGCGATCGACAATGCGCATGTAGCCGTCCGGCTGGATCAGCGCGATGTCACCGGTCTTCAGCCAGCCCTCGCTGTCGAGCATCTCATCGGTGGCTTCCTGACGCTGCCAGTAGCCCTTCATCACTTGCGGGCCCTTGACGCACAGCTCGCCGATTTCACCCAGCGGCTGCTCGACGCCGGCATCGTCGATGACTTTGCACAGGGTCGACGGCACTGGAATGCCGATGGTGCCGATCTGGATGTTCTGGATCGGGTTGACCGTAGCCACCGGGCTGGTTTCGGTCATGCCGTAACCTTCGCAGATCGGGCAACCGGTGACCGCTTTCCAGCGCTCGGCGGCGGCCAGTTGCAACGCCATGCCACCGGACAGGGTGACTTTCAACGCCGAGAAATCCAGCTTGCGGAAACCTTCGTTGTTGCACAGGGCCACGAACAGCGTATTGAGGCCGACGAAACCGCTGAACTTCCACTTCGACAGTTCCTTGACCATCGCCGGCAGGTCGCGCGGGTTGCTGATCAGGATGTTGTGGTTGCCGATCAGCATCATCGCCATGCAATGAAAGGTGAACGCATAGATGTGGTACAGCGGCAGCGGGGTGATCAGGATCTCGCAACCTTCGTTGAGGTTGGAGCCCATCAGCGCCTTGCACTGCAACATGTTGGCGACGAGGTTGCGATGGGTGAGCATCGCGCCCTTGGCCACGCCGGTGGTGCCGCCGGTGTATTGCAGCACCGCGACGTCGCCGCTGTCCGGGTTGGCTTCGGCGACCGGCTGACCCTGGCCCTTGCTCAGCACGTCGTTGAACTTGACGGCTTTTGGCAGGTGATAGGCCGGCACCATTTTCTTCACGTACTTGATGACGCTGTTGATCAGCAGACGCTTGATCGGCGGCAGCAGGTCGGCGACTTCGGTGACGATGACGTGTTTGACGCCGGTTTTCGGCACCACGGCTTCGGCCAGGTGCGCCATGTTGGCCAGGCACACCAGCGCCTTGGCACCGGAGTCGTTGAACTGGTGTTCCATTTCACGCGCGGTGTACAGCGGGTTGGTGTTGACCACGATCAGCCCGGCACGGATGGCACCGAAGACGGCGACCGGGTACTGCAACACGTTGGGCAGTTGCACGGCGATTCGATCACCGGGCTGCAAATCGGTATGCTGTTGCAGATAAGCGGCAAACGCACCGGACAATTCGTACAGTTCACCGTAGGTGATGGTCTTGCCCAGGTTGCTGAACGCCGGTTTGTCGGCGAAGCGTTGGCAGGATTGCTTCAACACTGCCTGAATATTCGGGTACTCGTCTGGATTGATGTCGGCAGCAATTCCAGCGGGGTACTTATCCTTCCAAAAGTCTTCGATCATGGAAGCCCACTCCTCAGCAACGCGAATTCAGCACCGCATTTGATGCGATTATTATTGGTGTTTGTTTATTGGTGAGTCTGGCTTTTTACAAGGCCGAGAAGTCACAAAGCGCGCCGAGAGTAGCAGCTTTGCCAAGGGTCGACTAGAGCCAAAAGCGGCCCCTACAGTCATTTTCATGACTCAAGAACTACTGGCAGTCATTTTAGAGCAAAAATCCTATAACTCTCTGAAAGCCCCGGAATTCCGGGACAAAAAGCAAAAGATCGCAGCCTTCAGCGGCTTCAGGGAAGCCACCAGAGGCTGCGATCTTCAGGCCTCAACGCAGATGCGTCAGGCGCGGCCACTCACCGATCAGGCGATATCGCGCAACTCACGCCGCAGAATCTTCCCGACAGGCGTCATCGGCAACGACTCACGCAGCACGATGTGTTTCGGCACCTTGTACGCGGTGAAATTCTCTTTGCAGTAGGCCTTCAGTTCTTCCAGGCTCACGCCGGTTTCCCGTGCCACCACAAACAGCTTCACCGCTTCCCCGGAACGTTCGTCCGGCACGCCGATCACCGCGCAGTTGGCGACTTTCGGGTGGGCCATCACCACGTCTTCGATTTCGTTCGGGTACACGTTGAAACCGGAGACGATGATCATGTCCTTCTTGCGATCGACGATACGCACGAAACCGTCCGGGTCGATCACCGCAATGTCGCCGGACTTGAACCAGCCCTCGGCATCCAGCACCTCGGCGGTGGCCTCGGGTTTCTGCCAGTAGCCCTTCATGATCTGCGGGCCCTTGATGCACAGTTCGCCGCGCTCGCCCAAAGGTTGCTCGACGCCGTCGTCATTGATGACTTTCAGCCGAGTGCCCGGCACCGGCAGACCGACCGTGCCGATTCGTGAAAGATCGCCGTAAGGGTTGGTGCAGGCTACCGGCGAAGTTTCGGTCAGGCCGTAGCCTTCGGTGATGCGGCAACCGGTGAGCTGCTCCCAGCGCTCGGCGGTGGCCTTGACCAGCGCAGTGCCGCCGGAGTTGGTGAGCTTGAGGGTGGAGAAATCCAGGGTCTTGAAGTCCGGATGATCCATCAGCGCGACGAACAGCGTGTTGAGCCCCAGCAGCGCCGAGAACTTCCAGTTCTTCAGTTCCTTGATGAAGCCGCCGATGTCTCGCGGATTGGTGATCAGCACGTTGTGATTGCCGGACACCATCATGCACATGCAATTCGCGGTGAAGGCATAGATGTGGTACAGCGGCAGCGGCGCGATCATCACCTCCTGACCTTCGCGCAGCAGCGGCTGGCCGTCGCTGCCGAACTGGCCGAGACAGGCGCGAACCTGCTGCATGTTGGCCACCAGATTGCCGTGGGTCAGCATCGCGCCCTTGGCCAGGCCGGTGGTGCCGCCGGTGTATTGCAGGACGGCGATGTCGTCCAGGCCGACCTTCAGCGGCTTGATGCCCAGGCCCCGGCCCATGCGCAAGGCGCTCTTGAAGGAAATCGCCTGGGGCAGCGAGTACGCCGGGACCATTTTCTTCACTTTGCTGACCACGGTGTTGACCAGCCAGCCCTTGGCGGTGGGCATCAGGTCGCCCATCTTCGCTTCGATCAGGTACTGGATGTCGGTGTCCGGCAGCACTTCCTGGACCTTCTGGCCGAACATGTTCAGGTACACCAGCGCCCGGGCGCCGGAGTCCTTGAACTGGTGACGCATCTCCCGCGCGGTGTACAGCGGGTTGGTGTTGACCACGATCAGCCCGGCGCGCAGCGCGCCGAACACGGCAATCGGATAATGCAGGACGTTGGGCATCTGCACCGCGATGCGATCCCCTGGCACCAGATCGGTGTGGGCTTGCAGGTAACCGGCGAACGCGGCGCTCTGGCGCTCAAGTTCGGCATAGGTCAGGGTCACGCCCATGTTGCTGAACGCCGGGCGATCAGCGAATTTCTTGCAGGAACGCTCGAACACCTCGATCACCGACTTGAACTCACCCACGTCGATGTCCAGGGGTACGCCCGCCGGGCGTTTGTCATTCCAGAAATCAGGTTGCATTGTTCTTGTCCTCTTTACCTGAGCCGATCCGGGGCCGCTTCGCTGTCATTTTTCTCTTGTCCTTGAAAAAGCCGAAAGCAAAAAGCGGGGCTTCACGGACACTAGCAGCTATGGTCATTCAGGCAAATATGGGCGACGTCCTCATTGATCGTGTGAATCTTCCAGCCGTGGTGTGAGCTGATCGGACGCGCTATACAATGCAACCTCTGCTGGCCCCTGCAGCAAAAGCATGCAGCAAAAGGAATCGCCATGATCCACGACACTTTCTGGCTGGACGCGAGTGACCGCAGCCGCCTCTTCGTCAACCAATGGTTGCCGAACGCGCCGCTGAAGGCCCTAGTTCTTCTGGCTCACGGCATGGCCGAGCACAGCGCTCGGTATGCGCGACTGGCCGAGTCGTTCTGCGCCGAAGGTTACGGTGTTTACGCGCCCGATCAGCGCGGGCATGGCAAAACCGCCGATCATGGGACGCTCGGGCATTTCGCCGATGACGATGGCTGGTGCAAGGTGGTCGGCGATCTCGCGAGCCTCAACCAGTTCCTCGGCCAGCGTCATCCGGGCGTGCCGATCGTGCTGCTCGGGCACAGCATGGGCAGCTACATCGCGCAGGCTTATTTACTGCATCACAGCGCCAGCCTGCACGGCGCAATTCTCAGCGGCTCGAATTTCCAGCCGGTGGCGCTGTACCGCGCAGCCCGGCAGATCGCCCGGTTCGAAAAGCTGCGCCAGGGCGCCAAGGGCCGCAGCGCGCTGATCGAATGGCTGTCGTTCGGCTCGTTCAACAATAAATTCAAACCGGCGCGCACCGCGTTTGACTGGCTGAGTCGCGACCCGGCCGAAGTCGACAAGTACGCCACCGATCCGCTGTGCGGCTTTCGCTGCACCAATCAGTTGTGGATCGACCTGCTCGGCGGGTTGCAGCAAATCAGCAAAGCGTCCAATCTCGCCCAGATCGACCCGGGCCTGCCGCTGCTGGTGATTGGCGGCGAATGTGATCCGGTGAGCGAAGGCAAGCGTCTGACTGATCTGGCCAATGCCTTGCGCTCGGCCGGCAGCCACAATCTGCAACTGAAGATCTACCCGCAGGCGCGGCACGAATTGTTCAACGAGACCAACCGCGACGAAGTGACCGCCGATGTGCTGGCCTGGATCGACCAGGCCCTGAGCCATCGCCGACCGCACCGCAGCGAATAATTTTTTGTGGATTCATTTAATCCGTCACAGGAATCAAGACCGATGACCCAGGTTACCAACATCCCTTACGAAGCCCTCGAAGTCGGCCAGACCGCCAGCTACAGCAAGACTGTCGAAGAGCGTGACATCCAGCTGTTCGCCGCGATGTCCGGCGACCACAACCCGGTGCACCTGGACGCCGAGTTCGCCGCCGCCAGCATGTTCAAGGAACGCATCGCCCACGGCATGTTCAGCGGCGCGCTGATCAGTGCGGCCGTGGCGTGCGAGCTGCCTGGGCCGGGCACCATTTATATCGGTCAGCAGATGAGCTTCCAGAAGCCGGTAAAGATCGGCGACACCCTGACCGTACGCCTGGAAATCCTCGAGAAACTGCCGAAATTCCGCGTGCGCATTGCCACTCGCGTATTCAACCAGCGCGATGAATTGGTCGTGGACGGTGAAGCCGAGATTCTGGCTCCGCGTAAACAACAGACCGTTACCCTGCCGACCTTGCCGGCGATCAGCATCGGCTGATCAATCTCGGTTAAATCCGGACACAAAAAAACGCCAGACTAGCTGGCGTTTTTTCTTGGCCTCGAACGCTTAAGAGCGTGCGCGAGCCTGGTTACGCAGGGCTTTCACTTGATCGTGATTACGTTGCACGCCGTGGTACTGGCGTTCGACCAGATCACGGATGCCCACCAGGTTGTGCTTGTTGATCTTCTCGATCGCTTCACGATAGGCCTTCAGGGCATGGTCTTCACCGCGCTCGGCTTCGTTGAGCACCGCTTCTTCGTCCTTGCCGGTAAACACGGCTTTGACGTCGACCCAGCGACGATGCAGATCGCCGCTGACGCTGGTGGAAGTTTCCGGATCGCCACCCATTGAACGCACGGTCGCCTGCAATTCGGCGGCAGCCGTAGCGCAGTCGGCGGAGCGTTTCACGAACAGGGTTTTCAGTTCAGGGTGTTTGATGTCTTCTGCACAGGTCTTGAACCCTTCCTGACCGTCCTTGCTGGTTTCAATCAGGTCGTTGAGGACGGAGATGGCTTCTTTATTGAGGTCAGTCATTTTTCAATTCCTTGCGTTCGGTGGAAGGTGCAAGGAGTGTTGCAGTGGCCGTGCCAGTTTTTTCTATTGAATTTATTCTTTTATTTTCAATAAGTTACTCATAAAGACGAAATCTGTATGCCTGTTATTTGCATGATCTGTCATTTGGCCTGCATGCAGAATGCCTGTATTTTCCAGACTGTTTTGAACTCAGACGATCCGTGCAATGAATCCCGAAAAACTCGAACTGCTGATTACCCGCGAAATGCCCTTCGGCAAATACAAGGGACGGATCATCGCCGACCTCCCCGGCCCGTACCTGAACTGGTTCGCCCGGGAAGGTTTCCCCCACGGCGAACTCGGCGGCCTGTTGGCGCTGATGCAGGAAATCGATCACAACGGCCTGTCGGAGCTGCTTGAACCGCTGCGCGCCAAACATGGCAAACCCGCCCCGCGCCACTGAGGCGCATCCTGATCCGAGTCGACCATGCCCGATAACACCCGCCGCGCCCGAGACGAAGCCTTCTGGCAAACCTTCGCCGACCGTTACGACCGCCACCCCGGCCCCGTGAACCTGGAAAACGGCTACTTCGGACGCATGTCGCGCACCGTGGTCGAGGACTACCAGCGCCACATCGAGCTGATCAACAACAGCAACTCGATCTACGTGCGCCAACGCTTTGAACAGCACGACAGCCTCGACATCCGCGCGCAACTGGCCGAGTTGATCGGCGTGCGTGCGCAAAGCATCGCCTTCACTCAGAACGCCACCGCTGGCCTGCAGTCGCTGATCCGCAACTACAACCGTCTCGAACCTGGCGATCAGGTGCTGATCTGCGATCTGGAATACGACACGGTCAAGGGCGCCATGCGTTGGCTGGCCCGCCATCGCGGGGTCGAGGTGATCGAGATCGAGCACACGCACCCGGCCAGCTTCGACAGCCTGCTGGCGACCTACCGCGAAGCCTTCACTCGCTATCCGAAGCTCAAGCTGATGGCGCTGACCCACGTCACCCACCGCACCGGACTGGTGATGCCGGTGCAGGCCATCGCCTCGCTGGCCAAGGAACATGGCGTCGATATCATCCTCGATGGCGCCCATGCCCTCGGCCAGATCGAGTTCGATCTGGAAGCGCTGGGCATCGCCTTCGCCGGGTACAACCTGCACAAATGGATCGGCTCGCCGCTGACCCTGGGCTTTCTGTATATCGCCCCGCAACGCTTGGCCGACATCGACCCGGACATGGGCGAGATGCATTTCCCGCTCAACGACATCCGCTCGCGCACACCCCACAGCACGCCGAACATTCCGGCGCTGATGACCCTGCCGCTGGTGTTCGAGGAACACCGCTCACTCGGTGGCGCGGCGGCCAAGGGCGCACGGGTCAATTACCTGCGCAACCTGTGGGTCAGCGCCGTGCGCAATCTGCCGGGCATCGAAGTCACGACCCCGGACGATCCACGTCTGTATTGCGGCATCACCTCGATGCGTTTTACCCGGCATGCCGACCAGCAGGCGATGGTCGAACGCCTGCTCAGCGACTACAACCTGTTCACCGTCGTGCGCAACGGTGCAGCCTGCGGGCCATGCATCCGTATCACGCCGTCGTTGACCACGACGGCGGCGGAGATCCAGTCGCTGGTTCTGGCGCTGAATGAACTGCGTTAAACCGTGTACTTGTCGAAGTCCTCGGGCTTGATCTGCGACGACACCGCAAAGGTGTCGATGCCGATCGTGAGGTGGCCGAAGTAACCGTCCTCGTGGGAGTCGCGGCCGATCGGCCAGACGCTCAGGGTCGAGGCCTCTCCACCCATGTTGGCGTAATAGACATCGTTGGCATTGCACACCGGTACCGAGCCGCGCCCGCGATACGCCTTGGCGTTGAGCACCCCGCGAGAAACCACCTCGGGAAAATACAGCTGCCCGACCCAGGCCACATTGCGCTCGTCCAGGTATTCGTTGCCGGCGACGATGCGCACCGCCACGTGAATGTGCAGGGCACGTCCGGCATAAAACCCCGGATAGATGGTGGTGAAGCGCACCCTGCCCTTGTGATCGCTGAACTGACCGCCGCGCAGGTAGGTGTCGTCGTCGGTTCGCGGGATTGAACCGATGTCTTCGACATCGACTTCCTGGTCCGGGTTGACCCGACTCCAGCCGGAATAGGCGCCCCGTGCGTTGCAGTGCCAGATATCCACCAGTGCACCACTGACCGGTTCGGCGGTCATGGCATCGACGATGGTCAGGCGCAGCAGCGAAGGCAGGCCCTCGGCACCTTCGCTGATGTTGCGGCGCAGCAGTTTGGGATTGCGAAAATACGGCCCGGCGACTTGCTCGGGGGCCAGTTGATAAACCGATGGCGCTGAAGGCTGGTTATCCATGACGCGTTCTCTCTTCCATAAGATGAACGCAGGTTAGCGCCACACACCAAGCCAGGTGCGGTAACTATGTATCTCCAGATAACGTATCTCGAGATAACGAAGGTTTTTTGCGGGCAAAAAAAAACGGTGCACCGACCAAGCGCACCGTTAAAGCCGTAGAACACACAACGAAGTGTCAGGAAAAAACTATTTCAGAAACATCAGTCCAGCAGCGCCAGAGCCTCGGCGGTGCATTCCTGAATGCGGGCCCAGTCGCCGTTCTTGATCCACTCAGGATCCAGCATCCAGCTACCGCCCACGCACATGACGTTTTTCAGCGCCATGTAGCTCTTGATGTTGGCCGGGCCGACGCCGCCAGTCGGGCAGAATTTCACTTCGCCGAACGGGCCGCCGAGGGCCTTGATGGCTGCGACGCCGCCGCTGACTTCAGCCGGGAACAGCTTGAAGCGGCGATAACCCAGGCCATAGCCTTCCATGATGCCGGAGGCGTTGCTGATGCCCGGCAGCAGCGGGATCGGGCTTTCGACACTGGCTTCCAGCAGGTCACGGGTGATGCCCGGGGTGACGATGAATTGCGAACCGGCCGCTTCCGCCGCAGCCAGCATGTTGCGGTCGAGCACGGTGCCGGCACCGGTCACCAGCTCCGGGCGCTGTTCGCGCAGGATCTGGATCGCCTTGAGACCGAACTGCGAACGCAGGGTCACTTCCAGCGCGGTCAGACCACCGGCGGCCAGGGCGTCGGCCAGCGGCAGCACGTCCTGTTCACGGGCGATGGTGATCACCGGCAGGATCCGCGCCTTGGCGCAGAGGCTGTCGATCAGGGCAACTTTGTCCGCCATGGAAACGGTCGGGGATGGGGTTGTCATAGCGGCTGTTCCTTGGCTCATGGGCACCAGTAAATCTCTAACGTAGGTTGCAGAAACGCGCGAACCGGCATGGCGGCGACGTCGTTGGATGCCAGTGCGGCATTCAGGGTGGTCAGTTTCGACTGACCGGAAATCGACAGAATCTTGTGCCGTGCCGAGGCCAGCAGTGCCCGGCTCATGGTCAGGCGTTGACGCGGCACGCTTGGCGCCAGCATCGGCCAGCAACGACGAGTGCCATCGGCTTGCAGGGCTTCAGCCAGGTTCGGACTGTCCGGGAACAGCGACGCGGTGTGACCGTCATCGCCCATGCCCAACACCAGCACGTCGATCGGCGGCAACTCGGCGAGCAACCGATCGGCCTGCTCCGCAGCCTGCTCGACGTTGGCCGCCGCGCTGTAGAGACTGAGGAACTGCGCCTTGGCCGCCGGGCCCTTGAGCAGATACTGCTTGAGCAGGCCGGCGTTGCTGTCGGCGTGTTCGACCGGCACCCAGCGCTCGTCGGCCAGGGTCACGACGACCTTCGACCAGTCCAGTTCCTGCTTGGCCAGGTGCTGGAAAAACGCCACCGGGCTACGACCGCCGGACACCACCAGCACAGCGTTGCCGCGCGCTGTCAATGCATCGCTCAACTGCTTGGCGACATTCAGCGCCAGGCCTTCGGCGAGCAACACCGGGCTCTTGAATTCGTGGGCATTCACGCCCGCGGGCAGTTTCACATCAGATATCGCCATACCACGACCTCCCGTCCCGCGTGATCAATGCAATGGAGCTCATCGGCCCCCACGACCCGGCCGCATACGGCTTGGGCGCGTCACCGGACTTTTTCCACCCGGCGATCAACTGGTCACACCACTTCCACGCGGCTTCGATTTCATCTTTACGGACAAACAGGTTCTGATTGCCGTTCATCACTTCCAGCAACAACCGCTCGTAGGCGTCGGGGATCCGCGCGCTGCGCCAGGTGTCGGAGAAATTCAGTTGCAACGGGCCGCTGCGCAGCTGCATGCCCTTGTCCAGGCCTTGATCCTTGGTCATCACACGCAGGGAAATGCCTTCGTCCGGTTGCAGACGGATGATCAGTTTGTTGCTGATCTGCAGGCGCTGCTCCGGGGCGAAGATGTAGTGCGACGGTTCCTTGAAGTGGATGACGATCTGCGACAGTTTCTGCGGCATGCGCTTGCCGGTGCGCAGGTAGAACGGCACGCCGGCCCAGCGCCAGTTGCGGATATCGGCACGCAGGGCGACGAAGGTTTCGGTGTCGCTCTGAGTGTTGGAATTCGGTTCTTCGAGGTAACCCGGTACGGATTTTCCTTCGCTGTGGCCGGCAATGTACTGGCCGCGCACCACTTGAGTGGTCAGGCCTTCCGGGCTGATCGGCGCCAGGGCCTTGAGCACTTTCACTTTTTCGTCACGGATGCTGTCGGCGGACAGGTCGGCCGGCGGGTCCATGGCAATCAGGCAAAGCAGTTGCAGCAGGTGGTTCTGGATCATGTCGCGCAGCTGGCCGGCCTTGTCGAAATAGCCCCAGCGGCCTTCGATGCCGACCTTCTCGGCCACGGTGATTTCCACGTGGGAGATGTAATGCTGGTTCCACTGGGTTTCGAACAGGCTGTTGGCGAAACGCAGGGCGATCAGGTTTTGTACCGTCTCTTTGCCCAGGTAGTGGTCGATGCGGTAGGTGCGGTTCTCCGGGAAGAACTGCGCCACGGCGTCGTTGACCTTGCGCGAGGATTCGAGGTCCGAGCCGATCGGTTTTTCCAGCACCACGCGGGTGTTTTCGGCCAGACCGACTTTCGCCAGGTTCTCGCAGATCGCGCCGTACACCGCCGCCGGGGTGGCGAAGTAGGCAATCATGCGTTGTTTGGTGCCCGCCAGATCGGCCAGCGCCACGTAATCTTCAGCCTTGAGGAAGTCGACGTGCAGGTAGGTCAGGCGCGCCAGAAAGCGCTCGGCCACGGCCTCGTCCAGTTCCTTGCCCACGTAGCGGCGCAGTTCGGCAGCAATGAATGCCATGTGCTGCTGTTCAGTGCCTTCTTCACGGGCCAGCGCGATAATACGCGTGTCCTCGTGCAGCAGGCCGGCGCCATCCAGGTGATAAAGGGCAGGAAACAGCTTGCGCAGGGCCAGATCGCCCAAGGCGCCGAACAAGGCGAAGGTGCACGGTTCAACCGTAATCGAAGGCATGATGTTTGTTCTTTTATCAAGTTAAGCTACAAATACCTTTTTTCAAGGCATCACTCAAGGGAAAATGTAGTAATAACCACAACATTTTCGCAAAATACAGATTCCGAGTGGTGGTCGGTCGGAGCCATCAGTAGGATAGGCCACCGTCACGGGCCACATCAAAGGCCCAATTTGCATAGCCGCGCGCTTATCGGCGCCGGTGAATCTAGGAATTCTTATGGACCGCGTGCGAAATTTACTGGAACAAATCCAGAGTCGCCTTGAAGAGCTGAACAAGGCCGAACGCAAAGTCGCCGAAGTGATCCTGCTCAACCCACAGCAGGCCACCCGCTTCAGTATCGCCGCCCTCGCCCAGGCGGCGTCGGTCAGTGAACCGACGGTCAACCGTTTCTGCCGTTCGTTCGGTGTCAGCGGCTACCCCGAACTCAAGCTGCAACTGGCCCAGAGCCTGGCCAGCGGCGCGGCGTATGTCAGCCGTGCAGTAGAGGCCGACGACAATCCCGAAGCCTACACACAGAAAATTTTCGGCAGCGCCATCGCCTCGCTCGACAGCGCCTGCCAGGCGCTGGACCCGAACCTGATCAGCCGCGCCGTCGACCTGTTGATCCAGGCCCGGCAGATCCACTTCTTCGGCCTGGGCGCCTCGGCCCCGGTGGCTTTGGATGCGCAGCACAAGTTCTTCCGTTTCAACCTGGCGGTGACAGCCCACGCCGATGTACTGATGCAACGGATGATTGCGTCGGTGGCGCACACTGGCGAGCTGTTCGTGATCATTTCCTACACCGGGCGCACCCGCGAACTGGTGGAAGTGGCGCGCATCGCCCGGGAGAACGGTGCTTCGGTACTGGGTCTGACCGCCGAGAACTCGCCACTGGCCAAGGCTAGCACCCTGAGCCTGAACATTCCGCTGCCGGAAGACACCGACATCTACATGCCGATGACCTCGCGGATCATTCAATTGACGGTGCTGGATGTGCTGGCGACGGGGATGACCTTGCGTCGCGGGGTGGATTTCCAGCCGCATCTGCGCAAGATCAAAGAGAGTTTGAATGCGAGCCGGTATCCGGTGGGTGACGAGTTCAACTAGTTCGTGCTGACCGCTCCCACGCTTGCGCGTGGGAGCGGTGACTAAGCCGCAGCCCAAGCCTGCAAACTCAAATGCGCCTTCTCCCCCGGCGCCAGATGCAGACTGTCAGTCCCACCCGCCGCCGCTTCAACACAGACAAATTCCGAGATCTCATCCCAAGTCACGCCCAACAACGGCCGTGCGCCCGGATGCCAGACCACCGTGTCCGCGCTGTCACCGGTATCGATGCACAACTCGCGCTGCCAGGCGTGATCCTTGAGCTGCAATTCGCCGTCGTGCTGGAACACGCGCTGACAGCCGCCATCGACCCGTAATTCGCCTTCCTGCTGACAAATCTCACGGTTCAACTGATCGTAACCCTGCGCCCCTTCGAGCCCAGACAGCGCTATCTCACTCACATCGCCAATACGCCAGTAAGCGTGCAAAGCCTGGCTCAACTGGCACGGCATGTCGTCCTGATGCTCGGTGCTCAGGCGCAATTCCATGCGTTCACCCAGGTGCGCGTGCAGGTCCACCTGCCAGTCGCACAGCTGCAATTGCCAATGCAGGCGCACGCCGTCATCGCTGGTGCTGCTGTCGAGCAGTTTCCAGTCCAATAGTCGCGCCCAGCCGTGGGACGGCCACGCGTTTTCGCTCGGATGACGGCCATACCACGGCCAGCAAACCGGCACACCGCCACGGATCGCGCCGACATGCGGCCACTTTGCCGCGCACCACAGCCACGGTTTTTGCCCGCGCGGTTGAAAATGCAGCAACTGCGCGCCCTGACGACTGAACACCGCCTGACATAGCGGATGGTCGATCACCAGCACATCGCGCATCTGATAGCGCTCCCAGGCGAACACCGGTCGTTCGCGCAAGGATTTGAAGAAGCGTTGCAGCGGATGCTCATGCATGGGCCACGGTTCCAGATTCAACTTTCATGGGCTGCGACGCCCCTTTGCAAAAAAAAGCGGACAGCCTGGGCTATCCGCAAATATGCGCACATAGAGAGGAGCTTATCGCAGACGCGTTAGAACGCAGACTGAATTTTCAGGCCAGCGACCAAAGCGTTGTCCACTTGATCCACACCACCCGGATGAGTGATGTATTGCAGGTTAGGACGCACGGTCAGCCAGTTGGTGACGTGGAAGCCGTAGTTGATCTCGTAGTTGTATTCGGTCTCGCGAATCGGCGAGAACACCGGATTGTCGTAGTCCGAAACACCGTTGGAAGCGTTCAGCAGCTCGGCGTTTTTCTTCACGTCGTCGTTGACATGGATACGCGCGGCACCGATACCGACGTCATCCTTCGGACGTGCATCGAACGGGCCCTTGTAGACAAACATCACCGACTGATAGTTGTCGATGAAGTTGGTGTCCTTGTCGTGGAACGTGGCGTTGGCCGCGATGTTCAGGCCACGGGAAGCGTCGCCGTTGTGGCTGGTGAGTTGCTGTTGCGCAACGAACCAGTAGCCGTGCTTGCTGCTGTGGGTACGGTAGGCGTTACCGGTGGTTGCTGCGTCGTTGCCGTTGATGTCTTCACGGACGTCATTGGCATCAGCCGTGCTCTTGTAGTAACCGACGCGGTATTCGCCCGGCAGGCTGTTGACCTTCGGCGACCAGACCAGTTCGACCGGCAACACGGTACCGGCGGTGCCGCTGCCGCTGAGCTTGAAGCCGTTGCCGTGTTCCAGCTGCGACGGGTTCTGGTTGTACGCGCCGATCTGCGCGTAGAGCTCGTCGTTGATGTTGTACTTCACGCGGATCGCGGCCTGGCTGACGGGCCAGTTGTACCAGATGTTGGTCGCCCAGTTACCCACCTGCGAGCCGCAGAACGCCAGGTTCTGGAATTCGCACGGGAAGGTGTTGAAGTCTTCGCCTTCACCGAAGTAACCGGCCTTGACGTCGAGTTTGTTGTCGAAGAACTGGTGCTGAATCCACAGTTGGGTCAGACGCACCATGTGGCCACGACCGTAGACTTCCTGCGAGGAAGACAGGGTGCCGGCACGCGGATCGCCAACGCGGTCGTTGGAAATGTTCTGACCGTTACGGTTGGTCAGTTGGATCTTGGCCTGAGTGTTGTCCCAGCCCCAGAGTTTTTGCAGGTCCAGTGCCACGCCCAGACCGAACTGGTCGCTGTAGCGGCCGGTCTTGTCGTCGTTGTAGCCGCCATGCAGGTTGGCGCCCATTTCCCCAACGTAGTCGGCCTTGATGTCGATGCCTTGCTCGATCAGCTTGGTCCGCTCACCACCCCAGTCGCCCGTCATCCACTTGGAATCGGAGCTGAATGCATCGGCGGCCATGGCATTGCCGGCCAGAACCAATGCGGCCGCAGCTGACATTTGGCAGATCAACCGGGCATTGACGTGTTTCTTTTTCATCCCTACATCCTCGTCTTTATTGTTATTAACTGTTTTTTTCCAACGCGGTTTACATCCCCTGCAGAAATGAGCCTGTTGCAGGCTCATTCCCACATTGATTTCTTACCGACCTTTGAACTGAGCGACGTTGGCGCTGTGCGCTTCAGTCTTCGGCAGACCGGCAACGCCCAGGCGCTCGCCGCTCTTGGCGTCGAACAGCAGCACTTTCGACGGATCGAATTGCAGGGTCAGGGTCTCACCCACCTGCGGCGCCACGTCCGGGGCCAGACGGCAGCAGACCTTGGTGTCGTTGAGGTTGACGAACACCAGGGTGTCCGGACCGGTCGGCTCGGTGACTTGCACTTCAGCCTTGATGCTCGGCAGGCCGTTGCCCTCGCCGTTCGCCAGAACAATCTGCTCCGGACGCAGGCCGAGGATCACTTCGCGGTCTTCAAGACCGGCGTCCTGCATCGCCATTGGCAGCTCGCAACGGGCCTGGCCGCTGTCGAGCAGCGCCACCAGACGACCATCCTTGCGCTGCAGGCGCAGCGGGATGAAGTTCATCGGCGGCGAACCGATGAAGCTCGCCACGAACAGGTTGGCCGGGTCGTTGTAGATCTCTTTCGGCGTACCGAACTGCTGGATGATCCCGTCCTTCATCACCGCCACCTTGTCGCCCAGGGTCATCGCTTCGATCTGGTCGTGGGTCACGTAGACCGTGGTGGTTTTCAGGCGCTGGTGCATCAGTTTCATTTCGGTGCGCATCTCGACGCGCAGCTTGGCGTCGAGGTTGGACAGCGGTTCGTCGAACAGATAGATCTTCGGTCGGCGCGCCAGTGCACGGCCCATCGCCACGCGCTGTTGCTGGCCACCGGAGAGCTGGCCCGGCTTGCGATTGAGCAGGTGCTCGATCTGCAGCAGCTTGGCCACGCGGGCGACTTCTTCGTCGATGGCCGACTGGCTCATCTTGCGGATCTTCAGACCGAACTCGATGTTCTCGCGCACGCTCATGGTCGGGTACAGCGCGTAGGACTGGAACACCATGGCGATGTCGCGATCTTTCGGGCTCATGCCGCTGACGTCCTGGTCACCGATCATGATCGCGCCGCCGGTGATGGTTTCCAGGCCGGCGATGCAGTTCATCAGGGTCGACTTGCCGCAGCCCGAAGGCCCGACAAGGATCAGGAACTCACCGTCCTTGATCGACAGTTCGATGTTCTTCAGGGTGTCCGGCAGGCCGGCACCGTAGGTCTTGTTTACATTGCGAAGTTCGAGCGTAGCCATGATTACCCCTTGACTGCGCCGGCCGTCAGCCCGCGCACGAAATACTTGCCTGCGACCACATAGACCAGCAGGGTCGGCAGCCCGGCGATCATCGCCGCCGCCATGTCCACGTTGTATTCCTTGGCCCCGGTGCTGGTGTTGACCAGGTTGTTCAGCGCCACCGTGATCGGTTGCGAATCACCGCTGGAGAACACCACACCGAACAGGAAGTCGTTCCATATCTGGGTGAACTGCCAGATCAGGCAGACCATGATGATCGGCGTCGACATCGGCAGGATGATCATGCGGAAGATGGTGAAGAACCCTGCACCGTCCAGGCGTGCCGCCTTGATCAGCGCATCCGGAATGCTCACGTAGTAGTTACGGAAAAACAGCGTGGTGAACGCCAGACCGTAGACCACATGGATGAACACAAGGCCGGTGGTGGTGCTCGCCAGGCCCATCTTGCCGAGGGTGAACGACGCCGGCAGCAGCACGGTCTGGAACGGCAGGAAGCAGCCGAACAGCAACAGGCCGAAGAACAGCTGCGAACCGCGGAAGCGCCAGAACGACAGCACGTAGCCGTTCAACGCACCGATGGCGGTGGAGATGATCACAGCCGGAACGGTGATCTTGATCGAGTTCCAGAAGTAACCGTCAACAGTCGCCCAGGCTTTCACCCAGCCGATGCCGCTGACCACGGTCGGCCAGCTCAGCAGGTTGCCGGTGGAGATGTCTTCCGGGGTCTTGAAACTGGTCAACAGCATGACCACCAGCGGTACCAGATACAGCAGGACCGCGAGGATCAGCACCGCGTAGATCGCGATGCGGCTCAGGTTGATGGAAGGTTTGGCAGCGAGACTAGTCATGGCGCTTGGTCCTCAGCTCGGAGTACAGGTAAGGCACGATGATCGCGAGGATCGCACCGAGCATAAGAATCGCACTGGCCGAGCCCATGCCCATCTGCCCACGACTGAACGTGAACGAGTACATGAACATCGCCGGCAGGTCGGAGGAATAACCCGGGCCGCCGGCCGTCATGGCCGCCACCAGGTCGAAGCTCTTGATCGCAATGTGCGCCAGGATCATCACCGCACTGAAGAACACCGGACGCAGGCTTGGCAGCACCACTTTCCAGTAGATGCGCGGCATGCTCGCGCCGTCGATCTGGGCGGCACGGATGATCGACTGATCAACGCCACGCAGACCAGCGAGGAACATCGCCATGATGAAGCCCGACGCTTGCCAGACCGCCGCGATCACCAAGCAATACACCACGCGATCCGGGTCGATCAGCCAGTCGAGACGGAAGCCTTCCCAGCCCCAGTCCCGCAGCAATTTGTCCAGGCCCATGCCCGGGTTGAGCAGCCATTTCCACGCGGTACCGGTGACGATCATCGAGAGCGCCATCGGGTACAGGTAAATGGTGCGGATGAAGCCTTCACGACGGATTTTCTGGTCGAGGAAAATCGCCAGTGTCACGCCGATCACCAGGGTGATGCCGATGAACATGCCGCCGAACACGGCCAGGTTCTTGCTCGCCACCCACCAGCGATCGTTGTCGAACAGCCGCGCGTATTGCGCCAGCCCTGCCCACTTGTAGTTCGGCAGGAAGGTCGACGTGGTGAACGACAGGACAAACGTCCAGAGGATATAGCCATAGAAGCCCACCAGAACGATGAACATGCTCGGCGCCAGCACCAGTTTCGGTAGCCAGCGCTGCAATGCGTCGAACGGCGAGGCCTTGCTGAACACAGCAACAGAACTCATGGGAAGATCCAGTAAAGAAGATGAGGGACCGCTGCAAGCTGCCAGCCTCAAGCCGATGCGCGACTTGAAGCTGGCTGCTGCTCTACGCTGGTGTTACTTGGCAGCCTTGATGGCGGTGCCGAGTTTCTTCGCAGCGTCGGCCGGGTCGGCTTTCGGGTCGTTGATGTAGTTGGTCACGACATCAAAGAACGCACCCTGTACGGCCAGCGTGGTCGCCATGTTGTGCGCCATGCTCGGCTGCAGGCCGCCGTTCTTGGCGTCTGCCAGGAAGTCCTTGGCAGCGGTCTGGGCGCAGGAGTCGAAACCGTACTTGCCCATGTCGGCGAGCATGTCGTTGCGCACCGGGATCGAGCCCTTGTTGATGCTGAAGACTTTCTGGAAGTTTTCACCCAGCACGACTTTGGCGATGTCCTGCTGACCGGCCGCGGTGCCCGCGTCCTTCTGCTTGAACACGGCCAGGGAATCGATGTTGTAGGTGAACGCCTTGTCGGTGCCCGGGAAGGCTACGCACTCGTAATCCTTGCCGGCGACTTTCTTGGCGGCGGTCCATTCGGACTTGGCCCAGTCACCCATGATCTGCATGCCGGCCTTGCCGTTGATGACCTTGGCCGCTTCCAGGTTCCAGTCCTGGCCTTTGCCGTCCTGGTCCATGTAGGTCGCGACTTTCTTCAGCTCGGTCAGGGCCTTGACCATTTCCGGACCGGTCAGGGCAGCGTTGTCCAGGTCGACCAGGGCTTTCTTGTAACCATCAACGCCCATCACCGACAGCACGACCGCTTCAAACACGGTGCTGTCCTGCCAAGGCTGGCCGCCGTGGGCCAGCGGAATGAAACCCGCAGCCTTGAGCTTGTCACCGGCGGCGTAGAATTCTGCGAGGGTGGTCGGGGCTTTTTCGATACCGGCTTTCTTGAAGACTTCCGGGTTGATCCACAGCCAGTTCACACGGTGAATGTTCACCGGAACGGCTACGTAATCACCTTCGAACTTCACGGTGTCGGAGACTTTCTTGTCGAGCAGGCTGTCCCACTTCTCGGACTTGGAAACGTCCTTCAGCACGTCAGTGTCGAGCAGACCGGTCGACGCCCATTCCTGGATGTCCGGGCCTTTGATCTGGGCAACGCCCGGCGGGTTGCCGGCGACGGCACGGCTTTTCAGCACGGTCATGGCAGTCGCACCGCCACCACCGGCGACAGCGCCGTCTTTCCAGGTGAAACCGTCTTTTTCCACTTGTGCCTTGAGCACATCGACAGCAGCTTTTTCGCCACCGGACGTCCACCAATGCACGACTTCCACCGAACCTTTGGATTCGGCAGCGGAAACACTCAGGGGCAGCACAGCGAGCGGGAACAGGGAGGCGACAGAAATGACAGTAGCGAGGCGAGAAATCGCATTCATCTGAGATGTACCTTTCTTGTTGTTATGCATGCAAGTCTGGTGCTTGCGCTGCACACGAGTTTAAACAGAGCGCTTCCCTTCGCAGGTAACGAAGGGACGCGCAAATGTCACCGCATGGTTACACAGGAACGGGCCGGGACAACTGTGCCAGCGCAGTCGCCATGCTCGGCGCCAGCGGCAGACGCGGGATCAGCACCGCCTGCCAGGCGTGATACAGATCCGGTTTGCCCGCCCAGATATCGGCACTTGGGTGGTTTTGCGGATCGAGTTCGTGATGCCAGCTGCCATCGCAACGGTCGATGAAATTCGCTTCGCAAAATTCCCAGAACAGTCGGTACCAGGTTTCGTACTGCGCATCGCCGGTACGTTTGAGCAAGGCACTGGCAGCAGCGCTGGCCTCGGCGTGGGTCCAGTGCAGGCGATGGCGCACCACCGCTTTGTTGTCCCAGTCGAGGGTGTAGACGATGCCCGGGGCGCCATCGACGTCCCAGCCATGAAGGCAGTTATTCTCGAACAGCTTTTGCGCATCGGTGGCCAGCCAGCCCGGCGTGAGCATCCCGGCCTGGACCCGCGCCGCTTCAAGGTGCAGCAACAGTCGCGCCCATTCGAAACCGTGGCCCGGCGTAGTGCCGTAAGGACGGAAACCGTCGGCGGGATTGTCGTGGTTGTATTCACGCAGCGGCTGCCAGTTTCGGTCGAAATGCTCGATCACCAGGTAGTCGTTGGCGGCGGCGTGACCATGAATTACCCGCTCGACGATGCGCTGCGCACGTACCAGCCAGCGCGGGTCTGCGGTGACATCGGCCAGCGCGAGGAACGCTTCGGTGGCGTGCATGTTGCTGTTGGCGCCGCGATAGGCTTCCTCTTCACGCCAGTCGCGATTGAAGAATTCGCGCATGGCGCCCTCTTCTTCGCTCCAGAAATACGTGTCGATAATGTCGATGGCGTCATCCAGCAACGCCTGTGCGCCAGGACGCTGGGCGACCACAGCGGAACTGGCCGCGAGGGCCACGAAAGCATGCAGATAGGCGTTCTTGCCGGTGTTGCCATCACGGTGTTCGGCAACCGCAAACCAGCCGCCATGCAGCGCATCGCGCAACGGGCCGCGCAACGCCTGGATGCCGTGATCGACCAGCTCGGCAAACCCCGGCAGGCCCTGAATATGGGCCATGGCGAAGCTGTGGGTCATGCGCGCGGTGTTCATGGTTTCGGCTTGCGCACCGGCCTGAAGCTGGCCGCGCTCATCGAGATTGCCGAAGCCTTCGGGCAGTCGCGAAGCCTTGGCAAATGCCAGCAGGCGCAGGCCTTCGTCGGCGAGCCATTGCTGGTGGGCAGGGGCGTTCAGCCAACTGCTGAAGCCCGGATTGAAGTGATCCATGGAAGGCCTTTTTTGTTGTTATGACTGCGGGCAGTCTAAACAACGGGCCGAGGTGGGCTTGTAACGAAGGGGACGGGTTTTGTCACCGATCGGTGACATTCAGATCAATCCGCCGAACGCGGCAATTGCAGGGTCACGCGCAATCCACCCTCACGCAGGTTCTGCAACGTCACTTCACCGCCATGGCTATGAGCAATGTTGCGGGCGATCCCCAATCCAAGCCCATACCCCTGCTGCTGCCCCGCCAGCCGGAAGTGCGGTTCGAACACCTGCTCCAGCCGCTGCTCCGGCACGCCCGGGCCTTCGTCGTCGACATGCAGCACGAACGCACTCTCGTCGTCATCGATATGCAGATGCGCGTTCTGCCCGTACTTCAGCGCATTGTCGATCAAGTTGCCAATGCAGCGCTTGAGCGCCAACGGCTTGCCCGGATACGCCGCCAGCGCCCGCCCCTGCTGGGTGACGCGGCCATTGCCGTTGGGCGCCAGATACGGCTCCACCAGGCAGTCGAGCACATGGTTGAGATCCACCGGCTCGATGTTCTCGTGGATGTCGGTATCTTTCACGCATTGCAGCGCGCCTTTGACCAGCAGCTCCAGCTCATCCAGGTCGCGGCCGAACTTGGTTTGCAGTTGTTCGTCTTCCAGCAGTTCGACCCGCAGACGCAGGCGGGTGATCGGCGTGCGCAGGTCATGGGAAATCGCGCTGAACAGTTGACTGCGCTCGGTCAGGTAACGGCTGATGCGCTCGCGCATGGTGTTGAAGGCGCGGCCCACCTCGACCACTTCGCTGCCGCCACCCTCGGCCACCGGCTCGACGTCGGCGCCCAGCGACAAGTCCCGCGCGGCCCGCGCCAGACGCTTGAGCGGCCGGCTCTGCCAATGCACCAGCAGGCCGATGAACAACAGCAGAAAGCCGCTGGTGAACACGATAAACCACACCTGCTGGGTCGGCAGGCCTTGCTCTTCGAGACTGGTGTAGGGCTCGGGCAACAGCGAGGCGATGTACAGCCATTCACCCGGTGCCAACTGGATCTGGGTCACCAGCACCGGCGGATTCACCGGTTCCAGGGTCAGCGCGTAATGCGCCCAGGAGCGCGGCAACTCATCGAGTTTCAACCCGGCATTGAAGATCCGCAGGTCATCGGGGCTGACGAAGGTCACCAGAATATCGGTGTCCTGGCCCAACGACTGACGCAGCACCTCATCCACCGCCTGAAGCACCGCCGCCTTGCGCGGCGTCACCGGCAACACGTCCATGCCCAGCGGTTTGTCATTCAGCGTCACCACAAAACGCGTGCCGCCCATGCTGCGCAACTGATCGAGCACCAGCGGCCGATAGGCCACCGGCAGCGAGCGGAAATAGCTGACGCTGGCGGTCATCGAATGGGCGAGGCTGCGGGCGCTGGTGACCAGGCCTTCGAGCTGGGTCGCGCGCAGTTGGGACACCCAGATCACACTGGACAGCGTCTGGGCGAACAACACCGCGAGCAACGTCAGCAGCAGCATCCGCCCGAGCAGCGAACGGGGCATCGGCACTTTGCGTGCGGTGTTGCGCAGGAACTCAGTGACCATTGCCGGCAACCACGTTGGCTGCCAGTTGGTAGCCGCTGCCACGCACCGTACGAATCAGCCGCGGCGGCTTTTCGGTGTCGCGCAGACGCTGGCGCAAACGGCTGACGGCCATGTCGACGATGCGATCAAGCGGCATCAGGTCGCGGCCACGGGTGGCGTTGCCGATGGTGTCGCGATCGAGGATTTCCTGGGGGTGATCGAGGAACAGTTTCAACAGGGCGAAGTCGGCACCGGACAGAATCACTTCCT
The DNA here is from genome assembly GCF_014863605.1 of Pseudomonas allokribbensis. Classification (NCBI taxonomy): domain Bacteria; kingdom Pseudomonadati; phylum Pseudomonadota; class Gammaproteobacteria; order Pseudomonadales; family Pseudomonadaceae; genus Pseudomonas; species Pseudomonas allokribbensis. Next base: position 5,086,958 of record NZ_CP062252.1, read on the forward strand.
CGCCGTCGGTGTGAAACAGCCGATGGCTGACCATGTCCAGCCGCCACTCGTCGAACGCCAGCACTTCACTGCCGCTGCGTTCCTGACCGAACTGGGCGCGGCGCAGCAGGGCTTTGATCCGGGCTTGCAGTTCGCGGGGGCTGAAGGGTTTGCCGAGGTAGTCGTCGGCGCCCAGTTCCAGACCGATCACCCGATCGGCCTCGTCGGAACTGGCAGTCAGCATGATGATCGGCACCTGAGCCTGACGCGGATGCTGGCGCACCCAGCGGCACAGGCTGAAGCCGTCTTCATCGGGCAGCATCACATCAAGAATCACCAGATCGCTCGGCGCCTCGTTCAGCGCCTGGCGGAAGCTGGCGCCGTCGGCCGTGGCCCGTACCTGAAAACCCGCGCGGGTCAGGTAGGTTTCCAGCAACTCGCGTATCTCCTGGTCGTCATCGACCAACAAAATCGACTTGTTGACTGAACTCACTTCGAAGGCATCCTTGTTGTTGGAATTGGGCGGATTATGCCTGATGTGCTGATGGTTCCCACGCTCGGCGTGGGAATGATCATTGACCGGATTGTTCGAGCGCGACTCCTGCACCGACGAGACCCGAGTACGGCGCCGTCACCAGCCACACCGGAATCCCCTTGAAGTAATCGCTCATGCAGCCCTTGTCGGCGAAGCTGCGGGCAAAACCGCTTTCGAGGAAGAAATCGGCAAACCGCGGAATCACGCCGCCAACGATGTACACCCCGCCTCGGCCGCCGGTGGTCAGCACGTTGTTGCCGGCCACGCGACCGAGCCAGCAGCAGAACTGCTCCAGCACTTCCAGGGCAATCGGGTCGCCCGCAAGACCGGCGGCGGTGATCGCTTCCGGCGTATCGAGTTTGGGTTCATGGCCATCCACCGCGCAGATCGCCCGGTACACCCGAGGCAAACCGCCGCCGCTCAACGCGGTTTCCGCACTGACGTGGCCGATTTCGTTGTGGATGTGCTGCCACAGTTGCGTTTCACGCGGGCTGCTCAGCGGCAGATCGACGTGGCCGCCCTCCCCCGGCAATGCGGCAAACCGGCCTTCGCCCAGATCGAGCAACGTGCCGACGCCCAGACCAGTGCCCGGACCAATCACAACCGCCGGACGCAACGGTTCCGGCGTGCCTTCGCAGACCACGCGGAATTCGCCGGGCTGCAATCGGGTCATGCCCAACGCCATCGCCGAGAAATCATTGATCAGCAACAACTGCTCGACCTGCAACGCCTGGCAGAACGCCTTGCGGCTCAGGCGCCAGTGGTTGTTGGTGAACTTGAATTCATCGCCGCTCACAGGACCTGCCACCGACAGGCACACCGAACCGATGGCGCCCGGCGCCAGGCCGAGCCCGCTCAGGTAGAGGCTGATCGCCTCTTCCGGGCTGGCATGGTCAGCCGTGGCCAGCACCTGCACCGATTCGAGCTGCTGATCTTTCCACAACGCGAACCGCGCGTTGGTGCCTCCGATGTCACCGACCAAAGCCAGTTTCAATTAAGCGTCTCCAGGGCAGAAGTGAAGGCGCTGGCGCCCTGCTCTGCCGAGCTGAAGGCCAAACGCATGAAGCCAAACAGTTCGCGGCCGCTGCCGATGTTGTTGCCCAACAGGCCTTTGGCGGGTTCGCGCGCTGCAAATTCGGCGGCGTCCACCTTGAGTTCCAGGGTGCCTTTGACGCCATCGACGCGGATGATATCGCCCTCTTGCACGCGAGCCAAAGCGCCGCCGACATAAGCTTCGGGGCTGACGTGGATCGCCGCCGGGATTTTCCCCGACGCGCCGGACATGCGTCCGTCCGTCACCAGCGCAACCTTGAAGCCGCGATCCTGCAGCACGCCGAGGAACGGCGTCATCTTGTGCAGTTCCGGCATGCCGTTGGAACGCGGGCCCTGGAAGCGCATCACCGCGACAAAGTCCTTCTCCAGCAAACCGGCCTTGAAGGCGTCGGCCAGATCCTGTTGATCCTGGAACACCATGGCCGGCGCTTCGACGATCTGGTTTTCCAGCGCCACGGCGGACACCTTCATCACGCCACGACCGAGGTTGCCTTCCATCACGCGCAGGCCGCCCTCTGCCGAGAACGCACGGGCCACCGGGCGCAGGATGTTTTCGTCGAGGCTGTCGGTCGGGCCTTCGCGCCACACCAGTTTGCCGTTATCGAGGAACGGCTCCTTGGTGTACTGGCTCAAGCCGTGGCCGAGCACGGTGTTGACGTCTTCGTGCAGCAGGCCGGCTTCGAGCAGCTCGCGGATCAGGAACGACATGCCGCCCGCGGCCTGGAAGTGGTTGATGTCAGCCTTGCCGTTCGGATAGACGTGGCTCAGGGTCGGCACGACTTCGGAGAGGTCGGCCATGTCCTGCCAGGTCAGTTGAATGCCTGCCGCCATGGCAATGGCCGGCATGTGCAGGGTGTGGTTGGTCGAACCGCCGGTGGCGTGCAGCGCGACGATCGAGTTGACCAACGCCTTCTCGTCGACGATTTCGCCGATCGGCATGAAGTTGCCGTTCTGTTTGGTCAGGCGCGTGACCTGATGCGCGGCTTCGCGGGTCAGGGCATCACGCAGCGGCGTGTTCGGGTTGACGAAGGACGCGCCCGGCAAGTGCAGGCCCATGACTTCCATCAGCAACTGGTTGGTGTTGGCGGTGCCGTAGAACGTGCAGGTGCCCGGGCTGTGGTAGGACTTCATTTCCGATTCCAGCAGCTCTTCGCGGGTCGCCTTGCCTTCGGCGTACTTCTGCCGCACGTCGGCTTTTTCCTTGTTGGAAATCCCCGAAACCATCGGCCCGCCCGGTACGAAGATCGTCGGCAGGTGACCGAAACGCAGGGAGCCCATCATCAGGCCCGGCACGATCTTGTCGCAGATGCCGAGCATCAGTGCGCCGTCGAACATGTTGTGGGACAGCGCCACCGCCGTCGACATCGCGATCACTTCGCGGCTCGGCAGACTCAGTTCCATGCCCGGCTCGCCCTGGGTCACGCCGTCGCACATGGCAGGCGTGCCGCCAGCGAACTGGCCGACCGAGCCGATTTCGCGCAGGGCGTTCTTGATCTGTTCCGGGAAGACTTCATACGGCTGGTGCGCCGAGAGCATGTCGTTATACGACGAAACAATGGCGATGTTCGCCGAGTTCATCATCCGCAGGCTGTGCTTGTCTTCGCTGCCGCATCCGGCCACGCCGTGGGCGAAGTTGGCGCATTGCAGCTTGCCGCGCATCGGCCCGTCAGTGGCAGCGCCGCGAATCAGCGCAAGGTAAGCCTGACGCGTGGCGCGGCTGCGGGCGATAAGCCGTTCGGTGACCTCAAGAACGCGGGGATGCATGTGTAGAACTCCAGGCTAACGGATGTGGCGACCTGATTGTCTATGCTGATCAAAAGCCCGTTCGCGTGGGATGACGAGCGGTTTTCTTGATCATTCGGACCAGTTGATTCAGGTCACTCGTTGTAGATAAAACAAAATATTGCCACTAAAAAGGCTTGTTTTCTATTTTTATGCGAATAATCTTGTAATTCCAACAACAAAACGACGGCGGCGCTGTTCAATGACTCTTCGAATCGCAATCAATGGTTTTGGCCGCATCGGCCGTAATGTCCTGCGCGCACTGTATACCCAAGGCTATCGTCAGGATTTGCAGATCGTCGCCATCAACGATCTGGGCGACAGCGCGATGAATGCGCACTTGCTCAAATACGATACCGTTCACGGCACGTTCGATGCTGAAGTTGCGCATGACAACGAGAGTCTGACCGTCAACGGTGACCGCATTTCGGTCAGCGCCATCCGCAACCCTGCCGAACTGCCGTGGGCTGCGGAAAAGATTGATGTGGTATTCGAATGCACCGGTCTGTTCACCGACCGTGCCAAAGCCGCCGCGCATATTACTGCCGGTGCGCGCAAAGTCATCATCTCGGCCCCGGCCAAAGGCGCCGATGCCACCGTTGTTTATGGTGTGAACCACGATATTTTGCGTCAGTCGCACCAAATCATTTCCAACGCGTCGTGCACCACCAACTGCCTGGCCCCGGTGGCCCAGGTGCTGCACCGCGAACTGGGCATCGAAAGCGGTCTGATGACCACGATTCACGCCTACACCAACGACCAGAACCTGACCGACGTCTATCACACCGATCCGTACCGCGCCCGCTCCGCCACCCAGAACATGATCCCGAGCAAGACCGGTGCTGCCGAAGCCGTGGGCCTGGTGTTGCCGGAACTGGCAGGCAAGCTGACCGGCATGGCCGTGCGCGTGCCGGTGATCAATGTGTCGCTGGTTGACCTGACCGTGCAGCTGAAGCGCGAAGCCTCGGCCGATGAAGTGAACGCGCTGATGAAAGCCGCGAGCCAGCATTCGAAAATCCTCGGCTACAACACCCTGCCGCTGGTATCGAGCGACTTCAACCACAACCCGCTGTCGTCGATCTTCGACGCCAACCACACCAAATCCAGCGGCAAACTGCTGAAAGTGCTGGCCTGGTACGACAACGAGTGGGGCTTCTCCAACCGCATGCTCGATAACTGCCTGGCGCTGTGCAACGCGGAATAAAACCGCTGCCGCCGTTTTGAGAGCGAGCAATAGCTTTACCAACCTTTGACAAATCAACACTTGACCACTCGGGCGGATGATAAGCATTATCATTCGCTCGAAATGGATCAGGTCCTCCCGTGAGTCAGTCGCAGTTCAATCACGTTTTCCTCGCCCAGCGCACTTCACTGCTGCGAACGCTGGAACGAATGGTCAACAACCACAGCACCGCCGAAGACCTGTTGCAGGAAACCTACCTGCGCGTCACCCGGGCGCTGAGCGAACGGGCCATCGACCACCTTGAACCCTTTGTCTTCCAGACCGCGCGCAATCTGGCGCTGGACCATTTGCGTGCGCGCAAGATTCACTCGCGCACCATGGTCGACGACGTGCCGCAGGACGTGGTGCACAGCGTCGCCGCCCCCGCCAGCAGCGCCGAAGACGCCGCCCACGCCGAACAATTGCTGGAGCGCCTGAACGTGAGCCTCGGTGAACTCAGCCCCCGTCAGCAGCAAATCTTCATCCTCAGCCGCTTGCACGGGCACAGCTATCAGGAGATCGCCGAAGAACTCAGCGTGTCCCTCAGCACGGTGCAGAAAGAACTCAAACTGATCATGACCATTTGCATCGGTGTCGCCGAGCGCTTGAATGGCGACTGATGCTGTAGGTTTTTTCTCTAAGTGCCAGGATCGACTGCACTGATCATCGGGCTTTGTTACCCTTGCCCGACTTTTACGCTTCACTAAAAAAACAGCCGTGCACAGACACTGCCGAGGAAACACCGTGACGGACACCCACCGCCCTCCTTCGCCCGACACGGCGCAGGACGCCGCCAACGCAATGGACCAGGCTCTGGACTGGCTCATCGTGCTCGGCAGCCCGGACGAGGAGCAGACCCGGCAATTTCATGCCTGGCTGGCGGCCGATCCGCTGAACGCCCAGGCATTCGCCAAGGCCCAGGCAATCTGGGACGGCCCGCAAATCGCCCAGTGCGCGCAGAACCTCGCGGCCAAACCGAAGAAAGTCACCGTCCTCACACGTCTGCGTCCGCACTGGAAACCGCTGGCCACCGCCGCCGTGCTGATGCTCGGCCTGTTCAGTTTCAGCAACCTGCCGATGCGTTTGCAGGCCGATCACCTGACCGTGGTCGGCGAGCGGCAACGGCTGCAGCTTGAGGACGGCTCGAAAGTCCTGCTAAACACCAATTCCGCCTTCTCCAGCACGATCAACGATCGGCAGCGGGTGGCGCGCCTGTATCAGGGCGAAGCGTTTTTCGAGGTCCCGGCCAACCGTGGTCAGCCGCTGGAAATCGACGCCGGGCCGGTGAAGGCCAGCGTGCGCGACACCGCGTTCGCCGTGCGTTATCTGGACGGCGTGGCACAGGTGCGGGTGCAGCGCGGCGATGTCGATCTGCGCGCGACCCGTGACGATGCCCGGGTGCGGCTGTCCGCCGGGGAAAGCATCCGCATCGGCCCGAATGGTTTCGACCGCCCGGCCAAGGTCGATGCCGCCACCGATCTGGCGTGGGTGCAGGGTCGGCTGATCTTCGAGAACTGCCCGCTGAACCAGGTGCTGGCCGAACTGCGCCGCTACTACCCGGGCTTCATTATCAACACCAACGAACAGTTGGCCGACGTCGCCGTCACCGGCAATTACCGTCTCGACCAACCGCTGGACGTAGTGCGTTCGCTCGCTCACATCACCTCGGCCAAGCTTCAGGAATTCCCGGCGCTGGTGATTTTGAACTAAATGAGAATTATTTTTACTCGATAGCCGAAGCTCGTTCGTCTCGTTATAGCCAATGCAATTGATTCGCATCTCGCGATACCAATCAGCACCTATAAAGATTCGTGCGACACGGAGCGCTATCGATGTCCTCACGCCTTACCCGCCAGACTTCTTCCCCTTCCCGCGTGCTGTCGCTGCTGACCGCTGCCATCCTGATGGCCGGCACCGCGCCGTTGATGGCAGCCACCGAGCAACCGGCACGCAACATGGGCGATTACTCGTTCGCCATCGGCCAGCAATCGCTGGTGTCGGCGCTCAATGCCTTCACCGCCGTCACGGGCTGGCAGGTCGGCTTGCCGGCGGAACTGGGTCAAGGCGTGTCGTCGCCGGGCGTGCGCGGTTCGCTGCCACCGGAAAAAGCCCTGGAGCGCCTGTTGGTGGGGACCAACCTGAGCTTCCGCAAACTGAGCAACAACAACGTCGTGCTGGAAAAGCGCAACAACAGCGGCGCACTCAACCTCGATCAGGTGACTATCAGCGCCACCCGTCAGGAACAGTCGGTGAGCAGCGTGCCAGCCACCGTCACCGTGCAGACCCGTCAGGACCTGGACCGCAACAACGTCAACACCATCAAGGATCTGGTGCGTTACGAGCCGGGCGTGTCTGTCGGCGGCGCCGGCCAGCGCGGCGGCATCAGCGGCTACAACATTCGCGGCATCGACGGTGACCGCATCCTGACTCAGGTCGATGGTGTCGAAGTACCCGACGGTTTCTTCAACGGCCCGTACGCCAAGACCCAGCGCAACTACGTCGACCCGGAAATCGTCAAACGCGTCGAAATCCTCCGTGGTCCGGCCTCGGTGCTCTACGGCAGCAACGCCATCGGCGGCGCCGTCAGCTACTACACCCTCGACCCGGACGACATCATCAAGCCCGGCAAAGACGTCGGCGCCCGCCTGAAAACCGGCTACAGCTCCGCCGACGACAGCTGGCTGAAATCCGCCACCGTCGCCGGTCGCGCCGACCAGTTCGACGGCTTGCTGCACTACAGTCAGCGCGACGGTCATGAAACCGATTCCTACGGCAGCAACAACGGCACCGGTCTTGAGCGCACTGCCGCCAACCCGGAGGACGTGAAAGCCACCAACGTACTGGCCAAGATCGGCTGGAACTACAGCGAAGGTTCACGCCTGGGCCTGACCTACGAAAAGTACAAGGATGATCGCGACACCGATCAGAAAAGTGCCTACGGCGGCCCGTTCTTCAATGGTGCTCCGACGATCCCCAACAGCATGCTGCCCGGCGGCATGTACCAGTGGCGTACCGGCAACGACACCGTCACCCGCGAGCGTTTCGGCCTGGAGCACAGCTTCGCCCTCGACAGCCTGCTGGCCGATAACGTGAAGTGGAGCCTCAACCACCAGGTCGCCAAGACCGACCAGAGCACCGAAGAGTTCTACTACCCGATGACCCGTAAAGTGCTGCGTACCCGCGACACGATCTACGAGGAAAAACAATGGGTGTTCGATGCGCAACTGGACAAGGCATTCGCCATCGGTGACACCGATCACGTGCTGACCTACGGCACCACGATCAAACAGCAGAAAGTCACCGGTTCGCGCAGCGGCGACGGCAAGTGCCTGGCAGTCGGTCGCGGCTGCACCGCCATCGGCGCCACCAGTGCGGCCGACGTGCTGAAGAAGTCCAGCGACTTCCCGGACCCGACCATCAACACCTACAGCCTGTTCGCCCAGGATCAGATCAGCTGGAACAACTGGACCTTCCTGCCAGGCCTGCGCTACGACTACACCCAGCTCAAGCCGCACATCACCCAGGAATTCCTCAACACCGTGGCTGCCGACGGCAAAGGCACGGTCAGCGACGAGAACAAGACCTGGCATAAAGTCTCGCCGAAATTCGGCCTGACCTACGCCCTGACCGAAAACTACACCTGGTACGGTCAGTACGCCGAAGGCTTCCGCACCCCGACCGCAAAAGCGCTGTACGGCCGCTTCGAGAACAGCACCACCGGCTACAACGTGGCACCGAACCCGAACCTGGAACCGGAAAAAAGCAAAAGCTATGAAACCGGTCTGCGCGGCAACTTCGATCAAGGCTCGTTCGACGTGGCGGTGTTCTATAACAAGTACCGCGACTTCATCAACGAAGACGCCGTCACCCCGGGCTACAGCGAGCTGACCTTCCAGTCCAGCAACATCAAGCACGCCACCATCAAGGGTGCCGAAGTCAAAGGTCGCCTGAACCTGGATTCCTTCGGCGCGCCGCAAGGCCTGTACACCCAGGGTTCGATCTCCTACGCCTACGGACGCAACAACGACAACGGCGAGCCGTTGAACAGCGTCAATCCGCTGACCGGCGTATTCGGTCTGGGTTATGACCAGGACAACTACGGCGGCCTGCTGAGCTGGACCGTGGTGAAGAAAAAGGATCGCGTCGACGACAGCAACTTCAAGTCGCCGGACGGTGTCAGCAGCCAGTTCAAGTCGCCGGGCTTCGGCATTCTCGATCTGGCCGGTTATTACAAGGTCACCGACGACGTCACCGTCAGCGGCGGCATCTACAACCTGACCGACAAGAAGTACTGGTTGTGGGATGACGTGCGCGGTTACGACAGCGTCGGCGAAGCTTCGGTGACACAACCGGCCAACCTTGATCGCCTGACCCAGCCGGGTCGCAACTTCGCGATCAACCTGGTCTGGGATATCTGATCCGGCTGATCTCACGGCGCTTGTGCATTGCCGCGCCGTGAGGTTTTTTTACTGTCCGGCGCTTGCCCGTACGTCTCGTTATCAAGCGCCTCTTCTTTTCAAGGACATCTCATGAGCACCCCGGAAAAAGCCCTGCGTTCGCAACGCCTGAACCAGATCACCCACGAGCCGCACAGCAAGCTCGATGCACTGGTCAAGGCGCACGCGCCGTTCGAGACTCGCGCCAATTTCGCCCGTTTCGTGGTTGCGCAGTACCTGTTCCAGTCGGAACTGGTCTCGCTGTACAACGATGCCGAACTGACCGCCATCGTCCCTGACCTGCCGGCCCGCTGCCGCGCCGAAGCGGCCAAGGCCGACCTCGCCGATCTCGACACCGAAGTGCCTGCCCCGGTGGCCGGCGCGGTGAAGAACCCGAGCAAGGCCCGCGCCCTGGGCTGGATCTTCGTGTCCGAAGGTTCCAAGCTCGGCGCCGCGTTCCTGATCAAACGCGCGGTTGCGCTGGAGCTGAGCGAAACCTTCGGCGCCCGTCATCTTGGCGAACCTGAAGGCGGTCGCGCCGAAGGCTGGAAGAGCTTCGTGCGCACCCTCGACGCGCTGCAATTCAGTGCCGAAGAAGAAGCCGAAGTCGAGCAAGGCGCGATCGACGCGTTCAACCGCTTCACCGTGCTGCTGGAACAGGCTTACGCCACAGAAGCCGAACCGGCCTGATCCCGCGCCCGACACAAAACCCTGGGGGAGCTGGCCAACCAGCTTCCACATGGGAATGGCGCCAGCCTGTAGAATTCCCGTTTCGCCTCACACACCTCGAGCCCATGCCCCAACCCGCCTCCTCCCGACTCGCCCGCCTGCTGTTCGGCCTGCTCGCCTATGTCAGCCTCGGCATCGGCCTGATCGCCATCGTCGTGCCCGGCCTGCCGACCACCGAGTTCATTCTGCTTGCCGCCTGGGCTGCCACCCGCAGTTCGCCGCGCCTGAGCGCCTGGCTGGAAAACCATCGGCTGTTCGGGCCGATCCTGAGCAACTGGCGCAACGGCAAGATCATCGCCCGCAAGGCCAAGGTCAGCGCCACCGTCAGCATGCTGCTGTGCGCGACCCTGATGCTGGTGATGCTCGATCACGGCTGGCCGGTGTATCTGGCGATTGCCGGCATGACCATGGGCAATCTGTGGATCTGGTCTCGACCGGAAGCGTTGCCGAAGATTTCCTGATTTTTCCCTTCTTTTCAGGGCATTTGCCCGCGCAAACGTTTAGCCGTGACCGTTCGTCGGCTTGCACCTCATGCACCCTCGCCCCGCGCCGATGAGCATTGAATGGCGCTGAATGGATTTGGCGAACCGGGCAACTCCGTGCCCCGTAGCCAACCGTTCATTCATTCGCGAGAACATCCCATGTTCGACTCTCTGTCCATTCGCCTGAAAATCGTCCTGCTGTCCGGCCTGTGCCTGCTCGGCGTGGTTGCGCTGATCGTCGGCATCAACCTCTACCAGACCAACCAGAACGACGAACTGGTCAGCGAGTCGAGCAGCAAGATGCTCACCGCCAGCGTGCAGAACCTGTTGCAAGCCAAGGCTGCCGAACAGGCCGTGCAAGTGCAGAAGACCTTCGGCGAAAGCCTGCTGGTGATCACCGCACTGGCCGACCAGATCAAGGACATGCGCGTCATGGCCGCCAAGCGTTCGCTGGACGCCGGGGCGTTGCGCGAAGAGTTGAACCTGAGCCTGAAAACCGCGTTCGAGCGCAACAGCAAGGTGCTCGGCATCTGGCTGGCCTTCGAACCCAACGGCCTGGACGGCAAGGACAGCGAGTTCGTCAACGACGCGGCGCGCCAGTCCAACGAAGCCGGGCGCTTCGCCACCTACTGGAGCCGCGCTGCCGGTTCTGCGCTGAACACGATCATGGTCGAAGAAGACATGACCAAGACCACCCTCAGCGTCAGCGGTACACCCTACAACAGTTGGTACACCTGCCCTCGCGACAATAAGCGCACCTGCCTGCTCGACCCGTACGCCGACACCGTGGGCGGCAAGGAAATGCTCATGACCACCATTTCCGTGCCGTTGCTGGTGGACGGCAAGGCCATTGGCGTGGTCGGCATCGACATCGCCCTCGACGCCCTGCAAGCAGCGGCCGTGGGTTCCCAGCGCGAACTGTTCAACGGTGCCGGGCACATGCTGATCGTCTCCGGCAGCGGCGTGCTCGGCGCCTACAGCACCGACGCGACCAAGGTCGGCAAAGGCATCGCCGAAACCCTTGGCGCCGAAGGCAAGGACATCCTGCAACTGCTGAGCGCCGGTACACCGAAGATTCTCGAACAGGGCGACCTGATCCGCGCCGTGTACCCGGTCGATCCGATCGGCAATTCCCGGGCCTGGGGCGTAGTCATCGACCTGCCGAAACAAGTGCTCCTGGCCGACTCGGTCAAGCTGCAAGCGGTGCTCGACGACGCTCAGCAAACCGGCATGATTACCGCGCTGTCGGTGGCCGTGATCGCAGGTCTGATCGGCCTGCTGCTGATCTGGCTCACCGCCTCCGGTGTGACCCGTCCGATCAACAGCGTCGCCGAAATGCTGAAGAACATCGCCAGCGGCGAAGGCGACCTGACCCAGCGTCTGAACTACACCAAGAAAGATGAACTGGGCGAACTGGTGAACTGGTTCAACCGTTTCCTCGACAAGCTGCAACCGACCATCGCCCAGATCAAACAGAGCATCACCGAAGCCCGTGGCACCGCCGATCAATCGTCGGAAATCGCCCGCCAGACCAGCGAAGGCATGCAGGTGCAGTTCCGCGAAATCGATCAGGTGGCCACCGCCTCCAACGAAATGAGCGCCACCGCCCACGACGTGGCCAACAGCGCCTCGAATGCTGCCAACGCTGCGAAAGGCGCCGATCAGTCGGCCAAGGACGGGATGTCGATCATCGAACGCAGCACCCGCGACATCAATCAACTGGCCGATGAAGTCAGCAAAGCGGTGACCGAAGTCGAGGAACTGGCGGTCAACAGCGAGCAGATCGGTTCGGTGCTGGAAGTGATCCGCAGCATCGCCGAACAGACCAACCTGCTGGCGCTGAACGCCGCAATCGAAGCGGCCCGTGCCGGTGAAAGCGGCCGTGGTTTCGCAGTGGTCGCCGACGAAGTGCGTAACCTGGCCAAGCGCACTCAGGATTCGGTGGAAGAAATCCGCGTGGTGATCGAACGCATCCAGACCGGCACCCGTGGCGTGGTCGCGACCATGCATTCGAGCCAGACCCAGGCTCACAACAATGCCGGGCAGATCCGTCAGGCCGTGGACGCTCTCGGCAAGATCAGCGATGCGGTGACCGTGATCAGCGACATGAACCTGCAAATCGCCAGCGCCGCCGAACAGCAAAGCGCCGTGGCCGAAGAGGTCAACCGCAACGTCTCGGCGATCCGCACCGTCACCGAAACCCTGACCGAACAGGCCACCGAATCGGCGGCGATCAGCAGCCAGCTGAATGCCCTGGCCAGTCAGCAGATGAAATTGATGGATCAGTTCCGCGTCTGACCTCCCACCGATCGTCATCTGATCTATGATCAGGCCCTCTCCCGGAGGGCCTTCGATGACTGATCTGCTCACGTCCATTCAAGCCGCGCTCGGCTTGTCCCGCACGCCGATTCCGCTCACCGCCGAAGGCGCCCTGCCTTCGGCGTTTGCCGTCACCGACCTTGCCTGCGCGAGCATTGCCGCTGCCGGACAGGCAGTCGCCGAACTGCTTCAGCAGCAAACCGGCGACTTGCCTGGTGTTGAAGTCGACCGCCGTCTCGCCTCGTTCTGGTTCGCTACGTCGCTGCGACCGATCGGCTGGGAAGTGCCGCCGCTGTGGGATCCGGTCGCCGGCGACTACGCAACGAAGGACGGCTGGATCCGCCTGCACACCAACGCCCCGCATCACCGCGCCGCCGCCGAAAGCGTGCTCGGTGCCTGTGTCGACCGCGCGGCGATGGCGGCGAAAGTCGCGCAATGGGCCAGTGCCGATCTGGAGCAAGCGGTGGTCGATGCCAAGGGCTGCGCCGCCGAAATGCGCAGTTGGGCGCAGTGGCAGAAGCATCCGCAAGGGCTGGCGGTGAATGCCGAGCCCTTGGTGCATTTCAGTGATGGAGAGGAAGGTCATCAACCCTGGAAAGGCTCGGTGGCGCAGCCATTGGCCGGGTTCAAGGTGCTCGATCTGACTCGCGTACTGGCCGGCCCGATCGCCAGTCGCTTTCTCGCGGGGCTCGGCGCCAATGTCCTGCGCATCGACCCGCCGACCTGGAACGAGCCCGGCGTAGTGCCGGAAGTGACCCTCGGCAAACGCTGTGCGCGGCTGGATCTGCATGAGCCGGCAGATCGCGCGGTGTTTGAAAGCCTGCTCAAGGATGCTGACATTTTGCTGCACGGCTATCGCGCCGATGCGCTTGAGCATCTCGGTTTTGGCGCCGAACGTCGCCGGCAACTGGCGCCGGGGCTGATCGACGTCTGCCTCAATGCCTACGGCTGGAGCGGCCCGTGGCAGAACCGCCGGGGCTTCGACAGTCTGGTGCAGATGAGCAGCGGCATCGCCGAAGCCGGACAGCGCTGGAAGCAGGCTGACAAACCGACCCCGCTGCCGGTGCAGGCACTGGATCATGCGACGGGGTATCTGATGGCGGCGAGTGCGATCCGGTTACTGGCTGAAAGGCTGCGCAGTGATCGAGGTGGATCGGCGCGATTGTCGCTGGCGCGGACGGCGAAGTTGTTGATTGAACATGGGCCGGGGACGGACGAAGCGCTGCGTCCGGAAGATGAGCAGGATCAGAGCTTGCGGGTGGAACAGACGCCTTGGGGCCCCGCGCATCGGCTTCAAGCCCCACTGAAGATCAGCGGGACGCCGTTGCACTGGGCATTGCCGGCCACTGAGCTGGGTTCACATCAACCGCGATGGTTTTGAATGTGTGCGGGTATCAATCCGCACGACTCGACGATGTCCACAACACCTGCGCCGCATATCCCCGAAACGGTCGCCAGTCCTCGGCGCGGGCAGTCAATTCCCGCGCCGTCATCCGCGCCCCCTCCAGCACCTCCAGCGCCCGCAGCAACCCCACATCGCCGGTCGGAAACCCGTCCATGTCCCGCAACTGTCGCAGGGCAATGTACTGCGCCGTCCAGTCGCCAATCCCGTGCAGCGCCAGCAACCGCGCGGTCCCGGAGGCAAACAGCAACGGATCATCCAGCAACGCCTGCGCGACCCCGGACAAAGTGCGTCCGCGACTTTTCGGCATGCCCAGCGCCGCCAGATCAGCGACCGCCAAAACCGCCGCCTGAGGAAAGACGTGAGTCAGCCCCGACACCGAAGAACGCAACGGCTCGCCATACTGCGCCACCATTTTCCCCGCCAGCCGGATCGCCCCGACCACCGTAATCTGCTGCCCCAGCACTGCCCGAAACGCCAGCTCCAAACCATCCCACGCGCCCGGCACCCGCAACCCCGGGCGTTCGGCAATCAATGGCGCCAGCAGCGGATCCGCCGCCAGATGGCGCTGCATCGTCGGCAGATCCGCGTCCAGATCGAATAGCCGACGCAAGCGCACAACTATCTCGGGCACCGCCGTCGCATCCGGAAAATCCAGCTCGACCTCCAGCGCATCGCCATCACCGGGCCAGACCGAAACCGTGCCATGCACACCGTTCAAACCGATGCTGCGCGAATACACGCCATCGACCACGGTCTCCATCCCGACCACCGCCCGCGCCGCGAGAAACCCGAGCATCGCCGGCCAGTCGTAGGGCGCCAGGTATTCGAGCCGCAGCCTCACAACGACAGCACACCGCTGTACAACCCGTAGGCCGCTAGCCCGGCACCGGCGATGACGCAGGTGAAAATCCCCTTCTCGATCGTGGTGAACAGCGGCTCGCCCTGCTCATGCTTGGCCTTGGCGAACAGAATCACCCCCGGCGCATACAACAGCGCTGACAGCAGCAAATATTTCACCCCGCCGGCGTACAGCAACCACACCGCGTAGCACAGGGCGATGCCGCCGATCAGCAGATCCTTGGTGCGTTCGGCCGAGGCATGTTCATAGGTTTCTCCCCGCCCGCTCAACAGCACCGCATAGGCCGCCGACCACAGGTACGGCACCAGAATCATCGACGACGCGAGGTAGATCAGACTGGTGTAGGTGCCGGCGGAAAACAGCGTGATCAGCAGGAAAATCTGGATCATCACGTTGGTCAGCCACAGCGCGTTGACCGGCACATGGTTGGCGTTTTCCTTTTTCAGGAACGCCGGCATGGTCTTGTCCTTGGCGGTGGCGAAGAGGATTTCGGCGCACAACAGCGCCCAGGACAACAACGCACCGAGCAACGAAATCGCCAGGCCGATGCTGATCGCCAGCGCGCCCCACGGCCCGACGATGTGTTCCAGCACCGCCGCCAGCGAAGGGTTCTGCAGGGTCGCCAGTTCCGGCTGGCTCATGATCCCCAGCGACAGCACGTTGACCAGCACCAGCAGCGCCAGCACGCCAATGAAACCGATCACCGTGGCCCGACCGACGTCCGCGCGTTTCTCGGCCCGCGCCGAATACACGCTGGCGCCTTCGATGCCGATGAACACGAACACCGTCACCAGCATCATGTTGCGCACCTGATCCATCACCCCGCCGAAGTTCGGGTTGCTGTGGCCCCAGATGTCGCGGGTAAAGATATCGGCCTTGAACGCCACGGCAGCGATGACGATGAACATGATCAGCGGCACGATCTTGGCCACGGTCGTCAGCTGGTTGATAAACGCCGCCTCCTTGATCCCGCGCATCACCAGAAAATGCACGGCCCACAGCAACACCGAAGCGCAACCAATTGCGATCGGCGTGTTGCCCTGACCGAACACCGGAAAGAAGTAGCCGAGGGTGCTGAACAGCAACACGAAATACCCGACGTTACCCAGCCAGGCGCTGATCCAGTAGCCCCACGCCGACGAGAACCCCATGTAGTCGCCAAACCCGGCCTTGGCGTAGGCGTAGACGCCCGAGTCCAGTTCCGGTTTGCGGTTGGCCAGGGTCTGGAACACGAACGCCAGGGTGAGCATGCCGATGGCCGTGATCCCCCAGCCGATCAGGATTGCCCCGGCATCGGCGCGAGCCGCCATGTTCTGCGGCAAAGAGAAAATCCCCCCGCCAATCATCGACCCCACCACCAGGGCGATCAGCGCGCCAAGGCGCAACTTTTGCGTCGGTTGCGACATTCAAATCTCCTTGAAAGATGGGTGAGGTTTTTATTTGTAACAACTATTAACTAAACGGATAAAGCTGACTGACGTTTATCAGGTAATGCCAACAAACGTCCGGTTATATATAGCCGATGACGCTAACGCCTAGCACGTTAAGACAGTTTTGTGCGCTGATCCTAATAAATCAATTCTGTACTGAAAACAGATGTGAAAAATTTGCCAAAAGTGGAAAAGCAACTAGCGTGATAACTCGAAAGTAATAGGATCCATTCCCAACCACATCGACCAAAGGCCTCTGGGACGGGCCTTCCAGACAATAGCTTTATGCCTGCAGCGGTTTCATAAGTCATTCATTAACAATGGAATGTGAGCATGCACTGATCTAAGTCAGCTGTTTGAAAAGCCAACAGAACTACGCTGTGAACTCTTCTCTCCTGCAATGGAGTCATGCAATGTCTGAAGCTCCCGGAAAACTACGGCTAGGTGCACTGGTTGCCCTGGTAGTCGGATCAATGATCGGTGGCGGGATATTCTCTTTGCCACAAAACATGGCAGCCAGCGCCGACGTCGGTGCCGTGCTGATCGGTTGGGCCATCACCGCTGTCGGTATGCTCACTCTCGCTTTTGTCTTCCAGACCCTCGCCAATCGCAAACCTGACCTGGACGGCGGCGTCTACGCCTACGCCAAGGCCGGTTTCGGCGACTACATGGGTTTCTCGTCCGCCTGGGGTTACTGGATCAGTGCCTGGCTGGGCAACGTCGGTTACTTCGTTCTGCTGTTCAGCACCCTCGGTTACTTCTTTCCGATTTTCGGTGAAGGCAACACCGTTGCTGCGGTGATCGGTGCGTCGGTTTTGCTGTGGGCGGTGCACTTCCTGGTGCTGCGCGGGATCAAGGAAGCGGCGTTCATCAACCTGGTGACCACCGTCGCCAAGGTCGTGCCGTTGCTGCTGTTCGTCCTGATCGCGATCTTCGCCTTCAAACTGGACATCTTCACCGCCGACATCTGGGGCGTGAAAAACCCGGATCTGGGCAGCGTGATGAACCAGGTGCGCAACATGATGCTGGTCACCGTGTGGGTGTTCATCGGCATCGAGGGCGCGAGCATCTTCTCGGCCCGGGCGGAAAAACGTTCGGACGTCGGCAAGGCCACCGTGATCGGTTTCATCACCGTGCTGCTGTTCCTGGTGCTGGTGAACGTGCTGTCGCTGGGCATCATGACCCAACCGGAACTGGCCAAACTGCAGAACCCGTCGATGGCCGCCGTGCTGGAGCACGTGGTCGGTCACTGGGGTGCGGTGCTGATCAGCGTCGGCCTGATCATCTCGCTGCTGGGGGCGCTGCTGTCATGGGTGTTGCTGTGCGCGGAGATCATGTTCGCCGCCGCCAAGGACCACACCATGCCGGAGTTCCTGCGCAAGGAGAACGCCAACCACGTGCCAGTCAACGCCCTGTGGCTGACCAACGCGATGGTGCAGCTGTTCCTGATCATCACCCTGTTCTCGGCCAGCACTTACCTGTCGCTGATCTACCTCGCCACTTCGATGATTCTGGTGCCGTACCTGTGGTCGGCGGCCTACGCCCTGCTGCTGGCGGTGCGTGGTGAAAGCTACGAAGGCTTCGCGGCCGAACGCCGCAAGGACCTGATCATCGGCGGCATCGCCCTGATCTATGCGGTCTGGCTGCTCTACGCCGGTGGCGTGAAGTACCTGCTGCTCTCGGCCCTGCTCTATGCGCCCGGCGCGATCCTGTTCGCCAAGGCCAAGCTGGAACTCAAACAACCGGTTTTCACCAACGTCGAGAAGCTGATTTTCGCCGCGGTGGTCGTGGGTGCCCTGGTGGCCGCCTACGGTCTCTACGACGGCTTCCTGACTCTGTAACCCCTGACTGATTTGTTATCTGGAGGATCACTGAAATGACCACGGAAAAAGTTAAGTACGGCGTCCATTCCGAAGCCGGCAAACTGCGCAAAGTCATGGTTTGCTCCCCAGGTCTGGCCCATCAGCGGCTGACCCCGAACAACTGCGATGAACTGCTGTTCGACGACGTCATCTGGGTCAACCAGGCCAAGCGCGACCACTTCGACTTCGTGACCAAGATGCGCGAACGCGGGATCGAAGTGCTGGAAATGCACAACCTGCTGACCGACATCGTTTCCAACCCCGAAGCGCTGAAATGGATTCTGGACCGCAAGATCACCCCCGACACCGTCGGCGTCGGCCTGACCAACGAAGTGCGCAGCTGGCTCGAAGGCCTGGAGCCACGCAAGCTCGCCGAGTTCCTGATCGGCGGCGTGGCCGGTGAAGACCTGCCGGAAAGCGAAGGCTCCAGCGTGATCAAGATGTACCGCGATTACCTGGGCCACTCCAGCTTCCTGCTGCCACCGCTGCCCAACACCCAGTTCACCCGCGACACCACCTGCTGGATCTACGGCGGTGTGACGCTCAACCCGATGTACTGGCCAGCCCGTCGTCAGGAAACCCTGCTGACCACCGCCATCTACAAATTCCACCCCGAGTTCACCAACGCCGACTTCGAAGTCTGGTACGGCGACCCGGACAAGGATCACGGCCAGGCCACCCTCGAGGGCGGTGACGTCATGCCGATCGGCAATGGCGTGGTGTTGATCGGCATGGGCGAGCGCACTTCGCGTCAGGCCATCGGCCAACTGGCGCAATCGTTGTTCGCCAAAGGCGCCGTGGAAAAAGTCGTGGTCGCCGGCCTGCCGAAATCCCGCGCGGCGATGCACCTGGACACCGTGTTCAGCTTCTGCGACCGCGACCTGGTCACGGTCTTCCCGGAAGTGGTCAAGGAAATCGTGCCGTTCATCATCCGTCCCGACAGCAGCAAGCCTTACGGGCTGGACGTGCGCCGGGAGAACAAGTCGTTCATCCAGGTGGTGGCCGACGTATTGGGCCTCAAGGAACTGCGCGTCGTGGAAACCGGCGGCAACAGCTTCGCCGCCGAACGCGAGCAATGGGATGACGGCAACAACGTGGTGGCCGTGGAACCGGGCGTGGTCATCGGCTACGACCGCAACACCTACACCAACACCCTGCTGCGCAAGGCCGGGGTCGAGGTCATCACTATCAGCGCCGGCGAACTGGGCCGTGGCCGTGGCGGCGGCCACTGCATGACCTGCCCGATCGTCCGCGACCCAATCGACTACTAACTTTTTGACTTAAAACGACCCGGCGCTGTGAAAGCGTAGCGAGCGAAGGAAAGACAAGGCAAAAACAGGCGAGGAAGCGGAGTTTACTGGCTGTAAATGAGCATTCCGAGCCTGTTTTTAACGCAGTATTTCCGAGCGCAGTAGCTTTCACAGTGTCGGGCAAGGAGATCCATCATGGCTTTCAATATCCACAACCGTAACCTGCTCAGCCTGGAACACCACACCCCACGTGAGCTGCGTTACCTGCTCGACCTGTCCCGCGACCTCAAGCGCGCCAAGTACACCGGCACCGAGCAACAACACCTGAAGGGCAACAACATCGCCCTGATCTTCGAAAAAACCTCGACCCGCACCCGTTGCGCGTTCGAAGTCGCCGCGTATGACCAGGGCGCCAACGTCACCTACATCGACCCGAATTCCTCGCAGATCGGCCACAAGGAAAGCATGAAGGACACAGCCCGCGTGCTGGGTCGCATGTACGACGCCATCGAGTACCGTGGCTTCAAGCAGGAAATCGTCGAAGAGCTGGCCAAGTTCGCCGGCGTACCGGTGTTCAACGGCCTGACCGATGAATATCACCCAACGCAAATGATCGCCGACGTGCTGACCATGCGTGAGCACGCCGACAAGCCGATCCATGAAATCAGCTACGCCTACCTGGGCGACGCCCGCAACAACATGGGCAACTCGCTGCTGCTGGTCGGCGCCAAACTGGGCATGGACGTGCGCATCTGCGCGCCAAAAGCCCTGTGGCCCCACGACGATCTGGTCGATCGCTGCAAGAAATACGCAGAGGAAAGCGGTGCCCGCATCACGCTGACCGATGATCCGAAAGCCGCCGTCAAAGGCGTGGACTTCATCCACACCGACGTCTGGGTATCGATGGGCGAACCGGTTGAAGCCTGGGCCGAGCGTATCCAGCAACTGCTGCCATACCAGGTCAACAAAGAGCTGATGAAAGCCACCGGCAACCCGCGCACCAAGTTCATGCACTGCCTGCCGGCGTTCCACAACAGCGATACCAAGGTCGGCAAACAGATCGCCGAGCAGTATCCGCACCTGGCCAACGGCATCGAAGTGACCGACGACGTGTTCGAGTCGCCTGCCTGCATCGCCTTCGAGCAAGCGGAAAACCGCATGCACACCATCAAGGCGATTCTGGTGTCGACCCTGGCTGATCTGTAAGCGTTGACCTTTGACCTGCGGGCGCCGCCGAAGGCTGCACCCGCAGGCTCACCGAATTCTGAAAGGACTGCATTATGCGTATCGTCGTAGCTCTGGGCGGTAACGCCCTGCTCCGCCGTGGTGAGCCGATGACCGCTGACAACCAGCGCGCCAACATCCGCATCGCCACCGAGCAAATCGCCAAGATCCATCCCGGCAACCAACTGGTCATTGCTCACGGCAATGGCCCGCAAGTCGGCCTGCTGTCGTTGCAGGCAGCCGCCTACACCTCCGTCACCCCTTACCCGCTGGACGTGCTCGGTGCCGAAACCGAAGGCATGATCGGCTACATCATCGAACAGGAACTGGGCAACCTGCTGGACTTCGAAGTCCCGTTCGCCACCCTGCTCACCCAGGTCGAAGTCGACGCCAACGACCCGGCCTTCAAAAACCCGACCAAACCGATCGGCCCTGTCTACGACAAGGCTGAAGCAGAAAAACTCGCCGCCGAGAAAGGCTGGGCGATTGCCCCGGACGGCGACAAGTTCCGCCGTGTGGTGGCCAGTCCACGGCCGAAACGCATTTTCGAAATCCGCCCGATCAAGTGGCTGCTGGACAAGGGCAGCATCGTGATCTGCGCCGGCGGAGGCGGCATCCCGACCATGTATGACGAGAAGCGCAACCTCAAAGGTATTGAGGCGGTCATCGACAAGGACCTGTGCTCGTCGCTGCTCGCCGAACAGCTGGAAGCGGACTTGCTGGTGATCGCCACCGACGTCAACGCGGCGTACATCGACTTCAAAAAGCCAACCGAGAAAGCCATCGCCCAGGCTCACCCGGACGAACTCGAACGCCTGGGCTTCGCTGCCGGCTCCATGGGGCCGAAGGTGCAGGCAGCCTGTGAATTTGCGCGCCATACTGGCAAGGTTGCGGTGATCGGTTCGCTGGCAGACATTGAAGCCATCGTCCAGGGCACCGCCGGCACGCGGGTCAGCACCGCCGCGCCAGGCATCACCTACCGATAACCAGAAATACCGGGGGCAGACCCAGGGTCTGCCCTTCTCCCATGCCTTGAAAGGAGAGAACACCATGGCCCAGTTCGAACCCGGTCACTTGCACATCGAACGGCACGCGTTGACCCAGGATGACGTCAACTACAACATCCGCCTCGAATACGAGGTGTCGCAGGATCCGCAAAAAGGCAAAGGGATACAGTTCCGGCTGGTTGGAACCATCCAGGGCAAAGAGGTCAACGAACCGTTCTTCCTGCCCAAGGAAGAGGCCTACAACTTCGCCCGCAACGTGACGCAGATTGCCGAAAAATACGGCATCCCCAAGAGCCACAGCCAGATCGGCTCGGTCCACAAGCATTACGATTTGATGTTTGAAGACATCCGTGTGCAGTTGAATATGAAATCCGGGGATCCGGTCAATCCCGAGCATTTTGAGTAACCCCGCACACCACAGATCCATTGTGGGAGCGAACTCGCTCCCACAGGAGATGCATACCCGCCGCAAGTTCACGTCGGATTTCACCTGAAGCCCCGCCCCAAGGCATACTTGCCCCCCTCCGTACTCCAGAACACTGAACCACCCCATGCGTATCCACGTCAGCTTCATCGACCGCGTCGGCATCACCCAGGAAGTCCTGGCGATACTCGGTGGGCGCAATCTCAATCTGGATGCGGTGGAAATGGTCCCGCCGAACGTCTACATCGACGCCCCGACCCTCAGCCCGCAAGTGCTCGAAGAACTGAAAGATGCGCTGTTTCGAGTGCGCGGCGTCGAGGCCGTGGTGGTGGTCGACATCCTGCCCGGTCAGCGCCGGCACTTGCAGCTCGACGCGTTGCTCGCAGCAATGACCGACCCGGTGCTGGCGCTGGACAGCGCCGGCAAAGTGCTGCTGGCCAACCCGGCGCTGATCGCCTTGTACGGTCGCGAGCCGGCCGGTGAAAGCGTCTCGGAACTGTTCAACGATCCCGGCCTGCTCGAAACCTTGCTGGAGCAAGGCTTCCGCCTGCCGCTGCGGGAAATCACCGTCAACGGCCAGACCCTGTTGCTGGACGCCACGCCGATCACCGACGCCGGCGCCCTGCTGACCCTGTATCAACCGAACCGCATCGGCGAACAACTCTCGGCGCTGCACCACGACCATGCCGAAGGTTTCGATGCGCTGCTCGGCGAGTCCCCGGCGATCCGCACGCTCAAGGCCCGCGCGCAACGGGTCGCGGCCCTCGATGCGCCGCTGCTGATCCAGGGCGAAACCGGCACCGGCAAGGAACTGGTAGCCCGCGCCTGCCACGCCATCAGCACCCGCCACAGCGCGCCATTTCTGGCGCTGAACTGCGCGGCCCTGCCGGAGAACCTCGCCGAGAGCGAACTGTTCGGCTACGCCCCCGGCGCCTTCACCGGCGCACAACGGGGCGGCAAACCGGGGCTGATGGAACTGGCCAACCAGGGCACGGTGTTTCTCGACGAGATCGGCGAAATGTCACCATACTTGCAGGCCAAGCTGCTGCGCTTTCTCAACGATGGCAGCTTCCGTCGGGTGGGCGGTGATCGCGAAGTGAAGGTCAACGTGCGCATCCTCAGCGCGACCCACCGCGACCTGGAAAAAATGGTCAGCGAAGGCCTGTTCCGCGAAGACCTGTTCTACCGCCTCAACGTGCTCAACGTCGAAGTGCCGCCGTTGCGCGAACGCGGCCAGGACATTCTGTTGTTGGCGCGTTACTTCATGCAGCAGGCCTGCGCGCAGATCCAGCGCCCGGTCTGCCGACTCGCCCCGGGCACTTACCCGGCGCTGCTCGACAACCGCTGGCCGGGCAACGTGCGGCAATTGCAGAACGTGATCTTCCGCGCCGCCGCCATCTGCGAAAGCAGTCTGGTGGACATCGGCGACCTCGACATCGCCGGCACCTCGGTGGCGCGCCAGACCGACACCGATGTCGACAGCCTGGAAGAAGCCGTGGAGGCGTTCGAGAAATCGCTGCTGGAAAAACTCTACGTCAGCTACCCCTCGACCCGCCAACTGGCCAGTCGCCTGCAGACCTCGCACACCGCGATTGCCCATCGGCTGCGCAAGTACGGGATTCCGGGAAAAGCCTGAATCCCGCCAAAAGCGACCTCCATCTGTACTGAAAGCGCTACAGCGGAACGATATCGCTACACCCTTCTTCGACCACCGCCGTGCAAGGCTTTGATCCGCTTCAGCTTTTTTCTTCGCTCCAAGCTGTAGCGATTTCGCTACAGCTTGCTCGATCACGACCGCCAACAAATCAATCAACCAATTGATTTATAACGATATTTTTACGTTGGCCGCGTTCTTGCTAAGTAACCGCTCATAAAATCAGGGCATTGCCGCCCGAGTATTCCACCGCGTCCACCAGACGAGTCTGGCCCCTAGGAGATTCCATGAGCGAGTTGCGTTTTACTGAAGATCACGAATGGCTGCGCGCCGAAGCCGATGGCTCTGTCACCGTTGGCATCACCGCTTTCGCGCAGAACGCTTTGGGCGACGTGGTGTTCGTGCAACTGCCTGAATTGCAGGCTTACGAAAAAGGCGCCGAAGCCGCCACCGTGGAATCGGTAAAAGCCGCGAGCGGCGTTTACATGCCTTTGGACGGTGAAGTCCTGGCCACCAACCCGGCCCTGGAAGACAGCCCTGAGCTGGTCAACGAAGATCCGCTGGGCGAAGGCTGGTTCTTCCGCTTCAAGCCAGCCGACGCTTCGGCCGTTGCCAAGCTGCTGGATCAGGACGCCTACGACCGTCTGATCAAAGCCCAAGCCGAAGCCTGAGGAACCTGACATGACCCAAGTAAATCTCGGCACCGCCAATGAATTCATCGCCCGTCACATCGGCCCGCGCGCCGGTGACGAGCAGGCCATGCTCAACAGCCTCGGCTTCGACTCGCTGGAAGCCCTGAGCGCCAGCGTCATCCCGGAAAGCATCAAGGGCACCAGCGTGCTCGGCCTCGATGACGGCCTGAGCGAAGCCGATGCCCTGGCGATGATCAAAGGCATCGCCGGCAAGAACCAACTGTTCAAGACTTACATCGGCCAGGGCTACTACAACTGCCACACGCCGTCGCCGATCCTGCGCAACCTGCTGGAAAACCCGGCCTGGTACACCGCTTACACCCCGTACCAGCCAGAAATTTCCCAGGGCCGTCTCGAAGCGCTGCTGAACTTCCAGACCCTGATCAGCGACCTCACCGGCCTGCCGATCGCCAACGCCTCGCTGCTTGACGAAGCCACCGCCGCTGCCGAAGCCATGACCTTCTGCAAACGCCTGAGCAAGAACAAGGGCAGCCACCAGTTCTTCGCCTCGATCCACAGCCACCCGCAAACCCTCGACGTACTGCGCACCCGTGCCGAGCCTCTGGGCATTGAAGTGGTGGTCGGCGACGAGCGTGAACTGACCGACGTGACGCCGTTCTTCGGCGCACTGCTGCAATACCCGGCGAGCAACGGTGATGTGTTCGACTACCGCGAACTGACCGAGCGCTTCCACGCCGCCAACGCACTGGTCGCCGTGGCCGCTGACCTGCTGGCCCTGACCCTGCTGACCCCGCCGGGCGAGTTCGGCGCCGACGTGGCCATCGGCAGCGCCCAACGTTTCGGCGTACCGCTGGGCTTCGGTGGCCCGCACGCGGCTTACTTCTCCACCAAAGATGCGTTCAAGCGCGACATGCCGGGCCGTCTGGTCGGTGTTTCGGTTGACCGCTTCGGCAAACCGGCCCTGCGTCTGGCGATGCAGACCCGCGAGCAACACATCCGCCGCGAGAAAGCCACGTCGAACATCTGCACCGCGCAAGTGCTGCTGGCCAACATCGCCAGCATGTACGCCGTGTACCACGGCCCGAAAGGCCTGACCCAGATTGCCAACCGCGTGCATCACCTGACCGCGATTCTGGCCAAGGGCCTGAGCGCACTGGGCGTGACCGTCGAGCAAAGCAGCTTCTTCGACACCCTGACCCTGGCCACCGGCGCGCAAACTGCCGCGCTGCACGACAAGGCCCGTGCGCAACAAATCAACCTGCGTGTGATCGATGCCCAGCGTCTGGGCCTGTCGGTCGACGAAACCACCACCCAGGCCGACATCGAAACCCTGTGGAGCCTGTTCGCCGACGGCAAGGCTTTGCCTGATTTCGCCGCCCTCGCCGCTGCCGCGCAAAGCACGATTCCGGCTTCGCTGGTGCGTCAGTCGCCAATCCTCAGCCACCCGGTGTTCAACCGTTATCACTCGGAAACCGAGCTGATGCGCTACCTGCGCAAACTGGCGGACAAGGACCTGGCACTGGATCGCACCATGATCCCGCTGGGCTCGTGCACCATGAAGCTCAACGCCGCCAGCGAAATGATCCCGGTGACCTGGGCCGAATTCGGCGCCCTGCACCCGTTCGCCCCGGCCGAGCAAAGCGCCGGTTATCAGCAACTGACTGACGAACTGGAAGCGATGCTCTGCGCCGCCACCGGTTACGACGCGATCTCGCTGCAACCGAACGCCGGTTCCCAAGGTGAGTACGCCGGTCTGTTGGCAATCCGTGCCTATCACCAGAGCCGTGGCGAAGACCGTCGCGACATCTGCCTGATCCCGTCGTCCGCCCACGGCACCAACCCGGCGACCGCCAACATGGCCGGCATGCGCGTGGTCGTGACCGCCTGCGACGCCCGTGGCAACGTGGACATCGAAGACCTGCGCGCCAAGGCCATCGAGCACCGCGAACACCTCGCCGCGCTGATGATCACCTACCCGTCGACCCACGGCGTGTTCGAAGAAGGCATCCGCGAAATCTGCGGCATCATTCATGACAACGGCGGCCAGGTGTACATCGACGGCGCCAACATGAACGCGATGGTCGGCCTCTGCGCACCGGGCAAATTCGGCGGCGACGTCTCGCACCTGAACCTGCACAAGACTTTCTGCATCCCCCACGGCGGTGGCGGCCCGGGCGTCGGCCCGATCGGCGTGAAATCGCACCTGACCCCGTTCCTGCCGGGCCATGGCCACATGGAACGCAAGGAAGGCGCGGTCTGCGCAGCACCGTTCGGCAGCGCGAGCATTCTGCCGATCACCTGGATGTACATTCGTATGATGGGTGGCGCAGGTCTGAAGCGCGCTTCGCAACTGGCGATCCTCAATGCCAACTACATTTCCCGTCGCCTGGAAGAGCACTACCCAGTGCTGTACACCGGCAGCAACGGTCTGGTGGCGCACGAGTGCATCCTCGACCTGCGTCCGCTGAAAGACAGCAGCGGCATCAGCGTCGATGACGTGGCCAAGCGTCTGATCGACTTCGGTTTCCACGCCCCGACCATGTCGTTCCCGGTGGCCGGCACGCTGATGATCGAGCCGACCGAAAGTGAATCCAAGGAAGAGCTGGACCGCTTCTGCGACGCCATGATCCGCATCCGCGAAGAAATCCGCGCTGTAGAGAACGGCACCCTGGACAAGGACGACAACCCGCTGAAGAACGCTCCGCACACCGCCGCAGAGCTGGTCGGCGAGTGGACTCACCCGTACAGCCGCGAACAAGCGGTGTACCCGGTGGCGTCGTTGATCGAAGGCAAGTACTGGCCGCCGGTCGGTCGCGTCGACAACGTGTTCGGCGACCGCAACCTGGTCTGCGCCTGCCCGTCGATCGAAAGCTACGCTTGACCTGTGAGGGGGCGGGTTCGCCCGCCCCTTTCATGCGTGCCTGATGTGCCTATAACAAGAAACCGGAGAACAACCATGTCGTTAAGCGTGTTCGACCTGTTCAAGATTGGCATCGGCCCCTCCAGCTCCCACACCGTCGGCCCGATGCGCGCAGCCGCGCGCTTCGTCGAAGGCCTGCGCCGGGAAAACCTGTTGTCGGCCACCACCAGCGTCAGGGTCGAGTTGTACGGATCCCTCGGCGCCACCGGCAAGGGTCACGGCAGCGACAAGGCTGTGCTGCTGGGCCTGGGAGGTGAACACCCGGATACCGTGGATACCGAAACCGTCGCTGCACGTCTCACACAAATTCGCGGCAGCGGGCGTTTGAACCTGCTCGGTGAACACAGCATCGCGTTCAACGAGAAAGAACACCTGGCAATGATCCGCAAGCCGTTGGCCTATCACCCCAACGGCATGATCTTCCGTGCCTTCGATGCAGCGGGATTGCAGATCCGCAGCCGCGAGTACTACTCGGTCGGCGGTGGTTTTGTGGTCGACGAAGATGCGGCCGGAGCCGACCGTATCGTCGAAGACGCCACACCGCTGACCTTCCCGTTCAAAAGTGCCAAGGACTTGCTCGGTCACTGCGCCACCTACGGTCTGTCGATCAGTCAGGTGATGCTAACCAACGAAAGCGCCTGGCGCCCGGAAGCGGAAACCCGCGCCGGCCTGCTGAAAATCTGGCAAGTGATGCAGGACTGCGTGGCCGCCGGCTGTCGCAACGAAGGCATTCTGCCGGGTGGCCTGAAGGTCAAGCGGCGGGCGGCAGCGTTGCACCGGCAACTGTGCAAGAACCCGGAATCATCGCTGCGCGATCCGTTGTCGGTGCTGGACTGGGTCAACCTCTACGCCCTCGCCGTCAACGAAGAAAACGCCAATGGCGGGCGCGTGGTTACGGCGCCGACCAACGGCGCGGCGGGGATTATTCCGGCCGTATTGCATTACTACATGCGCTTCATTCCCGGCGCCAACGATGACGGCGTGGTGCGTTTCCTGCTGACCGCGGCGGCCATCGGCATTCTGTACAAGGAAAACGCTTCGATTTCCGGCGCCGAAGTCGGCTGTCAGGGCGAGGTCGGCGTGGCCTGCTCGATGGCGGCCGGTGCGTTGTGCGAAGTCCTCGGCGGCAGCGTGCAGCAAGTGGAAAACGCCGCTGAAATCGGCATGGAACACAACCTCGGCCTGACCTGCGATCCGATTGGCGGGCTGGTGCAGGTGCCGTGCATCGAGCGCAACGCCATGGGCTCGGTCAAGGCGATCAACGCCGTGCGCATGGCCATGCGCGGAGACGGGCAGCACTTCGTCTCCCTCGACAAGGTCATCCGCACCATGCGCCAGACCGGCGCCGACATGAAAAGCAAATACAAGGAGACCGCCCGCGGCGGTCTGGCGGTCAACATTATCGAGTGTTAATTAGCCCCCTCTCCCTCCGGGAGAGGGTTGGTGTGAATCAAGGAGTCCCGCATGTCCACCGAACAACTGTCGAAAACCCCGCTGCACGCTCTGCACATCGAACTCGGCGCCCGCATGGTGCCGTTCGCCGGCTACGACATGCCGGTGCAATACCCGCTGGGCGTGATGAAAGAACACCAGCACACCCGTGAGCAGGCCGGGCTGTTCGATGTCTCGCACATGGGTCAGATCCGCCTGACCGGCGCCAATGCCGCCAAAGCCCTGGAAACCCTGGTGCCGGTGGACATCATCGACCTGCCGGTGGGCATGCAGCGCTATGCGATGTTCACCAACGAAACCGGTGGCATCCTCGATGACCTGATGGTCGCCAATCTGGGCAACGACGAACTGTTCCTGGTGGTCAACGCCGCGTGCAAGGACCAGGACCTGGCTCATCTGCAGAAGCACATCGGCGATCAATGCAAGATCGAGCCATTGTTCGAAGAACGCGCCCTGCTCGCCCTGCAAGGCCCGGCCGCCGTGACCGTGCTGGCGCGCCTGGCACCGGAAGTGGCGAAGATGACCTTCATGCAGTTCGCCCGCGTGAAACTGCTGGGCGTCGATTGCTTCGTCAGCCGTTCGGGCTACACC
Organism: Pseudomonas allokribbensis; assembly: GCF_014863605.1. NCBI lineage: Bacteria > Pseudomonadati > Pseudomonadota > Gammaproteobacteria > Pseudomonadales > Pseudomonadaceae > Pseudomonas > Pseudomonas allokribbensis. The sequence continues at coordinate 5,116,226 of NZ_CP062252.1, forward strand.
GGTGAAGACGGTTTCGAAATCTCCGTACCGGCAGCCGATGCGGAAAAACTCGCCCGCGCCCTGCTCGCCGAACCGGAAGTGGCCGCCATCGGCCTCGGTGCCCGTGACTCGCTGCGTCTGGAAGCCGGCCTGTGCCTGTACGGCCACGACATGAACACCGACACCACGCCGATCGAAGCGAGCCTGCTGTGGGCCATCTCCAAGCCACGCCGCGCTGATGGCGCACGTGCCGGTGGTTTCCCGGGTGCAGAACAGGTTTTCAGCCAGCAACAGAACGGTGTCGCACGTAAACGCGTCGGCCTGTTGCCGCAGGAGCGCACGCCGGTCCGTGAAGGGGCAGAAATCGTCAACGAAGCCGGCGAGATCATCGGCAGCGTGTGCAGCGGCGGTTTCGGTCCGACCCTGGGTGGGCCATTGGCGATGGGTTACCTCGACAGCGCCTATGTCGCACTCGACACGCCAGTCTGGGCCATCGTTCGTGGGAAAAAGGTGCAAATGCTTGTAAGCAAAATGCCATTCGTTCCACAACGCTACTATCGTGGTTGATTGACTGTTTCTATAAGTAACGCGATTGCGTTATGCGTGCACTAATGTGTAACGCAATCGCCATAAAACAGTGCACTTTCTTTACATTCGATTCGAATATGAACTTGGCTTATAACGTTCGAAAACAATTGAACAAGCTAATCGTATAAGCCCGACTAATGGACTGACTAACTGCCAGCAAGCACAGGAAAACCGGGGCCCTCACGGGGCTTGTTTTTCCTCCTGTAGTTGGCGTAGAGTTTGTCCACTGTGTTTGCATGGGTCAGCTTGGAATCGTGACCTGGGCAGTAGCCTACAAGTTAGCTACATCCCGTTCGACGTCTTCTTACTCTCCTGCAACCAGCCCCAGTACTCTTTCATGAGGAAGAGACTGTCATCAATTTTTGCGTCAAAGGAAATAAGAAATGTCCCAACGTCAGAGCGGTACCGTCAAGTGGTTTAACGACGAGAAAGGTTTTGGTTTTATCACTCCAGAAAGCGGTCCGGATCTGTTCGTGCATTTCCGCGCTATTCAGGGCAACGGCTTCAAGAGCCTGAAAGAAGGCCAGAAAGTGACTTTCGTGGCTGTGCAGGGCCAGAAAGGCATGCAGGCTGACGAAGTACAAGCCGAAGGCTGATCTTCTGTTACGAAAAAGCCCCTGATATTGATATCAGGGGCTTTTTTGTGCGCGCGAATCCGTAAAATGGCGCTTCACTTTCCGTCCAGAGGCTGCCATGTCGAAACACTTGCTCATCCCCCAGGGCGATTTTCCCGCCGTTGGCCTGGGTCGTCGTCTGGCAGCGATGTTCTATGACTTTCTGCTGTGTACCGCCCTGCTGATCGTCACCGGCGGGATCTACAAGATGATCCAGGCCGCGATCATCGGCGAAGAGCGCCTGCGAGTGCTGACCGACGCCGGCAAGCTGGACGGCGACCCGCTCTACTCCACCGTGCTGCTGCTGGTGCTGTTTGGCTTCTTCGCCAAGTTCTGGACTCACGCCGGCCAGACACTGGGCATGCAGGTGTGGGGCATCCGCGTACAGAATGCCGATGGCACCGCGATCAGCCTGTGGCAGGCGCTGCTGCGGTTCATGGTGTCGATCGCGTCGTGGCTGTGCGCAGGCCTTGGCTTCTTCTGGTCACTGTACGACAAGCAGAAACGCACCTGGCATGACATTTATTCGGACACGCAAGTGGTGCGGGTCCCGAAGAAAGCCAAATAATCCTGCAGATGCAAAAACGCCCCGATCAAATCGGGGCGTTTTTGTTTGTGGCTCAAGGTCAGGCGTTGCCGGCCAGCTTCAACCGCGCAGCCTGAGTGAAATCGAGCATGCGCTTGAGTGGGCGAATCGCCTGGGGAATCAGCGCCGGGTCGACGAAGATCTCGTTCGAGCCCTCCTTCAGGCACTTCAGCGTGCGCTCAAGGGTGTTCATGGCCATCCACGGGCAATGTGCGCAACTGCGGCATGCCGCGCCGTTACCGGCCGTTGGCGCCTCGATGAAGACCTTGTCCGGGCACAGCTGCTGCATCTTGTAGAAGATGCCGCGGTCGGTAGCGACGATCAGGGTCTTGTTCGGCAGCGTTTGTGCGGCAGCGATCAACTGGCTGGTGGAACCGACGGCGTCCGCCAGTTCGATCACCGAAGTCGGCGACTCCGGGTGCACCAGAATGGCCGCGTCCGGGTACAACGCTTTCATGTCTTCCAGCTGCTTGGACTTGAACTCTTCATGGACGATGCACGCACCATCCCAGAGCAGCATGTCGGCGCCGGTCTGACGCTGAATGTAGGTGCCCAGGTGCTTGTCCGGGCCCCAGATGATGGTCTCGCCGTTGTCCATCAGGCTTTCGACGATCTCCAGCGCGCAGCTCGATGTCACCACCCAGTCGGCCCGGGCTTTGACCGCCGCCGACGTGTTGGCATACACCACGACCGTGCGCTCTGGATGCTGATCGCAGAACGCCGAGAACTCATCCACCGGGCAACCCAGGTCCAGCGAGCAGGTCGCCTCCAGGGTGGGCATCAGTACACGTTTTTCCGGGTTGAGAATCTTCGCGGTTTCGCCCATGAACTTCACGCCGGCGACCACCACGGTCTTGGCCGGGTGGGCGTTGCCGAAGCGGGCCATTTCCAGCGAGTCGGAAACGCAACCGCCGGTTTCTTCGGCGAGGGCCTGGATGATCGGATCGCAATAAAAGTGGGCAACCAGCACCGCGTCCTGAGCCTTGAGCTCGGCGGCGATGGCGGAACGGTAATAAGCCTCTTCCTCGACCGTCAGCGGCTTCGGCTGCTTGGCGTCGAGGTGGGCTTGTACCAGAAGGCGTTCGGAAATCTGCGTCATGTTCGCAAGACCTGCAGGCGCATTCGCGCGAAAGTCGAGTATACACCCGGCTCCGGACCGCTTGAGGGTACCGCCGGGAGAGTGAGTTTTATCAGGCACGGACAGCGTTGAAGCTGCGCAAGGCTACAGAATATCCCGGTGATGCAAAAGATGATTCTGACCTGTGTCAGCGCAACGGCACCGAAAGGAGACATGCCCGAATCGCAGGCAAAAAAAAACCCGGAAATCCTCACTTTCGTGGGCCTTCCGGATTTTCTAAACCGCCAAATATGGTGGGTCGTGTGGGATTCGAACCTACGACCAATTGGTTAAAAGCCAACTGCTCTACCAACTGAGCTAACGACCCGCTGTGTGGTGGCGCGTATAATACTGATTTTTAAGGACTATTCAACACCTAATTTGAAAATAATCAAAAATAAGGTGTCGGGTCGCTGATTCCGGCCGCTGCGAAGCCTTCTGCACGCAGTCGGCAGCTGTCGCATTTGCCGCAGGCACGGCCATTATCGTCCGCCTGATAGCAGGAAACAGTCAGCCCGTAGTCAACACCAAGCTTCACGCCGGCCTCGACGATCTGCGCCTTGCTCAGGTTCTGCAACGGGGCCTGGATGCGGAAACCATTGCCTTCTACACCGGCCTTGGTCGCCAGGTTGGCCATGCGCTCGAACGACTCGATGAACTCGGGACGGCAATCCGGGTAGCCGGAGTAGTCCACTGCGTTGACACCAATAAAGATGTCACGAGCGCCCAATACTTCAGCCCAACCCAACGCTAGAGAAAGGAACACCGTGTTGCGCGCCGGCACATAAGTCACCGGAATGCCTTCACCCAGTTCCTCCGGGATATCGATGCTGCTGTCGGTCAGGGCCGAACCGCCCATGCCGTTCAGGTTCAGACCGATCACCTTGTGCTCGACCACGCCCAGATCGCGAGCGACGCGTGCGGCGGCGTGCAGTTCGGCGTGTGAACGCTGGCCGTAATCGAAGCTCATGGTGTAGCAGTGATAGCCTTCGGCGCGGGCCATCGCCACGACCGTGGCCGAGTCCAGGCCGCCGGACAGCAAAATGACCGCACGCTTTTCAGTAGTGTTCAGTTGTTCAGTCATCTCAGCGCCCCGGCTCGTCATTCCACAGATACTTGTGCAGTTGCAATTGCAGGCGTACCGGCAAATTGTCCGCCACCACCCAATCCGCCAGATCCCGAGCATTCAGGTCATGATGGCTCGGGGAAAACAGCACTTCGCCGGCACGCCACTCAAGACCGTACTGGATCAGCTTGGATACCGCCCAGTCATAGTCTTCCCGCGAGCAGATGACAAACTTCACCTGATCGTTGGGCGTCAGCAACTCGATGTTCTCGTAACGATTGCGATGGGCTTCTTTGGAATCGGGGGTCTTCAGGTCGACAACCCGACTGACCCGCGGATCGACCGCGGAAATATCGAGGGCGCCGCTGGTTTCCAGCGAGACTTCGTAGCCGGCATCACACAACTGCTTGAGCAAAGGAATGGCATTGGGCTGTGCCAGCGGCTCACCGCCAGTGACACAGACGTAGCGCGGGCGAAACCCGGCTACCTGCTCGAGGATGTCGTCGAGTGTACGAATGGTGCCGCCGCTGAACGCGTAGGCACTGTCACAGTATTGGCAACGCAGTGGGCAACCGGTCAGGCGCACAAAAACCGTGGGCAGCCCGGCAGTCCGCGTTTCCCCCTGCAACGAGTAGAAAACTTCGGTGATTCTCAATGTGTCTTGCATAGTCGCCACGGGCGTAACAGCTAAACAGGCTGTCCGCCTCCGTCAGGCACTTCAGGCAACCCCGCCAACGCGTAGATCACCAGAAGCGTGTTTCATAAAAGGGCGTGAATTCTAACGAAAAAACCCGCGACAAGCGCGGGTTTCTTCTAAACGGGTCAAACAGTATTACATGCGCTGCAGATCGCGTTGGGCTAACTGAGCGGCGGAGGTACCCGGATACTGGGACACCACCTGTTGCAGAATGCCTTTGACCTTGTCGGTGTGACCGAGGCGGCGCTCTACGTCAGCCAGCTTGTACAGCGAATCCGGCACTTTGGCATGCTTGGGATAGAGCTGCGAAACCTTGGCAAAAGCCTGACCTGCACCTTGCAGATCGCCTTTGGCCAGGTTCACTTCACCCAACCAGTACTGGGCATTGCCCGCGTATTGGCTGTTCGGGTATTTACGCAGGAAGGCGGCGAAAGCCTGGCTGGCCTTGTCGAAATCCTTGGCCTTGATCAGGTCGAAGGCTGCATCGTAATACAGCTTTTCCTTGGCCGGATCAGCCGGTTCGCCACCCGCGGCAGGTGTCTGGGCGGCCGCAGCGGCCCCGGCTCCAGCGGCGGCACCGGCAGCAGCACTTGCATCGCCACCGGCAGAAGAATTCTCAGGAGTCGCGGCAGGTGCAGCACCGGATCCTATGCGCCGATCAAGATCCTGGTATCGCTCCAGGGATTCTTGCTTCATGCGCGCAACCTGATTCTGCAGTTCTTCGATCACGCCTTGCTGGCGCGATATCTGATCCTGCATTTGTTGCAGTTGGTTGAACAGCATGCCTTGTGCCGAGGCAGGGGCCGAAGCCGCTCCCCCGGCATAGGCGCCGTTCGTACCGTAACCTGCAGGCGGATAACTGCTCCCGCTATTGTTATAACCGGAGTTGTCATCGACCACAGGAACCGCAGCCCACGCCGCAAGCGGCGCGAGGCTGAGAGCCAGAACAGTTACAGCACGACGGCACGTTCGCATATCGAATTACTTACGCAGTTCGACGCGACGGTTTTGAGCCCAGGACTGCTCGTCGTTGCCGGTAGCAACTGGACGCTCTTCGCCGTAGGAAACCAGTTCCAGCTGAGCTGGGGAAACACCTTGCAGTACCAGGTAGCGCTGAACGGCTTTCGCACGACGCTCGCCCAGTGCCATGTTGTACTCACGAGTACCACGTTCGTCGGTGTTGCCTTCCAGAACAACGCGAGCGCCGTTTGCTTTCAGGTCTTTGGCGTGAACGTCCAGAGCGCGCATGGCTTCTGGCTTCAGGTCCGAGCTGTCGTATTCGAAGTAGAAGGTGGTGATTGCGCGCAGAGCAGCTTCTTCGCTCAGGGAACCGTCAACGGCACCAGTGTTTGCGCCGTAACCAGCGTTTGGATCAACAGCGCCTTCACCGGCGTTGTCGCCGCCTTTGGACGAGCAACCTACAGCTACAGCCATGGCCAGAGCCAGCGCAGCAAATTTACCAAACTTCAGCATTTCCATCGTGAAACTCCTAATGAACCCCAGTGTGTTAAGTAAAACGTGTAGCGCCCGCTCACTTCAGGTAAGGGGACCAGGACGGTTCTCTGACTTCGCCTTGAGCGGTAGGAAGCGGGAGCCTAACGCGTCCATTAATGGACACGAGCATCAAGACTCCCCGGCCCTGTTGGCGGGTGGCGTAGATTACCATGGTGCCGTTGGGCGCAACAGTAGGCGACTCGTCCAGAGTGCTATCAGTGAGGATTTTTACACTTCCCCGCTGCAAATCCTGGGCTGCCACCTTGAAATTGGTGAAACCGTCCTGGCGATGGATCATTACCAGGGTCTTTTCATCAGCCGAAAGCTTCGGGTTGGCGTTGTAGTTACCGATAAAGGTCACTCGCTCCGCACCGCCGCCACTTGCACTGGTTTTGTAGATCTGTGGTTTGCCGCCACGGTCCGAGGTGAAGTAGATGGTCGAACCATCCTTGCCCCAGTACGGTTCGGTGTTGATGCCAGGACCTGCGGTCACGCGAGTGATCTGACGCGAAGCCAGGTTCATCACGTAGATGTCCGGGTTGCCGTCCTTCGACAGTACGAACGCCAGGCGATCACCATTCGGCGACCAGGCAGGAGCACCGTTCAGGCCTTCGAAGTTGGTGATCTGCTCACGGCGACCGGTGTCGATGTTCTGCATGAAGATGCGTGGACGCTTCTGCTCGAACGACACGTAGGCAATACGCTTGCCGTCCGGTGCGAAACGCGGCGACAGGATTGGCTCGCGCGATTGCAGCAGGGTTACGGCGCGAGCACCGTCATAGTCCGAACGTTGCAGCGTGTAACGGGTGTTCTTCTCGGAGAAGCGTTCAGCCGTCACGTACAGCAGGCGAGTCGAGAACGCACCGTCGATACCGGTGAGTTTCTGGAACGACTGGTCAGAGATGAAGTGCGCCATGTCGCGCAGTTGCTCGGTCGTGCCGGAAACACTGCCGTCCGCCACTTTCTGCTCGGTAGCGACGTTGAACAGAGCCCACTGCACTTGCAAGCGGCCACCGGCCGGCACGATGTTGCCGACCATGATGAACTGAGCACCTACCGCCTTCCAGTCACGGAAGATGATTTCGCTCGGCTGGCTTGGCTGGCTGATCATGTTCTGCTTTGGAATCGGAGCGTAGTAGCCCGAGTTGCGCAGATCGTTACCAACGATTTCAGCAATGTCGTCCGGCAGGACGGCGCCGCCCTGGAAGCCGAACGGCACGACGGCAATTGGCGTTGCCTGGGAGCTGCCACTGCTGACCAGGATATTTTTTTCATCTGCCGAAGCCAGTCCTGCAAAGCAGAACATGACTACAAGCAGTCCTCGAAGAAGGTTTCTCACAAGGCTAGATCCTCAGGTGTGAATGTCATCTTGAATGAACGATAGGGTGCGAAATCCGCTGGCTTCAGACCCTGCATTTCGGTCAATCGACCAATATTTTTTACAGCCGCGACGGCAGAGCTGTCGAACGGCGCGTCACCGCTGGAATGAGCAACCGAAACACCGGAGATCGTTCCGTCAGGGAGCATGTTGATTTGCAGTACCACCTTCATGCCTTTACGGGCCGACGGAGGCTGCGCCCAACCTTCAGATGCTCGCGAACGAATCAGATCATCGAAGTTGCCGGCGGTTTCATCACCCACTTCATCTGCCAAAGCCTGCTGACGCTCGGTCTTGTCGGACAGCAGGTCGGCCAGAGCCTGAGCCTTCTTGTCCTCGACCGATTTGCGTGCCGCGTCCTGCGCTTTCTTCTTCGCAGCATCGGCAGCAGCTTTCTTCTTGGCGTCTTCGGCGACTTTCTTCTTCGCCTCTTCAGCTTCGGATTTCTTCTTGGCGTCTTCGGCGGCTTTCTTCTTCGCGTCTTCGACGATTTTCTTCTTGGCTTCTTCAGCGGCCTCTTTCTTGGCCTCTTCTTCAGCAGCCTTCTTGGCCTCTTCTTCGGCTTTCTTCTTGGCTATATCAGCCAATTGTTTCTCTTCTGCCTTCTTGGCGTCGGCGGCTTTCTTCGCGTCTTCGGTTTTCTTGGCTTCGTCAGCCTTCTTCGCCTGTTCCGCTTTCTTCGCCTCGTCGGCCTTCTTGGCTTCCTCGGCCTTTTGAGCCGCTTCTTCTTTCTTTTGTTCCGCAGCCTTCACCGCTTCCTGCTCGACCTTTTTCTGCTCCATCTGCTCGACTTCGGTCTGACGCGCGGCGGATTTCTTCGCCTCACCCGCAATCTTCTGATTGGTCTGGGTGGTCGCCTGACTTTTCGATTTCAGCTGGTACAGGGTCGCCTGGACAATCGGCTTGGCCACCGGCAGCTCAGGCGTCAGGGCAAAACTGACGAACAGCATGCCGAACACCAGCACGTGCAAGCCAATCGCCCAGACACTAGGCCAGAAGTAGCTTTCCGAGGCGGACGGCTCTCGCTGTTGCTGCATCAGGGGGCCTCGGTAATCAAGCCAACATTACCGACCCCGGCTTTCTGCAACCCGCCCATGGCGCCCATGACGGAGCCATAATCGACGGACTTGTCGCCACGGATGAAGACCTGGGTACGCTTGCCGCCTTCAGTGCCGGCGCGAATGATCTTGGTCACCGCATCGGTCATCTGCGGCAGGGTCATGGCCCTGTCCTGTTGCTTTTCAGTATCGACTTCGCTGCCAAGGTTCCAGTAGTAGGTCTTGTCAGCCTTGATCGAAATGGTCAGCACCTGGGTGTTGTTGTCCTGCGGCAAGGCTTCGCTGGAAACCTTGGGCAGATCCACTTTCACGCCCTGATTGAGCATCGGCGCAGTCACCATGAAGATGACCAGCAGCACCAGCATCACGTCGATGTAAGGCACTACGTTCATCTCGGCGACCGGCTTGCGCTTGTGTCGGGCTCGAGTGATTAAAGCCATCGGGAAATACCTGCTTATTCTTCGCTGGTGTGCACTTTGCGGTGCAGGATCGCCTGGAATTCATCGGCGAAGGTGTAGTAGCGGCTCAGCAAGGTTTCGCTGCGGGCAGAGAAACGGTTGTAAGCGATAACGGCCGGGATCGCGGCGAACAGGCCGATCGCGGTGGCGATCAGGGCTTCGGCGATGCCTGGAGCCACAGTGGCCAGAGTGGCCTGTTGTGCGCTGGCCAGGCCGCGGAAGGAGTTCATGATCCCCCAGACGGTACCGAACAGACCGATGTACGGGCTGACCGAACCTACGGTGGCGAGGAATGGCAGGCTCTGCTCGAGCTTTTCTTCCTCGCGGGAGATGGCAACACGCATGGCACGGGCCACGCCTTCCATCACCGCTTCAGGATCGACACCCGGCTGCTGGCGCAGGCGCGAGAACTCTTTGAAGCCGGCACGGAAGATCTGCTCGACGCCCGAATCCGGATCCGGGTTGCTGCCGGCCTGACGATAGAGCTTGGACAGGTCGATACCCGACCAGAAGCGCTCCTCGAAGCTCTCCAGGGCACGTCGACCGGCGCGTATCAGATTGCTGCGCTGAAAGATCATGATCCATGAGGTCACCGATGCGGCCACCAGAGTCAACATTACCAACTGCACCACGATGCTGGCATTGCTGACCAGGCTCCACATGGAGGAATGGTCGACGACGTTAGCTTCCACGCTTTATCTCCTGCTTTAAGTGTGTACCCGTGCCGACCGCGTCGGCGAAAGCCGCACGCAAGTCTTCGGGAAGGGCCCGGGGTTTCAAACTGTTAGTGCGCACACAGGCCACCAGAAACTGCCCCTCACAGAGCAGCACATTATCCGTTGCCCGCCTGACCTGCTGTCTGAAGCGCAGGCTGGCACGGTTCAATTCGATTACATCAGCGCTTACCAGCAGCTCGTCGTCCAGTCGCGCCGGCGCGTGGTAACGCGCTTCGCTGGAGTGCACGACGAACAACAGGTCCTCCCCTGCCAGCGCCGACTGGGCAAAGCCCAGCTCCCGGAGCCGCTCGGTTCGAGCCCGTTCCATAAACTTGAGGTAATTAACGTAATACACGATGCCGCCCGCATCGGTGTCCTCGTAATAAACGCGACAACGATGTGCGAACGACTCAAGCCCGTTTTGCGCGCGCATACTCTAGTGCTTACTCCTCGGGTTGCCAATCCAGCCAGGCAACTGTTTTTCATTGTTCGAAGGCTTTACCGCAAAAGTACCGTCCTGAGACAGTACAAACGCTGAATAAATCGACAATAAATGTGTATTAATCGTCCACGGCATCGAGAAACTCGTCTACCACAGGCATCTCGCCCATTCGTGACGGAATGTTTAAACCAAAATGCAGGTACGCGTGCCGGGTGACCACCCTGCCCCGTGGCGTACGCATGATGTAACCCTGCTGAATCAGGTACGGCTCCAGCACATCTTCGATGGTGTGGCGTTCTTCGCTGATCGCCGCCGCCAGGCTGTCGATACCGACCGGGCCGCCATCGAACTTCTCGATCATGGTCAACAGCAAACGCCGGTCCTGATGATCGAAGCCGTGCTCGTCGACATCCAGCAGGTTCAGCGCCAGGTCGGCGACGGACTTGGTGATGTGGCCCTTGGCCCGGACTTCGGCGAAATCCCGCACCCGGCGCAACAACCGATTGGCGATCCGCGGCGTACCCCGAGCACGACGGGCAATCTCGAAGGCACCTTCCGGGTCCAGCGGCAGGCCGAGGATGTTCGCCGAACGGCTGACAATCGTCGCCAGGTCGGCGGTGCTGTAGAACTCAAGACGCTGGACGATACCGAAACGGTCACGCAGCGGATTGGTCAGCATCCCCGCCCGCGTCGTCGCGCCAACGAGGGTGAACGGCGGCAGATCGAGCTTGATCGAACGCGCCGCCGGTCCCTCGCCGATCATGATGTCGAGCTGGAAATCTTCCATCGCCGGATACAGCACTTCTTCGACGATTGGCGACAAACGATGGATTTCATCGATGAACAGCACGTCGTGCGGCTCAAGATTGGTCAGCAGCGCCGCCAGATCGCCTGGCCGTTCAAGCACCGGGCCCGAAGTACTTTTGATCGACACGCCCATTTCCTGGGCAATGATGTTCGCCAGCGTGGTCTTGCCCAAACCCGGCGGGCCGAAGATCAGGGTGTGGTCGAGGGATTCGCTACGGCCACGGGCGGCTTGGATAAACAGTTCCATCTGCTCGCGAACGGTCGGCTGGCCGATGTATTCGGCCAGGCTGACGGGACGTATCGCCCGATCCTGGACTTCTTCGCGCTCACGCGGACTGTGCGTGGCGGCGATCAGACGATCAGCTTCAATCACTTAAATCATTCCCTTCAGGGCGCGTCGGATCATGTCTTCGCTGCTCAAGCCTTTCTCTTTGATCGCGGAAATCGCCTTGCTGGCTTCCTGCGGCTTATAGCCCAGGGAAATCAGCGCGCTGACCGCGTCGTTCTCGGCGGTGTTGACCGGCGCCGGGCCGTCCGGCTGGTTCGGCACCAGCGCAAACATGGCCGGCGAGGTTTCCCACGCCTTGAAGCGATCCTTGAGCTCCACCAGCAGACGCTCGGCGGTTTTCTTGCCCACACCCGGCACCTTGGTCAGCGCCGAGGTGTCCTGGGACTGCACGCAACGGATCAGTTCATCGACTTCCAGGCTCGACATCAAGGCCAGGGCCAGTTTCGGCCCCACACCATTGAGACGGATCAACTCGCGAAAAAAGTCTCGCTCACGCTTGCCGGCAAAACCATAGAGTAACTGCGCATCTTCGCGCACGACCAGATGGGTGTGCAGGGTCAGCGGTTCACCGACCGACGGCAGGCGATACAAGGTGGTCATGGGCACTTCCAGCTCATACCCGAGGCCGTTTACATCCAGAATCAGGTGCGGCGGCTGTTTTTCAGCGAGGGTGCCGCGCAAGCGTCCAATCACGTTTCAGATCCTTGAGCGTTGGCCAGCCGTGGGCTGGCGACAATCAAAACGAAGAAACTCCGGCCGACAACACAGGCGCGCAAGTCCACATTCCGTAAATTTGATGCTGATGCTATCAGAGACGCAGGCGCCCGCCACGACTGCGTGCGGTTCCCAGACCGTGCGGCAGCAGACTGGAGCGAGTGTGCGCATGGCAAATGGCAATGGCCAGGGCGTCCGAGGCATCGATTTGCGGCTTGCTGGTCAGTTTGAGCATGTGCATGACCATCATCTGCACCTGCTCTTTATTGGCGGCGCCGGTGCCGACCACGGCCTGCTTGACCTGAGTTGCCGTGTACTCGGCGATCTCCAGGCTCTCTTCGGCGCCTGCAACGATAGCGGCCCCACGGGCCTGCCCAAGCTTCAGCGCCGAATCGGCGTTTTTCGCCATGAACACTTTTTCGATGCCCATGGTCACCGGGCCATAGGTCTGGATAATCTCGCGTACGCCGCGATAGACGATTTGCAGGCGCTCGTGCAGCTCACCGGCGCCAGTGCGGATGCAGCCCGAGGCGACATAGATGCAACCGCCGCGTCCGGTATCACGAACAATGCCGTAACCGGTAATGCGCGAACCGGGGTCGATACCAAGAATTAAAGTCATAAGCCTGCAGATTCGAAAAAACACAAAAACAAATGTGGGAGCTGGCTTGCCCGCGATCACACAGGCAAGTCCGCTCCCACATTGAATCCTAGTCGCTCTTAACCGAGCTGAGCAGCCACGTCTTCCGGAATGTCCGCGTTGGAATAGACGTTTTGCACGTCGTCCAGGTCTTCCAGCATGTCGATCAGCTTGAGCACCTTCTCCGCCCCTTCCAGATCCAGTTCGGCGCTGGTGGTCGGCTGCATGACGATTTCCGCGTCGTCACCCTTGAAACCGGCCGCTTCCAGCGCGTTTCGCACCGCGTAGAAGCTGGTGAACGAGGTGAACACGTCAATCGAGCCGTCTTCATGAGTAACCACGTCATCGGCGTCGGCTTCCAGCGCCGCTTCCGTCAGTGCGTCTTCATCGACACCCGGCGCAAAGCTGATCTGGCCCTTGCGCTCGAACAGATACGCCACCGAGCCGTCAGTACCGAGGTTGCCGCCACACTTGCTGAACGCATGACGCACGGCCGCTGCGGTACGGTTGCGGTTGTCGGTCATGCACTCGACCATCACCGCCACGCCACCCGGGCCGTAACCTTCGTAGGTCAGTTCTTCAACGTTGTCCGCCTCGGTCGCACCGGCGCCACGGGCCACCGCACGATCGATGATGTCGCGGCTCATGTTGGCACCCAGCGCCTTGTCCAGGGCCAGACGCAGACGCGGGTTGGAACCCGGATCGCCACCGCCCTGACGGGCCGCAACGGTCAGTTCACGGATCCACTTGGTGAAGATCTTGCCTCGTTTGGCATCCTGACGTTCTTTGCGGTGCTTGATGTTCGCCCACTTGGAATGACCTGCCATATCTCGCTCCGAATTCTCTTTGAAACGTTGCCCGCCATGCTCGCGCATCGGCCGGCAAACACAAAATTGCGACCTGCTTTCATGGGGTACAGAAAGAAAAAAGGCGCATCCGAAGATGCGCCTTCAGGCCCGTCTTACTCAGCCTTTGGCGTTTCGCGCAAACGAATGTGCAATTCGCGCAATGCCTTGGCATCCACAACACCCGGCGCCTGCGTCATCACGTCGGCAGCACTCTGGGTTTTCGGGAAGGCGATCACTTCACGGATCGACTGGGCACCGGTCATCAGCATCACCAGACGGTCCAGACCAAAGGCCAGACCACCGTGCGGCGGCGCACCGTATTTCAGGGCGTCGAGCAGGAAGCCGAACTTCTCTTCCTGTTCCGCTTCGTTGATGCCCAACAGGCGGAATACCGCTTGCTGCATCTCTTTACGGTGGATACGGATCGAACCGCCACCCAGCTCGGTGCCGTTCAGCACCATGTCGTAGGCACGGGACAGAGCGCCCGCCGGGTTGGCTTCGAGCTCTTCCGGGGTGCACTTCGGCGCAGTGAACGGGTGATGCAGAGCAGAGAAGCTGCCGTCATCGTTCTCTTCGAACATCGGGAAGTCGACGACCCACATCGGCGCCCACTTGCAGGTCAGCAGGTTCAGGTCGTGACCGAGCTTGATACGCAGCGCGCCCAGAGCTTCGCTGACGATCTTGGCCTTGTCGGCGCCGAAGAACACGATATCGCCATCAACTGCACCGACGCGATCGAGGATCACGTTCAGGTTGGCTTCCGGGATGTTTTTCACGATCGGCGATTGCAGACCTTCAACACCGGCAGCACGCTCGTTGACCTTGATGTACGCCAGGCCCTTGGCACCGTAGATGCCGACGAACTTGGTGTAGTCGTCGATCTGCTTGCGCGGCATGCTCGCGCCGCCTGGAACGCGCAGTGCGGCGATACGGCATTTCGGGTCGTTGGCCGGGCCGCTGAACACCTTGAAATCAACTTCTTTCAGTTGATCGGCAACGTCGACCAGTTCCAGCGGGATACGCAGGTCTGGCTTGTCGGAACCGTAACGGCGCATGGCTTCTTCGAAAGTCATGTGCGGGAACTCGCCGAATTCCAGATCCAGCACTTCCTTGAACAGGTTGCGGATCATTTGCTCGGTCAGGCCCATGATCTCTTTTTCATCGAGGAAGCTGGTCTCGATGTCGATCTGGGTGAATTCCGGCTGACGGTCGGCGCGCAGGTCTTCGTCACGGAAGCACTTGGCGATCTGGTAGTAACGGTCGAAGCCGGCGACCATCAGCAGTTGCTTGAACAGCTGTGGCGATTGCGGCAGCGCGAAGAACGAACCGGCGTGAGTACGGCTCGGCACGAGGTAATCGCGCGCGCCTTCAGGCGTTGCACGGGTCAGGATCGGCGTTTCAACGTCGAGGAAGCCGTTTTCGTCCAGGAAGCGACGGATGCTGGTGGTCATGCGCGAACGCAGACGCAGCTTCTCGGCCATTTCCGGACGACGCAGGTCGAGGAAGCGATAGCGCAGACGGGTTTCTTCGCCAACGTCGGAGAACTCGTTCAGCGGGAACGGCGGGGTTTCCGACTCGTTCAGCACTTCCAGCTCGTAGCCCAGGACTTCGATCATGCCCGACGCCATGTTGGCGTTGGTGGCACCGGCCGGACGCAGACGCACCTTGCCGGTGATCTTCACGACGTATTCGCTGCGCACGCGGTCGGCGGCGGCGAAGCTCTCGGCGCGATCCGGGTCGAACACCACCTGGGCCAGACCATCACGATCACGGATATCGAGGAAAATCACCCCGCCGTGGTCGCGGCGACGGTGAACCCATCCGCAAAGGGTAATTTCCTGGCCTTCCAGGCTTTCGTTCAGTTGGCCGCAATAATGGCTGCGCATCATGGTAGTGGTTTCGCTTCTCGTAATTCGAAATTCGGTGGAGATCCATCGCACTCAAGCTATGTGCGACCGGTGGATACTCGCGCGTGTCGTTCGACCTGGGTCTGAACCCTAGTCAGATTTGTCGCCACCGGCCAGATTCTTCTTCGCGCCGGTCTTGAAATCGGTTTCGTACCAACCGCTGCCGCTGAGGCGAAAGCCTGGCATGGACAGCTGTTTCTTGAGCTCTGGTGCCTGACAGGCAGGGCAATCGATCAGCGGTGCATCACTGATCTTTTGAATGGCTTCCAACTGATGACCACAGGAAGCACATTGGTAATCGTACATCGGCATGGCGTTGTCTCGGCGATCAGATTGCCAGCTCCCGCAGGGCGGTGTGGCGAAAGAGCGGGATTATATCCATTAAATGCGGCCTGTGCAGCCGGAAGACTGCACAGGCCGCCCAGTCATTGACAACCCCCGGTGGTCACCGGGGCATCGCGCAAGCCATGTACGACACACACCACCCGTACCAGACCGCTGAAGTTCTTCACGCCACCATGACGCAAGTGCACTTCGCGGTCGACACGGGATAACAGCGTGCCGACCGAACAGCAATTTTCCTCGGCCATGCGACCCAGAATATTCCAGTAGACCTGCTCCAGCCGCATGCAGGTCGCAAACCCGTTCAAACGCACCGACCGGGCCAATGGCCGAATCAATGCCATGTCGAATTCGTCAAGAAACGGCGCCGCGGCTCTGTCCTGCTGTGAGCCGATGGCGATTTCACTTCGCCTGTCTCCACCTTCCATATCGTTGACACTCCTTTGCCATCGCTGCTTGTTTTCAAGGCAACATCCTGTGACCTCATTAAAAGCGCAGGGGCAAAGGTATATCCAGACGACTTTTTGACCGTCGACGTAGGATAAGCCAACACAACAGGGAGGATCATGGACCAGCGAAGTGCTTACTTCGCTTCCTACAATAGCGAACGCTTTTTCCCGGCCAAAACGGGCGCACGACCCACAAACGGTGTCCGTGCGCCTCGGGCGATCAGGCTTCGAGCAGTGCCCTGAGCATCCACGCGGTTTTCTCGTGGACTTGCATGCGCTGAGTCAGAAGATCAGCCGTCGGCTCGTCACTGACTTTATCCAGCAGCGGGAAAATCCCCCGCGCAGTGCGAGTGACCGCTTCCTGGCCTTCGACCAGTTGTTTGATCATGTCCTCGGCACTCGGCACGCCCACTTCTTCTTTAATAGAGGAAAGACGCGCGTAAGTCGCATAGGCGCCCGGCGCAGGGAATCCCAGGGCGCGGATGCGCTCGGCGATCGAGTCCACGGCCAGGGCCAGTTCGTTGTATTGCTCTTCGAACATCAGGTGCAGGGTCCGGAACATCGGCCCGGTGACGTTCCAGTGGAAGTTGTGGGTTTTCAGATACAGCACATAGGTGTCCGACAGCAGACGCGAAAGCCCTTCGACGATGGATTTGCGGTCTTCTTCACTGATACCGATATCGATTGCCATGCTTACCCCCTAACGGCGATTGAATTCATCCAGCAGGTGTCGGTTCACTGTAGCAAGGCCTCCCTCCCATGGCAGCCCCCGTATCGACCCGATAGAGGCGACAAATCGCCCCACGCCCTGCCGCTGGCCGGCGTTATTTGAGTAGCTGCAGGCTTTACTGTTAAATAGGCAGTGTGTCGCTACGCCCTGTTTTCCGGGTGTTGCGCATAGGCTGATGCCGGGCACGTGTCCAACGCCTCTTATTGTTCCGAAGCGAACCGTGCGCCTTCAGCTCTTCCTTGTGAGCCGTCATAACGTGAGTCATTAAAAATGTTGAAAATCGTCCACCTGCTAATGGGCGCAGCAGCCTTGCTGCTGTCCTTCATACCTAGCTTGAGATCCGAAGCCGTACCTTACCTGCAACAGCCCGATGCACTTTACCTGGCCTTTTTCGGCCTGCTGAACCTGGTTCTCGCTCCAGTGATCCCGTACTGGAACAAAGGCCCGCGCCAGCATCTGCAAAATCTGGTCAGCGCATTGCTGGTACTGACCGTCGTCCTGCAAACCCTGACCCTGATCGCGCCGATGCCTGTCATCGCCGGCCAGCCAGCTGTGCTGTTCAGCCTGGTCATTGCTCTGGTTGCCGTGGCCGTGCACCTGGCCGTCAGCTTCTATAAATCCTCACCGGCCGCCGCCGCGCAAAGCTACGACATGAGCAACCGCGATACCGGCACCGTCAAGTGGTTCAACACCTCCAAGGGCTTCGGCTTTATCTCCCGGGATTCCGGCGATGATATTTTCGTGCACTTTCGCGCCATCCGTGGCGAAGGCCACCGCGTTCTGGTCGAAGGCCAGCGCGTGGAGTTCTCGGTGATGAACCGTGACAAAGGCCTGCAAGCCGAAGACGTGATCGCCGCCCTGCCGCGTCGCTGATCTGAAACGAAAAAACCGCGAACAGCCTGGCTGTTCGCGGTTTTCTTTTTTTACAGGATCATGCCCACACAAAATGCAGAAGTTCAGTAGTGCGGCGGCGGCGCGTCTTCTTCGAAGGACCCGAACTGGCCGACCATTTCTTCCTGCCGCTTCAGCAGCGCGGCCATCTGCAATTGCAGACGCTCCACCACCCTCTGTTGCGCCACCAGCACGTCGTTCAACGCCTGAATGGTGTCGTCCTGAAACGCCAGACGGCTTTCCAGATCGTTGACGCGTTCTTCCAGGCTCATGATCAAACCTCCAGAAACTTGAAATCTTCGTCCAGCACCAGGCGCAGGCGCTCGCGGATCGCGGCTACCTGCTCGGCGCTGTAAGGTTTGGCGGGATGTTTGCCCCAGACCGGCGCCGGCCATGCGGCATCATCACGTTTGCGCACGATCACATGCATGTGCAGCTGGCTGACAACGTTACCCAAGGTGGCAACGTTCATCTTGTCGGCATCGAACGAGTCCTTGAGCACCTCCGCCAGGGCTGTGGTTTCCTGCCACAGACGCTGCTGGTCGGCGACATCCAATTGAAACAACTCGCTGATATCGTCGCGACGAGGTACCAGGATGAACCAAGGGTAGTTGGCGTCGTTGGACAGCAGCAGCCGGCAGAGCGGGAAGTCGCCGATGATCAGCGTGTCCTGTTGAAGTCGTGAATCTAAAGCAAACACTGGGTGTACTCCCGGCTGATCGACAATATTCAGCTTAGTGGGCCAGCCCGGTGGAGGGCACACTAAACGACAGGACGGCAGCATACCTTCGAATGCCCTGCCCTTCACGATGAAGCGGCGCCCCGACATGGAACATTTCTGGCGATCGCGCACCAGCACGAGACCCACCGCGCCAGGCAACACGCCGGAATGACCGCGACTCACTACCGCGTTCAGGGTCATGACAGGGTGCAAGTGTTTGAATTCAGTACAGCCAGAAAAATTATTTGCACCAAAACCGTACAGTGCGTCTACGCTCAATGGCTCGGGCATCCGCCAAATACTCACTGGCAGGGTGAACCGGTAACGTTTTTGGTTGTCATGCGCAAAAACGCGCGAGGCAACACCAAGCGAGCAAGCGCGTCAACCCTCATCAAAAAGGGGCGCGCGAGCCCGTATTTACAAGGTTTTTACAGCAGCGAGCGGGGTCAGAGAAAAATAACCGCATCAATTTTGCGGTTTGTGCACGCTTGTTGCATTCGTACTCATATGGGCTATGAGCACGCCACGGGAAGTGGTTGCTCAAAGCCCGAAAAAAACAGTGGCAGGGTTGCCCGATGGAGATTCAAGTGTTTTGCCAGGGACTCTTTTTTACCGATGCAAAAAGGCCCAGAAACAGCGATAAAGTTGTCAGTCCGGCTGCATTGGTACTGTGAATTTGCGACATCAACCAAGCCATTTGCGACAGCGTCGTAAAGAACATGAAAGGTTGTATGCGCAAGTATCGCCAACATTGTCGGCGTGATATAAGTTTGCGCCGACACAAAAAGAAAGAGCCGCCCAGATAATAAAACAGGTGGGACGGCAGTACTCTTCTAAAACCAAAGGAGCAAATCACGATGCGCGTGATGAAGTGGAGCATGATCGCACTGGCCGTTACAGCAGCCAGTACTCAGTTGGCTACGGCCGCACCGTTTGTTAGTGACCAGTCTGAAGCCAAAGGCTTTGTTGAAGACGCCAAACTGACCGAAACGTTGAAGAACTACTACTTCAACCGTGACAACAAGAACGGCGGCCGCGACCAGAAAGACTGGACCCAGGGCTTCCTCACCAACTTCAACTCCGGTTACACCCAAGGTACTGTCGGCGTAGGTATCGACGCATTCGGTTACCTGGCTGTCAAACTGGATGGCGGTGACGGCACTTCCGGTTCGGGCAACATGAGCCGTAGCGACACCCCGAATGCCCACGGCGTTCGTGAAGCGGACAATAGCCAAGGCAAAGCCGGCGCTGCCATCAAGTTCCGCATCTCCAAAACCGAGCTGAAAATCGGTGATCAGCAGCCAAGCACTGCTCCAGTGTTCGCTGTCGGCGGTTCCCGCATCCTTCCTCAAACTGCCAGCGGCTTCCAGCTGCAGAGCAGCGAAGTCAAAGATCTTGACCTCGAAGCCGGTCACTTCTACTCGGCGACCAGCCAGGACAAGAACGCCCGTGACGGCGAGCTGTGGGCAACCTACGCCAACGTCAAGGCTGACTCGATCGACTACTTCGGCGGCAAATACGGCATCACCGACAACCTGTCGGCTTCGCTGTACGGCGCCAAACTGGAAGACATCTGGAACCAGTACTACGCCAACGTGAACCTCACCACCCCATTCGGTGGTGACACTTCGCTGAACACTGACTTCAACATTTACCGCACCACTGACACCGGCAGCGCCAAAGCTGGCGAGATCAGCAACACTGCGTTCTCCCTGGCAACCGCCTTGTCGTTCCTGAAGGCGCACACCTTCACCCTGGCCTTCCAGAAGGTCAATGGCGATACTCCGTTCGACTACATCGGTGTCGGTGGCCACGGTCCTTCGAACCGCGGTGGCGACTCGATCTTCCTCGCCAACTCCATCCAGTACTCTGACTTCAACGGCCCAGGCGAGAAATCCCTGCAAGCCCGTTACGACCTGAAAATGGCTGAGTATGGCGTTCCTGGCCTGAGCTTCATGGTTCGTTACGTCAAAGGTTGGGACATCGACGGTACCCACACTCCGGCGGGCAGCTCTTACACCGGTGCTTACGGTGAAGACGGCAAACACCACGAAACCAACTTTGAAGCCAAATATGTGGTTCAAAGCGGTCCGGCAAAAGACCTGTCCTTCCGTATTCGTCAAGCGTGGCACGTTGCTAACGCTGATGAAGGCGAAGGCGACGTTAAAGAGTTCCGTCTGATCACCGAGTACCCACTGAACATCTTGTAATCGTCAGTGGTTAGTTTGGTAGCATAAAAAAAGGCCCATCTTCGGATGGGCCTTTTTTGTTATCTGTCACTTGTAATAAATGCCTGACCAACAAGTCAGGCAATTAATTAGCAACCTATCATTACACCGCCGATTCCTGAACCACACGAATCACTCGCTGTGGAAACGGAATATCGATGCCGGCAGTCTTTAAACGATCACGGGATTGTTCGTTAAACATGAACATCACATCCCAATAGTCTGCAGTTTTAACCCAGACCCGCAGGGAAACAGTGATCGAACTATCGCCCAAGGTGGAAATGACAGCCTGCGGCGCCGGATCCTGCAGAACGCGATCATCCTTGGCTAGATCCAGAAGCACCTGACGGGCCTTTTGCAGATCGGCTTCGTAATCGACACCCACATCAAACACAACCTTGCGGGTTGGCTGACGGTTGGTGTTGGTAATGATGCCATTCGACAGATTGCCGTTCGGCACGATGATGGTCTTGTTGTCGCCGGTACGCAGCACGGTGTGGAAAATCTGGATGCTGTCGACAGTACCCGCCACGCCTTGCGCTTCGATCCAGTCACCGATACGGAACGGACGGAACAGCAGAATCAGCACGCCACCAGCGAAGTTCGCCAGGCTGCCCTGCAATGCCAGGCCGATGGCCAGGCCGGCCGCACCGATTGCCGCCACGAACGAAGTGGTCTCGACGCCGATCATCGATGCCACGCTGACGATCAACAGCACCTTGAGAATGATGTTGGCCAGGCTGCTGATGAAACCTTGCAAAGCCAGGTCGGCATTGCGCAGAGCCAGCAGGCCACCGAGTTTTTGCGTGACCTTGTTGATCAGCCACCAGCCGATCGCCAGGGTAATCACCGCCAACAGCACACGACTGCCGTATTCCATGATCATCGGAATCCACGCCTGGGACGCCTTGACCAGGTTGTCTACCTCAGCATTCAAATCCATCTTTTATCTCCTGATTGCCGGCTTCCCGGGCTGAAAAAATCAGCGGCAGAACGACCGGCCCTGTGGGGGCTCAATCGTTTCTGCCGCTGCTTGGGCCTCGGACGCTGAAAACGCCGAGAGGTTCCCGACTCGGATGGCTCAGTCGCGGAAGTTGTTGAATTGCAGTGGCATGCCGAATTCCTTGGCGCGCAGGGCAGCGATGGCTTCCTGCAGGTCATCACGCTTCTTGCCGGTCACACGCACCTGCTCGCCCTGAATGGCGGCCTGCACCTTGAGCTTGGCTTCCTTGATGTGGCCGACGATCTTCTTCGCCAGTTCCTTGTCGATGCCTTCCTTCAGCACGGCGTCCTGCTTCATCAGTTTGCCCGATGCGAAGGAGTCTTTGACTTCGAGGCACTGTACGTCGATCTTGCGCTTGACCAGGGCCAGCTTGAGGATCTCGATCATCGCTTCCAGCTGGAAATCGGCTTCAGCGGTCAGGTGGACGGTCAGGTCCTTTTCCTTGAATTCGAAGCTGCCCTTGCCTTTCAGGTCATAACGACGATCGAGTTCCTTCACGGCGTTCTCGACCGCGTTGGTGAGTTCGTGTTTGTCCAGTTCGGATACCACGTCGAACGACGGCATGTAATCTCTCCAATAAAAAGGCGCGCTCGTTCAGGACGCGGCGCGCTTGGCTTGCGGTTAAAATCGGGCTCATTATAACGGGTCTTTTCCCACCGACACGGCGAGCCTTGCATGCCTGTACCTTACCGAGTGAAAAACTGATGTCCACCCCCTGGCACATCCTCGGCGCCGGAAGTCTCGGCACACTCTGGGCCACGCGTCTGGCCCGGGCCGGATTGCCGGTCCGGTTGATCCTGCGCGATATCGATCGTTTGCATGACTATGCGACGGCGGGCGGCCTGACCCTCGTGGAACAAGGCGTGGCCAGCAGCTACGCCATCCCTGGCGAAACGCCGGACAGTCCCGAACCGATCCGTCGTCTGCTGGTGGCGTGCAAGGCCTACGACGCCGAAAGCGCCGTGGCCGGCGTCGCTCATCGCCTGGCGCCGGATGCAGAACTGATTCTTTTGCAGAATGGCCTCGGCAGTCAGGAAGCGGTCGCCGCGCAAGTCCCGCAGGCCCGTTGCATCAGCGCCTCCAGCACCGAAGGCGCGTTTCGCGATGGCGACTGGCGCGTGGTGTTCGCCGGCCACGGTTACACTTGGCTCGGCGATGCCGGTCATCCCGTGGCACCGTTCTGGCTGGATGATCTTGAAGCGGCAAAGATTCCTCATGAATGGAGCGCCGACATCCTCACCCGGCTGTGGCGAAAACTGGCGCTCAACTGTGCGATCAATCCGCTGACGGTGTTACACGACTGCCGCAACGGTGGATTGCAGGAACATCACTGCGAAGTCGCCACGCTGTGCGCCGAACTGACCGAATTGCTGGAGCGTTGCGGCCAGCCAGCAGCGGCGGACAACCTGCAACAGGAAGTCGAACGGGTGATTTCAGCCACCGCAGCCAATTTCTCGTCCATGTATCAGGACGTGGCCAGCAAACGCCGCACCGAGATCAGCTACCTGCTGGGCCATGCCTGCAAGGTTGCGCAGCGGCACCAGCTCAACCTGCCGCATCTGAAGCAATTGCAGCAGCGCCTGACCGCGCATCTGCACAGTCTCGGATTGCCCGTCGACTGAGCAGCGGCTACGCTGCCCACTTGTTCCTTTGCTGCGATAAACCTGATGCCATTGCGCCAGCGCCTCGAAAACCTGCCGGTCGGCCAGAAACTGCTGGCCGCCCTGCTGGTGCTGTTGACCACCGTGTTACTGGTCGCCAACCTGACCTTTATCAGCGCGGCCTATTACATTTCCCAGGAAAGCATGGCGCCCCAGGCGCTGCAGACCATTGGCCGACTGGTATCGAACCCGAGCCTGGTCGCCGAAGCCTTGCAGTCACCGCAAAGTGCCGAGCGCCTGCTCAAGGAACTCGACAGTTACTCGCCGCTGCGCGCTGCCGCCCTGTATGACGGCAAGGGCGATCGCATTGCGCAGGTGCAACGTGGCGACAAGCTCAACCTGCCGGAGCGCTACCGGCATATCGAAGCCTGGCAACTCACCGAGTTTCGCAGCAACCAACTGATCACCCTGCCCCGTCCCGACACTGCGCCAGGTCATCTGTTGCTGGTGGCCAGCAGCGAACTGCCGATGGCGTTCTACACCGGCACCCTGACGGCGAGCCTCGGAATCCTGATCTTCAGCGTGCTGTTGTGGCTGGTGATTGCCCGGCAAATCAAACGCCTGATCACCCGGCCGATCCATCAACTCGAAGAACTGTCCCGCCAGGTGACCCGCGAGGAGAACTACGCCCTGCGCGCCTCACGCGGCAACCACGACGAAATCGGCAGCCTGGCCGAGGCCTTCAACACCATGCTCTCGCGCATCGAGGCCCGGGAGCAGCAACTCAAGCGCGCCCGCGACGACTCGCAAGCCGCCTACGATCAGGCGCAGGGGCTGGCCGAAGAAACCCGCCACACCAACCGCAAACTGGAGCTGGAAGTCCAGGTGCGGAGCAAGATCGAGAAGAAGCTCACGGGCTTTCAGAACTACCTCAACAGCATCATCGACTCCATGCCCTCGGCGCTGATCGCCCTCGACGAGCAGCTCTATGTCACGCAATGGAACCAGGAGGCCAGCGCCCTCTCCGGCACCCGGCTGGACGAAGCGCTGAACCAGCCGATCTTTCTCGCGTTCGAACCGCTCAAGCCGTTCCTGCCGCAGCTCAAGCAGACCGTCGAACAGCACACCGTGGCGAAAATCGAGCGGGTGACCTGGTTCAAGGACGACGAGCCCAAGCATTACGCCCTGACCTTCTACCCGCTGATGGGCGGTGCCGGACGCGGCGTGGTGATCCGGATCGACGACATCACCCAGCGCCTGTCGCTGGAAGACATGATGGTGCAATCGGAAAAAATGCTCTCGGTCGGCGGCCTCGCTGCCGGCATGGCCCACGAAATCAACAACCCGCTGGGGGCGATCCTGCACAACGTGCAGAACATTCGCCGGCGCCTGTCGCCCGACCTGCCGAAGAACCTCGAACAGGCCGAACAACTGGGCATCGAACTGGATACCGTGAACCGCTACCTGCAAGGCCGGGAAGTCCCGCAATTGCTCGACGGCATTCAGCAGGCCGGTGCCCGGGCGGCAAAAATCGTTACCCACATGCTCAGTTTCAGTCGCCGCAGCACCCGGCAGATGGCCCCGTGCGACCTGCCGGCGCTGATCGATCAAGCCGTGGATATCGCCGGCAACGACTTCGACCTGGCGATTGGTTTCGACTTCAAGGGGCAGGCGATCATCCGTCAGTTCGATCCGGCGCTGGGTCCGGTTCCGGGCACCGCCAACGAGCTGGAACAGGTGCTGCTCAACCTGCTGAAAAACGCTGCGCAGGCGATCCACCTGCGCGAAGACGACAGCGAGCCGGGGCGGATCATCTTGCGCACCAAACTCAATCCGCCGTGGGCCGAGATACAGGTCGAGGACAACGGCATCGGCATGAGCGAGAACGTGCGCAAACGTACCTTCGAGCCGTTCTTCACCACCAAGGAAATCGGCCAGGGCACGGGGCTCGGGCTGTCGGTGTCGTATTTCATCATCACCAACAACCACAAAGGGCAGATGGAAGTGCAGTCGGCACCGGGACAAGGGACCTGCTTCACCCTGCGCCTGCCGCTGACGCAACCTGCACCCATTGCCGCAGAAACCAATCAACTACCGAGGTAAACCATGGGCTTTCGCTTGTCGAAGATCTACACCCGCACCGGCGACAAAGGCGAAACCGGCCTCGGCGATGGTCGCCGCGTACCCAAGGATCACCCGCGCATCGAAGCCATTGGCGAGGTCGACACGCTGAACAGTCAGGTCGGCGTGCTGCTGGCCGGGTTGCTCGCCGAACGCGAAACCTGTCCAGGGCTGAATGAATTGATCGACGTGCTGGCGCCCTGTCAGCACCGCTTGTTCGACCTCGGGGGCGAGCTGGCGATGCCGGAATATCAGGCGCTGAGCACGGCAGAAATCGAACGGCTGGAAGCAGCCATCGATGTCTGGAACGAGGAATTGGGGCCGCTGGAAAACTTCATTCTGCCCGGCGGCTCGATGCTGATTGCCCAGGCGCATGTCTGCCGCAGCCTGGCGCGCAGTGCCGAGCGGCGTTGCCAGCATTTGAATGCGATCGAACCGTTGGCCGGGGTGGGCCTGGCTTACATCAATCGCTTGTCGGATCTGTTGTTTGTGGCGGCAAGGCTGATTGCGCGGCGCCAGGGCATTGCCGAGATTCTGTGGCAACCCGCCGCAAAACCCGAAAACTGATCACTCCCACGCCAGGCGCGGGAGTGTTCAGATGCCCAGTCAGGCCTCAGGCCTCAGGCCAGAAGGCCCGAATCCCCGCCACACCCTGAGCCCCGGCATTCCACGCTTTCTCGCGCTCGGCCGGGCCAACACCGCCCAACAGGAATACCGGCTTGCTGAAGCCTTCGATCAGCGTCGAAGCCTGCTCCCAGCCCAGCGGCTGCGCATCCGGATGAGTCAGGGTCGGCTGCACTGGTGAAAGAGTGACGAAATCCACGCCCATCTGCTCGGCCAGCGCCAGTTCTTCAGCATTGTGGCAGGACGCCGCCAACCAACGCTCCGCCGGTAGCGGACGCCCCGCTGCCGCGTACTTGCGCAGCTGAGCCGAGGTAATGTGCCAACCGGCGGACGGGAAATCGCCCAGCCACTCGAACGGGCCCTTGATCATCAACTGCGCCTTGCCGGCACACAGGCCGACCGCGTCCACCGCCAGATCGCGGTACTTCGGGTCATAACCATTGGGCGCACGCAGCTGGATCAGCTTGATGCCCCCGGCAATAGCCTTCTGGATGCCGCGCAGCAAGGCCGGGGTTTCCAGATCTTCCGGGGTGATCAGGTATTCAGCAGGCAGACGCGCCGCCGCCACGATCGGCTGGTTGGCTGCCGGGAATTCATAATTCGTCAGTTCTTTGGCCGACACCCAGGCCAAGGGCTGGCCTTCGGCGCCGTGGGGCTCGCCGGTGAAGCTTGAGACTTCCCAGACATCCAGCAACACCTGCTTGTCCGGGTAATCGTGGCGAACCTTGATCAACGGGCGGGCAGCGCCGACGACAATGCCCAACTCTTCGTGCAGCTCACGGGCCAGCGCAGTTTCAACCGACTCATCGGCCTCGACCTTGCCACCGGGAAATTCCCACAGACCGCCCTGGTGCTGGGTATCGGCCCGGCGGGCGATGAGGATTTTGCCGCTGTCGTCACGGATGACGGCAGCAGCGACGTGTACACGTTTCACGACTGCAACTCCTCCAGTCCTGCCTTTTGCCAGGCCTTGAAGGCCGGCCACTGATAAACGGTTTCAACATAGGCTTCGTCTTCGGCCGGCAGCCGCACCTGATAGGTACGCAGGCGCACGGCAATCGGCGCGAAGAACGCATCCGCCAACGACACGCGACCAAACAGGAACGGCCCCGGCTCGGTAGCCACGGCACGGCATTCGGCCCACAGCGCGAGCATGCGCTCGACATCGACCTTCACTTCCGGCGGTACCGGGTTGAGCGGCGCGTCGTGGCTCAGGTTGAACGGCATGTGATTGCGCATGGCGAAGAAGCCGCTGTGCATCTGCGCGCAGGCAGAACGCGCCTGAGCGCGGGCCGCGATATCAGTCGGCCAGAGCTGCTCGGAAGGAAACTGTTCGGCCAGGTATTCGGCAATCGCCAGAGAGTCGGCGATGGTGCCCCGTGCGGTGGTCAGCAGCGGTACCTTGCCGGTGGGCGAATGCTTGAGCAGGCGCTCGCGGGTATCGGGCTTGCCGAGCTTGATCAGCTCTTCGGTGTAGGGCGCGCCGGTCAGTTCAAGCGCCAGTGCCGCGCGCAGGGACCAGGAGGAAAGCAGTTTGTCGCCGATGATCAGGTGAAGGCTCATGTTCGGGTCCTTTCATGGGACAGAAGAAAAGGAGGCCCGCAGACCTCCCTCTTCGGCAGGGATCAGGTGCGGTATTCGGCGTTGATCTTCACGTACTCGTGGGACAGGTCGGTGGTCCAGATGGTTTCGCTGCAATCGCCGCGACCCAGTTCGATACGGATGGTGATTTCTTCCTGCTGCATCACTGCCGAGCCCTGGGCTTCAGTGTAGGTAGCAGCACGGGCGCCACGACTGGCGATGCACACTTCACCGAGGAACACGTCAATCTTGCTCACGTCCAGATCCGGCACGCCGGCACGGCCGACAGCGGCGAGGATACGGCCCCAGTTCGGGTCGGAAGCGAACAGTGCAGTCTTGATCAGCGGCGAGTGGGCCACGGTGTAGCCGACGTCCAGGCATTCCTGGTGATTGCCGCCGCCGTTGACTTCAACGGTCACGAACTTGGTCGCGCCTTCGCCGTCACGCACGATGGCCTGAGCCACGTCCATGCACACTTCGAACACGGCCTGTTTCAGCTTGGCGAACAGCTCGCCTTCGGCACGGGTGATTTCCGGCAGCGCTGCCTTACCGGTGGCGATCAGCATGCAGCAGTCGTTGGTCGAGGTGTCGCCGTCGATGGTGATGCGGTTGAACGACTTGTTGGCGCCGTCCAGCATCAGGTTGTGCAACACGTCGCGGGAGACTTTGGCGTCGGTGGCGATGTAGCCGAGCATGGTCGCCATGTTCGGACGGATCATGCCCGCGCCCTTGCTGATGCCGGTGACAGTGATGGTCACGCCGTCATGCTGGAACTGGCGGCTGGCGCCTTTTGGCAGCGTGTCGGTGGTCATGATGCCGGTGGCGGCCGCTTCCCAGTTGTTTTCCGACAGATCGTCCAGCGCAGCCTGCAAGGCGCCTTCGATCTTCTCGACCGGCAGCGGCTCGCCGATCACGCCAGTGGAGTACGGCAGGATCTGGCTGGCATCCACGCCGGTCAGTTCAGCCAGTTTCGCGGTCGTGCGCTCAGCGGCGGCCAGGCCCGGCTCGCCGGTGCCAGCGTTGGCATTGCCGGTGTTGGTCAACAGGTAGCGCACAGCGTTCTGCACGCGTTTCTTGGCCAGGATCACCGGCGCGGCGCAGAAAGCGTTCAACGTGAACACGCCCGCCACGGTGGAACCTTCGGCACAGCGCATCACGACGACATCCTTGCGCCCAGGGCGCTTGATGCCGGCCGAAGCGATACCGAGTTCAAAACCGGCAACCGGGTGCAACGTTGGCAAAGGACCAAGACCAACAGCCATGAATGCGCTCCTTACTCAATGATGTCAGCACCGCCAAGCGTAGTGACGGTGGTGTAAATGGCAAAACGCCGCGACGGCTGGTGCCGGTCGCGGCGCGGGTATATCAGCGATTGAAACGGGTTTTACTGGATCTGCCCGTGGCAATGCTTGAATTTCTTGCCCGAACCGCAGTAGCACAATTCGTTGCGGCCCAGCTTCTGCTCGTTGCGAACCGGCGCGGTGGCCAGGGCCACATCGACCTCTTCACCGACCAGTGCTTCCGGCTGCTCCAGACCTGGCGCCTCGGCGTGTTCGAACTGCATGCGCGCGGCCAGCGCTTCGGCTTCCTGACGCAGACGCGCCTCTTCCTCGGCCGGATCTTCGCGGCGAACCTGAACGTGCGACAGCACACGGATCGAGTCGCGCTTGATCGAATCCAGCAGCTCGGAGAACAGCGTGAAGGACTCGCGCTTGTATTCCTGCTTCGGGTTCTTCTGGGCGTAGCCACGCAGGTGGATGCCGTGACGCAGGTGATCCATGGTCGACAGGTGGTCTTTCCACAGGTCGTCCAGAACGCGCAGCACGATCTGCTTCTCGAAGGAGCGCAGTGCATCGGCACCGGCCTGGTCTTCTTTCTCGTTGTACGCGGCGATCAGCTCGTTCATCAGCTTCTCGCGCAGGGTTTCTTCGTACAGGTGATCGTCTTCGTCGAGCCATTGCTGGATCGGCAGTTTCACACCGAAGTCGCTGGCGATCGACGCTTCCAGACCGGCCACATCCCACTGCTCTGGCAGCGATTGCGGCGGAATGTGAGCACTGACGGTGGCGTTCAGTACGTCCTGACGGAAGTCGGCAATGGTCTCGCCGATGTTGTCCGCGGCCAGCAACGTGTTACGCATGTGATAGATCACTTTACGCTGTTCGTTGTTGACGTCGTCGAACTCGAGCAATTGCTTGCGAATGTCGAAGTTGCGGCCTTCAACCTTGCGCTGTGCCTTCTCGATGGCGTTGGTCACCATGCGGTGCTCGATCGCTTCACCGGACTGCATGCCCAGGGCTTTCATGAAGTTCTTCACCCGGTCAGAGGCGAAGATGCGCATCAGGCTGTCTTCCAGCGACAGGTAGAAGCGGCTCGAACCGGCGTCACCCTGACGGCCGGCACGGCCACGCAGCTGGTTGTCGATACGACGGGATTCGTGACGCTCGGACGCGATCACCTGCAAGCCGCCGGACTCCAGCACTTGCTGGTGACGCTTCTGCCAGTCGGCCTTGATCTGGGCGATCTGCTCAGGGGTCGGGTTTTCCAGCGACGCGACTTCAACTTCCCAGTTGCCGCCCAACAGGATGTCGGTACCACGACCGGCCATGTTGGTAGCGATGGTCAGGGCGCCCGGACGACCGGCCTGCGCGATGATCTCGGCTTCTTTTTCGTGGAACTTGGCGTTCAGAACCTTGTGTTCGATGCCTTCCTTCACGAGCAATGCGGACATGTGCTCGGAAGTTTCGATGGTGGCAGTACCCACCAGCACCGGACGACCGGCAGCCATGCTTTCCTTGATGTCATTGACGATCGCCGCGTATTTCTCTTCGGCGGTCAGGAACACCAGGTCGTTGTAGTCCTTACGGGCCAACGGCTTGTTGGTCGGGATCACGATGACCGGCAGACCATAGATCTGGTGGAATTCGAACGCTTCGGTATCGGCCGTACCGGTCATGCCGGACAGCTTGTCGTACAGACGGAAGTAGTTCTGGAACGTGGTCGATGCCAGGGTCTGGCTCTCGGCCTGGATGTTCAGGTTTTCCTTGGCTTCGATGGCCTGGTGCAGGCCTTCGGACAGACGACGGCCCGGCATGGTACGGCCGGTGTGTTCGTCGACCAGTACGACCTGACCGTCCTGCACGATGTATTCAACGTTGCGGTTGAACAGCTTGTGCGCACGCAGACCGGCGTAAACGTGAGTCAGCAGGCTCAGGTTATGCGCCGAGTACAGGCTCTCGCCTTCGGCCAGCAGACCGATGCTGGTCAGCTGGTCTTCGATGAACTGGTGACCGGCTTCGTTGAGTTCGACCTGACGGGTCTTCTCGTCAACGGTGAAATGGCCTTCCTGGGTGACGACGCCTTCGACTTCTTCGACGTGCAGCTTGAGTTTCGGGATCAGTTTGTTGATCTCGATGTACAGCTTGGAGCTGTCCTCGGCCTGACCGGAAATGATCAGCGGGGTACGCGCTTCGTCGATGAGGATGGAGTCGACTTCGTCGATCACGGCAAAGTTGAGTTCGCGCTGGAATTTCTCTTCCATGCTGAACGCCATGTTGTCGCGCAGGTAGTCGAACCCGAATTCGTTGTTGGTGCCGTAGGTAATGTCGGCGGCGTAGGCCAGACGTTTCTCTTCCGGCGGCTGGAACGGCGTCACGATGCCGACGGTCAGGCCGAGGAATTCATACAGCGGACGCATCCAGTTGGCGTCACGGCGGGCCAGGTAGTCGTTCACGGTCACAACGTGCACGCCCTTGCCGGACAGCGCGTTGAGGTAAACGCCCAGGGTACCCACCAGGGTCTTGCCTTCACCGGTACGCATTTCGGCAATCCGGCCTTCATGCAGGGTCATGCCGCCGATCAGCTGGACGTCGAAGTGACGCATGCCCATGACGCGCTTGCCGGCTTCGCGGGCGACCGCAAAAGCTTCCGGCAACAGCTTGTCGAGGGTTTCCCCTTTGGCGATGCGGTCCTTGAACTCTGCGGTCTTGGCGCGCAGTTGATCGTCCGAGAGGGCGACCATCTTCTCTTCGAAGGCATTGACGAGCTGCACCGTCTTGAGCATGCGTTTGACTTCACGCTCGTTCTTGCTTCCAAAAAGTTTCTTTAACAAAGGCGCAAACATATCGGCAGGATCTTCCACACTAAAGGGATGGAGGGCGGCCCCGTGAGTCGCCCGTGCAGCCCTCATGGCCGCATGCGAACGAGCATTCTACCCGGAAACGGTGGTGAGGAAAGTGGCGATATTCCACGATGCTGGCACTGCGCTTTGACGGGGCTCACTTAAAATAGGGGCGTTTTGCTCAACTTCAAGCCGTTGGAGGCAGAAGTTAGTCGTTGATTTAATGGGCAAAGCAGGGACAAAAGCAATGGGCGAGTGAAATGGGTGCTATCTGCTACCATGGCGCCTCTGTTACTTCAGGTGTTAGATCATGGCATTTCGCCCTCTTACAGCCAGAGCGCCCGCCGTTCTGCTTCGCGAAGCCAAGCCGCTGAAAGCCATCCTCGGCCATGCCCAACGTCTGGGCCGTCTGCAACGCCTGCTCGAAAGCCAACTGCAACCCGCCGCCCGCGAGCATTGTCATGTCGCGTCGTGGCGTGAAGGCAATCTGTTGCTGATTGTCACCGATGGCCATTGGGCCACACGCCTGCGCTACCAGCAAAAACGCCTGCAACGGCAACTGCAGATGTTCGATGAGTTCGCCAACCTGACGCGGATTCAGTTCAAGGTCCAGCCGGCAACGGTGCAGCGCGGTGCAGCCGGGCACACGATGGACTTGTCGACGGATGCGGCGGCGACCATTCAGTCGACCGCCGACGGGATCAGTGATCCGAACCTGCGTGCGGCGCTGGAGCGTCTGGCGGCGCACGCTAAAGCCAAATCCTGACCAAAAACCTGTGGGAGCACGCTCCCACGGGTGTTATCGACGTTTACTGCCACCGAGCAGAGAACCCATCAGGCCGCGCACCAACTGTTTACCCAGCGAATTCGCTGCCTGGCGCATCGCCGACTTGAGCGCCTGCCCCGCTGCCGTCCCGAGGAACTCCCCGGCCTTGTCCGCCAGGCTTGGCTCCGCGACTGCCGGTTTGCCGGGTGCCGCTTCACCTTCCGGCGCCAGCCCCTTGCGCCCCATCAGGATTTCATAGGCCGACTCTCGATCGATTGGCTTGTCATAGCGACCCTTGAACGGCGAACCGGCAATCAGCACGGTGCGTTCGGTCTCGGTCAACGGCCCGATCCGCGATTGCGGCGGCGCCACCAGCACCCGCTGGACCATTTCCGGCGTGCCTTTTTCCTGCAAGGTGCCGACCAGCGCCTCGCCAATCCCGAGTTCAGTCAACACCGACAACGTATCGAACGCCGGATTCGGCCGGAAGCCATCCGCCACCGCCCGCAGGGATTTCTGCTCCTTGGCGGTGAATGCCCGCAGACCGTGCTGGACCCGCAGGCCCAGTTGCGCCAGCACATCGTCCGGCAAATCGCCCGGCGACTGGGTGACGAAATACACACCGACGCCCTTGGAACGGATCAGTCGCACCACCTGCTCCAGACGTTCCTGCAAGGCCTTGGGCGTATCGCCGAACAACAAGTGCGCTTCGTCAAAGAACAGCGCCAGCAACGGTTTGTCGGCATCGCCTCGTTCCGGCAATTGCTCGAACAGCTCGGCGAGCAACCAGAGCAGGAACGTCGCGTAGACCTTCGGCGCTTCATGCACCAGACGACTGGCATCCAGCAAATGAATCCGCCCGCGACCGTCGGCAGCCGGTTGCAGAATGTCTTCCAGTTGCAGCGCCGGCTCGCCGAACAACGCTTCGGCGCCCTGCTGCTCAAGGATCGCCAGACGCCGCAACAGTGCCTGACTGGAACCGGTGGTAAACAGCGCCGAATCCTCTCCTAGCAGCTGCGGGTTGTCCTTGAGGTGATTGAGCAGCGCTTTCAAGTCTTTCAGGTCCAGCAACAACAGGCCTTCACGATCCGCGACCTTGAACGCCGCGTAGAGCGCCGACTGTTGGCTGTCGGTCAGTTCCAGCAAGGCACCGATCAACAATGGCCCCATTTCGCTCAGCGTGGTGCGCAGCGGATGACCGGACTCACCGTGAATGTCCCACAAGGTCACGGGATAAGCCTGAGGCTTGTAGTTGAGCCACGGCATGCCGGCGATGCGCTCGGCGACCTTGCCCTGGGGATTGCCGGCGGCGCCGAGGCCGCACAGGTCACCCTTGATGTCGGCGGCGAACACCGCGACCCCGGCGTCACTGAACGCTTCAGCCAGCCGTTGCAGGGTGACGGTCTTGCCAGTGCCGGTCGCGCCGGCCACCAGTCCATGACGGTTGGCCAGGCGCATCGCCTGGGCGATCGGTTGCCCGGCGAGATCGGCGCCGATAACGAGTTGCGAGGAGTCAGGCATTTGGTCACCCAATAGTTAATCTTTGTCGAGCATGGCCGATAGAGAGAAGTGAGAGACTGGATCAAAAGTCCGGTCCGTGATTTCCCTAAGGAGAGACGGAAATATCACTCAGCTTTCACACCTGCCCATTTTGCGCGCCTTTATAAAAGCACGCCCTGGACATTAAGACCTTAGCGGAACCCCAAGCCATGAACAAAAATCTACGCTTCAGCCATAAAATTTTGCTTGCCGCCGCCCTCATCGTCATTGCCGCCTTCGCCTCGTTCACGCTGTACAACGACTGGCTGCAGCGCAATGCAATCCGCGATGACCTGAACAATTACCTCAACGAGATGGGCGAGGTCACTGCCGACAACATCCAGACCTGGCTCAGCGGGCGCATCCTGCTGATCGAGAACGCGGCACAGAACATCGCCATCAATCCCGAGCCTGCCGCCGTTGCCAGCCTGCTGGAACAGAAAGCCCTGACCTCGACGTTCATGGCTTCCTACCTCGGCGATGCCACCGGTCACTTCACCATCCGTCCGGATGCGAAGATGCCGGACGGTTTCGATCCACGGGTTCGCCCCTGGTATAAAGGTGCCGAAAGCAGCAGCACTTCGACCCTGACCGAACCGTACATCGACGCGGCGACCGGCCAGACCATCATTTCCATCGCCACTGCCGCGAAAAAGGCCGGTCAGAGCGTCGGCGTGGTGGGCGGCGACCTGAGCCTGCAAACCCTGATCAACACCCTCAGCGCCCGGGACTTCTCTGGCATGGGCTACGCGTTCCTGGTCAGCGCCGACGGCAAGATCCTGGTGCACCCGGACAAGGCCCTGGTGATGAAATCGCTCAAGGAAGCCTACCCGCAGGACACGCCGCGCATCAGCAGCGACTTCAGTGAAATCACCGTCGACGGCAAGACCCGTATCGTCACCTTCACCCCGATCAAGGGCCTGCCGTCGGTGAACTGGTACATCGGCCTGTCGGTGGATAAGGACAAAGCCTTTTCGATGCTCAGCCAGTTCCGCACCTCGGCCGTGATTGCGACCGTGATTGCGGTGGCGATCATCATCGCCCTGCTCGGCATGCTGATCCGCATCCTGATCCAGCCGCTGCACGTCATGACCCGCGCCATGGAAGACATCGCCGACGGCGAAGGCGACCTGACCAAGCGCCTGACCATCCAGAACCAGGACGAATTCGGCGTACTCGGCACTGCCTTCAACCGCTTCGTCGAGCGGGTTCACGGTTCGATTCGCGAAGTGTCGTCGGCCACCGGGCAAGTCAACGAAGTCGCCCTGCGGGTCGTCGCCGCTTCGAACTCGTCGATGTACAACTCCGACCAGCAAGCCTCGCGCACCAACAGCGTGGCCGCCGCGATCAACCAGCTCGGTGCCGCCGCTCAGGAAATCGCCCGCAACGCCGCGCAAGCCTCGACCCAGGCCAGCGACGCCCGTGGCCTGGCCGAAGACGGCCAGCAAGTGGTGGATCGCAGCATCAAGGCAATGAATCAACTGTCGAGCATGCTCAGCGCGTCGAGCAGCAACATCGAATCGCTGAACAGCAAAACCGTGAACATCGGCCAGATTCTCGAAGTGATCACCAGCATTTCCCAGCAGACCAACCTGCTCGCGCTCAACGCCGCCATCGAAGCAGCGCGGGCCGGTGAAGCCGGGCGCGGGTTTGCGGTGGTGGCGGACGAAGTGCGCAACCTTGCCCACCGCACTCAGGAATCGGCGCAACAGGTGCAGGCCATGATCGAGGAGCTGCAAGTCGGCGCCCGCGAATCCGTCAGCACCATGAGCGACAGCCAGCGCCACAGCCAGGAGAGCGTGGACATCGCCAACCTCGCCGGCGAGCGCCTGAACAGCGTGACCCAGCGGATCGGCGAGATCGACGGCATGAACCAGTCGGTGGCCACCGCCACCGAGGAACAGACCGCCGTGGTCGAGTCGATCAACGTCGACATCACCGAGATCAATACGCTGAACCAGGAAGGCGTGGAGAACCTGCAGGCGACATTGCGCGCCTGCTCGGATCTGGAGCAACAGGCTTCGCGCCTGAAACAACTGGTCGGCAGCTTCCGCATTTAAGCTGCTCCCCCCGGATGTCTTCGCGGTTCAGTCCGCGAAGACATCTTCACCTCCCGCAAAACCTCCCCCACCCCGCCGCACATCCCGACCGAACATCTATTCTGGAGAAAGGTCAACACGGGACATCAA
The DNA here is from genome assembly GCF_014863605.1 of Pseudomonas allokribbensis. Taxonomy (NCBI): domain Bacteria; kingdom Pseudomonadati; phylum Pseudomonadota; class Gammaproteobacteria; order Pseudomonadales; family Pseudomonadaceae; genus Pseudomonas; species Pseudomonas allokribbensis. Next base: position 5,152,529 of record NZ_CP062252.1, read on the forward strand.
CACACGGAGGGGCACTCACTGTGCATATCGCTGAAACCACGCTGGCGCGCCAACACGGACTTCACGCATGAGTCGCGGCATTCTGTTGCTGATCGGTCTGCTGGCGGCGGTGCTGATCCCTTCTTTACTGGGCGGCGGTGAAACCTGGACCCGGCTGCAAGCCTTTCCTCTGCACTGGCTGTCGATCCTGCTGGCCATGATTCTGCTCTGTTGGGGCATCAATACCTTGCGCCTGAGATTGCTGCTCGGCGATCAGCGTGAACGGGTCACACCGCTGAAAAGCCTCGGCGTGGTCATGGCCGCCGAATTCGCCTGGTGCGCCACACCCGGCGGCACTGGCGGGCCGCTGACGATCATGGCGCTGCTGGCCCGCAGCGGCGTGCGCCCGGCCCGGGGCAGCGCGGTGTTTGCGATGGATCAGTTGAGCGACTTGCTGTTCTTCCTGTGTGCGCTGGGCGGGATTCTGATTTATGCGCTGTTCCAGCATCTGAGCGACCGGATGGAATGGCTGCTGACTGTCAGCGCCATATCGCTGTTCGGCGGGCTGTTCAGTTGTGTGCTGGTGGCGCGTTATCACCGCACGCTGATTCGCTTGAGTGGCCGGCTGCTGGCGCGCATGAACGTGCAACCCGCTACGAGGTGGCGCTGGGCGCGCAAGCTGCTGCATTTTCTCGCGGCGTTCACCGATGCCCTGAAACTGCCGCGACAGACACTGTTCAAGGTGTTTGCCTTGACCTGCGTGCATTGGTCGCTGCGTTACAGCGTGCTGTATCTGGCGCTGCGCGGGCTGGGGGCGGACGTGCAGTGGGCCTGGACGTTCCTGATTCAGATGCTTTCGCTGGGAGCGGGACAATTCAGCCTGTTGCCGGGAGGTGCCGGGGCGGCGGAGCTGACCTCGGCGGCACTGCTGGCGCCCATGGTCGGGGCTTCGACCGCTGCGGCGGCGATTCTGATCTGGCGGGCGATGACGTTTTACTTCTACCTGCTGGTCGGCGGGCCGATTTTTATGCTGATGCTCGGGCGTCCGCTGCTCAGGAAGCTGATGAAGGTGCGGCAGGCTTAGCGTCGTCCGGTTTCTCTTCATTGAGCTGTTCCCACAACGCGGCGGCGTCGGGGAAGTCCGTGCCATCCTCCGGGCCCAGGTCATCCGGGTCATAGCGGCTCAGGCAGCCTTCACCCAAGGTGGCGGGCGCTTTGGAGGTAGCTTTGTCCAGTGGATCGCTCATGGGCATGTCCTCAAGGGCTGAAACAGGGCGAAAAAAAGGGCCTGAAGCGATTGAACGCCCAGGCCCTTTGTTTTTCAACCGTAAAGGGTTCGATCAGAACACGACGGTCTTGTTGCCGTGCACCAGCACGCGGTCTTCAAGGTGATAACGCAGGCCACGGGCCAACACCATCTTCTCGACGTCACGGCCGAAACGCACCATGTCTTCGATGCTGTCGCTGTGGCTGACACGCACCACGTCCTGCTCGATGATCGGGCCGGCGTCCAGCTCTTCGGTCACGTAGTGGCAGGTCGCACCGATCAGCTTCACGCCGCGCAGCGACGCCTGGTGATACGGCTTGGCGCCGACGAACGACGGCAGGAAGCTGTGGTGAATGTTGATGACCTTGTGCGCATATTCGCGGCACATGTCCGGCGGCAGGATCTGCATGTAGCGCGCCAGCACCACCACTTCGGCATCGTGCTGCTTGACCAGGCGCGACACTTCGTCGAAGGCCGGTTGCTTGTCCTGCGGATTGACCGGGACGTGGTAATAAGGAATGCCGTGCCACTCGACCATGCTGCGCAGGTCATCGTGGTTGGAAATCACGCAGGAGATCTCGCAATCGAGTTCATCGCTGTGCCAGCGGTGCAGCAGGTCGGCCAGGCAGTGGGACTCACGGCTGGCCATCAGCACCACGCGTTTTTTCTGCTCGGTGTCGGTGATGCGCCAGTCCATCGAGAACTCTTCGGCGATCGGTGCAAACTTCTCGCGCAACACCTCGATACCGAAAGGCAGGGAATCGGCACGGATTTCGTGACGCATGAAGAACCAGCCGACCTGATTGTCCGAGTGGTGGCTCGCTTCGGTGATCCAGCCATTGTGGGCCGCCAGAAAGTTACTGACTTTGGCAACGATGCCAACGCGGTCCGGGCAAGAAATCACCAGCCGAAAAGTGCGCATGAGGGGGAAACTCCAGAACTTCGCAAAGGCGGACATTCTAGCGACTACGCCGCAAAACTGCAGTATTGATGAGCCTTGAGCCCCGGCAGGCCTCGCTGCAGTTTTTTTGACGCGGACAACCGTCAGGATGATGGCGCAGTAATAGCCATGCACCAACGGATCTCTGTGAATATCTGTGAAGACTGCATCACATTATTTAACTGAATATTCAATTCAGGGCTTTTCAACGCAACTAATTCAAATAAAAAGCCCGGTTAAATGTTTACTTGATGAAACAGCCTGACTATTATTGCCGCACTGTCCCCTGCCATCGTGCACTCCCAATAAGGTAGTAATCATGTCCTTGATCAACGAATATCGTGCCACCGAAGAAGCAATCAAAGAGCTGCAAGCCCGTTTGAAGAACCTGTCGCAAGACGACAAACTGCAAACCGAGCTGGAATTCGAAGGCAAACTGCGCACCCTGATGGGCGAATACTCCAAATCCCTGCGTGACATCATCGCGCTGTTGGATCCAGAGTCCAAAACCAAGGCCCCACGTGGCGGCGCAGTAAAAACTACCGGCACCAAGCGTGCTCGCAAAGTTAAACAATACAAAAACCCGCACAACGGTGAAGTCATCGAAACCAAAGGTGGCAACCACAAGACTCTGAAAGAGTGGAAAGCCAAGTGGGGCGGTGACGTGGTTGAAGGCTGGGCTACCCTGCTGGGCTAAGCCGCAACCCTTGTCGCAGACCCGTCTGCGACACCAAAAGAAACGCCAGCATCCGCTGGCGTTTTTTTATGCCCGTCGTTCAAGCGACGGGCATGTTCGATTTCAAAGATTCAAACGTTTGCGCAATGCCTGGACATAATTCTGCCATTCAACCAGCACCTCGCGCTGTAATGGCGTGGCACTAAGCAGCCATTGCTCTGCGGCCTCTGTAAAAGATTGCAAGGTATTAGGAGCCCCCCATTCAGGCTCGGACAAGCGCTGCCGACAAAAGATTTGCCACCGTTCTTGCTCTTCGAAATTCAACGTATCCGGAAAGTTACGCGCTCGATATCGAAACAACAATTCAGGCAAACGTTCGTCATCGAACGGCCATTGCTCTCGCGCTAATTGAGCAGGATCTGCCGTCCTCACTTGCTCACATAGTCGCCGGTCACGATCACCGATAAATCCGTCGTACAACTGTTGTTCGGGATCTTCACTCGGGGTGAAATCTTCGCTGGCATAAATCGCCGCGACTTTATCTTTCCAAACTTGTTGTGCGTCACTTAGTCGCAATGCACGCGTCTGATACAGCGCCATGTCCAGACCCAGACGCTGCTGATCTTCAGCTCTCAGCACCGACAACGGCGCCACCACCGGGCACTTGTTGATGTGAATAAGCTTGAGCGGCACCGGCAACTCGCCTTCGGCCAGATCATCACGACGGGTATACAGGCGTTGACGCAATGTCTGCGCATCCAGATCCAGCAGGCCCTGCGGGTCCAGGTGCAGATCACAGACAATCAACGCGTTCTTGTTGCGCGGATGCCAGGCCAGTGGCAGCACCACACCGACATAACTGCGCGCCGCCGAGAAGCGTCCGGAAATGTGCACCATCGGCTGCAACAGGCGAATCTGGTCCATGACCTTCTGCTTGCTGCGCAACTGGAACAGCCAGTCATACAGTTTCGGCTGTTTCTCGCGGATCAACCGGGCCAGGGCGATGGTGGCGCGCACGTCCGACAACGCCTCGTGGGCATTGCCGTGATCGATGTTGTTGGCGGCGGTCAGGCGCTCGAGCTTGAGCGTGACCTTGCCTTCATCATCGGTCGGCCAGACCAGACCATCGGGGCGCAACGCATAAGCAGCGCGCACCACATCGATCAGATCCCAGCGACTGTTGCCGCCCTGCCATTCACGGGCATACGGATCGAAAAAGTTGCGATACAGGCTGTAGCGGGTCATCTCGTCGTCGAAGCGCAAGGTGTTGTACCCCGCACCGCAAGTGCCGGGAGCCGCTAGCTGGGCGTGAACCCGGGTCATGAAATCAGCTTCGCTCAAGCCGTGCTCGGCGAGACGGCTCGGGGTGATACCGGTGATTGCGCACGCCGCCGGGTGCGGCAGGATGTCTTCGCTGGGCTGGCAGTAAAGATTGACCGGCGCGTCGATTTCGTTGAGTTCGTGGTCGGTGCGGATCCCGGCCACCTGCAACGGACGGTCACATCGGGGATTGATGCCGGTGGTTTCGTAGTCGTACCAGAAGATGGAAGTCACGGGTGGTTCCTGAACTGAAGTTCGGCAAAGTCTAGGCGTTCGACGGCGGTCGCGGCCAGCGCGGCATCATTCAGGCACATTTGGTTGAACGATGTGTATGACATAGTTATGTCGTTTTCCCCCGAGAGACTGCTAGCATCGGACTCACTTGCATCCCGATCCGGCAACATCAGGTAGCCCATGCTCGAGACCACAGCACCGCCAAGGAAAGCAACGCTGGCCCCGCCACTGGACACGCGGTATCAGGTCGAAACGCCGGAAGGCATCGACCTGCCGCTGCGTCCCGCCGGCCTGATGGTGCGTGCCGTGGCGTTCACCATCGATCTGGGTTTGCGCGGGTTGATCATGGGGCTGCTGTTCATGCTGCTGGCGTTGCTCGGCAAACTCGGTATCGGACTGGGGTCACTGCTGCTGTTCGCGGTGAGCTGGTGGTACATGGTGTTGTTCGAAGTGCTGCGTCAGGGCCGTTCGCCGGGCAAGCAATGGATGGGCCTGCGGGTGGTGCACGACGATGGCACGCCAGTGGGCTGGTCGGCCTCCTTGTTGCGCAACCTGCTGCGTTTTGTCGACCTGATGCCGTTCGGCTATTTCCTCGGCGCCATCAGTTGCCTGCAACACCCGACCTTCAAACGCCTCGGCGACATCGCTGCCGGCACGCTGGTGATCTACAGCGAACGCCCGCTCAAGCGTCCGCAGTTGCCTGATGCTGAGCCCCGTCGCTCACCGATCCCGCTGACCCTGACTGAACAACGCGCCCTGCTCGCTTTCGCCGAGCGTCAGGGCGAACTGTCGACGGCGCGGGTCAATGAACTCGCGGCGTTGCTCGCTCAGCCACTGCACATCAGCGCACCGAAAGCCGTCGGTGAACTCAACGGCATCGCCCGCGGCCTGTTGGGTCCGACATGAAGCAAAGCCTTTTCGAAACCCGCCACAAGGCCGAATGGGAGCGCTTTACGCTCGCCCTCGAACGTCTGGAACGAGGCAAGGACACTTCGCAGGTGGCCGAATTTCCCAAGGCCTATCGCCGACTCTGCCAACATCTGGCGCTAGCGCAGGAACGTGGCTACAGCAGTTTTCTCGTCGATTCGTTGCAGCAGCTCGTGCTGCGCGGTCATCAACAACTTTACCGTCACCGCAGCCAGCTCGGCGCCAACCTGCTGGGCTTCATCCTGGCCGGATTTCCACGGTTGGTACGCGCCGAATGGCGATTCGTCCTCGCCGCCGGGTTGCTGTTCTTCGGCAGCCTGACCGGTTTCGGTTTGCTGGTGTACCTGTTCCCGGAGCTGGTCTACAACCTGATCCCCGCCGATCAAGTGCGCGAGATGCAGAGCATGTACGACCCCGCCGCCGGCCACCTCGGGCGCTCGGCCGAACGTGCGGCCAGCGAAGACTGGGTGATGTTCGGCTACTACATCATGCACAACATCGGCATCGCCTTTCAGACCTTCGCCAGCGGTTTGCTGCTGGGAGTAGGCAGTGCGTTTTTCCTGTTCTACAACGGTTTGATCATCGGCACCGTGGCCGGGCACCTGAGTGAAATCGGCTTCGGCCAGACTTTCTGGTCCTTCGTGATCGGGCACGGAGCGTTCGAACTCACGGCTATTGCATTGGCCGGGGCGGCGGGACTGAAACTGGGGTGGGCGTTGATCGCGCCGGGACGCCTGACACGCGGCGAGGCCTTGAGACACGCGGCGCGCCAGAGCGTATTGCTGATCTGCGGCGTGATGCTGTTCCTGTTGATCGCCGCGTTTATCGAGGCTTATTGGTCGTCACGCACCGGGGTCACGCCGCAGACCAAATACCTGGTCGGTGCCGGACTCTGGCTCTGCGTGGCAACCTATCTGCTGTTCGCCGGAAGGACCCGCCATGCGCCTGAGTGACGCCACCGTGGTGATCCGCCCGCGTACCACCTGGGAAGCCATGGACCTGGGCGTGCTCATGAGCCAGCAACATCGGCGCTTGCTGATGACCAGTTGGGCCATTGTCACCCTGCCGCTGTTCGTGGTGCTCAGCCTGCTTCTGTGGGATTCGCCGTCGCTGGCGGTGTTCATCTTCTGGTGGCTGAAACCGGCATATGAACGCTTGCCGTTGTACATCCTGTCCAAAGCCCTGTTCGGCGAAACGCCCACGCTGAAGCAGGCATTGCGCCAATGGCCAAAACTGCTCAAACCGCAGTTGCTGGCGAGCCTGACCTGGCGACGCCTGAGCTTCAGTCGCAGTTTCCTGATGCCGGTGGTGCAACTCGAGGGTCTGAGCGGCATCGCACGCCAGCAGCGTTTACGGGTGCTGCTGCAACGCAATGCCGGCGCGGCCCAGTGGCTGACGATCATCGGCGTCCATCTGGAAACGGCGCTGTGGATCGGCCTGATGGTGTTGTTCTATTTACTCCTGCCGCAACAGGTCGAAACCGATTGGGACTGGCAAAGCCTGATCTTCGCCGCGGATCACCAATGGCGTTGGCTGGAGCACCTGACCAATGCCTTCTATGCACTGATACTGGTGATCTGGGAACCGATCTACGTCGCCTGCGGCTTCAGCCTTTACCTGAACCGGCGCACCGCGCTCGAAGCCTGGGACATCGAACTGGTGTTCCGCCGCTTGCGCCAACGCCTGAACAGCAGCGCACTCGGTTTGCTGCTGGTGGTCTGTCTGCTGCTGCCTGGAGTCCCCTCGGCATGGGCTGCCGACCCTGCCACCGCCCCGGATGCGCCCCGACTCCTGAATCAGCCACTGACCAGTCAGGCATCCCGCGACAGCATCAAGGCCTTGCTGGAACAACCGCCGTTCAAGAACAAGGAAACCGTCACCCGTTATCGCTTTGGCGAAGACCCCGCCACCACCGAAAAACCCAAGGACGGCAAGGCGCCGCAATGGCTGAAAACCTTGCTGGGCTGGCTCAACGGCCAGCATCTGAACGGGCTGGCCAAGGCCATTGAAGTGTTGTTGTGGGCTGCCGTGATTGGGGCAGTCGGCTGGTTGATCTGGCGCTATCGCGAATTTCTGCAAACGTTCGTCAGCCGTCGCCCGCGACTGCCCGAGCGAATAAAACGCCCCGTGCCACAGCAAGCCTTCGGCCTCGACCTGAACCGGGAAACCCTGCCCGACGACATCGCCGCCAGCGCCGAGCAACTCTGGCAAACCCAACCCCGTGCGGCGCTCGGCCTGCTGTATCGGGCGTTGCTCAGTCATCTGCTGCACGATTTCAACCTGACCCTGAAACCGGCCGACACCGAAAGCGAAGTGCTGGCGCGGATCGAACATTTGCAGCGTCCGGACCTGCTCGCTTACAGCCGCAGTCTGACCGGCCACTGGCAGAACATGGCCTACGGACACCGCGTACCGGCGGCGCATCTGCAACGGGAGTTGTGTGATGGCTGGCGGTCCCTGTTCGGCCATGGAGTCGCCCGTTGAACCGGCGCGCACTCTGGCTGGTCGGCGCGCTGATCGTCGCCCTGTTGGGCGCATTGGGCGTTTATCTGTACCCCAAGGCCACGCCTTACCAGGCCGTGGTCGATCACGGCCCTTCCCCCGCCGCACAAGCCAATCCTTATCTGGCGGCGGAGATGTTTCTACGCGGTCGCGGGATAGCCGTCAGTCATGCCGAGAGTCTCGCCGTGTTACCCGAGATCGACCCTCGCCGCCACACGCTGCTGCTGTTCAACGACCGCTCGACCATGACCCCGCGTCAGGTCGACCAAGTCTTGAACTGGGCCCGGGCCGGCGGACGGCTGGTGTTCGTCGCCGAATCGATCTGGGATGAAAAGACCGGCCAGAGCAATGACCTGCTGCTCGACCGCGTGCAACTGCATCAGTCCCTAAGCAAGGATCTGAAAGACCCGCCGCCGGATGCCGACGACGATCCCTACCCCAACCTGACCAAGCTCTATCTGGAAGACGAAGACGCTCCCGCCTACGCCGGGTTCGACACCGAGTTCCACCTCGACGATCCGAAAAACCTTGCGCAAGCCTGGGCCAACAGCGCCCGCGCCACGCACATGATGCAACTGCCCTACGGCCTCGGCACGATCACCGTGGTCACCGATGCCGATCTGTGGAAAACCCCGGCGATTGCGCAGCACGACAATGCCTGGCTGCTCTGGTACCTGAGCGCCGATACCGCCGTGACCTTGCTGTACAACACCGAACATGACGGTCTGCTGACCCTGCTCTGGCGCTATTTCCCACAAGCCATCGTTGCCCTGCTGGCGTTGATCGGTCTGTGGTTGTGGCATGTCGGCGTGCGTCACGGGCCGGTGCAGGCTCCTGCCCCGAGCGGTCGTCGTCAGTTGATGGAACACCTGCGCGCCAGTGCCGATTTCATCCTGCGTCACAACGGTCAACAGACCTTGCTGCAAGCCTTGCAGCAGGACGTCCTGCGCCGCGCCCGCCATCGTCACCCCGGTTTCGACCAATTGAACGTCGCCGAACAATGGCTGGCCCTGTCACGCCTGACCCGCCAGCCGACCCGTGCCATCAGCCAGGCCCTGAGCCCGGCACCGAAGCGGCGCCTGTCCAGCGCCGAATTCTGCCGTCAGGTCGCCCACCTGCAAGCCTTGAGGAACTCGCTATGACCGAACACATCGAACCCGGCTCGCCCAGCCACGCGGCCCAGCAACGTCACCGCGCCAGTCAGTTGGCCCAAGCGGTACGAGGTGAATTGCAGAAGGCGCTGATCGGCCAGAACCCGGTGATCGACGATGTACTGACCGCGCTGATCGCCGGCGGCCACGTGTTGCTCGAAGGCGTTCCCGGCCTTGGCAAAACCCTGCTGGTACGCGCCCTGGCCAAATGCTTCGGCGGCGAGTTCGCGCGCATCCAGTTCACCCCGGACCTGATGCCCAGCGACGTCACTGGCCACGCGGTCTACGACCTGCAAACCGAACAGTTCAAACTGCGCAAAGGCCCGTTGTTCACCAACCTGCTGCTGGCGGACGAGATCAACCGCGCCCCGGCCAAAACGCAGGCCGCCCTGCTCGAAGCGATGCAGGAACGTCAGGTCACCCTCGAAGGCCGGGCCCTGCCGATTGCCCAACCGTTCATGGTGCTCGCCACGCAGAACCCGATCGAACAGGAAGGCACTTACCCGTTGCCCGAGGCCGAGCTTGATCGCTTCATGCTCAAGGTACGCATGGATTACCCCGACGCCGATCAGGAGCTGGACATGGTGCGTCAGGTCACCCGCTCGACCCGCGCCGACATGCTCGACGTGCAGCCGCTACGCACCGTGTTGCAGGCCAAGGACGTGCAAGCCCTGCAACGCATCGCCAGCGATTTGCCGCTGGACGATCAGGTGCTCGATTACGCCGTACGATTGGCGCGCAGCACCCGCACCTGGCCGGGGCTGAGCCTCGGTGCCGGCCCCCGCGCTTCCATCGCACTGGTACGCTGCGCCCGCGCCCGAGCCTTGTTGCGCGGTGGCGAGTTCGTGATTCCCGACGACATCAAGGGCTGCGCACTGGCGGTGTTGCGCCACCGCGTGCGCCTCGCACCGGAGCTGGACATCGAAGGGCTGCAAGTCGATCAAGTCCTTCAGCAACTGCTCGATCAAGTACCGGCGCCGCGCCTGTGAAACCCTCGCGCCTGCTGTTGATCTGGCTGGCGATCCTGCTGGCCATCGGCATTGTGCTGGGCGCGTTGCAGGCGCTGAACGTCGAGGTGCCTTCGAGCCTGCTGTCGATCAACTGGGGATTGTTGCTGGCGTTGTTTGCACTAAGTCTGCTGGATGCCCTGCGCCTGAAGCGCATACCCTCGCCCCGCGTGCAACGACAGATGCCCGGCAGCCTGGCACTCGGTCGCTGGAGCGAAGTGCGGCTGGAGATCGAACACGATTTCGACCAGCCACTGGCCATTCAAATTTTCGACCACGTACCCGACGGCTTGAGCTTTGAACACCTGCCGCTCAACACCGAGCTACAACCCGGCCAACGCAACCTGATCGGCTATCGCCTGCGCCCGCTCAAGCGCGGCCACTTCACCTTTGAAACCTGCGAACTCAACCTGCCGAGCCCCTTCGGCCTGTGGTCCGGCAAACGCCTGCTGAACCTCACCGACCACACCCGCGTCTACCCCGACTTCGCCCGCCTCTACGGCGGCCAGTTGCTGGCGGTCGACAACTGGCTCAGCCAACTCGGCGTACGCCAGCGTCAACGCCGTGGCCAAGGGATGGAATTTCATCAATTGCGGGAGTTTCGCGAAGGCGACAGCCTGCGCCAGATCGACTGGAAAGCCACCGCCCGCCACCGCACACCGATTGCCCGGGAGTACGAAGACGAGCGGGATCAGCAGATCATTTTCATGCTCGATTGCGGGCGGCAGATGCGCAGTCAGGATGGGGAGCTGTCGCATTTCGATCATGCGTTGAATGCGTGTTTGCTGTTGAGTTATGTGGCGTTGCGCCAGGGGGATGCGGTGGGGTTGTCTACCTTCGCCAGTGATCAGCCTCGGTTCATTACACCGATCAAAGGTACGGGGCAGCTCAAGGTGTTGCTCAACAGTGTTTACGATCTGGATAGCACGCGACGTTCTGCGGATTATCCGGCAGCGGTGAATCAGTTGCTGACCAGACAGAAGCGCCGGGCTTTGGTGGTATTAGTGACCAATGTGCGGGATGAGGCTGATGAGGAGTTGCTGAATGCCGTCAGACGCCTGAGTCAGCAGCATCGGGTACTTGTGGCCAACCTCCGCGAGAGCACGCTTGAAAATGCACGGCATTCGCGGGTGCAAACAATAGAGCAGGCCCATGAGTACTGCGCAACAGTGGACTATCTGAATGCCCGAGCGATACTCCATGAACGGTTGAGTGCTCAAGGAGTGCAAGTGATGGATATCCCCCCCAGCGAATTGAGCACGGACGTAATATCACGATATCTAAGCTGGAAGAAATCTGGAGCGCTCTGACCCCTCTCAATCTCACACTCGAGGGGATCAAATAAAATCACAATAATCAAGAGAACCTCAACGAAGTAAAAAACCTTAAGGCGCAGGCATTGATAAAACGGTGCTGCTCATCCAAGGAGTATCAAAACCTCCTCACGATCCAACTAATTTGAGTAGACATCTCTAGTCAACTCACATTTGCAAACACCGCTGCTATCCTTGGAGCTTCTCTAACGGAGTCTCAGAATGCCTGCTAAATACTCTCTATCGGACGTGCTGGAAAGGATGTATCAGAACCAACTCGGCCTGGAAGCCGCCCTGATGGAGTTGGTACTCCAGGTCGAAGCTCAGGGAATGGTGGAAACCGGAAAAAACGTCCGTGAAGCACTTTTTACAATTGGAGAAAACGCCGGTTTCATCAAACAAGGCTTGGCCAAGCTGAAAGGAGAACACCACGGCTAAATTCCGGCTTTTCAGACATATGTCCCAGAGATGTTCGATGTCTTTCGCCTATAAGTCGTGCCTTCCAAAACGAATCGTTGATTGGAAAGACTCTTACAACTTGGTTCTCAAAATCTCCTCGCTGACCACGGCTACTGTAGTCCTGTCCTGCCCGTAAAGTTTCTCTAGCTTAGGATTGAAACCGTTGCCCTTTCAGCACTTGAGGACGATTGCAAGGCGGGGGAATTGAGGCTACAGCAACTGACGCTTTTACCTACACATATGAGCGAATCCGCTGGCTTGTGCACCTTGACGTTGACCCGTAACTTGATCCCCGTCGCTACCAATCAGCGGCCGGGTTTAGTCGCCCGAGGTAAGATAGGTTTGCAAACGCGTCATCCAGTCGGGTATTCCCTATCCCTGCACTAGATGGTGGCTGTGAGCAGGGTGCCCCCGGGCACGCCGGAAAAAAGCCTTACTTCCCCGGTCGACTAACCTGCTTACAGCTGCCACCCCTCGTTTAGTCGCGAAGCGGTAACAGCCCAACTTATTAGGAAGTTAGGTATGTTCAAAGCAACACCAAATCCTCCGTCGGATATCGATCCAACGGACACGACTGATCAAACTGACCCGGTCTCCCCCTACGCTTCAATCGACTCAAAAAAACTCCACGACGCCGCCCACCGGGCCCTCGATTTCTACCTCAATCCCTCTCCCGAGAAACCGCGCAACTCCGTGGATCGCGGCATGCAGATGTTCAAGGTCGATCCCGACATTAACCCCGAAGCCATCGCCATCCAGACCTACGAAACCTTTTCGTCAGTCAGCATCCTGCTGCTCGACCTGGCGGACAGCCTGGACGACAAGCCGCGGCATCTAGCGATGGCGATCTATCAACTGAGCGAGTTAGGGTTGTTGCTGGTGGAGAAGACGCTGGATAACGAGCGGGCGATTGCGATAACCGCGTAAGAAAAAAGGGCCACAACCTGCGGCAGGTTGTGGCCCTTTTTTGTTTTCAGGCCGAAGCCGGCAACGGCTGAAAACTGAAGTACTGCTTCAACGCCTCGACCAGTTGCCCATATTCGGGCGGTGTCCGGTACAGGCTGAAGCCGGCGTCGTAGTGTTGGGGGGTCGCGTCTTCGTGGCACCACAGGCAGCAGGCCGTCAGGTCGATCACCTGCTGGCAGCCCTCGCCCAGGGGGATCTTCAGGCGCAGTTTGAATTCGGCACCGATCATCATCGGCAACTGGCTGATCAGCATCAAACCGTCTTCAGAGACGTTGCCCAGAAAGCCGATGGGTTTGTCGGTGACGCTGTTGAACACTCGCAGAAAATACGGCAACTGGTGCCGTTCGATTCGACGGTCGGTAAACATGAGCGTATCGCCATGCATGGCCCGGTAAACGGGCCGCACTGTGCTTCGGAACGAACCTGCCCTACAGGTCCGCTCTCCCCGCTTCCGGTGTGGCGCTTGCCACGTCTATCTCATGCCAGTCGCAGGTGTTGCGCCGGTACAGAGTTCATCTGCACCGGTGTCTGAGGACTATAGCTCACCTTGTACAGCCAGCCAGCTTTTGTATGACAACCGCCATCAAAAGCGAGTTGGACGCACCACGGCTGCTGCGCTACGGGTCGGGTAATGACCCAGGCTCTGCAGGGTTTCCAGACGCGCGCGGGCGCGATAGGCGTATTCGCTGTTGGGGTACGAGGCAATGATGAACTGATAGGTCTGCGCCGCATCGACAAACATTTTCTGCCGTTCCAGGCACTGGCCGCGCATCATCGACACTTCCGGCCACACGTAAGGACGGGCACGGCTGGCGCGTTCGACCTTGGACAGTTCGAGCATCACCTGCTCGCAGTTGCCCCGGTCGTAGGCGCTGTAGGCGTTGTTCAAATGATGGTTCATCGACCAACGGGTGCAGCCCGTGACGGCGAGGACGCTGAGGGCAAGGGCGGCAATGGGCACGAATCGCATGGGGTATTCTCCTGTCTTGTGATCATTATCGACCTCTGGCGAGAAATCTTCAGAGCCCTTTGCTCCGATTGTCGCGTTCAATAAAGAAAACAATAAGTAGTGCAAACGAACAATGACTACACCCAAAGAGCGTAGTAGCCTCTGCGAGCGCTTGAACCTGAGGAGTCTTTGCATGTCCGTCCGTCGTACCAAAATCGTCGCTACCCTTGGCCCGGCCAGTAACTCGCCGGAAGTTCTCGAACAGCTGATTCTGGCTGGCCTGGACGTCGCCCGTCTGAACTTCTCCCACGGCACCCCCGACGAGCACAAGGCTCGCGCGAAGCTGGTGCGTGACCTCGCTGCCAAGCACGGCCGCTTCGTCGCCCTGCTGGGTGACCTGCAAGGCCCGAAAATCCGTATCGCCAAATTCGCCAACAAGCGCATCGAGCTGAAGATCGGTGACAAGTTCACCTTCTCCACCAGCCATCCGCTGACCGAAGGCAACCAGCAGGTGGTCGGTATCGACTACCCGGACCTGGTCAAGGACTGCGGCGTGGGCGACGAGCTGCTGCTCGACGACGGCCGCGTGGTGATGCGCGTTGATACCGCGACCGCCACCGAACTGAACTGCACCGTGACCATCGGCGGTCCGCTGTCCGACCACAAAGGCATCAACCGTCGCGGTGGCGGCCTGACCGCTCCGGCCCTGACCGAGAAAGACAAGGCCGACATCAAGCTCGCCGCTGAAATGGAAGTCGACTACCTCGCCGTGTCCTTCCCGCGTGACGCCGCCGACATGAACTACGCCCGTCAACTGCGCGACGAAGCCGGCGGCACCGCTTGGCTGGTGGCGAAGATCGAACGCGCCGAAGCCGTGGCCGACGACGAAACCCTCGACGGTCTGATCAAGGCTTCCGACGCCGTGATGGTTGCCCGTGGTGACCTGGGTGTGGAAATCGGCGACGCCGAGCTGGTGGGCATCCAGAAGAAAATCATTCTGCACGCACGCCGCCACAACAAGGCTGTGATCGTGGCGACCCAGATGATGGAGTCGATGATCCAGAACCCGATGCCGACCCGCGCCGAAGTGTCCGACGTGGCCAACGCCGTGCTCGACTACACCGACGCCGTGATGCTGTCCGCCGAATCCGCTGCCGGCGCTTATCCGCTGGAAGCCGTGCAGGCGATGGCGCGCATCTGCGTCGGCGCTGAAAAGCACCCGACCAGCAAGACTTCCAGCCACCGCATCGGCAAGGAATTCGAGCGCTGCGACGAGAGCATTGCGCTGGCGACCATGTACACCGCCAACCACTTCCCGGGCGTGAAAGCGATCATCGCGCTGACCGAAAGCGGCTACACCCCGCTGATCATGTCGCGTATCCGTTCGTCGGTGCCGATCTACTGCTTCACCCCGCACCGCGAAGCCCAGGCCCGCGCAGCAATGTTCCGTGGCGTGTACACCGTTCCGTTCGACCCGGCTTCGCTGGCACCGAACGAAGTCAGCCAGAAAGCCATCGACGAGTTGGTCAAGCGCGGCGTTGTGCAGAAGGGTGACTGGGTCATCCTGACCAAGGGCGACAGCTACCACACCACCGGCGGCACCAACGGCATGAAGATCCTGCACGTGGGCGACCCGCAGGTCTGAGTGACCGGTTGCTGAAAATGAAAAGCCCCGCCATGTGAATGGCGGGGCTTTTTCATTTCAGATTGATCGTTCCCACGCTCCGCGTGGGAATGCCTCAATGGACGCTCCGCGTCCGCTTCGGCATGGGACGCGGAGCGTCCCGGGCTGCATTCCCACGCAGAGCGTGGGAACGATCGGTGCACGGAGTGCGGCGGCGGTCGGCGGTCGGCGGATATCTCAATGGCGTTTGATGAACCCGGTCAACGCCGCCAACGCCTCCGGCGACCTCAGCCGCTGGGTAAACAGCGCGCCCTCCTCCTCGATCACCTTGCGAATCAATTCGCGATCCGGCGCCCGCATCAATTTCTTGCTGATGCGCACCGCCTCGGCCGGCAGCTCATCAAACCGCAACGCCATCTCCCGCGCCTTGGCCAACGCAGCTTCGCCACTGCCCAGCGCCTCGGTCGCGATCCCCCATTGCGCCGCTTGTTCACCGGTGAAGCCTTCACCCAGCAGCAACAGTTCCGACGCTTTGGCCTGCCCGAGCAAACGCGGCAGGATCAGGCTGGAACCGAACTCCGGGCACAACCCGAGATTGACGAACGGCATGCGCAACCGTGCATCCCGCGCCACGTACACCAGATCGCAATGCAACAGCAGCGTCGTGCCAATCCCCACCGCCGCCCCGGCCACGGCGGCGATCACCGGTTTGCGGCATTCGAGGAGTTCAAGCATGAAGTGAAACACCGGGCTGTCGAGGTCGCTCGGCGGTTGCTGGATAAAGTCGGCGATGTCGTTGCCGGCGGTGAAGCACTCGGCGCTGCCGGTGATCAGCACCGCGTTGATCTCGGGGTCTTGATTGGCCTGCTTGAGCGCCTCGGCCAACTGGCTGTACATGGCGCGGGTCAGGGCGTTTTTCTTGTCGGGGCGGTTGAGGCGCAGGGTCAGCAAACCGCGTTCGCGGTGCAGCAGGATGGCTTCGGGCATGGCAGGTCTCGCGTCTGAAGGATCAGCGCTCAACCACGGCTCAGGAAGACATCGGCCAGCAGTTGATTGCGCGGCAGTCCGGCCAGGAACAGACGCTTGGCAAACGCGTCAACGCTGGCAGTCGAGCCGCAGACTAAGGCCAGCGTTTGTCGGGAGACAAGGCGCAGTTGCGCCAAAGCGGCCGGCAACTCGGCCGCCGTCCACAATTCGACGCTGAGGTTTTCCCGCTGCGCGGCCAGTGCTTCAAGGGGTTTGGCCAGGTAATGCCCGTCGGCATCATGGGCCAGATGAATGACGCGAATGGCGCCCCGATGATCCTGACGCAAGGCTTCGCGCAACACACCGAACAAGGGGCCTAGCCCGGTGCCCGCCGCCAGTAGCCACAGCGGCCGCTCGTGCCAGTCCGGGTCGTAATGCAACGCACCGCCGCGCAGTTCACCGAGGCGAATCGGGTCGCCGATCTGCAAGCGGCGCGCGGCATCGCTGAATTCACCGGGCTGGCGGCAATCGAGGTGAAATTCAAGAAAACGGTCTTCTTCCGGCAGGCTCGCCAGTGAATACGGCCGCGCAACGTGGCCGGCCCACAGCACCAGATGCTGGCCGGCGCTGTAGCGCAACGGTCGCTGGGGTGTCAGGCGCAACCTCAGCACGCTGTCGCCGAGCCAGTCCAGCGCTTCGACCGAGGCCGGGCGACCATCGGTGACGGGATCGAAGGTGTGCACCTGCAAGTCCTCGATCACCTGACACTGACAGGCCAGGCGCCAGCCCTGATCACGCTGTTCAGCGCTCAAGGCATCGGGGCGACTGTCAGCAGGCAGACCTTGCACGCATTGCACCAGACACGCATGGCAACTGCCGGCGCGGCAGCTATAAGGCACCGCCACACCGTTCTGATTGAGAGCATCGAGCAGGTTGCTGCCCGCCGCCACCGACCACTGTCGTTCACCGACCCGCAGTTCAGGCATCGACGTTCTCCCACGCGGCTGCGCAACGGTTGCGCCCGTCGCGTTTGGCCCGGTACAGCGCCTGATCGGCGCGCTGCAAGGCGTCGTCCAGATCATCGCCCAGTTCCAGCAGGGTCATGCCGGCAGACAGGCTAAGGTTTTTCACATTCAGGCCCACCAGCTCAACGTCGGTGAAGGCGATGCGCAGCCGTTCGCAACAGGCGGTCAGCCGCTCGGCGTTGCAATCGGGCAGCAGCACCACGAATTCTTCACCACCATAACGGGCCAGCACATCACCGTCACGCAGACAGGCACCGGCCACTCCGGCGAAGGCTTGCAGCACCTGATCGCCGGCCGCATGACCGTGTATATCATTGATGCGTTTGAAATGGTCGAGGTCGATCAGCGCCAGACCGTGCACCACGTCGGCTTCCATCGCGTTCAATTCGCGGGTGGCCAGGCGCAGGAAATGCCGGCGGTTGAACAGCCCGGTCAGTTCGTCGGTGGCCACCAGGTCTTCGAGCTGGCGCATCATCCCGCGCAGGGTGTCCTGATGCGCCTGCAAGGCAAACCGGCGCTGGCGCATGCGTTGCCGTGAGGTCTGGACGAAGCGTGCATAAATCACCAGCCATGCCAGCACGATCAACAGAATGCACGCCTGCAACGCGGAGAGCGCCGGATCGTGCAGGCGGAAGTGGTAACCGTCCCACAGCGTGATGGCGCAGAAACTGAAGAACACCAGCATCGCGCAGCGCACAAAGGCCCGGCGCGACAAATGGAACAGGCCGAACAGCAGGATCAGCACATAGAAGACCAGGAACTCGCCCCGCGCTTCTTCCAGATGCGCGATCAGCCACGTCTGCCAGCCGAGGCCGAGCAGCACTTGCGCTTCGGTCAGGCTCGGGTCGGAGAACCGCAGGTTGGCACCTGAGAAAAACACCGCGAACAGAGTCGCCTGGCTGATGACCACCAGGGCGCTGCCGACAGCGACGCCTGTCAGCGAATCTTCGTAGTGTCCGGTGAAATACGCCAGCCACAGCAGCAGCAAGGCCAATCCATAGGTGGCTGCAGCGAGGGCGAAGCGTTTGAGCAAAAGACGTTGAATGGCGTTATGGGTCAATCGTTGACTCACCGTGCGATAAGAGGCTGACCGAGTGTCCTACTCTACAGACCGGCTGCCACTTTAGTGGCGTAGTCGATAAATGACCATTGATTTTCGGGCCGGATAATTGGCGTCAAAAAAGCCCTTGGGCCCGCCCCTCCCGGCTTCCCGGAGCGCCCGCCAATAGCGCCGGCCGCGCGTGATTTTTTGTCGGCCTTCGCCGTCCGCAAACAGCGAACCGGACGTAGCGCTTGCAGACCACATCGACCGGCTCCTGCCATGCGACCAACGAATGACTACCGGCGCGTGTCACCACCAGGGAGGCGCGGTATACTGCCGCGCCTTTTTAGCGTCGCGCCAGCAGCCCCGGCGTGCCTTGAAAGGTGTCTGCGACCGACCGATGCACCCAAGCCGCAGGCACCTTATTGAATGTTCCCGTCTTTTAGAGGAGCGCGACTCATGACCGTGATCAAGCAAGACGACCTGATTCAGAGCGTTGCCGACGCCCTGCAATTCATTTCCTACTACCACCCCGTGGACTTCATCCAGGCGATGCACGAAGCCTACCTGCGCGAAGAATCGCCAGCGGCCCGTGACTCGATGGCGCAGATCCTGATCAACTCGCGCATGTGCGCCACCGGCCACCGGCCGATCTGCCAGGACACCGGTATCGTGACCGTGTTCGTGCGTGTGGGCATGGACGTGCGTTGGGATGGCGCGACCATGAGCCTGGACGACATGATCAACGAAGGCGTGCGCCGCGCCTACAACCTGCCGGAAAACGTCCTGCGTGCCTCGATCCTCGCCGACCCGGCGGGCGCTCGTAAAAACACCAAGGACAACACCCCGGCGGTCATCCACTACTCCATCGTCCCGGGCAACACCGTGGAAGTGGACGTGGCGGCCAAGGGCGGCGGTTCCGAGAACAAGTCGAAAATGGCCATGCTCAACCCGTCCGACTCGATCGTCGACTGGGTGCTGAAGACCGTTCCGACCATGGGCGCCGGCTGGTGCCCACCGGGCATGCTGGGCATCGGCATCGGCGGCACCGCCGAGAAAGCCGCTGTGATGGCCAAGGAAGTGTTGATGGAATCCATCGACATTCACGAGCTCAAGGCCCGTGGCCCGCAGAACCGCATCGAAGAAATGCGTCTGGAGCTGTTCGAGAAGGTCAACCAGCTGGGCATCGGCGCCCAGGGCCTCGGTGGTCTGACCACCGTGCTCGACGTGAAGATCATGGATTACCCGACCCACGCCGCCTCGCTGCCGGTGTGCATGATCCCGAACTGCGCTGCCACCCGTCACGCCCACTTCGTGCTCGACGGTTCCGGCCCGGCTTCGCTGGAAGCGCCACCGCTGGACGCCTACCCGGAAATCGTCTGGGAAGCAGGTCCGTCGGCCCGTCGTGTCAACCTCGACACCCTGACCCCGGAAGACGTGCAGAGCTGGAAGCCGGGCGAAACCGTCCTGCTCAACGGCAAGATGCTCACCGGTCGCGACGCCGCGCACAAGCGCATGGTCGAGATGCTGAACAAGGGCGAAACCCTGCCGGTGGACCTCAAAGGTCGCTTCATCTACTACGTCGGCCCGGTTGATCCGGTCGGTGACGAAGTGGTTGGCCCGGCTGGCCCGACCACCGCCACGCGGATGGACAAGTTCACCCGTCAGATCCTCGAGCAGACCGGCCTGTTGGGCATGATCGGCAAATCCGAGCGCGGCCCGACTGCGATCGAAGCGATCAAGGACAACAAGGCTGTGTACCTGATGGCCGTCGGCGGCGCCGCTTATCTGGTGGCGCAAGCGATCAAGAAGTCCAAGGTACTGGCGTTCGCCGAGCTGGGCATGGAAGCGATCTACGAGTTCGAGGTCAAGGACATGCCGGTCACCGTTGCGGTGGACAGCAAAGGTGAATCGGTCCACATCACCGGTCCTGCGATCTGGCAACAGAAGATCAGCGAGAGCCTTGCGGTGGAAGTGCAGTAAGCTATTTGCCTTATAAAAACGGCCGGCTCATCCAAGTGGATAGCCGGCCTTTTTTTTGAATGTATAAAATTCGCACAATAATGCAGGGGAGGTTTTTTCGAGCGCAATTGTCGATACCTCCAGTTCGGTATCTGCAAAAAAATACGGCACGCTCATCGCATCTATGAACAGGAACCCCGCCTACACATCTGCATGGTATCGTGCCCGCCCGTCCTGCCATCCGTTTGCCCCAGCATGCTGCCGACTTCCCGTACCCTGCGTCTGTCGTTGTATACCCTGCTGATCATCGCCGGCGCCGCCCTCGCCGCGACTCTTGCGATCCGCCACGCCGAACGTCAGGCATTGGAAGAGGACGCGGCGCGGGCCAATCAGCAGTTGGCACTGTACGCCAATTCTTTGCACACACTGATCGACCGCTACCGCGCCCTGCCCGCCGTGCTCGCACTGGACCCGCAATTGCGTGCGGCACTGGCCGGTCCGGTCGACGCCGAACAGCAAGCGGCGCTCAACCTGAAACTGGAAAAGATCAACGGCGCCGCACAATCCTCGACGCTGGAACTGCTCGATCACACCGGCCTCGCGGTGGCGGCCAGCAATTGGCGTCTGCCCAGCAGCTACGTCGGTCACAACTACGGCTTTCGCCCCTACTTCAGCCAGACCCGCACCCAGGGCACCGGGCGTTTCTACGCAGTCGGCGTGACCAGCGGGATTCCCGGTTATTTCCTGTCCAGCGCGGTGCTCGGCGACAACGGCGAGTTCCTCGGGGCGATGGTGGTCAAGCTCGAATTCCCGGAACTTGAACGCGAATGGAGCCAGGGCAGCGACACCCTGCTGGTCAGTGATGCACGCGGGATCATTTTCATCGCCAACCAGCCCGACTGGCGCTATCGCCTCCTGCACCCGCTGAGCCCGGCCGATTACAAAGAGATCAAGGCCACCCGCCAATACGACAAACAGTCGCTGGTGCCGCTGACTCATCTGTCGCTGCGTCGCTTCGACGACAACAGTGACCTGCGCCGTGTCGAAGGCCCGCAAGGCACAGCGGATTACCTGTGGGAATCGCTGCCGCTGACCGCCGAAGGCTGGACCCTGCACCTGCTGCGACGCCCGCAACTGTCCTTCGAAGACCAGCGCAATGCCGGACTCGCCGCTGCCGGGGTGTGGCTGGCGCTGGTGTTCCTGTTGTTGTTCCTCAACCAGCGCTGGCGTCTGGCGAAGATGCGCCAGCGCAGCCGCGAAGAGCTTGAGCAACTGGTCGAAGAACGTACCCGCGACTTGCGTACCGCTCAGGACGGTCTGGTGCAGTCAGCCAAACTCGCGGCACTGGGACAGATGTCGGCGGCGCTGGCCCACGAAATCAATCAGCCGCTGACCGCTCAGCGCATGCAACTGGCGACCTTGCGCCTGCTGCTCGATCATGGCCGCGTCGATGACGCCTACAAGGCGCTCAAACCGGTCGATGAAATGCTCACGCGCATGGCGGCCCTGACCGGTCATTTGAAAACCTTCGCCCGCAAGAGCCCCAGCGGTTTGCGCGAGCGGCTGGATCTGGCGACAGTGGTCGATCAGGCCCTGCAATTGCTCGACGCAAGAATGCGCGACGAACAGGTCAGCCTTGTGCTGCATCTGACCCGCCCGGCCTGGGTGCGCGGCGATGCGATCCGTCTCGAACAAGTGCTGATCAACCTGCTGCGCAACGCCCTCGACGCTATGCAAGGCAAACCTTGCAAGCGTCTGGAAATCCGTCTGGAAGCCGACGAGCAACTGTGGCGCCTGAGTGTCATCGACAACGGCGGCGGCATTGCCGAAGAGCATCTGGGCCAGGTGTTCGATCCGTTCTTCACCACAAAACCGGTGGGTGACGGCCTCGGTCTGGGGCTGGCGGTGTCGTTTGCCATCGTCCACGAATCCGGCGGGCGCCTGAGCGCCGACAATGGCGACAACGGCGCAGTGTTCAGCCTGACCCTGCCGATCGATCTGGAGGCGCACATCTGATGCTCAATGCGGTGATGGTGGTCGATGACGAAAGCAGCATTCGCAGTGCCGTCGAACAGTGGCTGAGCCTGTCCGGGTTCGAGGTGCAACTGTTCAGTCGCGCCGAGGAATGCCTGGCGGCGCTGCCCGCGCATTTTGCCGGGGTGATTGTCAGCGACGTGCGCATGCCAGGCCTCAGTGGTCTTGAACTGCTGGCCGAGGTGCAGCGCCGGGATGCCGACCTGCCGGTGATTCTGCTCACCGGCCACGGCGATGTGCCGATGGCGGTCGAAGCCATGCGCGATGGCGCTTACGACTTTCTGGAAAAACCCTTCAGCCCCGAAACCTTGCTCGGCAGCCTGCGCCGGGCGCTGGACAAGCGCCGACTGGTGCTGGAAAACCGCGCCCTGCACGAACAGGCCGACAACCGCGCCAAACTGGATGCGACGCTGCTCGGTGTGTCCCGTGGCTTACAGACCTTGCGCCGGCAGGTGCTTGATCTGGCGACCCTGCCGGTCAACGTGCTGATCCGAGGCGAGACCGGCAGCGGCAAGGAACTGGTCGCCCGTTGCCTGCACGACTTCGGTCCGCGAGCCGACAAGCCGTTCGTGGCGCTGAATTGCGCGGCGATCCCCGAGCAGTTGTTCGAAGCCGAGTTGTTCGGGCATGAAAGCGGCGCCTTCACCGGGGCCTCCGGCAAGCGTATCGGCAAGCTGGAGTACGCCGATGGCGGCACGCTGTTTCTCGATGAAATCGAAAGCATGCCGTTGGCCCAGCAGGTAAAACTGCTGCGGGTGTTGCAGGAGCAGAAGCTGGAGCGGCTGGGGTCGAACCAGAGTATTCGCGTGGACTTGCGGATCGTCGCGGCGACCAAACCCGATCTTTTGGATGAAGCGCGGGCCGGGCGTTTTCGCGAGGACCTGGCGTATCGCCTGAACGTCGCCGAATTGCGCCTGCCGCCGTTGCGTGATCGTCGGGAAGACATTCCGTTGTTGTTCGAGTCCTTCGCCCAGAGCGCCGCCCAACGCTTGGGCCGGACCTTCCCGCCGCTCAGTGGCGCGCAATTGAGCCACCTGCTGAGTCATGACTGGCCGGGTAATGTGCGGGAACTGGCGAACGTCGCCGAACGGCAGGTGCTGGGGCTGGATGAACCGGTGCAGGGCATCGATCCCGGCCAGTCACTGGCGGCGCAGCAAGAGGCGTTTGAGGCGCAGTGTCTGCGGGCGGCGTTGACCCGGCACAAGGGGGATGTGAAAGCCGTGCTTGAAGAGCTGCAACTGCCTCGTCGCACGTTTAATGAAAAGATGCAGCGCCATGGTCTGACCCGGGAAATGTTCGTACCTGAATGAGCGGAAATCCGCTCATTCATTCCTGATCATCGGCAAAAACCCGCTCAACAACTCCCCCTACCCCCTCTAAACCGGCCTTCCCCCCGTTGGCACAGCTCCTGCTATAGCCCTCGCAGGCTGCGTTTCAACGCGCTCCACAAAAACAATTAAACGAAGGATCCTTCAATGGATAACTCCAACGCCCTGCCTCTTGGGTCGGCTGCCGTGCCGGTCAAAGAACGAACCACCGCCAGTCGCATCAAGTCGATCTTCAGCGGTTCCGTCGGCAACATGGTCGAGTGGTACGACTGGTACGTCTATGCCGCCTTCTCGCTGTACTTCGCCAAGACCTTCTTCCCCGCCGGTTCCACCACCGCCCAATTGATGAACACCGCCGCGATCTTCGCCGTGGGCTTTCTGATGCGCCCGATCGGTGGCTGGCTGATGGGCCTGTACGCCGACAAGGTCGGACGTAAAAAGGCACTGATGGCCTCGGTGTACCTGATGTGCTTCGGCTCCCTGCTGATCGCCCTGAGCCCGAACTACGAAACCATCGGCATCGGCGCGCCGATCCTGCTGGTGTTCGCCCGTCTGCTGCAAGGCCTGTCGGTCGGTGGCGAGTACGGCACTTCCGCGACTTACCTGTCGGAGATGGCGACCAAGGAACGTCGCGGCTTCTTCTCAAGCTTCCAGTACGTGACCCTGATCTCGGGCCAGCTCATCGCGCTGGGCGTGTTGATCGTGCTGCAGAACATGCTGACCACTGAACAGCTGTACGCCTGGGGCTGGCGCATCCCGTTCGCCATCGGCGCGCTGTGCGCAATCGTTGCGCTGTACCTGCGTCGCGGCATGGAAGAAACCGAGTCGTTCACCAAGAAAGAGAAGTCCAAGGAAAGCGCCATGCGCACCTTGATGCGCCATCCGAAGGAACTGCTCACCGTGGTCGGCCTGACCATGGGCGGTACGCTGGCGTTCTACACCTACACCACCTACATGCAGAAATACCTGGTGAACACCGTCGGCATGAGCATCTCCGACTCCACCACCATTTCCGCAGCGACGCTGTTCCTGTTCATGTGCCTGCAACCGATCATCGGCGGCCTGTCCGACAAGATCGGTCGTCGTCCGATCCTGATCGCCTTCGGCGTGCTCGGTACGATCTTCACTGTGCCGATCCTGATGACCCTGCACACCATCCAGACCTGGTGGGGCGCGTTCTTCCTGATCATGGCGGCGCTGATCATCGTCAGCGGCTACACCTCGATCAACGCCGTGGTGAAGGCCGAGCTGTTCCCGACCGAAATCCGCGCCCTGGGCGTCGGCCTGCCGTACGCACTGACCGTGTCGATCTTCGGCGGCACCGCCGAATACATCGCGCTGTGGTTCAAGAGTATCGGCATGGAAACCGGTTACTACTGGTACGTGACTGCGTGCATCGCGGTGTCCCTGCTGGTGTACATCACCATGAAAGACACCCAGAAACATTCGCGGATCGTCACTGACTGATCGCAAAAAAAACGCGCGAAGGTGCAAGACCTTCGCGCGTTTCTTACCTGTCCGATTTCCCGATCAGGACAACTCGGCAACGCCCTGTTTGCCGCCATAGCGCTTCTGCGCATAAGACGCGCCCACGATCATCACCAACAGAATCCCCGCCAGCACCGCCGACGAACCGATGGTGCCGAAGTCCAGCCCGCCCTTCTCATGGGACTTGGTCATCAAGTCGCCCAGGGTCGCGCCAAACGGCCGGGTCAGCACGAACGCCACCCAGAACAGCGCCACCGCCGAAATCTTCGTGAAGTACTTGAGCAATACGACCACCGCAATCGCCGAGCCGATCAACAGCGCGCCACCGGCAAAGCCCAGGCCCGAATCGTCCGCCAGGTAATCGCCGAGCGCGGTGCCCAGGGTGTTGGAGAACAGGATCGCCATCCAGTAGAACATCTCGCCGCGAAAGCTCTGCACCTTGGTGACGTTGAGCGAATCGCCGCTCAGGCGCCACGCCGCGAAGATCGCCAGCAGGATCGCGATCAGGATCATGGAACCTGTGGCGTAACCCAGCTCCAGCGTGCGGTCCATGAAGTCGGACATGGTGGTGCCGGCGGTGCTGGTCGACAGGATCACGATCCAGTACAGCAGCGGCTTGTAAGTCTTGGACATCAGTTGCGTGATCAGCGTCAGGACGAACACGCTGATCAGGATCAGCGAGCTCATGGCATAGCCGACGTTCAGGGTCATCGACAGCAAATCCCCCGCGGTTTCCCCCAGGGTCGTCGCGCAGATTTTCATGACCCAGAAGGCCAGGGTGATTTGAGGCAGTTTGTTCATTGCAGGTAAAGCTCCAGTGTGTGACGGCCGGTTCTTGGTTTTCTGGCCGCCGGCAGACTGGCGTTACGAGGGTGAAAAACCGGTCGGGAATGTATGAAAAATCTGTCACACAACCCAAAAGCGGCGATTAATCACCGGTTAATGCCCCTGCCGCATTCTGCACCTACCTGATCGATGACCTGCGCGACGCTCGCTCCGACGACGAAAGCGAATTGAATGCGTCGCCCTTAATATCAAGTTAATCGATTGTTTTTAGCATTATTTTGCGCTTTTTAATCAATTTAGTTGGCGTAGCATGAACCCCATGCGAAACACATCGCCAACGAATTTCGAATCTGGAGAACGACCATGAAAACCAAACTGATCCTCGCCCTGACCTTGTCCGTACTGGCCGCCAACACCTTCGCCGCCGATGGCTCGGACAAAACCAAATCCGCCGATTTCATTTCCGGCGCCAGCGCCGCTATCGAAACCAGCCACTCGGGCGCTTACGCTGCCGACGGTTTCGATAAAACCAACGTCGGCAAAGCGGTTGCTGCCGATGGCTTCGACAAGACTGGCACTGCTGCTGCCATCGCTGCCGACGGCTTCGATAAAACCGGCACCGCCGCTGCCATCGCTGCTGACGGTTTCGATAAAACCGGTACTGCCGCAGCCATTAGCTGATCGGCGCAATGCAAACACCAAAGCCCGGCCATTGCCGGGCTTGTTCATTTCCAAAGGTCGGCATTTGATCTTCGCGGATCGGACTTGCACTATTGGCCGCTTATAAAAGCCTTCAGGAACACCCCGCCATGCCCGATGACATCCATTTCTACGAACCGGCCAACGGCCACGGCCTGCCCCACGATCCGTTCAACGCGATCGTCGGTCCGCGTCCTATCGGCTGGATTTCTTCGCAGGATGCCGAGGGCCGGTTGAACCTGGCGCCTTACAGCTTTTTCAACGCGTTCAACTACATTCCGCCGATCATCGGGTTCTCCAGCGTCGGGCGCAAAGACAGCCTGAACAACATCGAGCAGACCGGTGAGTTCGTCTGGAACCTCGCGACCCGGCCGCTGGCCGAGCAGATGAACCAGAGCTGCGCAGCCGTCGCGCCCGAGGTCAACGAGTTCGAACTGGCGGGGCTGACGCCGGTGGCGTCGAAGGTGATTGCCGTGCCGCGTGTGGCCGAAAGCCCGGTGTCCTTCGAGTGCAAGGTCACGCAGATCATTCAGTTGCAGCGGGCCGACGGCGAGACGGTGCCGAGCTGGCTGGTGCTCGGCGAAGTGGTCGCCGTGCACATCGCCAAATGGCTGTTGAAGGACGGGATCTACGACACCGCCGCCGCAGAACCGATTCTGCGGGGCGGCGGGCCGGCGGACTACTTCCAGCTGGGGCCGGAGGCATTGTTCAAGATGTGGCGCCCGGGCGCCGTCAAGTAAACGCGGTTACCAGATCAGCTCGGCGTCATCAGTGACGCCCTTGAGCTTGTCCAGCTCATTGATGGCCGCTTCATCCGCGGCAATGGCACCAGGGAAGACCTGGTCATTCAACAGTTTGTGAAAGCGTGGCGCACCGCCGTCGACCAGGGCCTTGACCGCGATTGCCGCGTGATAACCCTTGTTGCTGCCCAACTCGACGGGGACTACAGCGGAAACCGCTTCGAAGTGTTCGAACTCTTTACGTGCCATGTCGCAGGTCCTGGCTCAGTCAAATAGGCTGGCCATTAAACCCTCAACCGGCGAGTTTGTGTATCGGCGCGCAACTTTGACCCAGCGCCTGCGCCGCCGACACGTCTTTAAACGTGTGGAAATCCAGACTGTTGACCACCAGGTCCTGCACCAGCTCGGCAAAGACTTCCATCGACGGGCTGCTGAAATAGGCGGTCATCGACTGCTGGTTATTCCAGAAACCGGAAACCAGCCAAAGCTCCGGATCACACTGCGAATGCTGCAAGGAAAAGCTCAGGCAACCGGCGGCGGCACGGGACGGTTCGATCAGCGCGCTCAGGCGCATGCCGAGTTCCGCCGAGCGCCCGGCGCGCGCTCGAACGAAGGCCATATGACTGACGGGAATCTGCTTGGACATGTTCAACCCTCCCAGGGAGTCGCGTGGCAGCCGGGGACGGGCTGCGACAGGATCCAAGGTTAAGGGCCGGGCAGCGTTCGCCGTTAGTCGATTCCTGCCGTCGCGTTGCACAATCCTGCAAGACTGTCTTTCATACCTGTAACAGATCGTGAATTGCTGTCACCGTCCTGTCACACCGGTTTCGAGCAAGTTTTCCGGAATGCGCCCTGTCATGTCTGGGCAGGCAAGCAACGCCATGCAGGATCAGGCAAGCATTTCGCAGGATGTGTCTACCGCTTGCGCTTGCACAAACTTATGCTCTGCTCCCATTCCATCCCTTGCCGAGGAGGCTGTGCATGACGTCATTCGATCGTTTTCAGGCGCCGCCCGATGCCGACATGGAAAAGCAGCGCGCGGAACTGGCGGCCATCATCCGCCGCAACACATCCGAAGATGGCAGTTATGCCACCGCCGTCGGCTCGCTGTTCATGTCGCGCCACACCCAGTCCCATGACTTCGCCCCGGTGCTCGCGCAACCGGCGCTATGCATCATGGCCCAGGGTCGCAAAGAGGTACGGCTGGCGGACGAATTCTTCAATTACGATCCACTGAATTATCTGGTGGTATCGGTCTCGATGCCGTTGAGCGGTCGGGTGGTGAATGTCTCGCCTGAAGAGCCGATCCTCGCCGTGCGCCTGGACATCGATCCGGCGGAAATCACTGCGCTGATCGCCGATGCCGGTCCCATGGGCGTGCCGACCCGGCCGACCGGGCGCGGTCTGTATGTGGAAAAGATCGACAGCGCGATGCTCGATGCGGTGCTGCGTCTGGCCCGTCTGCTCGACACGCCGAAAGACATCGCCATGCTCGCGCCGCTGATTCGTCGGGAGATTCTCTATCGCCTGTTGCGCAGCCCGCAGGGCCATCGGCTGTACGAAATCGCCATCGCCAACAGCCAGAGCCATCGCATCAGCCAGGCGATCAAATGGCTCAACGGCAACTTCGAACAACCGCTGCGCATTGATGATCTGGCGAAGGAAGTGAACCTCAGCGTCTCGACCCTGCATCACCGTTTCAAGGCGATGACGGCGATGAGTCCGTTGCAGTATCAGAAGCAACTGCGCCTGCAAGAGGCGCGGCGCTTGATGCTGGCTGAAGGGCTGGAGGCATCGGCGGCCGGGTATCGCGTGGGTTATGAAAGCCCGTCGCAATTCAGCCGCGAGTACAGCCGCCTGTTCGGCGCGCCGCCGCTAAGGGATCTGGCGCGGTTGCGACTCACGGTCTGATCAGGCGCCCAACACCCGACACGCCTCACTCGGCAACGTCACCGACACCGGATGCCCGATCCCCAGCCCGATGCCCTGACACGGCGTACTCAGCGCCGTGAAGGTCACCCCGGAACATTCCACCGTGGTCTCGATGGTCGCGCCGATATCCCGCACAAACGTCACCTTGCCCAGCAGGCGATTGCCCGCCGTGGCCTGGGGCGCCGACAGTTGCAGGTCTTCAGGGCGGATCAGCATTTTCACTTTCTGCCCGACCACGATGCTGCTGCAGATCGGCACTTGCAGGGCATCACCACCCGGCAGCACGACCTTGCCATCGCCCAGCGCCGTGGCCGGGAAGATATTGCCGGAGCCGATGAAGTCCGCGACGAACTCGTTGGCCGGATGGCGGTAGATTTCGATCGGCGTACCCACCTGCTGCACGCGATGCTCGCCCAGCACCACCACGATGTCAGCCATGGTCATGGCCTCGCGTTGATCGTGGGTAACCATGATGGTAGTGATGTTCAGGCGTTGTTGCAGTTGACGGATTTCCACCTGCATCGACTCACGCAGCTTGGCATCCAGCGCCGACAGCGGTTCGTCGAGCAAAAGGATTTTCGGGTGCGAGGCAATCGCCCGGGCAATCGCCACCCGCTGACGCTGACCGCCGGAGAGTTTCGCCACCGGACGATCAATCATCGCTTGCAGCTGGATCAGTTCCAGCAACTCCACCACCCGCGCCTGTTGATCAGCCTTGCTCACGCCCCGCAGTTTCAGCGGATAGGCGATGTTCTCGCCCACGGTCATGTGCGGGAACAGCGCCAGCGACTGGAACACCATGCCGAAGTTGCGCAGGTGCGCCGGGGTGTGGCCGATGTCTTCGCCGTCCAGGCGGATCTCGCCGCCGGTGAGGGTTTCCAGCCCGGCGATCATCCGCAGCAGCGTGGTCTTGCCGCAGCCCGAAGGGCCGAGGAAACACACCAGTTTGCCCTCGGGCAAATGCAGGTTGACGTCTTTTACCGCGCAGGCCGAGCCGTAATATTTCTCGACGTTTTCCAGAATCAGACCAGACATAACTCACCTCAAAATCAGAAGGAAACGCCGCCCTCGCCCACCAGCTTCTCCAGCGCCCAGATCAGGACGAAGTCGATCAGCACGATCAGCACGGCAAACGAGAACACGGTAGGGTCGAGCGATGACACAGTGCGGCTGTACATCCAGATCGGCACGGTCATGACGTCGATGGTGTAGAGGAAATAGGTCACGGTGAATTCGTTGAACGAGACGATGAACGCCAGCAGCATCCCCGCCAGGATCCCCGATTTCATCAGCGGCACCACCACATCGACGATGGCCCGCAACGGCGAAGCGCCGAGCATCTGCGCGGCCTCTTCGACTTCGCTGCCGATGGAAAGCATGGCCGCCGTGCAGTTCTTCACCACGAATGGCAGCGCCAGAATCACGTGGGCAATCACCAGCCGCGAAGTGGTCATGTGGAACGGCAGGCTGTCGAACACCAGCAGCAAGGCCAGCCCCAGCACCACCATCGGAAACACCAGCGGCAGCGACATCAGTTGCAACGCCACGCCCTTGCCACGGAACTCGCAACGGGTCAGCGCGTAGGCCGCCGGCACCGCGATCAGCGTGGCGAAAATCATCGTCAGGCACGCCACCAGCAAACTGGTGCCCATGGCCTGGCCGAGGCTCAGCACATCGCTGGCGTCCGGCGACACAAAGGTGTGCCACGCCGCCTTGTACCATTGCAGGCTGTAGTTGCTCGGCGGGAAGTCGAGGTTCGACGCACCGCTGAACGACATCACGATCATGGTCAGGATCGGCAACACTGCCAGGAACAAAATGATCCCGGAAAGAATACCGGCGAACTTGCCGGTGTCTCCCGGCAACAGCGACTGACGCTTCTTGATCAGGGCACTCATTGCGAAGCCTCCAGCAGACGGCGACGGCGGCCGGTGATGTATTCGGACAAGGTCATGATCGCCAGTGTGGTAACGATCAGCACCACACCAGCGGCGGACGCAGCGGGCCAGTTCATCAGCGGGGCGATCTGGTCATGCACCATCACCGCGAGCATCGGCACGCGCCGACCACCCAGCAGCAGCGGCACCACGAAGCTGCTGGCGTTGTAGGCGAACACCAGCGTCGCGCCGGTGATGATCCCCGGCAGACTCATCGGCAACACCACCTGACGGAACACTTGGAAACGACTGGCGCCAAGCGTCGCGGCAGCTTCTTCGTAGCTGCGGGCGACACCGCGCATGGCGCTGGCAATCGGCAGCACAGCGAGCGGGAACGCGGTCTGCACCAGACCCATCAATACGCCGTTCTGGTTGTACAGCAACATGATCGGGCGTTTGATCAGACCGAGGCCCATCAGCGTCTGGTTGAGCATGCCGCCGGGGCCGAGAATCACCAGCCAGCCGTAGCTTTGCAGCAGCAGGTTGACCAGCAGCGGCAACAGCACCGCCGCGAGGAAGATCCGCCGCACGAACGGTGAAGTCAGGCGCGACATGGTGTAGGCCACCGGGATCGCCAGCACTACGGCGATCACCGCGCTGATCAGCGCCAGACGCAAGGTCAGCAGCAACGATTTCAGGTAGTAGGGTTCGAGCAACTGCGCGTAACTGGCCAGGCTGAAACCGGACCACTCCGCACCTTTGGTGCCAACGCTCATGCGCAGCACCAGCAGGCTGGCGGCAATCAGCACGCCGAGAAACAGCATCGACGGCGTGAGGAAAAACCACGCCCGCGCGGTTGGCGAAACACCGTGCGCCGGGCGCACGTCACCCGCGCCGACCGGTTGGGTCAGGGATTGATGTTCCATAGCAATGATCTCGTCAATGGAAAACGAATCTCCCGGGCACCCCGATCATGCGGTGCCCCGGAAGGTCGGCGTCAGGAAGAAAAGATTTCCGTGTAGCGACGAATCCACTGGTCATGCACGGTCGCCAGGAAGGCGTTGTCGTGCATGATCGCCTTCTCCGCGA
This sequence comes from Pseudomonas allokribbensis, assembly GCF_014863605.1. Lineage (NCBI taxonomy): Bacteria > Pseudomonadati > Pseudomonadota > Gammaproteobacteria > Pseudomonadales > Pseudomonadaceae > Pseudomonas > Pseudomonas allokribbensis. Next base: position 5,184,811 of record NZ_CP062252.1, read on the forward strand.
TCTGCTCCGGCGTGAGGATGAACGGGCTCTTGCGCGCTTCGGCGGAGATGATCGCCTTGGCGTTGACCGGGCCGTTGAAGATGTCTTCGGCCATCTTGCCCTGCACCAACGGGTCGAGGGAGTGATCGATGAAGGCGTAGGCCAGGTCGGTGTCGCCTGGACGGTTCTTCGGCATCACCGAGAGCATCAGGTCGGTATAGAAACCTTCTTTCATGCCGAACGTGGCACCGAGGCCGTAGTTCGGGTCGCGGATCTGCTTGGGGAAAAATGCCGGGGCATACAGGCCGCCCATGTCCAGGGAACCGGTGCGAAACAGCTCGGCGATCTGGTTGGGGTTTTCGCCCAGGGTCACCACGCGGTCTTTCAACTCCGCGAGTTTCTTGAAGCCCGGCTCGATGTTGTGTTCGTCACCACCGGCCAGTTTGGCGGCGATGATGATCAGGTCCATCGCCTCGGTCCAGTTCGGCGGCGGCAGGAAAATGTTCGGTGCCAGATCGGCGTCCCACAGCGCGGCGTAACTGTCCGGCGCTTCTTTCTGGGTACGGGTGCTGTAGACCAGGCTATTGCACCACAGCAGGTAACCGATGCCGTGACCGTTGGCCCCGGTGCGGTATTTTTCCGGGACATCGATCAGGTTGGGAATGCGGTTGAGATCGGGTTTTTCCAGCAGTCCGGCAGCGGCCAGACCTTCGGCGCCGACCCCGGCCAGAGTGATGATGTCGTACTGCGGACGGTCACCGCCGGCCTTGAGCTTGGCGACCATTTCCGAGGTGCTGCCGGTGCGGTCGGCAATCACTTTGGCGCCGGTCTTGGCTTCGAACGTTGCAGCGATGTTGCGCAGTGCGGCCAGACCCGTGTCATCGGACCAGGTCAGCAGGCGCAGGGTCTTGCCGGCAAAGCGGGTGTCGCTGGCACTGGCCCGGATGAAGGGCATGCTCATGGCCGCCGCAGCCACCGAGGCCACGCCGACGGTTTTGATGAATTGACGCCTGTTCAGATCGTGCTCGCCCATTTAGGACTCCCATTATTCTTGTAAGTATGAGATTGACCGCAACCCTTGCCGTGCGTGATCGGAACCGCTCAAGCCCCGATTTCAAAGGGCTTGAACGTGATCAGCGGGTTCATCCTGAGGTCGTGCAAAACACCTGACTATCGATAAAAACTCATTGGAGCCATGACGCCGGCGCATGCCTCGTTGCGAGGCATGCGCTGACCTTTTTCGGGCATTCAGAGCGCGCGGATCACGTGCTTGATTTCCTGGAATGCCGCCAGGCCCCACGGCCCCAGTTCGCGACCGATGCTGCTCTGTTTGTAGCCGCCCCACGCCGTCTGCGGGAAGATCACCTGCGGTGCGTTGAGCCACACCAGCCCCGCCTGCAAGGCGTTGGCGACCCGATCTGCGGTCTCGGCATTGCGCGTGACCACGCTGGCCACCAGACCGAACTGGCTGTCGTTGGCCAGGGCAATCGCCTCGGCTTCCGAAGCGAAACTGCGCACGCAGATCACCGGGCCGAAGATTTCTTCACACCACAGCGCACTGTCGAGGGGCACTTCGGTGAAGATCGTCGGTTGCAAGAAATATCCGCGCGGCAGATCCGCCGGGCGATTGCCGCCACAGATCAGCTTGGCACCGGCGCTCAGACCACGGTCAATGTGACCGAGCACACGCTGGTACTGCGCCTGATTGACCAGCGCGCCCATCTCGACTTCTGGATCGAACGGGTCGGCCACACGGATTTTTTCCGCGCGGGCCTTCAGACGAATCAGGAATTCATCGGCCAGTTCATCGGCGACCAGCACCCGGCTGGTGGCCGAGCACATCTGCCCGGCGTTGAAGAAACCACCGCCGCAGGCCAGCTCCACCGCCAGATCAAGGTCGGCATCTTCCAGAATCAGCAGCGAGGATTTGCCGCCCAGTTCCAGGCTCACGCCCTTCACGGTTTCCGCGGCGCGCTGCATCACCTGCACACCCACGGCGTTACTACCGGTGAAGGAAACCTTGGCGATGCGCGGGTCCGCCGACAGCGGCGCACCGACCGCCAGGCCGGTGCCGCACACCAGGTTGAACACGCCTTTGGGCAGACCGGATTCGGCGATGATCGCTGCCAGTTCCAGTTCCGGCAGCGGCGTGACTTCCGAAGGTTTGAGCACCACGCAGCAACCGGCGGCCAGGGCTGGCGCGAGTTTCCACGCGGTGGTGACCATCGGGAAATTCCACGGCACGATCAGCCCGACCACACCGCAAGGCTCGCGGCGCAGACGTGCGCTGAAATCGTCGCTCGGCAGCGGCACATCGCTGTCCTGTTTCGCATCGAGGCCTTCGGCGAGTTCGGCGTAATACTCGAAGGTGGCGATCACGTCATCGACATCGATGCCCGCTTCAAACTGCGGTTTGCCGTTGTTGCTCGACTGCAACTTCATCAAGTGATCACGACCGTTGCGCACGCCATTGGCGATGTTGCGCAGGATCGCGCCGCGCTCGGCGCCGGTGGTTTTCGACCAGTCCTTGAAGGCTACAGTCGCGGCCGTTACCGCTTGGTTGACGGCGTTTGCATCACCGCCATTGACCGTGGTCAGCAGCGCTTCGGTGGCCGGGTTGATCACGCGCAGGTGCTCGCGGCCGGCGGCCCATTGGCCGTTGATGTACAGGCCGTCGAGTGTGGTCGGGAAATTCATCATTTGGCCACCGCCGTCATCCATTGGGTCTGGTCGATTTCGATCAGGGTCGGGCCCTGACGATCGGTGGCGGCGCGCAGTGCACCGCGCAGGTGTTCGGCGGAGCTGATCGCTTCCGCTGCGCAACCCAACGCCTTGGCCACACCGATGAAGTCCGGGGTGTAGATGTCCACACCCACCGGTTCGATGGCGCGGTTGACCATGTATTTCTTGATCTCTTCGTAACCCTGGTTGTTCCACAACAGGATGATCACCGGGGTGCGTGCTTCCACGGCGCTGGCCAGTTCCGGCAGGGTAAATTGCAGACCGCCGTCGCCGATCAGGCACACCACTGGCGGACGTGCGCCGTGTTCCAGTGGGCCACCGAGCCAGGCGCCAATCGCTGCCGGCAAGGCGTAACCGAGGGTGCCGTAACCGGTGGATGAGTTGAACCAGCGGCGCGGACGCTCCGGGTTGAACGTGAGGTTGCCGGTGTACACCGGTTGCGTGGAGTCGCCGACGAACACCGCGTTCGGCAGTTCGTGCAGCACGGTTTCGAGGAAGCGGGTCTGGGCCAGGGTCGGGGCGTCCCAGGTCGCGGCCAGGTCTTCACGCAGACGGGCGGCGCGCACCTGACCCCAGTCGTTGCGGCGCTCGGCCAGCGGCTTGTGCGACAACGCGCTCAGCAATGCTTGCGCCGCGTTGCGCGAGTCCGCCACCAGCGCCACATGAGGCGGGTAGTTGCGCACGGTCTGGTCTGGATCGATATCGACGCGCAGCAGTTTGCCGGGGATCTCGAAACCACCCGCGAAGGTGACGTCGTAGTCGGTTTCCGCCAGCTCGGTGCCAATCGCCAGGATCACGTCGGCGTCGGCCACCAGGGCGCGGGTCGCCACCAGACTCTGGGTCGAACCGATCAACAGCGGATGATTGGACGGCAACATGCCTTTGGCGTTGATGGTCAGGGCCACTGGCGCGTCGAGCAGTTCGGCCAGTTCGGTGAGTTCGGCAGCGGCATCGATGGCGCCGCCACCGGCGAGGATCAGCGGACGCTGGGCGCCGGCCAGCAGTTCAGTCATGCGGCTCACGGCGGCCGGTGCAGCACCGGCGCGGTCGATGTGGACCGGCACGCTGGCCAGCAATTCGTCGGCTTCTTCAACCAGCACATCCAGCGGAATCTCGATGTGCACCGGACGCGGACGCCCGGCCTGGAACAGCGCAAATGCACGGGCCAGCACGCCCGGCAATTCGGACGCCGACATCAGCGTGTGGGAGAACGCCGCCACGCCGCCGACCAGTGCGCTCTGGTTCGGCAGTTCATGCAACTTGCCGCGACCGCCGCCCAATTGGCTGCGCGACTGCACGCTGGAGATCACCAGCATCGGGATCGAATCGGCGTAAGCCTGGCCCATGGCCGTGGTGATGTTGGTCATGCCCGGGCCGGTGATGATGAAGCACACACCCGGTTTGCCGCTGGTACGGGCGTAACCGTCGGCCATGAAACCTGCGCCCTGCTCGTGACGCGGGGTGACGTGGTTGATGCTCGAACGGGCCAGCCCGCGATACAGCTCCACGGTATGCACCCCGGGAATGCCGAACACCTGCTCGACCCCATAATCCTCGAGTAACTTGACCAGTACTTCGCCACACGTCGCCATGTCTTTGCCCTTCTTGTTCGTTGAGGCACCGGGCTTTAAAGGAACCGGTGATTGGCCTCATTGAAACGGGCGACCCGTAGCCGCAACAATCGATAAAAGCTCATACTAGCCATGTCCTCACGTCATACCTTGGATCCACATGAAACGACTGCCTCCCCTGCCCGCCCTGCACACGTTTCTGATCACCGCGCAGTGCTGCAACTTCACCCGGGCCGCCGAGCAGTTGCACATCACCCAAGGTGCGGTGAGCCGGCAGATCGCCGGGCTTGAAGAACATCTGGGCTATGAGTTGTTCATTCGCCTGGCCCGGGGCCTGGAACTGACGGCCGAAGGTCGCGAATGGCTGCCACGGGTGCAGCAGGTGTTCAGCCTGATCGGCGACTCGGTGGAGCTGATCGGCGCCAAACGCGAAACCCTGCAACTCAAGGCGCCAAGCTGCGTGATGCGCTGGTTGTTGCCGCGGCTGTTGCAATGGCAGCGCGAGCGCCCGGACGTGCCGGTGAAACTCACGGCGTCGTTGCAGCACGGGGTGGACTTTCATCGCGAACAGTTCGACGCGGCGGTGATCTACGGCACCGCGCCCCACGACTCGCCCGCGACCTTGCACCTGTTCGATGAACAACTGACGCCGGTCTGTTCACCGGGGCTGCTCAAGGGGTCGTCGGCCCTGCACACGCCGGCCGACTTGCAACAGCACTTGCTGCTGCACCCGACGCACACCGATGACGACTGGACGCTGTGGCTGGAGGCCGCCGAACTGCAATTGAACAACATCGGCAGCGGTCAGCATTTCGAAACCCTGGATCAGGCGATGTCGATGGCGTCCCACGGGACTGGGGTGGCGATCGGCGACTGGTCGTTGATCGGCGATGACTTGAACGCCGGGCGACTGGTGATGCCGTTCGATCTGAAGGTGAAGACGGGATTGGGCTATTACATCGTGGCGCCGGCGTCGGAGCCGTCGGCGAAGTTGCAGGAATTGATGGGGTGGTTGGTTGAGCAGGCTCATACGCGGTGAGCCTGTTACTGAACGTTCCCACACAAGGCGTGGGAACGTTTGATCGGGTTACATCAGTAACCGACAGTAAACCGCTGCCGCGAATGCTTCGGCGTTTCCACTTCGTCGATCAGCGCAATCGCGTAGTCGGCAAAGGTGATCGAGCTCTGGCCTTCGGCGCTCACCAGCAAGTCATCCTTGCCGACGCGGAACTTGCCGGTGCGCTCGCCTTCGACAAACAGCGCCGACGGCGACAGGAACGTCCAGTCCAGCTCCTTCTCCTGACGCAGCGCATCAAGGAACGCCGCACCAGCGCTGGCCTCAGCCTTGTACTCGGCCGGGAAACCGGCGCTGTCGATCACTCGGGTGCCGTCCGGCAGCAACAGCGAACCGGCACCGCCGACCACCAGCAGACGTTTCACCCCGGCCTGTTTCACCGGACCGATCAGCGCGCTGGCCGGTACCGTGGCGAAATGCGCGGCACTGATCACCACATCGTGACCGGCGACGGCGTCTTGCAGCGCGGCGGCATTCAAAACGTCTACGTTCTTGCTGACCACACCGGCGCGGGCGCCGATCTTCGAGGTGTCCCGAGCGATGGCGGTGACGCTGTGGCCGCGACGCAGGGCTTCTTCCAGCAATTGGCTGCCGGCACGGCCGGTGGCACCAATGATTGCGATCTTGCTCATGACATTCTCCAGTTGGCTTGAGAGTGCTGCGTTTTTCAGAATCGGGTTACCACTTCATCTCGCCCTTGGCGACTTTGGCGCTCAGCTCCAGCGAGCTTTCTTCGCCCAGTTTCGGGTAGCGTTTTTTCATCGCGGCGATCAGCGCGGCAGAGTCCTTGGCCTTGGCGGTTTCTTCGTCGAACGCCTTGATGTAGTCGGCAGTGAACTTCACGGCCGCCAGCGAGCGGGCGCTGTCACCCAGGTAGTGACCCGGCACCACGGTTTTCGGTTTCAGGGTTTCGATCGAGTGCAGGGTTTCCAGCCAGTCGGCGTGGGATTGTGCAGTCTGGGTATCGGCCATCCACACGTGGATGTTCTCGGCGACAACGACACCACCGACCACGGCTTTCAACGAAGGAATCCACACGAAGCTGCGATCCGGTTGCTTGCCTTCCAGGCCGACTACCTGCAGTTTCTGGCCTTCAAGCATCAGGCTGTCGCCCTTGAGCACGCCCGGCACGATGGTTTTGGCCGGCACGTCGGCGCCCATTTTCGGGCCCCAGAACGCCAGTTTGCCGTCGACGGTTTGCTTGATGTGATCAACGGTCGGCTGCGAAGCCAGTACCTTGGCATTCGGGAAGGCTTTGGTCAGGGTGTCGAGACCGAAGTAATAATCCGGGTCACCGTGGCTGATGTAGATCGTGGTCAGTTGCTTGCCGCTGGCGCGGATCTTTTCCACCACTTGCTCGGCCTGGGACTTGCCGAACTGGGCGTCCACCAGGATCGCGTCCTTCTCGCCGCTGACCAGCACCGAGGTCACCGGGAAGATTGCGTTGGTGCCTGGGTTGTAGACATCGAGGCTCAGATTCGCAGCAGCCGCGTGAGCAGCAAAACCGAGGGTGGCGGTGGCCAGTAAAACGCGCTTGAGAGTGGTGAAGCCGATCATGGGTTGCTCCGCTGTTCGTATGCCGTGCTTGGCGATGGGACAGAGCTTAGTTGCCAGACTCATTACAAAAAATGCGATGCTTAAACATAGTTTGTTTCTGAAAGCGGGCAAATCATGGATCGTCTCCAAGCAATGCGGGTGTTTGTCACGGTTGTGGATCTGGGCAGCCAGTCGGCGGCGGCCGATCACCTGGACCTGTCGCGGCCAGTGGTGTCGCGGTATCTGGCGGAACTGGAAGACTGGGTCGGCGCGCGCCTGATGCACCGCACCACGCGCAAACTGAGCCTGACCGCCGCCGGCAACGAGATCCTGCCGCGCTGCCGGCAGATGCTCGAACTGTCGAGCGACATGCAGGCCGCCGTCAGCGAACCCGACGATGCGCCACGGGGTTTGTTGCGGATCAGCGTCAGCACCTCGTTCGGCCAGGCGCAACTGGCCGATGCCATGGCCGCGTTCGTCAAACGCTACCCGGGCGTCAACATCGACCTGCAAATGCTCGACCGCACGGTGAATCTGGTGGACGAGCGCATCGACCTGGCGATCCGCACCAGCAACGATCTCGATCCCAACCTGATCGCCCGGCGCCTGACCGTCTGCCGCTCGGTGGTCTGCGCCGCACCTGCCTATCTGCGGGAACAGCCGCAGCCGCAGCGCGTAGAAGATCTGAGCCGACACAACTGCCTGACCCATTCCTATTTCGGCAAGAGCCTGTGGCATTTCGAAGAGGATGGCGAACCGGTGTCGGTGCCGGTGCAGGGCAACATCAGCGCCAACGAGGCCAGCACCCTGCTGCGCGCGACACTCGCCGGTGCCGGGGTGGCGATGCTGCCGACCTATCAGGCCGGCGTACATATTCACAGCGGGGAACTGGTGCGCCTGCTGCCGCACGCCGAGCCTCGGCGGATGAACATCTACGCGGTGTACGCCTCGCGCAAACACATGCCGGTGGCGCTGCGCAGCATGCTGGATTTCCTGGTACTGCGGTTTCCCGAAAACCCGCAATGGGATGTCGGCTTGTAAACCCGTTCGCCGCGCGGCTGGCAACTCCACGGCGCTGACCTATGCTGAAAGTAGTACCCAAGGGTATTCGTTCAGAGGTCAACGCCATGATCATGAGCACCAGAACAAGAAGATACCTCGCAATTTTCATCACCTGCGCGGCCACGCTGGCGCTGTACGGCACCGCGGCATGGCGCGTGGAGCAGTTGCGGCAACTGCCCCGTGAGTACGCGAGCTGCAACTTCGAGCGCTGCATCCCTCACAACGCCACCCTCAACGCCCTGCGCTGATACCGGACGTCAGGCGTCGTCGTTCTGCTCGGCCTTCAAGCGGTCGCGGAACGCCTTTGGCGAGATCCCCACCCGGCGCCGGAACAGGCGCGTGAAGTTGGTCGGATCGGAAAAACCCAACACGTCGGACATCTCGTAAATGGTCATGCTGGTGTACGTCAGCAGACGCTTGGCTTCCAGCAACTGACGTTCATGCATGATCTGCAACGCCGGCTGCCCCGCCAGTTCGCGGCAGGTGCCGTTGAGGTGCGAGACGGAAATCCCCAGGCGATGGGCCAGATCTTCGACCTTGACGTGCTGTCGGTACGTCTCCTCTACCAGTTGAATAAAGCCATTAAGGTATTCGCGCTGGCGCTGCGGGCGTTGCGTGGCGTTGTGGCGGTGGATCGCCTGGCGGCTGACCCAGACCATGATCACGCTGACCAGCGAATGCATGAGCATTTCCCGCGCCGGTTGATGACCGTTGTACTCGGCCTGCAACGCGACAAACAGACTGTTGAGGTAGTCCGCGTCCTTGCCCGCCGGGTAGCTTTCGGCCTGGGCCAAAGCCTGCACCGCGCTGCCCAGTTGCGCCTGCAAATGGTTGATCAACGGCGTGGCCAGGGTGACGACAAATCCTTCGACGTCCTCGGAAAATCGGAAACCATGCACCGATAACGGTGGCAGGATCTGGATCGCGGTTTCGTTCAGTTGCGTGCGTTGGCCTTCGATTTCAAGCTCTGCCTGACCTTTGAATACGAAGAGCAACTGGCACAAATCGGCGTGGCGGTGGGGTTTGATTTCCCATTGATGTTCGCGGCTGCGTTTGGAAATGGTTTCACAGTGCAGCAAGTCAGGGGTTGGCCAGTCCAGGCTTTCACCGTAGAGCTTGAACACCGGAATCGAAGGCAGGTCAGGCTTGTTCATCACTTCAATCCAGGCCTCGAAGGTTGCGGGCGATAATCGCACCGATTGGCAGAATGTACAGGTATCGGCTCAGTTTTCACCTTCAATTGACAGACCCGCAAGGGAAAAATGCAAGCACTCGAATCCTGAAAATCATTCACCGGCCGTTGTCGCGTGAAGCTTGCGAGTCATAAAAACAATGAAAACGCTGAAAACCCAAGTCGCCATCATTGGCGCCGGTCCGTCCGGATTATTGCTCGGCCAACTGCTGCACAACGCCGGCATCGACACCCTGATTATCGAGCGCCAGACACCTGACTATGTACTCGGCCGAATCCGCGCCGGGGTCCTTGAACAGGGCATGGTAGAGCTGTTGCGCGAGGCTGGCGTGGGTCAGCGGATGGACGCCGAAGGGCTGGTCCACGGTGGGTTCGAACTGGCCCTCGACGGGCGTCGGGTACACATCGATCTGCAGGCGCTGACCGGTGGAAAAACCGTGATGGTCTATGGCCAGACCGAGGTCACCCGCGACCTGATGGCCGCTCGTCGGGAGACCGGCGGACAGACAATCTACGAAGCCAGCCATGTCGTTCCCTGTGGCATGAAAAGCGACGAGGCCTACGTCACGTTTGAAAAGGACGGCGAAACCTGGCGCGTCGATTGCGATTACATCGCCGGTTGCGACGGTTTCCATGGCGTGGCCCGGCAGTCGATTCCCGCGGAATGCCTGAAGGTCTTCGAACGGGTTTATCCGTTCGGCTGGCTGGGGATACTCGCCGACACACCACCGATTCACGACGAACTGGTCTACGCCCGTCACGAGCGCGGCTTCGCCCTGTGCAGCATGCGGTCGGCGACCCGCACCCGCTATTACCTGCAAGTGCCGGCCGAGGAGAACGTCGACGACTGGTCGGATCAACGCTTCTGGGATGAACTGCGCAATCGTCTGCCGGCGGATCTGGCGCAGAAGCTGGTGACCGGTCCGTCGATTGAAAAGAGCATCGCGCCGCTGCGCAGTTTTGTGGTCGAGCCGATGCAGTACGGGCGGATGTTTCTGGTGGGGGATGCGGCACATATCGTTCCGCCGACCGGTGCCAAGGGTTTGAACCTGGCGGCCAGCGACGTCAGCACTCTGTTCAGGATTCTGCTGAAGGTTTACCGCGAAGGGCGCGCTGACTTGCTGGAGAAGTATTCGGAAATCTGCCTGCGTCGGGTGTGGAAAGCCGAGCGTTTCTCCTGGTGGATGACCTCGATGCTGCACCGTTTCGACGAACACGATGATTTCAGCCAGCGGATCAGTGCTTCGGAACTGGACTACTTTGTCAGTTCAGAGGCCGGTCAAAAAACCATTGCAGAAAATTACGTCGGACTTCCTTATGAGGCTATCGAATAGCCTGCTACCGACTTACACTGGCGAGCATCCACCCGCTCGCCTTGCCCCTGCGGGTCAATCACTGCCCGCAGGTTCGCCCGTGACCAATCTCAACCATCCCGAAACGCCCAAACCGGCCATTCGCAGCGTGCTGGTCGCGTTGATGATGGCGATCTTCCTTGGCGCGCTGGACCAGACCATCGTCGCCGTTTCCATGCCGGCCATCTCCGCGCAATTCAAGGACGTGAGCCTGCTGGCCTGGGTGATTTCCGGCTACATGGTGGCGATGACCGTGGCGGTGCCGATCTACGGCAAGCTCGGTGACCTGTACGGGCGGCGCAAACTGATGCTGTTCGGCATGGGCCTGTTCACCCTGGCCTCGCTGTTCTGTGGCATGGCTCAGAGCATGGAGCAACTGGTGCTGGCGCGGATCTTCCAGGGCATCGGTGCCGGCGGGATGATTTCGGTGAGCCAGGCAATCATCGGCGACATCGTCCCGCCCCGGGAGCGTGGTCGCTATCAGGGTTACTTCTCCAGCATGTACGCGGTGGCCAGCGTGGCCGGCCCGGTACTCGGCGGTTACATGACCGAGTACCTGTCATGGCGCTGGGTGTTCCTGATCAACCTGCCGCTGGGCCTCGGCGCCTACTGGGTAGCGCGACGCAATCTGATCGGCCTGCCGATTCCCCAGCGCAAACCGGTCATCGACTACCTCGGCACGCTGCTGATGATCATCGGCCTGACGGCGTTGTTGCTGGCGATCACTCAGGTCGGCCAGGGCCATGCGTGGCGCAGCAGTGAAGTGCTCGGTCTGTTCGCTTGTGCGGTGGCGGTGCTGGCGGTGTTCGTCTGGCATGAGCGGCGTGCCCGGGAGCCGTTGCTGCCGATGCACCTGTTCACCAACCGCAGCGCCCTGCTGTGCTGGTGCACGATTTTCTTTTGCAGCTTCCAGGCGATTTCGTTGATTGTGCTGATGCCGCTGCGCTTCCAGAGCGTGACTGGTGCCGGCGCCGACAGCGCTGCATTGCACTTGCTGCCGCTGGCGATGGGTTTGCCGATCGGTGCCTATTTCGCCGGTCGTCGCACGTCGATTACCGGGCGTTACAAGCCACAGATTTTCACCGGTGCGCTGCTGATGCCGATCTCGATCCTCGGCATGGCCTTCAGCCCGCCCGATGCGACGCTGATCAGTAGTGTGTTCATGTTGCTCAGCGGTATCGCCGGGGGCATGCAGTTCCCGACCTCGCTGGTCGGCACGCAGAACTCGGTCGAGCAAAAGGATATTGGCGTCGCCACCAGCACCACCAACCTGTTCCGCTCTTTGGGCGGTGCGGTGGGCGTGGCGTTGATGTCGGCACTGTTGCTGGCGTTGTTGCAGGACTCCAGTTTCGCCCACCTGACCGGCGCATCGCTGATCGGCGAAGGTCACTCCGGCAACGTGCTGCTCGATGGCCTGAACGCGGCGCCCGGTGATGCGCAGAATGCCTTGCGTGCCGAGTTGCTGGTGACGTTCCGGCATTTGCTGATGGTCAGCGCCGGGGTGTCGCTGCTCGGGCTGGCAGCGGCGCTTGCCATGCCGAACCGTTTGTTGCGCGGGCGTGAACACGGCGCCCGCTGACCGATGCCGATGGCTCCCACGCCTTGCGTGGGAGCCACTGGGATCAAGCGCTGTAATAACCGACCGCCACCAGGAAATCCCCGACCTTCTTCAGGTAGGCATGTTTGTCCTCGACCTTGCCGGTCACCGGGTTCTTCCAACGATATTCGTACTCGCCTTCATCCTGTTTGCCGATCAGCGCCAGAATCGGCTCGCCCACCGGTTTTCCTTCCGGGTCCTTGACCTTCGCGAAGTCGGTATTGATCAACCGCAGGTTGGTACCGTGGGCGACGTAGCGCTGCGTTTTCAGGTCCACCACGAACACGTAAAGGTCGTCCTGCAAGTAACCGCCCTTGAGCGAGTTGACCGCCGTCAGCGTGCCCTTCTCGTCCTTGGTCAAATCAGTGGCGGCTTTGTCGAGCAATGATTTCGCCTGTTCCGCCGATGCTCGCGGCAAGTAGTAACCGACCGCCAGAATCCGCTGGCCGATGCGCTGATAGAACACATGCTTGCGTTCGACCTTGCCGTCGGCCTGATTCTGCCAGCGATATTCGGCCTGCTGGATGCCGTTGCCTTCCGGCACTTTCAGCGCGTCCTTGAACGCTTTCTGCAAATCCGGCCCGAGCACTTCGCTCACGTCCCGGCCGATCAGCGCCGAAGACGGCCCGCCGCTGGCGAGCATCACGCCCTTGGTATCGACCACGAACACGTAGCGATCCTTGTCGACGAATTCGCCCTGGCGGCTGAAGGCCGCGAACGCCTTGTCGCCGTTGTCGTGATAGTAGGCCAGAGCCTTTTCCAGCAAGGCGATGGCGGCCTTGCTGTCGTCCTTTTCCGTGGCCGCATTGGCCTGTCCGAAACTCAACAACAGCACCGCGCCGAGCCAGGCCAGTTTTTGCACAAACCCCATGACGCATCCCTCGTTCTTGTTGGTGTTTCAAGAGCGTAGACGGCCTGACGGCAGGTATGGATATTCAGAAAGCTTCTGAATGTTGCGATGGGTGTGTGGCGAGAGCGTTCGCGCCCTCGCCACAGAAGGGGCTCACGGCCGGGCGTTGATCTGCTGTTGCAGGTTCTGGATCTGCGCCTGCAGGGTGTTGAGGTTGCGGGTCATCTGCCCACGGAACGCATCGAACTCGGCGGTGCTGGAGCCGCCCTGTGCCGAAGCCGGACGGTTATCCTGCTCGCTCTTGAGCACAACGATTTCCTGTTCCAGACGATCGATCGCGGCGTTCGACCCGCCTTGTTTTTTCAGGGCCGTGATGTCGGCGCCGAGGCTCTTGAACTGCGCATCGAAACCCTTGACCTGTGCATCGAAGCTTTTCAGCTGGGCATCGACCTTGCTGGTGTCGGCCGGCGTGCTTTTCAGCGTTGCCAGCTCTGCACTCAGGGCTTTGACCTGGGCCTGCAACTGGGTATTGGCGTTCTGCTGTTCAGTGGTCTGGGCGGTCATCTGCGCCAGACGCTTGTCCAGATCCGTCGCCTGACCCGCCACACCCTGCTGCTGTTTGCTCTGATCCTGCAGTGCGCTTTGCAACTGCTTGATCTGCAGCTTCAGGGCTTCGCTGTCGGTGTTGACGTTGGTCTGGCTGGCCACGACCTTGCCGGAAATGTCCTGCAGGCGTCCCGCCGCTTCTTCACTGATCCGCGCGAAGCTTTCCTGGGTCGCCACCAGTTGCTGCTCCATCAGCGAGATCTGCTGGAAACTCCACCAGGCCAGACCGATGAAGGCAAAGAACAATGCGCCGACCAGCGCCCACAATGGCCCGGTGCTGGCCGACTTGACCTTAACCACGGGTGGCGTGCGCGAATGCACGGAAGTGCGAGTGGTGGTAGGGAAATCGTCGTCATCGAGTGTGTCGGCGCGCAGGCTCGGAACATCGTCGAAATCGTCGTCGTGGGCATCGTTACGCATGGACATTGAGGCAACCTTTGTGAAACCCGGTAATGGCTGATTGCGGCGCAGTATAAACCCCGCAGCCGCAGGGATTGACCCCCAACCGGTGGCTGGGTTCAGCACTTCGTATCAACGAATGTCCTGGGCCTTCCACCAGCCACAGAACTCATCGAGGGCCGTCCAGAGACTGACTTTCGGATCGTAGTCCAGATAATGCCGGGCGCGACTGATGTCGAGGGTGAAATTTTTGTTCATCACCTGCATGCCCAGCCGCGACAGGGTCGGCTCGGGACGTCCCGGCCAGAGTTTGCACGCGCCTTCATTGAGCGCCGCCACACTGTAGGCCAGCCCGTAGGAACGGTACTTGGTGACCTGTGGGACTTCCATTTTGCGCATCACGTAATTGACCACATCCCACAGCGGCACCGGCGCGCCGTTGCTGATGTTGTAGGCCTTGCCCAGCGCCGAACCGGCCGCCAGAAGACTGCTCAACAACGCTTCGTTGAGGTTATGCACGCTGGTGAAGTCGACCTTGTTCAGGCCGTTGCCGATGATTGCCAGACGCCCTTTGCGCTGCATCTTCAGCAGGCGCGGAAAAATGCTCATGTCCCCGGCGCCGGTGACGAAACGCGGGCGCAGGGCCAGGGTTTCGAGGCCGAACTCCTGAGCGCCGAAGACCTTTTGCTCGGCCAGATACTTGGTCGCCGCGTAGTGGTGTTTAAAGCGCTTGGGCACTTGCTCTTCGGTCAGGCCGAGGTGGTCGCGGCCGTCAAAGTAGATCGACGGCGACGACAGATGCACCAGGCGCCGCACCCGTTGTTTGAGGCAGGCTTCGACCACGTTTTCGGTGACCTGCACATTGCCCTGATGAAAGTCCTGATAACGGCCCCACAACCCGACCGCGCCGGCGCAATGCACCACGGCTTCAACGTCGGTGCAGAGCGCACGCACCAGTTCCGGATCGCTCAGGTCGCCCTGAACGAACTCGGCACCCCGACGCACCAAATGCTCGACACCTTCGGCCCGGCGACCGTTGACCCGCACGTCCAGGCCCTGCTCCAGGGCAAAACGCGCAAAGCGTCCGCCAATGAAGCCGCTTGCGCCGGTGACCAGAATTTTCATGTAGAGCTCCGCTGTCTTTCGTTTTGCCTGATTCGTGAGTCTTGACGCTGGCCGTCAGTCCAACGGCACCAGCCATTGCGACGACGAACGCACCAATTGGTCGGTCAACAACCCCAGCAACTGGCCGCCATTGCGCCAATGATGCCAGTACAACGGCACGTCGATCGGTTTATCTGGCAACAGTTCGCGCAACACGCCGCGTTCCAGTTGCTCGCGCACCTGCAATTCCGGCACCAGTCCCCAGCCGAGCCCGGCTTCGGTCAGGCGGATAAAACCTTCGGATGACGGACACAAATGATGTTCGAAACCGCCATCGACACCGAGGGAGGCGAGATAACGGTGTTGCAGAAAGTCGTCCGGGCCAAACACCAGCGCCGGGGTGCGCGGCAGTTGTTCGGCCCGCACGCCGTCGGGAAAATGCCGCTCGATGAATGCCGGGCTGGCCAGCGCCCGATAGCGCATCGCCCCGAGCAACACACTGCGGGCGCCCGCCACCGGCCGTTCACTGGCGCAGACACAGGCCGCCACTTCACCAGCACGCATGCGCTTGAGGCCGACGGTCTGGTCTTCGACGATCAGGTCCAGCAACAGATGTTGCTCGGCGCAGAAGTCGCCCACCGCCTCGGCCCACCAGGTGGCGAGGCTGTCGGCGTTCAGCGCGATGCGCAGCCGTTCCGGCAGGCCCTCTTCGTCCAGCGCCGGCACCAGCGTCTGCAAATCCCGTTCGAGCAGGCGCACCTGCTGCACATGGTTGAGCAGACGCCGGCCAATTTCGGTGGGTGACGGCGGCGTCCCGCGCACCAGCACCGGCTGGCCGACCCGCGCTTCCAGCAGTTTGATCCGCTGGGAAATCGCCGATTGCGAAAGGCCCAGCACCTGCGCCGCCCGTTCGAATCCGGCCTGCTCGACCACGGCGGCCAGAGCGGAAAGCAATTTGTAGTCGAACATCAGTTTTCCTAATGAGCGATCAGCACTATTGGTTTTTCTTATACAGCGTCTGCCCGGAGAATAGCCAGCAAGCACTCTTTATCAAGGACCACCCCCATGGCTGGCGAAACCTCTTTGACCACCCTGCTGCGCAGCATGAGCCCGCAGCTCAATGCCGGCGAATACGTGTTCTGCACCTTGCGCGACGGTCAGTTGCCGAGCGGTCTGGAGGTCGTGGGCAATTTCCGAGAACAGGAAGGCCTGACGGTGATTCTGGAGCGCTCCCACGCCGAACGCGCCGGTTTCAGTTTCGACTACGTTGCGGCCTGGATCACCTTGAACGTGCATTCGGCGCTGGAAGCCGTCGGCCTGACCGCCGCATTCGCCACCGCACTGGGCAAGGCCGGTATCAGTTGCAACGTGATTGCCGGCTACTACCACGACCATTTGTTCGTCGGTCAGGCCGACGCCGAACGCGCCATGCAAGTGCTGCGCGATCTCGCAGCCAACGCGGAGTAATTGTCATGTGGCAAAGCTATACCAACGGTTTGCTGGTGGCGTTCGGGCTGATCATGGCGATCGGCACCCAGAATGCTTTTGTCCTGGCCCAGAGCCTGCGTCGTGAGCATCACCTGCCGGTTGCCGCGCTATGCGTCGCCTGCGATGCGCTGCTGGTGGCGGCGGGCGTGTTCGGTCTGGCCACGGTGCTGGCGCAGAACCCGACGTTGCTGGCGGTTGCCCGCTGGGGCGGTGCAGTGTTCCTGATCTGGTACGGCAGCCAGGCGTTGCGCCGGGCGTTCTCGAAACAGAGCCTGCAACAGGGTGAAAACCAGACCGTACGTTCATTGCGCGCGGTGATGCTCAGTGCACTGGCGGTGACCCTGCTCAACCCGCACGTCTATCTGGACACCGTGCTGCTGATCGGCTCCCTCGGCGCGCAACAGTCGGTGCCCGGCGCTTATGTCGTGGGCGCGGCGAGCGCTTCGCTGCTGTGGTTTTTCACTCTGGCGTTCGGCGCGGCATGGCTGGCACCGTGGCTGGCACGGCCGGGTACGTGGCGAATTCTCGATCTGTTGGTGGCGGTGATGATGTTCACGGTGGCGGGTCAGCTCATTCTGGCCTCGTGATTATTCCAAACGGCTCTGGAACCTCTATCCCACACAGTTGTTGCGTGGTTATGCCGCACCCCCGGTGCTATGATCCGAACCCTGCGCCGCAAAGAGTAAAAACTCGCCGGTGCATTTCTGGCCGCCCGTGATCGGCCTTGCGCTCACCGCAACAGACCTGATTAGGAGAATCATCATGGCTTTCGAATTGCCGCCGCTGCCTTACGCACACGATGCCCTGCAGCCGCACATTTCCAAGGAAACCCTGGAATTCCACCACGACAAGCACCACAACACCTACGTCGTGAACCTGAACAACCTGGTGCCAGGCACCGAGTTCGAAGGCAAGACCCTGGAAGAAATCGTCAAGACTTCCTCGGGTGGCATCTTCAACAACGCCGCTCAGGTCTGGAACCACACCTTCTACTGGAACTGCCTGGCGCCAAACGCCGGCGGTCAACCAACCGGCGCACTGGCTGAAGCCATCAACGCTGCTTTCGGTTCGTTCGACAAGTTCAAGGAAGAGTTCAGCAAAACCTCGATCGGCACCTTCGGTTCCGGCTGGGGCTGGCTGGTGAAAAAGGCTGACGGTTCCCTGGCCCTGGCCAGCACCATCGGCGCCGGCAACCCGCTGACCAGCGGCGACACCCCGCTGCTGACCTGCGACGTCTGGGAACACGCTTACTACATCGACTACCGTAACCTGCGTCCTAAGTACGTCGAGGCGTTCTGGAACCTGGTCAACTGGAAGTTCGTGGCCGAGCAGTTCGAAGGCAAGACCTTCACCGCTTAAGCTGCGCGCCAGACAAAAAACCCGGCTATTGCCGGGTTTTTTTATGCCTGCGAAAAACACGAAGGTGAATCTGATCGCAAACAGGGCCATTTCCCACACGCAAAGCAGCCCTTGTCCCCTTGCTCCCGAGCCACAGCGGACTAACATCAAACAGAGGAAAAAATGTCCGACGCCCCTCAAGTTGGAGGCCAAAACTACCGACACAGTACAACCAGGGCAAATACTCCAGGCAGCAGCATTTCGGCCAAGGCCACGGACAAATTTTCCGCGGCTCGATTGTCCCTTTGACTGCCAACACGGGATTGCCAATACTCATGGCAACTTGACGCTACCCGCACGGAACAAGGAATAACCCTTTGAAGCTGGAACTCAAGAACAGCTTGTCGGTGAAGTTGCTCCGGGTCGTGCTCCTGTCGGCATTGATCGTCGGCGTAGTCTTGAGCTGCGCGCAGATCGTTTTCGATGCCTATAAAACACGCCAGGCCGTCGCCGGCGATGCCGAACGCATCCTCGACATGTTCCGCGATCCTTCAACCCAGGCCGTCTACAGCCTGGACCGGGAGATGGGCATGCAGGTGATCGAAGGCCTGTTCCAGGACGACGCCGTGCGCCAGGCCTCCATCGGGCATCCCAACGAAGCGATGCTCGCGCAGAAATCCCGTGAATTGCAGCATTCCAACAGCCGCTGGCTGACCGACCTGATTCTCGGCCAGGAGCGCACGTTCACCACCCAACTGGTGGGTCGCGGCCCCTACAGCGAATATTACGGCGACCTGAGTATCACCCTCGACACCGCCACCTACGGTCAGGGTTTCATCGTCAGTTCAGTGATCATCTTCATTTCCGGCGTATTGCGCGCCCTGGCCATGGGCCTGGTGCTGTATCTGGTCTATCACTGGCTGCTGACCAAGCCGCTGTCGCGGATCATCGAGCACCTCACGGAAATCAACCCGGACCGCCCCAGCGAACACAAGATTCCACAGCTCAAGGGCCACGAGAAGAACGAACTCGGCATCTGGATCAACACCGCCAACCAGTTGCTCGAATCCATCGAACGCAACACTCATCTGCGCCACGAAGCGGAGAACAGTCTGCTGCGCATGGCCCAGTACGATTTCCTCACCGGCCTGCCGAACCGTCAGCAATTGCAGCAACAGCTGGACAAGATTCTGGTGGACGCCGGCAAGCTGCAGCGCCGGGTCGCGGTGTTGTGCGTCGGGCTGGATGACTTCAAGGGCATCAACGAACAATTCAGCTACCAGACCGGCGACCAATTGCTGTTGGCCCTCGCTGATCGCCTGCGCGCCCATAGCGGCCGTCTCGGCGCCCTCGCCCGCCTGGGCGGCGACCAGTTCGCCCTGGTACAGGCCGACATCGAACAACCTTACGAAGCGGCGGAACTGGCGCAAAGCATCCTCGATGATCTGGAAGCGGCATTCGCCCTCGACCATCAGGAAATCCGCCTGCGCGCCACCATCGGCATCACCCTGTTCCCGGAGGACGGCGACAGCACCGAGAAGCTGTTGCAGAAAGCCGAGCAGACCATGACCCTGGCCAAGACCCGCTCGCGCAACCGCTATCAGTTCTATATCGCCAGCGTCGACAGCGAGATGCGCCGTCGCCGCGAACTGGAAAAAGACCTGCGCGATGCCTTGCTCCGGGATCAGTTCTACCTCGTCTATCAGCCACAGATCAGCTACCGCGATCACCGCGTGGTCGGTGTCGAGGCCCTGATCCGCTGGCAACATCCGGAGCACGGGCTGGTGCCGCCGGACCTGTTCATTCCGCTGGCCGAACAGAACGGTACGATCATCGCCATCGGCGAGTGGGTGCTGGATCAGGCCTGCAAACAACTGCGCGAATGGCACGATCAGGGGTTCGTCGACCTGCGCATGGCGGTCAACCTGTCCACCGTGCAACTGCACCACGCCGAACTGCCCCGGGTGGTCAACAACCTGTTGCAGATGTACCGCCTGCCGCCGCGAAGCCTGGAACTGGAAGTCACCGAAACCGGCCTGATGGAAGACATCAGCACCGCCGCCCAGCACTTGCTGAGCCTGCGCCGCTCCGGCGCACTGATCGCCATCGACGACTTCGGAACCGGCTACTCCTCGCTGAGCTATCTCAAGAGTCTGCCGCTGGACAAGATCAAGATCGACAAGAGCTTCGTCCAGGATCTGCTGGATGACGACGATGACGCGACCATCGTTCGCGCCATCATTCAACTAGGCAAGAGCCTCGGCATGCAGGTGATCGCAGAAGGCGTGGAAACCGCCGAACAGGAGACCTACATCATCTCCGAAGGCTGCCATGAAGGACAGGGCTATCACTACAGCAAGCCGCTGCCGGCGCGGGAGTTGAGCGTTTATCTCAAACAGGCCCAGCGCAGCAACGCGGCGATCCTCTGAACGCTGCCGGCAAGGGCCGCCACGCGCCTTGTGCCCGGCACCGTTGATCCAGCGCAAACCCTGCGCGAATAGGAAATATTTCCAGCCACAACCCTTTACACATAATGCGAAAGATTTGCATTATGTCGCAGCTTTTGCGCACCCCCGCGCCTGTCCACTCAATTACCGAAGCAGGATGTTCGCCATGATTCGTATGCCTCTGGCTACCGCCAGTCTGCTGGCCATCGCTATTTCCCTCGCCGGTTGCGGCGAAGGCAAAGACAAGGCCGCCGCTCCAGCAGCGCCGACGCCAGCCGCCAGCACCGCCGCGCCGGCGGCTCCTGCCACTGCCGGTAAAGTCGACGAGGCCGCTGCCAAGGCTGTGGTCGCACACTACGCCGACATGGTCTTCGCCGTTTACAGCGATGCCGAATCCACCGCGAAAACCCTGCAGACCGCTATCGACGCTTTCCTCGCCAAGCCGAACGCCGACACTCTGAAGGCCGCACGTGCAGCCTGGGTTGCCGCCCGCGTTCCTTACCTGCAGAGCGAAGTGTTCCGCTTCGGCAACACCATCATCGACGACTGGGAAGGTCAGGTTAACTCCTGGCCTCTGGACGAAGGCCTGATCGACTACGTCGACAAATCCTACGAACACGCACTGGGCAACCCGGGCGCCACCGCCAACATCATCGCCAACACCGAAGTACAGGTCGGCGAAGACAAGGTCGACGTCAAGGACATCACTCCGGAAAAACTCGCCAGCCTGAACGAGCTGGGCGGTTCCGAAGCCAACGTTGCCACCGGCTACCACGCCATCGAATTCCTGCTCTGGGGCCAGGACCTGAACGGCACCGGCCCTGGCGCCGGCAACCGTCCAGCTTCGGATTACCTGGAAGGCGCTGGCGCCACCGGCGGTCACAACGATCGTCGTCGTGCCTACCTGAAAGCCGTGACCCAACTGCTGGTCAGCGACCTGGAAGAAATGGTCGGCAACTGGAAGCCGAACGTGGCCGACAACTACCGCGCCACCCTGGAAGCCGAACCGGCTGAAAGCGGCCTGCGCAAAATGCTGTTCGGCATGGGCAGCCTGTCTCTGGGCGAGCTGGCTGGCGAGCGCATGAAGGTGTCCCTGGAAGCGAACTCCCCGGAAGACGAACAGGACTGCTTCAGCGACAACACCCACAACTCGCACTTCTACGATGCCAAAGGCATTCGTAACGTTTACCTGGGCGAATACACCCGCGTCGACGGCACCAAAATGACCGGCGCCAGCCTGTCGTCGCTGGTGGCCAAGGTTGACCCGGCTGCCGACACCGCCCTGAAAGCCGATCTGGCCGCTACCGAAGCCAAGATCCAGGTCATGGTCGATCACGCCAACAAGGGTGAGCACTACGACCAGTTGATCGCCGCCGGCAACACCGCTGGCAACCAGATCGTTCGTGACGCCATCGCCTCGCTGGTCAAGCAGACCGGTTCGATCGAAACGGCGGCCGGCAAGCTGGGTATCAGCGACCTGAACCCGGACAACGCCGATCACGAGTTCTGATCAAGCGCGTCTGACTGAACAAGGCGACCTTCGGGTCGCCTTGTTCGTTTCAGCCGGCCTGACTTGTATCAAGCAAACGATAATTCCTCTTATTCAAACCCCCTCGCCCTGTTAGACTTTGCGCCTTTAAATTCGCCCCTCTTGCAGGAAGTCTGATGCCCTCGCTGCCTCTTCGCTTGTCCGCACTGTTTCTGGCCCTTGGCCTGAGTGCCTGCGATGACGCCCCGCGTTTCACCAAGGCCGAGCCCGGCGAAGCCCGCTCCGGCGGCGCCGCGACCGTACGCAAGACGGATCAGAATTCATTTTCCCTGCCCTCGGCCAACCTGCCACCTTCGCGTCGGGTGGACTTCAGCGTCGGCAACAGCTTCTTTCGCAGCCCTTGGGTGATCGCACCGTCGACCACCACCGCCCGCGATGGCCTCGGCCCGTTGTTCAACACCAACGCTTGCCAGGGCTGCCACATCAAGGACGGGCGCGGCCATCCGCCGACGCCGGATGCGCCCAACGCCGTGTCGATGCTGGTGCGCCTGTCGATTCCCGATGCGCCGCAGTACGCCAGATTGATCGAGCAGGTCGGCGTGGTGCCGGAGCCGGTCTACGGTGGGCAGTTCCAGGACATGGCCGTGCCTGGCGTTGCGCCGGAAGGCAAGGTGCGGGTCGACTACACGCCAGTGCCGGTGCGTTTCAAGGACGGCACCGAAATCGAACTGCGCAAACCGGTTCTGCAGATCACCCAACTCGGCTACGGCCCGATGCACCCCGACACACGTTTCTCCGCACGCGTTGCGCCGCCGATGATCGGCCTGGGTCTGCTTGAAGCGATCCCCGAGGAAGCAATCCTCGCCAACGCTGCCGCACAGGCCAAAGAAAACAACGGCATCAACGGCCGGCCCAACCGCGTCTGGGACGACGCGCAGCAAAAGACGGTGATGGGACGATTTGGCTGGAAAGCCGGCCAACCGAACCTCAATCAACAAAATGTTCACGCGTTTTCTGGTGATATGGGCCTCACCACGAGCCTGAGACCGTTTGATGACTGCACCGACGCGCAAATCGCCTGCAAACAGGCGCCGAATGGCAATGGCCCGGACGGCGAACCTGAAGTCAGCGACAACATCCTGCGCCTGGTGCTGTTCTACAGCCGCAACCTCGCCGTTCCTGCACGCCGTGGCGTCAACGATGCTCAGGTGCTGGCTGGCAAGAATCTGTTTTTCCAGGCTGGTTGCCAGTCCTGTCATACACCGAAATACACCACCGCCGCCAACGCGGCCGAACCTGAACTGGCCAATCAAGTGATTCGCCCGTACAGCGATCTGCTGCTGCATGACATGGGCGAAGGCCTGGCCGACAACCGCACCGAATTCCAGGCCAGCGGCCGCGACTGGCGCACCCCGCCGTTGTGGGGCATCGGCCTGACGCAGGCGGTCAGCGGGCACACACAGTTTCTGCACGACGGCCGCGCCCGCAACCTGCTCGAGGCCGTGCTCTGGCACGGCGGCGAAGCCCAAGCGGCGCAGCAACAGGTTTTGTCTTTCAATGCCGAGCAGCGTGCCGCGCTGCTGGCGTTTTTGAATTCACTTTAAACACTTAAAAGAATCGGGAGCCCGACATGTTCCGTCCCAAGCTGTTGTTCACCAGCCTTGCCGCACTGGCCCTCGGCGCGTGCTCGCCGCAGGATCCGCAAGCCGTCACCTCCGCCGCCATCGCCAAATCGGTGATCCTGCCGACTTACACCCGCTGGGTCGAAGCCGACAAGCAACTGGCTGTCAGCGCCCTCGCCTACTGCCAGGGCAAGGAAAACCTGGAAACCGCCCGCGCCGACTTCCTGCACGCGCAGAAAGCCTGGGCCGAGCTGCAACCGCTGCTGATCGGTCCACTGGCCGAGGGCAACCGCTCGTGGCAGGTGCAGTTCTGGCCGGACAAGAAAAACCTGGTCGGCCGTCAGGTCGAGCAACTGGTCACCGCCCAGCCGCAGATCGATGCCGCTGCACTGGCCAAATCCAGCGTCGTAGTC
Organism: Pseudomonas allokribbensis; assembly: GCF_014863605.1. NCBI lineage: Bacteria > Pseudomonadati > Pseudomonadota > Gammaproteobacteria > Pseudomonadales > Pseudomonadaceae > Pseudomonas > Pseudomonas allokribbensis. Next base: position 5,208,673 of record NZ_CP062252.1, read on the forward strand.
CAGGGCCTGTCGGCCTACGAGTACATCCTGTTCGACGCCAAGCCTGACGTGGCCAACGACGCGCAGAAAGCCAAGTACTGCCCGCTGCTGGTGGCTATCGGCGAGCGCCAGAAACTCCTGGCCGAAGAGATCCTCAGCAGCTGGAACAACACCGACGGCATGCTTGCGCAGATGAGCAAATTCCCGAACCAGCGCTACGCCGACTCCCACGAAGCGATCGCTGATCTGCTGCGGGTACAGGTCACCGCCCTCGACACCCTGAAGAAAAAGCTCGGCACCCCGATGGGCCGCCAGAGCAAAGGCGTGCCGCAACCGTTCCAGGCCGATGCGTGGCGCAGCCAGTCGTCGCTGACGGCGATGGAAGCCAGCCTCGCCGCTGCCAAGACCGTTTGGGAAGGCGTCGACAACAAAGGCTTGCGCGGCTTGCTGCCGGCCGAGCAGAAACCGTTGGCGGACAAGATCGACGCGGCGTACGCAGCCTCGCTCAAACTGTTCGGCAGCACTCAGCGCTCGCTGACCGAAATGCTCGAAGACGACGCCGGTCGCCAGCAACTCAACGACATCTACGACAGCCTCAACGTCGTCCATCGCCTGCACGAAGGCGAACTGGCCAAGGCGCTGGGCATCCAACTGGGCTTCAACGCCAACGACGGTGACTGATGAGGGCAAGTGCCATGCTGCGACGCCAGGCTCTGACTTTAGGTAGTTTGCTGCTGGGAGCAGTGACACTGGGCGGCTGGACGCTGTTCAAGCGCAAGGATCAGAGCCCGCTGCTGCTGTCGGCGCGGGACAACACCGACGGCAAGCACTACGCCGTCGGCTATCGACTGGACGGCACGCGAGTGTTCGCCACTGAAGTCGGCCAGCGCTGCCACGACATCATCAATCACCCGACGCTGCCGATCGCGCTGTTCGTCGCCCGGCGTCCGGGCACCGAGAGCTACCTGATCGACCTGCGCGACGGTGCGTTGTTGCAGACCGTGTCCTCGCAGCCGAACCGGCATTTTTACGGCCACGCGGTGATCCACCACAGCGGCGATTACCTGTACGCCACCGAGAACGACACCACCGATCCGGGCCGCGGCCTGCTCGGGGTGTACAAGTTCGAGGGTGAACGACTGGTGCACAGCGGCGAGATTTCCACCCATGGTCTCGGCCCGCATCAGGTGTCGTGGATGCCCGACGGTGAAACCCTGGTCGTGGCCAACGGCGGGATCCGCACCGAAGCCGAAAGCCGGGTCGACATGAACCTCGACGCCATGGAACCGAGCCTGGTGCTGATGCAACGCGACGGCACCCTGCTGAGCAAGGAAACCCTCGCTCAGTCGATGAACAGCGTGCGGCACCTGGGGATCGCCAGCGACGGCACCATCGTCGCCGGCCAGCAATTCATGGGGCCTTCCCAGGAGCGTTCCGAGTTGCTGGCGATCAAACGTCCGGGCCAGCCGTTCGTGGCGTTCCCGGTGCCGGAGCATCAGTTGCAGTCGATGGGTCATTACACCGCCAGCGTTGCCGTACACAGCGACCTGCGTCTGGTGGCGCTGACCGCACCGCGTGGCAACCGCTTCTTCATCTGGGATCTGGACAGCGGCGAAGTACGCCTCGATGCACCGTTACCCGACTGCGCCGGTGTCGGTGCGGTGAAGGACGGTTTTGTCGTGACCTCGGGGCAAGGACGTTGCCGTTATTACGATTGCCGCCAGGACGAACTGCTGGCCAAACCGCTGGATTTGCCCGCAGGGCTCTGGGACAACCATCTTCATCTGATGGCCTGAAATTCGCCGCCGACCGCCCGGTCGGCGGCACCGCTTTTCTACACCTTCCTCCATCACACCCTGTAAAAACTGGCAGTTGGAATCCCTGCCGGAGTCGGGGTAATGTGCCCGCCTGTCTCGCCTGATTTTCTCCAAGGAACTGGAATATGCTGCGTCGCCGCATGCTGATCATGTTGGGTGTTGTACTGCTGATCGTTCTGCTCCTCGCCGGTTACAAGGCCTTCTCGATCTACACGATGATCCAGGGCTTTGCCAAACCGAAGCCGCCGATCAGCGTCGCCGTGGCCACCGCCGCCGAGCGCCCGTGGCAGATGCGCCTGCCTACCGTCGGCACGCTCAAGGCGCTGCAGGGTGTCGAGCTGAGCCTGGAAGTCGCCGGCACCGTGACCGAACTCAAGTTCGAATCAGGCCAGAAGGTCAAGGCCGGGCAACCGTTGCTGCAACTCGACAGCGCCGTCGAATCCGCACTGCTGGAAACCGCCAAGGCCGACCTCGGCCTGGCGCAACTGGACTTCGGCCGTGGCAGCCAGCTGGTTGGCAGCAGTGCCATTTCCAAGGGCGAGTACGACCGACTCTCGGCGGTCCTGCAAAAGAACAAGGCCACGGTCAATCAGCTCAATGCATCGCTGGCAAAAAAACGCATTTCCGCACCGTTCAGCGGCACCATCGGCATCCGTCAGGTCGACGTCGGTGACTATCTCGCCAGCGGCACGAAAATCGCCACCCTGCAGGATCTGAGCAGCCTCTACGCCGACTTCTATGTGCCTGAGCAATCTGTGCCGAAGCTGGCCATCGGTCAGCCAGTGCAGATTTCGGTTGCCGCCTATCCCGGGCAGAACTTCCCTGGCGCGATCAGCGCGATCAACCCGATTGTCGAAAGCACCACCCGCAACATTCTGGTCCGCGCGACGCTGGCCAATCCCGACGGCAAGTTGCTGCCGGGCATGTTCGCCAGCCTTGAAGTGCTGCTGCCGGACCCGCAGAAGCACATCGTCGTGCCGGAAAGCGCGATCACCTACACCCTTTACGGCAACTCGATCTACGTGGTCGGGCAGAAGAAAGCCGAGGACGGCAGTGTCGAGAAAGACGACAAGGGCCAACCGGTACTGATCGCCGAGCGCCGTTTCATTGAAACCGGTGAGCGCCGCGAGGGGCTGGTGATGATCAACAAGGGCGTGCAGAGCGGCGAACAAGTGGTGACGGCCGGCCAGATCAAACTGGACAACGGCGCGCACATCGCCATCAGCGACGACAAGACCCTCGGCGAGCAGAACAGTCCGCGCCGCGCTGACTGATCAAGGAATCCTCATGGCCTTTACCGATCCGTTCATTCGCCGCCCGGTGCTCGCCACCGTGGTCAGCCTGCTGATTGTGCTGCTGGGCTTCCAGGCCTGGAGCAAGCTGCCGCTGCGCCAGTACCCGCAAATGGAAAACGCCCTGATCACGGTGACCACCGCCTACCCCGGGGCCAACGCCGAAACCATCCAGGGCTACATCACCCAGCCGATGCAGCAGAGCCTGGCGAGCGCCGAGGGCATCGACTACATGACCTCGGTCAGTCGGCAGAACTTCTCAGTGATTTCGATCTACGCACGCATCGGTTCCAACAGCGACCGCTTGTTCACCGAACTGCTGGCCAAGGCCAACGAGGTGAAAAACAAACTGCCACAGGATGCCGAAGACCCGGTACTGAGCAAGGAAGCCGCCGATGCCTCGGCACTGATGTACATCAGCTTCTTCAGCAAGGAACTGAGCAACCCGCAGATCACGGACTACCTGTCGCGGGTGATCCAGCCAAAACTGGCGACGCTGCCAGGCATGGCCGAAGCCGAGATTCTGGGTAACCAGGTGTTCGCCATGCGCCTGTGGATCGATCCGGTGAAGCTCGCCGGTTTCGGCCTCAGCGCCAGCGACGTGAGCAACGCGGTGCGCCAGTACAACTTCCTCTCCGCCGCCGGCGAGGTAAAAGGCGAGTACGTGGTCACCAGCATCAACGCCAACACCGAACTGAAGTCGGCCGAGGCCTTCGGCAAGATTCCGCTCAAGGTCAGTGGCGACAGCCGTGTGCTGCTCAGCGATGTGGCGCGGGTGGAAATGGGGGCGGAGAACTACAACTCCATCAGTTCCTTCGGTGGCACGCCCTCGGTGTACATCGGGATCAAGGCGACGCCCGGCGCCAACCCGCTCGACGTGATCAAGGAAGTGCGCAAGATCATGCCCGAGCTGGAGGCCCAGTTGCCGCCCAACCTCAAGAGCGAGATCGCCTACGACGCGACGCTGTTCATCCAGGCCTCCATCGACGAAGTGGTGAAAACCCTGTTCGAAGCGGTGCTGATCGTGATCGTGGTGGTGTTCCTGTTCCTCGGCGCCCTGCGTTCAGTGGTGATCCCGGTGGTGACCATTCCGCTGTCGATGATCGGCGTGATGTTCTTCATGCAGATGATGGGCTACTCGATCAATCTGCTGACCCTGCTGGCGATGGTGCTGGCCATCGGTCTGGTGGTGGACGATGCCATCGTCGTGGTGGAAAACATCCACCGGCATATCGAAGAAGGCAAGACACCGCTGGACGCCGCACTTGAGGGCGCCCGGGAAATCGCGATGCCGGTGGTCTCGATGACCATCACCCTGGCAGCGGTGTATGCGCCGATCGGTTTCCTCACCGGGCTGACCGGGGCACTCTTCAAGGAGTTTGCGTTGACTCTGGCCGGGGCCGTGGTGATTTCCGGCATCGTCGCCCTGACCCTGTCACCGATGATGTGTGCCTTTCTGTTGCGACATGAAGAAAACCCCAGCGGACTTGCCCACCGACTCGACCGGATCTTCGAAAACCTCAAGCGACGCTATCAGAGCATGCTCCACGGCACTCTCAACACCCGGCCGGTGGTGCTGGTGTTCGCAGTGATCGTGCTGTGCCTGATTCCAGTGCTGCTCAAGTTCACCAAATCGGAACTGGCGCCGGATGAAGACCAGGGCATCATTTTCATGATGGCCAACGCGCCGCAGCCGACCAACCTCGATTACCTGAACACCTACACCGACGAGTTCGTGAAGATCTTCAAGGAATTCCCGGAGTACTACTCCTCGTTCCAGATCAACGGCTACAACGGTGTACAGACCGGTATCGGCGGTTTCCTGCTCAAACCGTGGAACGAACGCAGCCGTACACAGATGCAGATTCTTCCCGAGGTGCAGGGCAAACTCGGCAACATCCCGGGGTTGCAGATCTTCGGCTTCAACCTGCCTTCCCTGCCCGGCACCGGCGAGGGTCTTCCGTTCGAATTCGTGATCAACACGGCCAATGACTACGAGCTGTTGCTGCAGGTGGCTGACCGGATCAAGAAGCGTGCGATGGAGTCGGGCAAGTTCGCGTTCGTCGACCTTGACCTGGCGTTCGACAAACCGGAGGTGGTGGTCGATATCGACCGCGCCAAGGCGGCGCAGATGGGTGTGTCGATGCAGGATCTGGGCGGCACCCTCGCCACCCTGCTTGGCGAAGCGGAGATAAACCGCTTCACCATCGAGGGTCGCAGTTACAAGGTCATCGCCCAGGTTGAACGGGCCTATCGCGACAACCCGGACTGGCTGAACAACTACTACGTGAAAAACACCCAGGGCGAGCTGTTGCCGCTGTCGACCCTGATCACCGTGACCGACCGGGCACGACCGCGACAGCTCAACCAGTTCCAGCAACTGAACGCAGCGAAGCTGTCCGGGTTCCCGCTGGTCAGCATGGGCGAGGCCATCGACAGCGTGGTGCAGATCGCCCGGGAAGAGGCACCCGCCGGTTTTGCTTTCGATTACGGCGGCGCTTCACGGCAGTTCGTACAGGAAGGCAGCGCGCTATGGGTCACCTTCGCGTTGGCGCTGGCGATCATTTTCCTGGTGCTGGCGGCGCAGTTCGAGAGTTTCCGCGACCCGCTGGTGATCCTGGTGACCGTACCGCTGTCGATTTGCGGGGCGCTGATTCCGCTGTTCCTCGGCTGGTCGAGCATGAATATCTACACCCAGGTCGGGCTGGTGACACTGATCGGCCTGATCAGTAAACACGGGATCCTGATCGTCGAATTTGCCAATCAACTGCGCAAGGAAAAGGGCCTGACGCCCCGTGAAGCGGTCGAGGAAGCGGCGGCGATTCGCTTGCGACCTGTCCTGATGACCACCGCTGCCATGGTGTTCGGCATGGTGCCGTTGATCCTCGCCAGTGGCGCGGGTGCGGTGAGCCGCTTCGATATCGGGACGGTGATTGCCACCGGGATGTCGATCGGGACGTTGTTTACGTTGTTCGTCTTGCCCTGCGTCTACACCGTGCTGGCCAAACCCGATCCCAAACCCTCCACCTGACCGCCGCTTCCACACAAGCATAAAAAAAGGCCTCGCATGTGCGAGGCCTTTGGCTCTTGTAGACGTTTCAACTCTGCGGCCTCATCCCTTGAGAAAGTCCGAACATGAACAGCAGCAAATCATGGTCGGGCTTGGTTGCCACGGAGGCTTTCGCCACCCGCGGCATCGGACAATGGGCATCATTGGTCGATGCCCCGATCACTTGCATGCGTGGCTGTTCCCAGGCCGCCACCGCCAAAGATGCAACTGCCAAGGCTCCTACCAGAAACAAACCTCGCGCAATTTCTAGTTTCATCGCTATAAACCTTTGATAGCGCTGCCAAACGCCGTCTCATAAAAATAGACGAGTTTCTTCCAGTCCGTAGGGCTGAACGACGAGTGGCGGCGCAATTGTTTCATGTCATGGGAGGCCGCGCGATGAGCGGTCAGGCGTTGACGGCACTTTTCCAGATCGATCAGGGCCACTTCGACTTTGGCTGACTCACCCTCGCCGGTGACGCGGACAAATACGTGCTTGATGTAAATGCAGCTGTGTTGCCAGCGCCCCTTGTGCATGCGAGCCAGGTTCTCCGCGAGATCCTTGAGTACACGCTCATACACCGCTTCACCGTACTGCTCGCGGCCGCCTGCCGCTTCCCACTGTTCAAGCTCCTGAAAGCCGTCCAGCGACTTGGTGACCAGCAACGCCCGCCACTTGTGCTGCGGGTCAGGCTGAGCACCGCAAAAGACAATTTCCGGCACCCGGACGCCGAGTTTCGTTACACCGGTCAGTGCATCCAGTTCACGCAAAACAGTCGGTCGCCCGAACGGGTGCAGCCAACTGCGATAGATATGGCCTGTCTGGCGCTTGGCATACAGCAGTTGACCATCGCGCCCCACCACCCGCTGTACACCACTTTCCCCACCACGACGCACGTTGGGTTCTTCCACCCATTCACCGCGCTGGTTCCAGTAGTAGTCAAAGCGATCCTGGGGAGCGACTCCCGTTTCTGCTGCAAATTGCACTGCCATCCTCTTACCTCTTGCGTAGTACGTAAACTCGCCACATGGCATAGAGCGGAATAAAGTCCAGTTGTTCCTGGATCCTGAATCCTGCCTCTTCGAATTCCTTTTCAACCGTAGCGGCCGGTAGCACAAATCGATTCTGGTAACCTTCCTGTCCGCGTTTTTTCTCGGCGCGCTTGCGTTTCCAGGCTTTGAAATTGCCATCTACCCACAACGAAATGATCACACTGTCCCGGGTAACGCGTTCGAACTCACGCAAAATCGTCTGCCGATGCTCGGCCTCGCCGATGTGGTGCAGCAGACGCATGCAGAAAATGCTGTCCACGGAGTTGTCAGGCAACGCAATGTCGAACGCCGAAGTGTGCAAGGGTTGTACCCGTTTCACCACATCCGCCGGTTGGGCCTGCATCGCCGTCTTGATCATCGACTCGGAATTGTCTGCCCCGATGATCACCCGATTGGGCTTTTCTGCCAGCAATGGCCAGAAACGCCCGGCACCGCACGGCAGATCCAGCACCAGCCCCGGCTCACCGACCAGGGTCAGTGCCTTGCGAGCCAACTGCTGATCTCGCCAGTTGGACAAACGACGCCCCAGACCATCCTGATGCTTGCGCAGGTATTTCTGCGCGTGGTTGTCGTCGTACTTTTCGGAAAAATCGAGTTTGATCGGGCCGGCCATCGTCGGGACTCCTGAATGCTGATAGCTCCACCTTAGGCACGGGAGTGTCAGCGTCAGGTCATCCCTTTGTGAAAAAAACGTCGCGTAAACCCCCGAACTATTTCAAGGTTATACAGGATTCGTTCAGGTTGGCAGCTTTTTTGTGCCATTTGGGAGGGGTTCTTGTTTGCCCAGATCTACCTCGAAACGGCAGCCATTGGGCTCCATCGTACTCAATGTGACACTCCAGCCCTGGTTCTCGCAGATGCGCTGCACCAATGACAGACCGAGCCCCAGACCCTCTCCACGCTTTTCGCTGCCCCGTACGAAGGGCTGGAACATCGCCTCGCGTTTCTCCTCGGGAATGCCCACGCCCGAGTCTTCGACCACAAAGCCGTTGTCATTGAGCGTCAGCCGAATGAAGCCATGCTCGGTGTAGTGCAACGCATTACGCAGCAGGTTGCCCATCACGGCATTGAGCAGGGTGGCGTTGTAGCGGGTATCCGGCGGGTTGCCCGGTTCGAAAATCAGATTAAGGCCCTTGGTCTCGATCGGCTCGCGCCACAGGCCCAACAGATTGTCCGCCACCTGGCCGAGACTGTGCTGGGGCGCCGCCCCCGCATCTTCGCGCTGGGCACGGGCCAGCATCAGGAAAGTCTGCACCAGTTCGCGCATTTCTTCGCTGGCACGGGCGATGCGTTCGACCTGGGCGCGGCCGCGCTGATCGATGCCCGGGTTTTCCAGCAGCAGCTCACAGGAACTGGCCAGCACCATCAGCGGTGTACGCAATTCATGGCTGACGTCACTGGTGAACAGCCGCTCACGCGTCAGCGCCTGACGCAAACGCCCCAGCGTCGCATCGAATGCCACCGCCAGTTCACCCACTTCATCGGCGGCGTAGTCCGGCGCCAGCGGCGGTGCGAGTCCCAGCAACTGATCGCGATGACGCACCTGACGCGCCAGCCGGACCACCGGCGCCATCACCTTGCGTGCCAGCACCCAGCCGAGGAAAACCGCCAGCGCCAGGCTGAGCACGAAGCCCACCAGCACCACGGCAAACAGTACGCGCTCACGCTCTTCGAAATCGCTTTGATCCTGCAGCAGCACATAGCGCCGGCCGTCGACGATTTCGACCATCGCGTGATACGACAGCTGCTCGCGGAAGACTTCGTGGAACCCGGAATCCAGATGTCGCAGATCCTTGGGCAGCTCGAAGTCACCCGGGCCGCCGCTGAAATAGAACAGTTGATCCGGCTCCGGCCGATGGCTCCAGTCCGAGACGTTGTCCATCAACAACAGGCGCTGCAAGTCGCCGCCCAGTCCTGCGGAAATCAGTTTTTCTTCCACCAGGTGCACGGTCGCGACGATGCCCATGGCGAAGGCCCCTGCCACCAGTGCGCTCATCAGCGCAAAGGCGATGATGATCCGCTGGGCAAGGCTTTGCTTAAACTCCATCGCGGCCCTCGGCCAAGCGATAACCCACGCCGTGCACGGTGTGCAGCAGTGGTTTGGCGAACGGCTTGTCGATCACCTGACGCAATTGGTGGACGTGGCTGCGCAGGCTGTCGCTGTCCGGACAGTCATCGCCCCACAGGGCTTCTTCGAGAATTTCCCGACGCAGTACATGCGGGCTCTTCTGCATCAGCACCGCGAGCAGCTTGAGGCCGACCGGGTTGAGCTTGAGCAGCTTGCCTTCGCGGGTCACTTCGAGTGTGTCGAGGTCGTAGCTCAGATCACCGACCTGCAGGGAACGGCGACCGCCGCCCTGGGTCCGGCGCATCACGGCTTCGACCCGCGCGGCCAGTTCCGACAACGCAAAGGGTTTGACCAGGTAATCGTCAGCCCCGGACTTGAAGCCCTGCAGGCGATCGTCGAGTTGGTCGCGGGCGGTGAGCATGATCACCGGCGTGTCGCGGCGCGCATCTTCGCGCAGGCGTTTGCACAGGGTATAGCCGTCGATGCCGGGCAACATGATGTCGAGCACGATCAGGTCATAGTGCTCGGTAGCCGCCAGATGCAGGCCCGACAGACCGTCCTGGGCGCAATCGACGGTATAGCCCTTCAGGCCCAGGTAATCGGCCAGGTTGGCCAGGATATCGCGGTTGTCTTCGACCAATAGAATTCGCATGGGCACCTCTTCCGTACACAGTAACGGCCGTCATGGCCCGCGCAGCTTACGGCCAACTTCGGCTCAGGGCTAGGGTTGCAGCCCCGACAGATCGATTTGCTCAACCAACATAAATCTTTAACAAAGTTTTCACTATCGGTTCACAACCTCATTACAGTGGCTTCGCGAAACTCCCGCGCCATTGATAAAAGGAAAAGAAAACAATGGGTTTCTTCAAGACAGCGCCTATGCGCTATCTGCTGCTGGTCACCGGTGCCTGGCTGGTCGTGTTTCTCCTCACCCGTATCGTACTGCTGCTGACTCATCTGGATGAGGCCGGTGGCGGTGCGCTGTCCGTGTTCGGTGTCGGTCTGGTCTACGACCTGGGCTTCCTCGCCTATGCCGCTTTGCCGATGGGTCTGTATCTGCTGCTGTGCCCGCCGGCCTTGTGGCGCCGTCGCGGTCACCGCTGGTTCCTGCAGGGACTGCTGACCGTCAGCCTGTACGCCATGCTGTTCACGGCGGTGGCCGAATGGCTGTTCTGGGATGAGTTCGGGGTGCGCTTCAACTTCATCGCCGTCGACTACCTGGTGTACTCCGACGAAGTGCTGAACAACGTGCTGGAGTCATATCCGATCGGCAAGTTGCTGAGCATCCTTGCGGTCCTGGCCGTGGGGCTGAGTCTTGTCTTGCGCAAGGCATTCAATGCAGCGCTCAACGCTCCGCTACCGCCACTGCGCAGTCGGCTGCTGAATGCCTTGGCGCTGTTGGTGGTGGCGGGCCTGAGCCTGCAACTGGTCAGTCAGGACGCACCGCGTGCCCAGGGCGGCAACGCCTATCAGAATGAACTGGCGAGCAATGGCCCGTATCAGTTCTTCGCCGCGTTCCGTAACAACGAACTGGACTACAGCCAGTTCTACAAGAGCCTGCCAGCGGACAAGGTTGCCGGTCAGATTCGTGCCGAACTGAACGAACCCAATGCCCGTTTCGTCGGCCAGGATCCGCAGGACATCCGTCGCAATATCGATAACCCCGGCGTCACCCGCAAGCCGAACATCGTGCTGGTGACCATCGAAAGCCTGAGCGCCAAATACCTGGGCAGCAATGGTGATGGCCGCAACCTGACGCCGAACCTCGACGCGTTGCGCAAGCAGAGCCTGTACTTCAACAATTTCTACGCCACCGGCACTCGCACAGACCGTGGACTGGAAGCCATCACCCTGGCCATTCCACCGACGCCGGGCCGTTCGATCGTCAAGCGCATCGGTCGCGAAAGCGGTTTCGCCAGCCTCGGCCAGCAATTGAGCGCTGTCGGCTATGACAGCGTGTTCGTGTACGGCGGGCGTGGCTACTTCGACAACATGAACGCGTTCTTCAGTGGCAACGGTTATCGCGTTGTCGATCAGAGCAGCGTCGATGAGTCTGAGATTCACTTCAAGAACGCCTGGGGCATGGCTGACGAGGATCTGTACAAACAGACCCTGAAGCTGGCGGACGCCGACTACGCCAAGCAGCAGCCTTTCCTGTTGCAGCTGATGACCACCTCCAACCATCGTCCGTACACCTATCCGGATAACCGGATCGACATCAAGTCCGGCAACGGTCGTGATGGTGCGGTGAAGTACACCGACTACGCCATCGGCCAGTTCCTGGCGCAGGCGCGTGAGAAGCCGTGGTTCGACAACACGATCTTCATCTTTGTCGCCGACCACACGGCCGGCAGCGCGGGCAAGGAAGACCTGCCGATCACCAACTACCAGATCCCGCTGTTCATCTATGCACCGAAGATGATCGAAGCACGGGAAAACGCGCAACTGGCCAGCCAGATCGACCTCGCGCCGACCCTGCTGGGGTTGCTGAACCTGGATTACCAATCGACCTTCTTCGGTCGCAATCTGCTGCAGGACAACCCGCTGCCACCTCGGGTCGTGGTGGGCAACTATCAGCATCTGGGGCTGTTCGACGGCAAGGATCTGGCGATCCTCAGCCCACGCCAGGGCCTGCGCCGGCACGACGACGCACTGACCGAAAGCCGCGAGTCCCGGGTCAACAGCGACGACCCGCTGGTGAGCCGCGCCATCACGTATTACCAAACCGCCAGTTATGGCTTCAAGCAACAGCTGCTTGGCTGGAAAGCGCCCAAGGAGGGTGCCGCGCAAGTCAGCGATCGTTAATCGAAGCGCCCCGGGCTGATGCCCCGGGGCGTTTTCCCGTTCTGGATCCCTCATGTCATCAAGCGTTGTACGCCCTGCCCCTCGCCCGCTGAACTTTTGGCTGTGTCTGGGGATACCCGCCGTCGCGGCCGCCATTCTGGTCTTGCTCGAACTGACCGATCTGGACATGAACCTGGCCCGGATGTTTTACGACCCCGCCGCCGGCGACTTCATCGGGCGCCACAGTTACTTCCTGGAAAACATCCTTCACGACCGCGCCAAACAGGTGGTGATCGCGTTTTCGGTGTTTTCCGTCATTGGTTTCATCGCGGCGTTCTTCATCGCGCGGCTCAAGCCCTTCAAGCGTGAGCTGGGTTGCCTGGTGCTGTCGCTGGGCCTGGCGACGTCATTCGTGACACCAATGAAAGCCGTGACTGCCGTGCAGTGCCCGTGGAGCCTTGAGCAGTTCGGCGGCCATGAAACCTACAGCAAACTGCTGGATCACCGCCCGCCGACCGACAAGCCCGGACGCTGCTGGCCCGGTGGCCATGCCGCAACGGGTTTCACCTTGTTTGCGCTGTTCTTCGTGCTGCGTGACCGTCGCCCGCGACTGGCGCGGCAGGCATTCATCTTTGCCTTTGCGCTGGGCTCGGTGTTCTCGATCAGCCGGATGATGCAGGGCGCGCACTTCTTTTCGCACAACGTGTGGACGGCGATTTTCTGCTGGTTGATCTGCCTGGGGTCGTATTACTGGGTGCTCTATCGCCCGACCGTCAAAGCGGAAGCGGTCACGCAGGCACAACCGGCAAACGCCTGAGTACTTGAAGCTCTGCCTATAAAATCAGGGCAATAAAAAACCCCGCCTGCTCATCGCAGGCGGGGTTTTTCGTTTCGGGGTAAGGCTGGCTTACATCATGCCGCCCATGCCACCCATGCCGCCCATGTCTGGCATACCGCCGCCAGCAGCACCGTCTTTCTTCGGTGCGTCAGCAACAGCAGCTTCGGTGGTCAGGATCAGACCGCCGATCGACGATGCAGCTTGCAGAGCGGAACGGGTTACCTTGGTTGGGTCCAGGATGCCCATTTCGATCATGTCGCCGTATTCGCCAGTCGCAGCGTTGTAACCGAAGTTACCTTTGCCGTTCTTGACTTCGTTGACCACAACGCTTGGCTCGTCGCCGCTGTTGGCAGCGATCTGACGCAGCGGTGCTTCAACGGCACGACGCAGAACAGCGATACCTACGTCCTGGTCGGCGTTGTCGCCTTTCAGGTTGATGATCGCGTTCAGAGCGCGGATCAGCGCAACGCCACCGCCAGGTACCACGCCTTCTTCAACGGCTGCGCGGGTTGCGTGCAGGGCGTCTTCAACGCGGGCTTTCTTCTCTTTCATTTCTACTTCGGAACCGGCGCCAACCTTGATCACTGCAACGCCGCCGGACAGCTTGGCCAGACGCTCTTGCAGTTTTTCACGGTCGTAGTCCGAGGAAGTCTCGGCAACCTGGGCACGGATCTGAGCGATACGCGCCTGGATGTCGCCTTCATTGCCAGCACCGTCAACGATGATGGTGTTTTCCTTGGACAGGGTCACGCGCTTGGCGCTACCCAGGTGTTCCAGGGTGGTGCTTTCCAGGCTCAGGCCGATCTCTTCGGAGATAACGGTACCGCCGGTCAGAACGGCGATGTCCTGCAGCATGGCCTTGCGACGGTCGCCGAAGCCTGGAGCCTTGACGGCTGCGACTTTAACGATGCCACGCATGTTGTTCACTACCAGAGTCGCCAGGGCTTCGCCTTCAACGTCTTCGGCAACGATCAGCAGTGGACGGCCGGCTTTGGCAACGGCTTCCAGTACTGGCAGCATTTCGCGGATGTTCGAGATCTTCTTGTCGACCAGCAGGATCAGCGCGCCTTCCAGCTCGGCAACCATGGTCTCTGGCTTGTTGACGAAGTATGGGGACAGGTAGCCACGGTCGAACTGCATGCCTTCTACAACCGACAGTTCGTTTTCCAGGCCCGAGCCTTCTTCAACGGTGATCACGCCTTCTTTACCGACTTTTTCCATGGCTTCGGCAATGATGTCGCCGATGGAGTTGTCGGAGTTGGCGGAGATGGTGCCAACCTGAGCGATCGCTTTAGTGTCGGTGCATGGTGCGGACAGCTTTTTCAGCTCGGCAACGACAGCGATGGTCGCTTTGTCGATACCGCGCTTCAGGTCCATCGGGTTCATGCCGGCAGCGACGGCTTTCAGGCCTTCGTTGACGATCGACTGAGCCAGAACGGTAGCGGTGGTAGTACCGTCACCAGCGTCATCGTTGGCACGGGAGGCAACGTCTTTGACCAGCTGCGCGCCCATGTTTTCGAAACGGTCTTCGAGTTCGATTTCCTTGGCGACGGAAACGCCGTCCTTGGTGATGGTCGGAGCGCCGAAGCTCTTCTCGAGGATCACGTTACGGCCTTTCGGGCCCAGGGTCGCTTTTACCGCGTCAGCCAGGACGTTTACGCCAACCAGCATTTTCTTGCGGGCGGAATCGCCGAATTTAACTTCTTTAGCAGCCATGATCGATATTCCTTAAATACTTTGTAGTAGCGGGAAAATGAACGGGGGTCATCAGCCTTCGATAACAGCGAGGATTTCGTTCTCGCTCATTACCAGCAGGTCTTCGCCGTCGACTTTCACAGTGTTGCTGCCGGAGTAAGGACCGAACACAACCTTGTCGCCTTCCTTAACGGACAGTGCGCGCACTTCGCCGTTTTCCAGAGCTTTGCCCGGGCCTACAGCGAGAATCACACCGTGGTTGGCTTTTTCAGCAGCCGAACCTGGCAGGACGATACCGCCAGCGGTTTTCTTTTCTTCTTCGCTGCGACGGATAACGACGCGGTCATGCAGAGGACGAAGCTTCATTGTCGATCTCTCCTAATTGTGGTTTTCATCGGCCGGTGTAGTCCCGGCGGGTTTAACGAATCCGGCCTGCGCCGGTTGCGGTTCGTCGAGCGAACCGCGGAAGTCTGTCCGACTCAAATGTCGGAAACCTTTCGGTGACCGATACATAAGGGCGCATAAGCTTATTACAAGGGCGGGGCTAAAAAAATTTCACTGCAGGTTTGATGAATCTGCCCCGCAAACGAACACGGCACCCGAAGGTGCCGTGTCGATGCAGAAGTTACTGGGTGTCGCGGTGTTCGAACTCGCCTTCGATCACATCGCCTTCGCGCCCCAGAGGCTGGCGCGGTGCGGGACCGCCGCGAGGTTGCAGGTCATCGGCGAACGCGCGCTGACGCATGGCCTGTTCTTCGGCGCGCTGGCGCATTTTGTTGGCGACCAGACGACGGCTGAATGGCAGCAACAGCACCAGACCGACCACGTCGCTGATGAAACCCGGCAGGATCAGCAGGCCACCGGCCAGGGCCAGCATCAGGCCTTCGAGCATGGTTTGCGCGGGCAGTTCGCCGCGGTTCAGGCTTTCACGGGCACGCAGGGCGGTTGCCAGTCCGGCGACGCGCAGCACGAACACGCCGAACATCGAGCCGAGAATGATCAGCAGCAGGGCCGGGAAAAATCCGATCGATCCTGCCACTTTGACGAATACGAACAGCTCCAACACCGGGAACAGCAGAAAGAGCAACAAAAAAGGGCGCATCAAAGTTTCCTCAACGCAAGAAATGCCTTGCAGTAAGCCTTAGATGACGTCGCCCTTTCGTGAATTCAAGCGTCGGCCACCGCATTTTTTGGCCAGACCTCGGCGTGAGCCAGAGAAACCAAGGCTTCGCGCACTTGTATCGGCGTATGACAAGGCGCTTGAAACGGCAGCCAGTACAGCGCCTGACCGATGCGCAGGTGCATGCCTTCGGTGTCGATCCCGGCCATTTGCGCCGGGACGGTTTTCGGCAGCCCGGCGAGGTCGACGTAATGCGCGATGGCCTTGGCGTGGTCGCTGTTCATGTGCTCGACCATGCTGATTTCGGCCTTGCCGGCGAACGGGTTGGCCAGGGTCAGGTGATCGACCCAGTGGATCGCGCCGAAACCGCCGATGTAGCGATGACGTACCGGAGTGAGCACCCAGAAGTCGAAATCGTGGGCCTTGTGGTAATTCTGCGAGTCGGGGAAATAGCGGTAGTAGCGCTCGGCGGCGGCTTCGATGGCAGCCGCATCTTCGAGCTTTTGAGCCTCGGCCAGATAGGTCAGGCGACCGACGGCTTGCACGTCATCGGCCTCGCGCTCGCCCACCAGCAGCGAACACTTCGGATCTTTCTGCAGGTTGTGGGTGTGCTGGGCGATGCGGCTGATCAGGATCAGCGGCCGGCCCTGTTCGTCCAGGCAGTAGGGAACCACGGAGCCGAACGGAAAACCGGGCATCGATTTGGAGTGGGTCGACAGCACGCCACGGTATTCCTTGAGAAGCAATTCTCGGGCATTCTTAGCCGCTTCAACGCTCAATTTATGACTCCTTAAATAGAATCCGTCGAAAAAACGGACGGGCGACACGGATAAGTATCAGTCGCCACAGGGGCAGTTCTCATGTGCAGCCGGGCTTTGTCAGGCGCAGATCGAGAGGCTCTCTAAAGGACACCACTCTGACCTGCTCTCGGGGACATGCGAATGCAACTCAACGACAAAGTAATCATTATCACTGGCGGTTGCCAAGGCCTGGGCCGCTCGATGGCCGAGTATTTCGCCGGCAAGGGCGCGAAGCTGGCACTGGTCGACCTGAACCAGGAAAAACTCGATGACGCCGTCGCGGCCTGCAAGGCCAAGGGCGTCGAGGCGCGCAGCTATCTGTGCAACGTCGCCAATGAAGAGCAAGTGACGCACATGGTTGCCCAGGTCGCCGAGGACTTCGGCGCGATTCACGGCTTGATCAACAACGCCGGGATCCTGCGCGACGGCCTGCTGCTCAAGGTCAAGGACGGCGAAATGACCAAGATGAGCCTGGCCCAATGGCAGGCGGTGATCGACGTCAACCTGACCGGCGTGTTCCTCTGCACCCGTGAAGTGGCGGCGAAAATGGTCGAGCTGAAGAACAGTGGCGCGATCATCAACATCTCGTCGATCTCCCGCGCGGGCAACGTCGGCCAGACCAACTACTCCGCCGCCAAGGCCGGTGTGGCGGCAGCGACCGTGACCTGGGCCAAGGAGCTGGCGCGCTACGGCATTCGCGTGGCCGGCATCGCGCCGGGCTTCATCGAAACCGAGATGACCCTGGGCATGAAACCGGAAGCGCTGGAGAAAATGACTTCGGGCATTCCGCTCAAGCGCATGGGCAAGCCGGAAGAGATCGCCCATTCGGCGGCGTACATCTTCGAGAACGACTACTACACCGGTCGGATTCTGGAGATGGACGGCGGGCTGCGCATCTGACCGCTGTCGCGCAATGAAAAACGCCCCGGTGCTTAAGCACCGGGGCGTTTTTGTTTAAACCACAGGCATCAATCGTCGCTGATGGTGATGTTCGGCATCGCCGGCGATGCCGCTTCCTGCAACACGATCCGCGCGCCGACGTGGCGGGCCAGTTCCTGATAGACCATGGCGATCTGGCTGTCCGGCTCGGAAATCACCGTCGGCTTGCCGCCATCGGCCTGTTCGCGGATCAGCATCGACAATGGCAGCGAAGCCAGCAGCTCGACGCCGAACTGGGTCGCCAGCTTCTCGCCACCGCCCTCACCGAACAGATGCTCGGCGTGTCCGCAGTTCGAGCAGATGTGCACGGCCATGTTTTCCACCACGCCCAGCACCGGAATGTTGACCTTGCGGAACATCTCCACGCCCTTGCGTGCGTCGAGCAGCGCCAGATCCTGCGGCGTGGTGACGATCACGGCGCCAGCCACCGGGACTTTCTGCGCCAGGGTCAGCTGGATGTCGCCGGTGCCTGGCGGCATGTCGATCACCAGATAATCCAGGTCGCCCCAGGCGGTTTGCGTCACCAGTTGCAGCAGCGCGCCGGAGACCATCGGCCCGCGCCAGACCATCGGTGTGTTGTCATCGGTCAGGAAGGCCATCGACATGACTTCCACACCATGGGCCTGCAGCGGCACGAACCACTTCTGATCCTTGACCTGCGGACGGGTGCCCTCGGGAATGCCGAACATGATGCCCTGGCTCGGGCCGTAGATATCGGCGTCGAGAATCCCGACTTTCGCGCCTTCACGGGCCAGTGCAAGTGCCAGGTTGGCGGCGGTGGTGGATTTGCCCACGCCGCCCTTGCCGGACGCCACGGCGACCACGTTCTTGACGTTGGCCAGCCCCGGGATCTGCGCCTGGGCCTTGTGCGCGGCGATCACGCTGTTGACCTCGACCTTGGCCGACACTACGCCGTCGAGGTTTTCGATGGCCAGTTGCAGCAATTGCGCCCAGCCGCTCTTGAACAGACCGGCGGCATAACCGATTTCCAGCTGCACGCTGACGCGATCACCGGTGATTTCGATGTTGCGCACGCAACCGGCGCTGACCGGATCCTGGTTCAGGTAAGGGTCGGTGTATTGGCTGAGGACGGCTTCCACCGCTGCGCGAGTGACGGCGCTCATGGGCAACTCCGATAACAAGACTGGGAAAAGATGGCGGGTATCCTACCCCTTCTGTCCTCCGGACGGCATGCCCGGCAACGATTTGCAGGGGTGAAATATCTTTCCCGGCGCTTTATAGTGGCCGACCTCCGTTTCATCAAGTAGCGAAGCCCCACATGTCCGAACCACGCAAGATTCTCGTCACCAGCGCCCTGCCCTACGCCAACGGTTCGATTCACCTTGGCCATATGCTGGAATACATCCAGACCGATATGTGGGTGCGCTTCCAGAAGCATCGCGGCAATCAGTGCATTTATGTCTGCGCCGACGACGCCCACGGTTCGGCAATCATGCTGCGCGCGGAAAAGGAAGGCATCACCCCGGAACAACTGATCGCCAATGTCCAGGCTGAACACAGCGCCGACTTTGCCGAGTTCCTGGTGGACTTCGACAACTTCCACTCCACTCACGCCGAAGAAAACCGTGAGCTGTCGAGCCAGATCTACCTGAAGCTGCGTGACGCCGGGCACATCGCCCAACGTTCGATCACCCAGTATTTCGACCCGGAAAAGAAAATGTTCCTGGCCGACCGCTTCATCAAGGGCACCTGCCCGAAATGCGGCACCGAGGACCAGTACGGCGACAACTGCGAAAAATGCGGTGCGACCTACGCGCCGACCGACCTGAAGGATCCGAAGTCGGCAATCTCCGGCGCCACCCCGGTGCTCAAGGATTCCCAGCACTTCTTCTTCAAGCTGCCGGACTTCCAGCAGATGCTGCAGACCTGGACCCGCAGCGGCACCCTGCAGGACGCCGTGGCCAACAAGATCGCCGAATGGCTGGACGCCGGCCTGCAACAGTGGGACATCTCCCGCGATGCGCCGTACTTCGGTTTCGAGATCCCGGGCGAACCAGGCAAGTATTTCTACGTGTGGCTGGACGCGCCGATCGGCTACATGGCCAGCTTCAAGAACCTGTGCAACCGCACGCCGGAGCTGGACTTCGACGCGTTCTGGGGCAAGGACTCCACCGCCGAGCTGTACCACTTCATCGGCAAGGACATCGTCAACTTCCACGCCCTGTTCTGGCCGGCGATGCTTGAAGGCGCGGGTTTCCGCAAGCCGACCGGGATCAACGTGCACGGCTACCTGACCGTCAACGGCCAGAAGATGTCCAAGTCCCGCGGCACCTTCATCAAGGCCCGGACCTACCTGGATCACCTGTCGCCGGAATACCTGCGCTACTACTACGCGGCCAAACTGGGCCGTGGCGTGGACGATCTCGACCTGAACCTCGAAGACTTCGTGCAGAAGGTCAACTCCGACCTGGTCGGCAAAGTGGTCAACATCGCCAGCCGTTGCGCCGGTTTCATCCAGAAGGGCAACGCCGGCCTGCTGGTCGACACCAACGCCGCGCCGGAACTGACCGACGCGTTCCTGGCCGCTGCGCCGAGCATCGCCGACGCCTATGAAGCCCGCGACTTCGCCCGTGCCATGCGCGAAACCATGGCTTTGGCCGACCGCGCCAACGCGTGGATCGCCGACAAGGCACCGTGGTCGCTGAACAAGCAGGAAGGCAAGCAGGATGAAGTCCAGGCGGTCTGCGCCACCGCGATCAACCTGTTCCGCCAGTTGGTGATCTTCCTCAAGCCGGTGCTGCCGTTGCTGGCTGCCGATGCCGAGGCGTTCCTCAATGTCGCCCCGCTGACCTGGAACGACCACACCACCCTGCTGGCCAACCACCAGTTGAACGAATTCAAACCGTTGATGACCCGCATCGACCCGGTAAAAGTGCAAGCCATGACCGACGCCTCGAAAGAAGACCTGACCGCCAGCCAGACCGACACTGGCGCCGCCGCGCCTGCCGGCAATGGCGAACTGACCAAGGATCCGCTGTCGCCGGAAATCGACTTCGACACCTTCGCCGCCGTCGACCTGCGCGTCGCGCTGATCGTCAAGGCCGAACACGTTGAAGGGGCGGACAAGCTGCTGCGTCTGACCCTCGACATCGGTGACGAACAACGCAACGTGTTCTCGGGGATCAAGAGCGCCTATCCGGATCCGTCGAAACTCGACGGTCGCCTGACCATGATGATCGCCAACCTCAAGCCACGGAAAATGAAGTTCGGCATCTCCGAAGGCATGGTGATGGCGGCCGGCCCTGGCGGTGAAGAAATCTACCTGCTGAGCCCGGACAGCGGCGCCAAGCCAGGTCAGCGCATCAAGTAAGGTTCTGCACTGACCGATCCCACAGGCGTACCCCGTGCGCCTGTGGGATTTTTCATATCTGGCCCACCCGTCATGGCCGCCGGATAATGCCTAATCTTAAGTGACACCCGCCCGCTCTCACCGGCAGAACCATGACCGAACTCGTGCTTACGCTCTTCAGTGCTGCGCTGATCAACAACTTCGTGTTGCACTGGCCGCTGGGCGTCGATCCGCTGCTGGCTGGCGAGCGCCGTCAGGTGCATGCGCTGGGGCTGGCGACGTTGTGTCTGATGCTGATTGTCGGTGTGGCGAGTTACGCGATCTGGCATTGGCTGCTGGTGCCGTTGCAACTGGAATTCCTGCGTCTATTCGTATTCCTGCCGCTGAGCGTCCTGCTGATCACACCGTTGCTGAAGTTGCTGGCGCGCTGGCGACCCGCCCTGCCGTTCGACGGTTTGTGGCCGTTGCTGCTGGGCAATGCCGGTGTGCTGGGGCTGACGCTGATCAACGCGCAAACGGATAAGGGCCTGTTTCATGCGACAGCGCTGAGCCTTGGCGCCGGCCTGGGTTTCTGGCTGGTGTTGAGCCTGTTCAGCGATTTGCGTGAGCGCACGGCCGACAACGATATTCCCCTGCCCTTTCGTGGCCTGCCGATCCAGTTGATCGGCGCCGGATTGATGGCCGTGGCTTTTCTCGGATTCAGTGGACTGATCAAAACATGAGTCTGATTCAACGCATCGATGCCTTGCTGCCACAGACCCAATGCGGCAAATGCGGCCATCCCGGATGCAAACCCTACGCTGAAGGCATCGCCGACGGCGAGCCGATCAACAAATGCCCGCCGGGTGGTGACGAAACCATCGCGGCGCTGGCCGAACTGCTGAAAATCCCGGTGCTGGAGCTGGACATCAGCCGTGGCGCGGCACCGCCGCAAGTGGCGTTCATCCGTGAAGCCGAATGCATCGGCTGCACCAAGTGCATACAGGCCTGCCCGATCGACGCCATCGTCGGCGCGGCGAAACTGATGCACACGGTGATCATCGACGAGTGCACCGGTTGCGATCTGTGCGTGGCGCCTTGCCCCGTCGATTGCATCGAGATGCACCCGCTGCCGCTCGGAACGCTGCCAGTGGTGGGTGGCCTGGCCAACAGCCTCGAAGAACAGCAGGCGCGTACCGCCAAGCGCGATCACGCCCGGCAACGCTTCGAACGGCGTAACGCCCGGCTGCAAAGAGAAGAGCAGCAGAAGCAGGCCGAACGCGAAGCCCGTGCGAAACGTGCGGCGCAGGTTGAAGTCGCAGCCGTTACGCTCGATCCGGTGCAAGCGGCGCTGGAACGGGTACGTGCGCAGAAAGCCGCGACAGCCGACGCCGCGCTGAAGAAGGCCAAGATCGATGTAGCGATGAGCCGCGCTCAATTGCACAAATCGTTGAAAGCCTTCGGTCATCCGCCGACCTTCGAACAACAGTCGCAATTGATCGTATTGCAACAGCAGTTCGAAGCCGCCGAACAGGCCCTGGCGAAACTGGAAAGCAGCGCCTCACCTGCGCCTGTCGTGACAGCCCCATCAAAAGACGCCGATCTGAAACGAGCGAAAATCCAGCTGGCGATGCGCCGTGCCGAGCTGAAAAAGGCGCAGACCGCAGAGGCTCCGCCGGAGCAGATTGCAGCGCTGGAACAAGCGCTGCGTGACGCCGAACAAGCGTTGCACACTGCAGAAGCGGCCAGCGATCAACCGGCCCCCGACCTTGTGCGCGTGGAGAAACGTCCGATCGACAACCAGCTTCGTCAGCTGAAAACCGAACTGGCCTTCGCTCGCGCCGACCTGAACAAACTGCAACGACGTGACGGCACGCCAGCCGAGATCCTCGACAAGGCCCGCACCCGCCTGCAAGAGGCGGAGCGGCAGGTAGAAGCCCATGTCATCCATTGAAACCAGAGACGAACGCCTGCAACAGGCAATGAAGCTGGTTTTGCTGGCGACATTGCCGGGGTTGTTGGCGTTGTTCTGGTTTTACGGATGGGGTGTGTTGATCAACCTGATCCTGTCCGTCGTCACAGCCTTGAGCGTCGAAGCCGCCGTGACTCGTCTGCGCCGGCAGCCGGTGCAAGCCACTCTCACCGATGGCAGCGCAGTGGTCAGCGCCACACTGCTGGCAATCGCCTTGCCGCCTTACTGCCCGTGGTGGCTGACGGTCACGGCGATCGGCTCGGGCCTGCTGTTGGGCAAACACTTGTACGGTGGCGTGGGCAGAAACCCTTTCAATCCGGCCATGCTCGGTTTTGCTTTCGCGATGGTGATGTTCCCGCAGCCGATGACCCATTGGCCGGCCCATGGCATGGATCTGACGACGGCCATTGAACAGGTGTTCAACCTGGGCGTGGCGCCGGACGCCTGGGTTCAGGCCACCGCACTGGACAGCCTGCGCATCAACAAAAGCCTGACCATCGATGAGTTGTTTGCCAGCAACCCGGCATTCGGCCGCTTCGGCGGGCATGGCGTGGAGTGGGTGAACCTGGCATTTCTTGCCGGTGGATTGTTCCTGTTACAGCGCCGGGTGATCGGCTGGCACGCACCGGTCGGTATGCTTGCCAGCCTGTTCGTCATCAGCCTGCTGTGCTGGAACGGTTCGGGGTCCGACGCTCATGGCTCGCCGCTGTTTCATCTGCTGAGTGGCGCGACCATGCTGGGTGCGTTCTTCATCGTCACTGAACCGGTGTCGGGGGCAAAGAGTCCGCTCGCCCGCTTGTTGTTCGGCGTGGGCGTCGGCCTGCTGACCTACCTGACTCGCACCTGGGGCGGCTATCCGGATGGCGTGGCGTTCTCAGTGTTGCTGATGAATCTGTGCGTGCCGGCGCTGGAACGCATTGCAGCCGCTCGTCAGTCGCAGGTGATGCCATGAACCGCACAAGCAGCCTGATCACCCTGGCGCTGCTGGCAACGATTGGTGTCGGCGCGACTTATGTTGTGCAACGCAGCAATGCGCCGCAGATCGCCGCCGAGCAGCGCCAGCTCGAAAGTCGCAAACTGCTGGATGTGCTCTCAGTCGACACCTACGACAATCAGCCTCTGGAACAGCCTCTGGCACTGACCGACACCCACCTGAGCCACAGCGAGTTGCTGGGCGGTTATCGGGCGACCAGGGCCGGTCAACCCGTGGCGGTGCTGCTGCGCAGCCAGACCGAGGGTTATGCGGGTCGCATCGAGTTGCTGATTGCCATCGATGCCAATGGCCGATTGCTCGGCGTGAAAACCCTTGAGCAAACTGAAACGCCGGCGCTGGGCGGGCATCTCGGTGACTGGCCAAATAGCTGGTTGCAGGCGTTTATCGGCAAATCCAGCGGCCAGCCGACCGATGCCGGATGGGCCTTGAAAAAGGATCAGGGGCAATTCGACCAGATCGCTGGCGCAACCATCACATCTCGCGCGGCCATCAACGCCATCCACGATGCCCTGCGTTACTTCGACGACCACCGGACGAGCCTGCTGGGGAGCACGCCATGAACGCATCAGCGACCCTGTCGAACTCAATGATGCTGGTGCTGTTGATCGGCGCCACTGACTCCGTGGCCGGCGCGCTGGCGATCCTGCTGATGTTCACCGTTGTGGTGAGTGCTTACGGTTTGTGCATGACACCACTGCGGACTCGACTGAGCTCCGAGAGCCTGTTGCCGGTCGGTCTGGTGCTGGCCGCAACACTGGCGGGGTGCGCCGATATTCTGCTGCAGCGCGCCGCTATGCAGTGGCAACAACTGAGTAGCCTTTACGCCGGCCTGATCGGTTTGCAGTGCGTCATTCTGGAACACAATGGATACTTTCGATTGCCAGCCCGAGGGCGTCTGACACTGGGTGGCGTGTTTGCCGCCCTGATGACCGTGCTGGCGGTGTTGCGCGAGCTGCTCGGTCAGGGCAGCATCGGCCATCACCTGTCGGATCACTGGCAAGGTTTTATTCTGTTCGGCGACGGCCTGCATTTCGCGACGCTGGCTCCCGGCGCCTTCATACTGCTGGGGCTGGTGCTCGCCGCCCGTCAGGCCTGTTCTCGCCCTGCCGCCCTACCCGAGGAAACGCATCACCCATGAATGCCGCAAAACGTCTGGAGATCTTCCGCAGGCTTCACGAGGAGAATCCCGAACCCAAGACCGAACTCGCCTACTCTTCGCCTTTCGAGTTGTTGATCGCGGTGATTCTGTCCGCACAATCGACTGACGTCGGGGTGAACAAGGCGACGGCGAAACTTTACCCGGTGGCCAACACGCCGGCTGCCATTCATGCCTTGGGCGTCGAAGGTTTGTCCGAGTACATCAAGACCATCGGCCTCTATAACAGCAAGGCCAAAAACGTGATCGAGACCTGTCGCATGCTGGTCGAGTTGCACAATGGCGAAGTCCCACAGACGCGCGAAGCGCTGGAAGCCCTGCCCGGCGTCGGCCGCAAGACCGCCAACGTCGTGCTCAACACCGCGTTCCGTCAATTGACGATGGCGGTGGACACCCACATTTTCCGGGTCAGTAACCGCACCGGTATTGCGCCGGGCAAAAACGTGGTCGAGGTGGAGAACAAACTGATGAAGTTTGTGCCCAAGCAATACCTGCTCGATTCGCATCACTGGCTCATTCTTCACGGGCGCTACGTGTGCCTGGCCCGCAAGCCGCGGTGCGGTAGCTGTCGGATCGAAGACTTGTGCGAATACAAGGACAAAACTTCGGACGATTGAGCGTCTATTAAGTTTATTGATATTGCGATTGAAAAAATCTTTTTTACGATCTGCTGGAATATCGATATAAGGAGCGCCAAAGGCAGCCTTAGCCTGGAGTTAACCTTATGAGCACCAGCAAAGAGCAAGTGGACGTAGAAGACGATTTCGTCGCGGAGTCGGACGACGAACCGGTGGTTGAGGTCGCCAAGACCAACCTGAGCAAACGCCGCACCATCGATAACATGCTTGAGGAACGCCGACTGCAGAAGCAATTGGCCGATTACGACTTTGATCTCTGACATTTGAAAGCCTCCCGCAACGGAGGCTTTTTCGTTTCTGCTGCAAGCTGATGCCGACCTGCCCAGGATCCGTCAGCGACTGAAGCGGTCAGACCAGGCCATTGCGCTGGGCCAGTTCGATCAGATCCACCAGTGAACGCGCATTGAGCTTCAGCAGCAACCGCGTCTTGTAGGTGCTGACGGTCTTGTTGCTGAGAAACATGCCATCGGCGATTTCCTTGTTGGTCTTGCCGCGTGCCAACTGCTGCAACACCATCATCTCGCGCCCGGACAAACGATCGACCATGTCGGCTTCACTGGCATTGCCCAGGCTGGTGCGTACGGTGTGCAACGCCTGATTCGGAAAATAGCTGTACCCGGACAGCACAGCCTTGATAGCGCTGAGCAGTTCGGTCAGATCCTGTTGTTTGCAAACATATCCCGCCGCTCCCGACTGCATGCAGCGCATGGAGAAATGGCCCGGGGCCTGGGACGTCAACACCAGCACCTTCAGAGGCATCGCGCTGGTTGTAAGACGCGCAATGACTTCCAGTCCATCAAGTTTCGGTATACCGATATCCAGAATGACAATATCAGGCATCTGGTCGCGAGCCAGTTGTAATGCATCCACTCCGTTATCCGTTTCTGCAATGACTTCGTAGCCATGACGTTCCATCAGCATACGCACCGCAAGACGAATGACGGGGTGATCATCCACGATCAGCACTTTATTCATGGGCAAGTCCAGTTTCGCTGTTCGAATTTTTAGAACCGGCACAATAACGTAGTCATTTCACCCATGGCATAGCGAAGTTCCCTTGCATTGGCAGCGAGAGACACTTCCTACAGGCAATAAAGATTTCTCCTACAGAAAAGACTCATAAATGTAGCGACAAGTCATCCAGACCAAGTGACCACTTGAAAATTATTTGGCCTGCGACACTCGCTTATCGAGTAACGAACCCTGACAAGAGAAACTCGATACGACAAAAAACCGAAACAACATACTTATATCCAACCGTCCACTTTTAATATAAATACCAGACATCGGGGACAAAAATATCTCCACCCCCTTACAGCAACTTAAACGACCCAACATAAAGAGAAAGACCATACTCATGAGTAAAGAACATGTTAAAGATCAACAAGAAAATCACCAACCCCATCAGTGTCATTGCCATATTCGCGTTCATCTCCGAAACGTCCGCAGCAGTGTCCCTGCCCTTCCTTGACAATGACGAACGGGAAATCTACATCTGGTTTCTGATCAGCTTTCCATTCTATTTACTGTTCCTGTTTTTCATCACCTTGAACTTCAACTACCGATCCCTTTATGCACCTTCGGACTTTGGTGACGACAAGAATTTCCTGAAAGCTTTTGAAGATAACAACGCTGATTTCCCCGGCGAATCGACTGCCCCATCAACTACCGAAATTCAGACTGTAAAACTACCAAAACCGCTGAGTACGCTGTGCATCATTGACATTCGAGGCATGAACACCGAATCAAAAATAAACACACTTCTGGAAAAAGTCCCACAACCCGCCAAGCACTCGCTCAGAATATTCCTCGTTTTAACGGATGATATGTCAGAGATTTTACCGAAAGAAAACATCGCCAAATCGCTCAAACGAGGAAGGAAAGCCATGGGGACGACGTACTGTATTATTTACGACGTTCACTCGCTGAACATCAGTGTATTGGGAAGAGTTTAAATTGAGGCGCGGAGACACGAAGTACATCAATACGATGCGCACAGTACAACAGATGAGTTCGGGATCGCTGATCCACTACGATCAGGTAAACAGAAGGGTTTTGCAGCATAGCGGTCTTGTCAGAACGACAAGACCGCTATTTCACGTCTGGTCCGAAGGACTCAGAACAGCTTGCGGCCTTTGTTGGCAGCAATGCGCATGCGCAGCGCGTTGAGCTTGATGAAGCCCGCCGCGTCGGCCTGGTTGTAGGCGCCGCCGTCTTCTTCGAAGGTCGCGATGTTGGCGTCGAACAGCGAATCGTCGGACTTGCGGCCGGTCACGATCACGTTGCCCTTGTACAGCTTCAGGCGCACGACGCCATTCACGTTGACCTGGGAGGCGTCGATCATCTGTTGCAGCATCAGACGCTCCGGGCTCCACCAGTAACCGGTGTAGATCAGGCTGGCGTACTTCGGCATCAACTCGTCTTTCAAGTGAGCGACTTCGCGGTCCAGGGTGATCGACTCGATGGCGCGGTGAGCGCGCAGCATGATGGTGCCGCCCGGGGTTTCGTAGCAGCCACGGGACTTCATGCCGACATAACGGTTCTCGACGATGTCGAGACGGCCGATGCCGTGTTGGCCACCGATCTTGTTCAGGGTCGCCAGTACGGTGGCCGGAGTCATTTCGACGCCGTCCAGAGCGACGATGTCGCCGTTGCGGTAGGTCAGTTCCAAGTATTGCGGCTTGTCGGGTGCGTTCTCCGGGGAGACGGTCCAGCGCCACATGTCTTCTTCGTGCTCGGTCCAGGTGTCTTCCAGCACGCCGCCCTCATAGGAGATGTGCAGCAGGTTGGCATCCATCGAGTACGGGGATTTCTTCTTGCCGTGGCGCTCGATCGGGATCGCGTGCTTCTCGGCGTAGTCCATCAGCTTCTCGCGGGACAGCAGGTCCCACTCGCGCCAAGGAGCAATCACTTTTACGCCTGGCTTGAGCGCGTAGGCACCCAGTTCGAAACGGACCTGGTCGTTGCCCTTGCCGGTTGCGCCGTGGGAAATGGCGTCGGCGCCGGTTTCGTTGGCGATTTCGATCAGACGCTTGGCGATCAGCGGACGCGCGATGGAAGTACCCAGCAGGTACTCGCCTTCGTAAACGGTGTTGGCACGGAACATCGGGAACACGAAGTCACGCACGAATTCTTCGCGCAGGTCGTCGATGTAGATTTCTTTGACGCCCATGGCCTGAGCCTTGGCGCGAGCCGGTTCGACCTCTTCGCCCTGACCCAGGTCAGCGGTGAAGGTCACGACTTCACAGTTATAAGTATCCTGCAGCCACTTGAGGATCACCGAAGTGTCCAGGCCGCCGGAATACGCCAGAACGACCTTGTTTACGTCCGCCATGCCATCACTCCACGGGGTTCTACGGAAAGCCGAGGAGTCTACCGCTCAAACGCGATAATTTACAGAGGCGCGACAGCTTAAGACGACAAAGCGACAGAATCTGTCGAGAGGGCGACGATGACCGGAGGGTCAGGACGTCGCCGCAGCGTTGGCCGGTGTGCTGGCCTGAGGCGCAGGAGCGGTGGTCGGTGCCACCCGCGCAAGGTGCACGTTGACCCGACGGTTCTTGGCCCGGTTGGCGGCATTGGTGTTTGGCACCAACGGGTAACGTTCACCATGGAAGCGCACGGTGATCTGCGATTCCTGGATGCCGTTGGCCTTGAAGAAATCGACCACCGCCAGGGCGCGCCGGCGCGACAGCTCGCGGTTGGTCAGGCGATTGCCGCTGTTGTCGGAGTGGCCGTCGAGCTCGATGTGGTTGACCGTCGGATCGGCCTTCATATATTCGAGCATGACTTGCAGCTTGGCCTTGGCGGCGGCGTCCAGTTCGATGCCTTCGCCGGGGAAACCGATCTGCGATTGTTTGACCTGCTCGAAATTCTGCGGGAGCAGTTTCGCCACGCAGGCCTGATAGTCGTTGAACGCCTTGCTGAACTTGACCGGCAACAGACGCACTTCCGACACACGGCCATCGCCCGATGCATGGCGCACCACGGGGCTGCGTCCGTCCATCAGGCCGCTGATCAACTGTCCGGCCTGCGCCTGAGAACTGTTGAACAGGATATTGCCACTGCCGATCCTGACCGTGCCCAGATTGATATCGCCACGGCCCGGCTGCCAGGGCGCCGCTGCCGCCATCAAGGTCGCCGAACCGCCGCCGAGCATGGCGTTGTAGGCGTTCAGGCGGAAAGTCGCCTGCTCGCCGGCCTTGCGCACGAACTGGCCCGAGCCGAAATCGGTGATCGGCTGCGTCAGGCGGCATTCGAACTTGTCGCCCTCGACCGTCCACTCAATGTTCTCCAGACGGGTCTGGTAGGTCAGCGCCATCGCCGGAAGGCTGGCAAACACACTGAGCAAGGCTAAATAACGCTGGCGCACGGGAGGCTCCATTGGCTTCTACAACAAAAAGACCGATACATACATGTTTACGGCATACCTATGGGATATCGGACGCTCGTCGCAAAACTTGATAGCGAGTGCCTGCAAGAGTCTTTTCCGGTAGCATTCGCCTCAGTTTGACCCGCCTGGAATCCCCTCATGTCCGACCGCCTGACCCTGCTGCGTCCCGACGACTGGCACATTCATCTTCGCGATGGTGCCGTGTTGACCAATACCGTTGCAGATGTTGCGCGCACCTTTGGTCGCGCGATCATCATGCCTAACCTGGTACCTCCGGTGCGCAACGCCGCTGAAGCCGACGGCTATCGCCAGCGGATTCTCGCTGCCCGCCCGGCCGGCAGTCGTTTCGAGCCGTTGATGGTGCTGTACCTCACCGACCGTACCCAGCCCGAAGAAATTCGTGAAGCCAAGGCCAGCGGTTTTGTCCACGCGGCCAAGTTGTACCCGGCCGGCGCCACCACCAACTCCGATTCCGGGGTCACCAGCATCGACAAGATCTTCCCGGCGCTGGAAGCCATGGCCGAAGTCGGCATGCCGCTGTTGATCCACGGTGAAGTCACCCGTGGCGACGTCGACGTGTTCGACCGCGAGAAAATCTTCATCGACGAGCACATGCGTCGTGTGGTCGAGCGTTTCCCGACGCTCAAGGTCGTGTTCGAACACATCACCACCGGCGACGCCGTGCAGTTCGTCAACGAGGCTTCGGCCAACGTTGGCGCGACGATCACCGCGCATCACCTGCTCTACAACCGCAACCACATGCTGGTAGGCGGAATTCGGCCGCACTTCTATTGCCTGCCGATCCTCAAGCGCAATACCCACCAGGAAGCCCTGCTCGACGCCGCCACCAGCGGCAGCGCGAAGTTCTTCCTCGGCACCGACTCGGCGCCGCACGCCCAGCACGCCAAGGAAGCCGCCTGCGGCTGCGCCGGCTGCTACACCGCGTACGCCGCCATCGAGTTGTATGCCGAAGCCTTTGAACAGCGCAATGCGCTGGACAAGCTCGAAGCCTTCGCCAGCCTCAACGGCCCGCGTTTCTACGGCCTGCCGGCGAACACCGATCGCATTACCCTGGTCCGTGAAGAATGGACCGCCCCGACCAGCCTGCCCTTCGGCGAGCTGACCGTTATCCCGCTGCGCGCCGGTGAAAAACTGCGCTGGCGCCTGCTGGAGGAACACGCGTGAGTGAAGACCATTTCGACGACGAACTGGACGGTCAAGGTGGCGGCGGTTCGCGCCATCCAATGGCAGCACGCTTTCGCGGCTACCTGCCGGTTGTCGTCGACGTAGAGACCGGTGGCTTCAACTCGGCCACCGACGCCTTGCTGGAGATTGCCGCGACCACCATCGCCATGGATGAAAAGGGTTTCGTCTACCCGGATCACACCTACTTCTTCCGTGTCGAGCCATTCGAAGGCGCCAACATCGAAGCGGCCGCGCTGGAGTTCACCGGGATCAAGCTCGATCACCCGTTGCGCATGGCGGTCAGCGAAGAGACGGCCCTGACCGATATCTTCCGTGGCGTGCGCAAGGCCTTGAAGGCCAACGGTTGCAAACGGGCGATCCTGGTCGGCCACAACAGCAGCTTCGACCTGGGCTTCCTCAATGCCGCCGTTGCGCGGCTGGACATGAAGCGCAACCCGTTCCACCCGTTCTCCAGCTTCGACACCGCAACCCTCGCGGGTCTGGCGTACGGTCAGACCGTACTGGCCAAGGCCTGTCAGGCAGCCGACATCGATTTCGATGGCCGTG
This sequence comes from Pseudomonas allokribbensis, assembly GCF_014863605.1. NCBI lineage: Bacteria > Pseudomonadati > Pseudomonadota > Gammaproteobacteria > Pseudomonadales > Pseudomonadaceae > Pseudomonas > Pseudomonas allokribbensis. Next base: position 5,240,301 of record NZ_CP062252.1, read on the forward strand.
AAGCGCACTCCGCGCGTTACGACACCGAAAAGACGGCCGAGCTGTTCTGCGGCATCGTCAACCGCTGGAAACAGATGGGCGGCTGGGAAGACTTCGACGACTGAGGGTCGTCGGATTAAATCCCGCGCATGAAAAAACCGGCTCAAGAGCCGGTTTTTTTGTACCTCGACGTTGCGCCTTACAGGGCAGCAGCGTTCTCGGTCAGGTAAGCCGCAACGCCTTCTGGCGAAGCGTTCATGCCTTTGTCGCCTTTTTTCCAGTTGGCAGGGCAGACTTCGCCGTGCTCTTCGTGGAATTGCAGAGCGTCGACCAGACGGATCAGCTCTTCCATGTTACGGCCCAGCGGCAGGTCGTTGATGATCTGCGAGCGGACAACGCCTTTGTCGTCGATCAGGAACGCGCCACGGAAAGCCACGCCGCCTTCGGACTCAACGTCGTAGGCCTTGGCGATGTCGTGCTTCATGTCGGCAGCCATGGTGTATTTCACCTGGCCGATGCCGCCATTGTTGACCGGGGTGTTGCGCCAGGCGTTGTGGGTGAAGTGCGAGTCGATCGACACAGCGATCACTTCTACGTTACGTGCCTTGAAGTCGGCCATGCGGTTGTCCAGAGCGATCAGTTCGGACGGGCAGACGAAGGTGAAGTCCAGCGGGTAGAAGAACACCAGGCCGTATTTGCCTTTGATGGCCGAGGACAGGGTGAAGCTGTCAACGATCTCGCCATTGCCGAGTACGGCCGGGACGGTGAAGTCAGGGGCTTGTTTGCCTACGAGTACGCTCATTGATATCTCCTGGTGTAGAAACTTGAAGTTCAGGGTTCGCGCCAGCCTGCCACCCTCAGGCGACAGCCCTGTGACACGAACCCCCTTCGCAAGGGCCGACCATCATACACTGCGTTTTTCGACTGTCCTTAACGGTTTTTCGCGAAATCCCGGCTGGCATTCAGCCATGCACCACCGTTCGTCAGTCACAGCCGTTGGCGATGAAAACCGTTGGGAAAGCACTTTGACAATCATTCTCGTTAACATTAAGATCCATCGCAATTGAGCCACAACCAGCGACGGTTCTCACTTATGTATGTTTGCCTCTGCACTGGCGTCACCGACGGACAGATCCGCGAAGCGATCTATGAAGGTTGCTGCAGCTATAAAGAAGTCCGTCAGGCCACCGGCGTAGCCAGCCAATGCGGCAAATGTGCCTGCCTGGCGAAGGAAGTGGTACGCGAAACCCTGACCAAGCTGCAAACCGCCCAGGCCGCGATCCCCTACCCTGTAGAATTTACTGCCGCGTAACTGCACCCATTTCAAAGAACCGGACTTATGTCCGGTTTTTTTATGCCTGAAAATCAATTGCTTAGCGACTAGACGCGGAACACAAACATTCTTATTCCGATTAATTTTCATATATTATTCAATAACTTAGGTTTGACACTTATAAGTACCAAGCTCAAACTCCGCCTTATATACCGCTACTTAGGGCAGGACTCCCATCATGAAAGGCGACGTAACAGTCATCCAGCATCTCAACAAGATCCTTGCCAATGAGCTGGTCGCGATCAATCAGTACTTCCTGCATGCGCGCATGTATGAAGATTGGGGCCTGAACAAGCTCGGCAAGCACGAGTACAAAGAATCCATCGACGAGATGAAGCACGCGGACAAGCTGATCAAGCGCATCCTGTTCCTCGAAGGCCTGCCGAACGTGCAGGACCTGGGCAAGCTGCACATCGGCGAGCACACCAAGGAAATGCTGGAGTGCGACCTGCGTATCGAACGCACCGGCCATGCCGATCTGAAGACCGCCATCGCTCATTGCGAATCGGTTGGTGACTTCGGCAGCCGCGAATTGCTCGAAGACATTCTCGAATCCGAAGAAGAACACATCGACTGGCTGGAAACCCAACTGGGCCTGATCGATAAAGTCGGTCTTGAGAACTATCTGCAATCGCAGATGGGCGAAGACGAGTAATTAGCGAGCGCTAAACTCGAGACACTAAAAAGCCCCGCCCTCTTTCGAGAGGCGGGGCTTTTTATTGCCCGGACTTCGGACTCGCCGAAATCCGGGCAGAAGCCAATCAGGCTTCGGACTTGGCCGCAGCAGCCTTGGCGGATGCTTCCTTGACCAGAGTCTGCAGCTCACCGTTGGCGAACATTTCAGCCATGATGTCGCTGCCGCCGACCAGTTCACCGCCCACCCACAGCTGCGGGAAAGTCGGCCAGTTGGCGTATTTCGGCAGGTTGGCACGGATTTCCGGGTTCTGCAGGATGTCGACGTAGGCGAACTTCTCGCCACAGCCCATCACAGCCTGCGCAGCTTTCGCGGAGAAGCCACACTGCGGGGCATTCGGCGAGCCTTTCATGTAAAGCAGAATGGTGTTGTTGGCAATCTGCTCTTTAATCGTTTCGATGATATCCATGGAGCACCTCGGCTGAACTTTCCGACTCATGGGTCGGCACGGTGGCGCATTGTAACGGAATCCCGAGCGCCCTGCTCGGTCTCCCCGACAGACTTGCTCAAGCCGCTGCCACGGTCACCGGCACGCCATTGAGCGCCGCGTTGCCCGAGAGCTCGTCGAGCTGACACTCATCGGTCAGGTCGTTGGCACTGGAGCCCGGCTGGCCGCTGGCAATCGCCATCTGCACGCCCGGGCGCGCATGGCCCCAACCGTGTGGCAGGCTGACCACGCCCGGCATCATGTCCGCACTGCCCAGCACTTCAACCTCGATCTGTCCGACCCGTGAGCTTACGCGCACAAGCTGGCCATCGCTGAGCCCGCGACTGGCGAGATCCTCCGGGTTCATCAGCAACTGATGACGCGGCTTGCCCTTCACCAGCCGATGATAGTTGTGCATCCACGAGTTGTTGCTGCGCACATGGCGACGGCCGATCATCAACAGCTCATCGGCAGCCGGCGCCTGCAATGCGGAAAAGCGCGCAAGGTCGGCAAGAATTTCCGGCGGTGCCGCCTGGACTCGTTGATTGGCGGTCTTCAATCGCGGTGTCAGGTTGGGTTTCAGCGCCCCCAGATCCACGCCGTGCGGATGATCGAACAGCGTCGCCAGCGACAACTTGTGTTCGGATGCATCGCCATACAGGCCCATGCGCAGCCCCATGTCGATCATCTTCGCCGGCGGCATCGTCGGCTTCAGTTCCTTGTCGGTCTTCGCCGCAAAGGCCTTGGCCAGGCCGACGAAGATCTCCCAGTCATGCAGCGCGCCCTCGGGTTTGGCGAGGATCGCCCGGTTGAAACGGGTGACGTTGCGCACTGCGAACAGGTTGAACGTGGTGTCGTAGTGATCATTTTCCAGCGCTGAGGTGGACGGCAGGATCAGGTCGGCATAACGGGTGGTTTCGTTGATATACAGGTCGACACTGACCATGAACTCCAACCCGTCCAGCGCCTGCTCCAGTTGCCGGCCGTTGGGCGTCGACAGCACCGGATTGCCGGCCACGGTGATCAGCGCACGAATCTGGCCCTCGCCTTCGGTGAGCATTTCTTCGGCCAGCGCCGAAACCGGCAACTCGCCGCCGTACTCGGGACGGCCCGAGACACGGCTCTGCCATTTGTTGAAGTGCCCGCCCGAAGTGGACGCCACCAGATCCACCGCCGGCTCGGTGCACAGTGCACCGCCCACGCGGTCGAGGTTGCCGGTCACCAGATTGATCAGTTGCACGACCCAATGGCACAGCGTGCCGAAAGCCTGGGTGGAAACCCCCATCCGGCCGTAGCAGACGGCGCTTGGCGCCGCGGCGAAGTCCCGGGCCAATTGGCGGATCTGTTCGGCAGGAACGGCGCACAGCGGGCTCATGGCCTCGGCCGTGAACGCCGCCACCGCTGCGCGCACGTCGTCCAGACCGTCCACCGGCAGATGGCTCTCCGACGTCAGTCCTTCGCTGAACAGCGTGTTGAGCACACCAAACAGCAACGCCGCATCGCCACCGGGACGCACGAACAGGTGCTGGTCGGCCATCGCCGCTGTCTCGCTGCGCCGCGGATCGACCACCACCACTTTGCCGCCCCGGGCCTGAATCGCCTTCAGACGCTTTTCCACGTCCGGCACGGTCATGATGCTGCCGTTGGAGGCCAGCGGGTTGCCACCCAGGATCAGCATGAAGTCTGTGTGATCGATATCCGGGATCGGCAGCAGCAAACCGTGGCCGTACATCAGGTAGCTGGTCAGGTGATGCGGCAATTGGTCGACCGAGGTTGCCGAATAGCGATTACGGGTTTTCAGCAGGCCGAGGAAATAATTGCTGTGAGTCATCAACCCGTAGTTATGCACGCTGGGATTGCCCTGATACACGGCAACCGAGTTCTGCCCATGACGCGCCTGAATGGCAGACAGCTTTTCAGCCACCAGCTCAAAAGCCTCTTCCCACCCGATCGGCAACCATTCACGGCCGACCCGGCGCATGGGTTGGCGCAGGCGATCCGGATCGTTCTGAATGTCTTGCAACGCCACAGCCTTGGGGCAGATGTGCCCGCGACTGAAGGTGTCCAGTGCGTCACCCTTGATCGAGGTGATCTGCACCTGGCCGTCGGTTTCAGTGGTTTCGATGCTCAGGCCGCAGATGGCTTCGCACAGGTGGCAGGCACGGTGGTGGAGAGTCTTGGTCATGGCCAGTCTCTGTCTTGTTCTGGGCAGGCAATAACGCCTGCGGGAACAAAACTATGGCGCGTGGCCGGGCGCGGCGCCAGCGACGTTCGTCTTGTGAATCGACGACCATCAGGCGAGCCGATAGCCCGACGCAATCAACTGGAGGGTAACTGGGGCGGCGCTGCCAGCTGGATTTCCTGGATGGTTTCGATCTGCTCGTGGGCGACGTGCACCCCGGTGAGTTCACCGATCAGTCGCCAGTGCTCGTCGAGCCCGGTGCTGATGGTGGCCATGCGATCGATCATGTGGCGGCCGGCCGTCTTGACCACTTCGTCTTCACTGCGCAGCAGTTCGAAGGACAATGAGGTGACCGAAGCGGTCAGATGAGTCAGTGAGCGAGCCGTGTGGCCCAGCAATTCCATTAACAGTTTTTCTTTCGATTCCATGCGGAGGCTTCCTGCGTCGCTCGTGAGTTATTTATAACCCAGCACTTTGCTTTAGCAAATGTTTCAGGTCTGACATCCGACCAGCGAATCCATGGCTGGCCGGTCGCAAACCGACCAGGTCTGCTCCATCCCCGCCCCGCCTGATTGCCAAGCCCTGCGGCGCCAGTGTACAAAGGGTTGGAAATCCGGCTTCAAACCAGCGCTTCGTGTGACCTCGTCACCCCCGCACAATCCGCAAAAATCGTAGCCTATTGGAAAAACGCGACATTTAGTGTCAATATCGCGCCTCCCCCTATTTCGTCGCCCCGTGCGGCTTACGCCGCAGGTCTCGCCCGTTGTTCCGATAAACAAGGCTTTGAGCATCTGCGGTTTGTAGCAAAAAGGTAGTCAATGATGAGCGCAAGGCACTTTCTCTCCCTGATGGATTGCACGCCCGAAGAGCTGGTCAGCGTGATCCGTCGAGGCGTTGAGCTCAAGGACCTGCGTAACCGCGGCGTACTGTTCGAGCCTCTGAAAAACCGCGTCCTGGGGATGATCTTCGAGAAATCCTCGACCCGCACCCGGATCTCCTTCGAGGCCGGCATGATCCAGCTCGGTGGCCAGGCGATCTTCCTTTCGCCCCGCGACACCCAACTGGGCCGTGGCGAGCCCATCGGCGACTGCGCCATCGTCATGTCGAGCATGCTCGATGCGGTGATGATCCGTACCTTTGCCCACAGCACCCTGACCGAATTTGCCGCCAACTCCCGCGTGCCGGTGATCAACGGCCTGTCCGATGACCTGCACCCGTGCCAGTTGCTGGCCGACATGCAGACGTTCCTCGAACACCGTGGCTCGATCCAGGGCAAGACCGTGGCCTGGATCGGCGACGGCAACAACATGTGCAACAGCTATATAGAAGCGGCGATCCAGTTCGACTTCCAGTTGCGCGTCGCCTGCCCTGAAGGCTATGAGCCAAACCCTGAATTCCTGGCCAAGGCCGGTGATCGCGTGACCATCGTCCGCGATCCGAAGGACGCCGTGCGCGGCGCGCATCTGGTGAGCACCGATGTCTGGACCTCCATGGGCCAGGAAGAGGAAACCGCCAAGCGCCTCAAGCTGTTCGCGCCGTTCCAGGTCACCCGCGCCCTGCTCGACCTGGCCGCCGAGGACGTGCTGTTCCTGCACTGCCTGCCTGCCCACCGCGGCGAAGAAATCAGCCTCGACCTGCTTGATGACCCGCGCTCCGTCGCCTGGGATCAGGCAGAAAACCGTCTCCACGCACAGAAGGCCCTGCTCGAGTTCCTCGTTGAACCGGCATATCACCACGCATGAGCCATGAATTACTGCTGAACCTGCGCAACCTCGCTTGCGGCTATCAAGATCAACGTGTGGTGCAGAACCTCAATCTGCACCTCAACGCCGGCGACATCGGTTGCCTGCTCGGCTCTTCGGGCTGCGGCAAGACCACCACCCTGCGCGCCATTGCCGGCTTCGAACCGGTGCACGAAGGGGAAATCCAGCTGGGCGGTGAAGTGATCTCCAGCGCCGGTTTCACCCTCGCCCCGGAGAAACGCCGGATCGGCATGGTGTTCCAGGACTACGCGCTGTTCCCGCACCTGAGCGTCGCGGACAACATCGCCTTCGGCATTCGCAAGCACCCGAACAAGGAGCGCGTCGTCGAAGAACTGCTGGAACTGGTCAACCTGAAGAACCTCGGCAAGCGCTTCCCGCACGAACTGTCCGGCGGGCAGCAACAACGTGTCGCCCTCGCCCGCGCCCTGGCGCCGGAGCCACAACTGCTGCTGCTCGACGAACCATTCTCCAACCTCGACGGCGAGCTGCGACGCAAGCTCAGCCATGAAGTGCGCGACATTCTCAAGGCCCGTGGCACCAGTGCGATTCTGGTAACTCACGACCAGGAAGAAGCCTTTGCCGTCAGCGATCACGTCGGTGTGTTCAAGGAAGGCCGGCTGGAGCAGTGGGATACGCCCTACAACCTCTATCACGAACCGGCGACGCCGTTTGTTGCCAGCTTCATTGGCCAGGGTTACTTCATTCGCGGCCAGCTCGGCAGCCCGGAATCGGTGCACACCGAACTCGGTGAACTGCGCGGCAATCGCGCCTACACCTGGCCGATCGGCGGTGCGGTGGATGTGTTGCTGCGTCCGGATGACATTGTTTATGCACCGGACAGCGGGTTGAAAGCACGGATCGTCGGCAAGACCTTCCTCGGCGCCTCGACCCTGTATCGCCTGCAACTGCCAACCGGCGCGCAACTGGAGTCGATCTTCCCGAGCCACGCAGACCATCAGGTCGGGGCGGATGTAGGGATTCGCGTGGCGGCGGAACATCTGGTGTTGTTCCAGGCATCCGGCAGCACGGCTGCGCAGATCCCGGCGGTGGAAAACGGTGTTCGCCGGTACAGCACCGCACACTGATCTACACAAAAACAAAGAGGGAGCCTGATGGCTCCCTCATTGTTTTGGCCTCAGCCCAGCATCAATGTGCCGCTGGCGACCAGCGTCGCATTCCCGCCGATCTTCACCCGCTCGCCTTCCAGCCGACAGAACAACTCCCCGCCCCGCGCCGAACGCTGGCACGCGGTCAGGCTCGATTTGCCCAGACGTTTTGACCAATACGGAATCAGGCTGCAATGGGTCGAGCCGGTCACCGGGTCTTCATTGATGCCGATGGCCGGAGCGAAGTAGCGCGAGACGAAATCATGCTGGTTACCCCGGGCCGTGACGATGGCGCCGAGCCAAGGCAGTTTGGCCAGGGCGACCATGTCCGGCGTGCAATCGAGTACCGCCTGCTCCGACTCCAGCACCACGAACAGTTCGTTGGAACCGAGCACGTCCACGGCTTCGACGCCCAATGCCCGCTCGACATCCAGCGTCACACCGATTTCCGACGGCACGATCGACGGAAAATCCAGCCACAAACGACCTCCCTCGCGACTGACACTCAACGGGCCGGACTTGCAGACGAAGTCCAGACGCTCGGCCGTTTCCTTGTAAATCTCGAACAATACATACGCGCTGGCCAGCGTCGCGTGACCGCACAATGGCACCTCGGTGGTCGGCGTGAACCAGCGGATATGCCAGGCCTGGCCTTCGCGCACCAGAAACGCAGTTTCCGCCAGGTTGTGTTCGGCGGCGATCTTCTGCATCAAGTCGTCCGCGAGCCAGGCGTCGAGCCGATAGACCATCGCCGGGTTGCCACTGAACGGCCGATCACTGAAGGCGTCGACCTGATGAAACTCGAGCTGCATAACGTTCTCCCTGAATTCGTCAACGGAGCATGCCGCTACGGCTCGTTCATCGCCAGTGACAGAACCGGTCAATTTTCCTCATACAGACCTCAGGAACGGCCGATGTCGGCGAATTTGGCCTGGGTGTGCTCGGCCAGAACGGCGGGCGCCAGTTCAACTTCCAGTCCACGTCGCCCGGCACTGACATAAATGGTCGCAAAAGCCTGGGCGGAATTATCGATGAAGGTACGCAGGCGCTTTTTCTGCCCCAGCGGACTGATGCCGCCCAACAGGTAACCGGTGGAACGCTGCGCAGCGGCCGGGTCGGCCATCTCCACTTTTTTCACGCCGGCGGCGTGGGCCAGCCCCTTGAGGTCAAGGCTTCCGACGACCGGCACCACCGCCACCAGCAATTCACCTTTTTCGCTGGCCGCCAGCAGCGTCTTGAACACCTGCGCCGGCTCCAGGCCCAGTTTTTCCGCGGCCTCCAGCCCGTAGGACGCCGCCTTGGGGTCATGTTCGTAACTGTGCACGCGATGTTCGGCACGAACTTTTTTCAACAAGTCCAACGCAGGGGTCATGGCAGCTCCGGGCTCGGCAGTGGCAAAAAATCCTGCGCCGGATTCTAGGCCATCGCCATACAAAAGGCTCTACCACGCGCCACGTTTCCCGGGGCTTGCAGGCCGATAACAGGATCGTCAGGCCAGTGACCCGCAGGATCATTCACACGACTGATAGTTTATTTGTGACTGACGGTTCACTTTCGACCTTTGACAGCTTTGTTTCTTGTCTATATTTTTTCGAATCTGAATAATGTAAGAATTATCGTCACCGCAGCACCCAGCAGTAAACCGGGAACAGGATGGGGATCCTGCCCCGGCGAAAATCGCGCCTTGCCCTGTCGGCAAACGCGCCAGACAACAACAAAAACCGAGGTTTTCAATGACAACTGCGTTACAGCAACCATCGCTCTCGAGCCAGTGCCTGGCCGAGTTTCTGGGTACTGCACTTCTGATCTTTTTCGGTACGGGCTGCGTCGCCGCGCTCAAGGTCGCGGGCGCGAGCTTCGGCCTGTGGGAAATCAGCATCATCTGGGGCGTCGGCGTGAGCATGGCGATCTACCTCACCGCCGGGGTTTCCGGTGCGCACCTGAACCCTGCCGTCAGTATCGCCCTGAGCATTTTCGCCGACTTCGAAAAGCGCAAACTGCCGTTCTACATCCTCGCTCAGGTCGCCGGCGCCTTCTGCGGCGCGCTGTTGGTTTACACGCTGTACAGCAACCTGTTCTTCGATTTCGAACAAACTCACCATATGGTTCGTGGCTCGGCCGCCAGCCTGGAACTGGCGTCGGTGTTCTCCACCTTCCCGAACCCTGCGCTGTCGACTGCCCAGGCGTTCCTGGTCGAGGTGATCATCACGGCGATCCTGATGGGCGTGATCATGTCCCTGACCGACGACAACAACGGCCTGCCGAAAGGCCCGCTGGCACCACTGCTGATCGGCCTGCTGATTGCCGTGATCGGCAGCTCGATGGGCCCGCTGACCGGCTTCGCGATGAACCCGGCCCGTGACTTCGGTCCGAAACTGATGACTTTCTTCGCGGGCTGGGGTGAAATTTCCTTCACCGGCGCACGTGAAATCCCGTACTTCCTGATTCCGATTTTTGCACCGATTGTCGGTGCCTGCCTCGGCGCTGCCGGGTATCGCGGGCTGATTGCCCGTCACCTGACCGGCGCCACACCTGCTACAAAGGATGCAGAACCGGCCATTGACGGCAAACCAAGAACTTCTTGAAACAGTCGGCGCAGGTTCCTGCCCATTTGAACCTGCGCCACGGCCCACTCTCCCTTATTTCGTCCAAGGCAATCGACATGACCGACATTCAGAATAAGAACTACATCATTGCCCTCGATCAGGGTACGACCAGCTCCCGCGCGATCATTTTCGACCGCGATGCGAACGTGGTCTGCACCGCGCAGCGCGAATTCGCCCAGCATTACCCGCAAGCCGGTTGGGTCGAACATGACCCGATGGAAATCTTCGCCACCCAGAGCGCCGTGATGGTCGAAGCGCTGGCCCAGGCCGGTCTGCATCACGACCAGGTGGCCGCCATCGGCATCACCAACCAGCGTGAAACCACCGTGGTCTGGGACAAGACCACCGGCCGCCCGGTCTACAACGCGATCGTCTGGCAATGCCGCCGCAGCACCGAGATCTGCCAGCAGCTCAAGCGCGACGGCCACGAAGAATATATCCGTGACACCACGGGCCTGGTCACCGACCCGTACTTCTCCGGCACCAAACTGAAGTGGATCCTCGACAACGTCGAAGGCAGCCGCGAACGTGCGCGCAACGGCGAACTGCTGTTCGGCACCGTCGACAGCTGGCTGATCTGGAAATTCACCGGCGGCAAGGTTCACGTCACCGACTACACCAACGCCTCGCGCACCATGCTCTTCAACATCCACACACTTGAGTGGGACGCGAAGATGCTGGAAATTCTCGACATCCCGCGCGAAATGCTGCCGGAAGTCAAAGCCTCCTCGGAAATCTACGGTCGTACCAAGAGCGGCATCGCCATCGGTGGTATCGCCGGCGACCAGCAGGCTGCGCTGTTCGGCCAGATGTGCGTGGAGCCCGGCCAGGCGAAAAACACCTACGGCACCGGCTGCTTCCTGCTGATGAACACCGGCGACAAAGCGGTGAAATCCCAGCACGGTATGCTCACCACCATCGCCTGTGGCCCGCGCGGCGAAGTGGCTTACGCGCTGGAAGGCGCTGTGTTCAACGGCGGTTCGACCGTGCAATGGCTGCGCGATGAACTGAAAATCATCAACGACGCTCACGACACCGAATACTTCGCCAATAAAGTGAAGGACAGCAATGGCGTTTATCTGGTGCCAGCCTTCACCGGCCTCGGTGCTCCGTACTGGGACCCGTATGCCCGTGGCGCCCTGTTCGGCCTGACTCGCGGCGTGCGTGTGGATCACATCATTCGCGCTGCGCTGGAATCGATTGCCTACCAGACCCGCGACGTCCTCGACGCCATGCAACAGGACTCCGGCGAACGCCTCAAGGCCCTGCGCGTGGACGGCGGTGCAGTGGCGAACAACTTCCTCATGCAGTTCCAGGCCGACATCCTCGGCACGCAGGTCGAACGCCCGCAAATGCGCGAAACCACAGCACTCGGGGCTGCTTACCTGGCCGGTCTGGCGTGCGGTTTCTGGGGCAGCCTGGAAGAACTGCGCGGCAAGGCAGTGATCGAACGCGAGTTCGAACCGAGCCTGGACGAAGCGGCGAAAGAGAAGCTCTATAAAGGCTGGAAAAAAGCCGTCAGCCGTACCCGTGACTGGGAACGTGAAGACGCCGAATAAGCCACGAACCGGACTCGTATCCGTATGTAACTGGTAGGGAGCGGATTCCTGCGGCATCATGGGCAAATTTTGCACGGCAGCCCAAAGGAAGCCCCATGAATCTGCCTCCCCGTCAGCAGCAAATCCTCGAACTGGTCCGCGAACGCGGCTATGTGAGCATCGAGGAAATGGCCACGCTGTTCGTTGTTACCCCGCAAACCATCCGCCGCGACATCAATCAACTGGCGGAAGCCAATCTGCTGCGTCGCTACCACGGCGGCGCAGCCTATGATTCCAGCGTCGAAAACACCGCCTATGCGATGCGCGCCGATCAGATGCGCGATGAAAAACAACGCATCGGCGAAGCCATCGCCGCACAGATTCCCGATCACGCCTCGCTGTTCATCAACATCGGCACCACCACCGAATCCATCGCCCGCGCCCTGCTCAACCACAGCCACCTGAAAATCATCACCAACAACCTGCACGTCGCCTCGATGCTCAGCGCCAAGGATGATTTCGATGTGCTGCTCACCGGCGGCAATGTCCGTCGCGACGGCGGCGTGGTGGGTCAGGCGAGCGTGGATTTCATCAATCAATTCAAGGTCGACTTTGCGCTGGTGGGCATCAGCGGCATCGATGAAGACGGCAGCCTGCTCGACTTCGATTACCAGGAAGTCCGGGTGTCCCAGGCAATCATCGCCAATGCCCGCCAGGTGATCCTCGCGGCGGACTCCAGCAAGTTCGGTCGTAACGCGATGATCCGCCTCGGCCCGATCAGCCTGATCGATTGCCTGGTCACCGACCAGCAGCCGGTGCCGGCCCTGGCGCAACTGCTGAGCCAGCACAAGATTCGCCTGGAAGTCGTTTAACCTTCCCCCGCACATGGCGCCTGCACCGGCGCCTTATGCGCATCTGATGTTCGAATATTTTCTTTTAGCCGCCCTTCGATGAGTTTTTTCAATCGAAGTCGGCTGGCTGTGCGCGTCTTTATGGGCTACCATTTTCGCAAATGAACATTCATGTTCGATTTCCAAGACAGAAAATCAAAAGAGCCCGAGGCCAGCCGATGTCCACATCTACCTTGCGTACGCCCCCTATCTCCGAGATCTACGATATCGCCGTCATCGGCGGCGGGATCAATGGCGTGGGGATCGCAGCAGATGCCGCCGGTCGCGGTCTTTCGGTGTTCCTTTGCGAAAAGGACGATTTGGCCAGCCACACCTCGTCGGCCAGCAGCAAGCTGATCCACGGTGGCCTGCGCTACCTCGAACATTACGAATTCCGTCTGGTGCGCGAAGCCCTGGCCGAACGCGAAGTGCTGCTGGCCAAGGCCCCGCACATCGTCAAGCCGATGCGTTTCGTACTGCCGCACCGTCCGCACCTGCGTCCGGCGTGGATGATCCGTGCCGGCCTGTTCCTCTATGACAACCTCGGCAAGCGCGAAAAACTCGCCGGTTCCAAGAGCCTGAAGTTCGGCGCCGACAGCGCGTTGAAAAGCGAAATCACCAAAGGCTTCGAATACTCCGACTGCTGGGTCGATGACGCCCGCCTCGTCGTATTGAACGCCATGGCTGCCCGCGAGAAAGGCGCGCATGTCCACACCCAGACCCGTTGCGTCAGCGCCCGCCGTGCCAAAGGCCTGTGGCACCTGAACCTGGAACGCGCCGATGGCAGCCTGTTTTCGATCACTGCCAAGGCATTGGTGAACGCGGCCGGCCCGTGGGTCGCCAAGTTCATCCGTGACGACCTGAAGATGGAATCGCCGTACGGCATCCGCCTGATTCAGGGCAGCCACGTCATCGTGCCGAAACTGTACGAAGGCGATCACGCGCACATCCTGCAGAACGAAGATCAGCGCATCGTTTTCACCATTCCGTACCTGAACCACTTCACCCTGATCGGCACCACCGACCGCGAATACACCGGCGATCCGGCCAAAGTGGCGATCACCGACGGCGAAACCGATTACCTGCTCAAAGTGGTCAACGCCCACTTCAAGAAGCAGATCAGTCGCGAAGACATCCTGCACAGCTACTCGGGCGTGCGCCCACTGTGCAACGACGAATCCGACAATCCTTCGGCCGTGACCCGCGACTACACCCTGGCGCTGTCCGGCAGCACCGAAGAAGCGCCACTGCTGTCGGTGTTCGGCGGCAAGCTGACCACCTACCGCAAACTCGCCGAGTCGGCGATGGCGCAACTGATGCCGTTCTTCACCCAGATGCGCCCGAGCTGGACCGCCAGCGCCACCCTGCCGGGCGGCGAAGACATGACCACGCCGCAGGCCCTGAGCGCGCTGATCCGCGACAAGTTCGACTTCGTGCCAAGCGAGATCGCCCGCCGCTGGGCCACCACCTACGGCAGCCGCACCTGGCGCATGCTGGAAGGCGTCGACACCCTCGCCGACATGGGCGAGCACATCGGCGGCGGTCTCTACACCCGTGAAGTCGATTACCTGTGCAGTGAAGAATGGGCCACCACCGCGCACGACATCCTGTGGCGCCGCAGCAAACTGGGGCTGTTCACCACCCCGGCCGAGCAGGAAAAACTCGCGGCGTACCTGAACAAGGTCGAGCAGAACCGCAAGATCGAAGCGGCCTGATCGATCCGCCCGTAAAACGAAAAGCCCCTGAATCGAGAGATCCAGGGGCTTTTTGCATCCCGGCTGAAACACGGGATGACGAATGCCGTTCGGTTTTCCGAACGCGACCTGTCAGTCGATTCGGATAACCGGATCAGAAACGCAGAAAAACACCATCACAAAACATTAATCATCAAATAAATCAACAAGTTAACTTGTAGCAACTGGTCTGGCACGAGTCATGCTCTACACTCCTTCGACGAATGCCTGTTGCGCCAACACAACAGGAGCCGTCAGGCATTCGAAGCACAAAAGGGCCCGCTCAACCGGCTCCATAAAAAAAACAATGTCGAGGAAAATTTGATGCGCATCGTTCCCCATATCCTGGGCGCAGCCATTGCTGCCGCTCTGATCAGCACACCAGTTTTCGCTGCCGAACTCACCGGCACCCTTAAGAAGATCAAAGAGTCCAACACCATCACCCTGGGGCACCGCGACGCCTCCATTCCGTTTTCCTACATCGCTGACGCCTCCGGCAAACCGGTCGGCTACTCCCACGATATCCAGCTGGCCATCGTCGAAGCGATCAAGAAAGACCTGGACCTGCCAAACCTGCAGGTCAAATACAACCTCGTGACCTCGCAGACCCGTATCCCGCTGGTGCAGAACGGCACCGTGGACGTCGAGTGCGGCTCCACCACCAACAACGTCGAGCGTCAGCAACAGGTCGACTTCTCCGTCGGCATCTTCGAGATCGGTACCCGTCTGCTGTCCAAGGCCGGTTCGCAGTACAAGGATTTCGACGATCTGAAAGGCAAGAACGTCGTGACCACCGCCGGCACCACCTCCGAGCGCATCCTCAAGGCGATGAACGCCGACAAGCAGATGGGCATGAACGTCATCTCCGCCAAGGACCACGGCGAATCCTTCCAGATGCTGGAATCGGGTCGTGCCGTTGCGTTCATGATGGACGACGCGCTGCTGGCAGGCGAAGCCGCCAAGGCCAAGAAAGCCACCGACTGGGCCGTGACCGGCACTCCGCAGTCCTATGAAATCTACGGCTGCATGGTGCGCAAGGGCGACGAGCCGTTCAAAAAGGCTGTGGATGACGCCATCGTCTCCGTCTACAAGTCGGGCGAGATCAACAAGATCTACACCAAGTGGTTCATGTCGCCGATTCCGCCAAAAGGCCTGAATCTGAACTTCCCGATGAGCGACGAGCTCAAGAAGCTGATCGCCGAACCGACCGACAAAGCGGCCGACGACAAGAAAGCCTGATTTCTGACTAACCTTGTTCCCTGAGGAGGCGCCTGCCTTCTCGGGGAATGGTCACTCCCTGCTGGCATTTTCTGGAAACACTCGAACCGGTGGCTGTCGAGCCGATCGCGTGTGCCTGACCGTCAAGATCAGGCTGGGAACGGAGCTTCCCCAGGCGGGCACTTGTACATCGATCGAATCGAGGGGAGACCCTAATGAATTACAACTGGGACTGGGGCGTGTTCTTCAAGTCCACCGGCGTGGGCAGCGAGACCTATCTCGACTGGTTCATTTCCGGTCTGGGCTGGACCATCGCCATCGCCATCGTGGCCTGGATCATCGCCCTGCTGCTGGGCTCGCTGCTGGGCATCATGCGCACCGTGCCGAACCGCATCGTATCGGGTATCGCGACCTGCTACGTCGAACTGTTCCGTAACGTACCGCTGCTGGTTCAGCTGTTCATCTGGTACTTCCTGGTACCCGACATGCTGCCGCAGAACCTGCAGGACTGGTACAAACAAGACCTGAACCCGACCACCTCGGCCTACCTGAGCGTTGTCGTGTGCCTGGGCCTGTTCACCGCCGCCCGTGTCTGCGAACAGGTTCGCACCGGTATCCAGGCGCTGCCACGTGGCCAGGAATCCGCCGCCCGCGCCATGGGTTTCAAGCTGCCGCAGATCTATTGGAACGTGCTGCTGCCCCAGGCCTACCGGATCATCATTCCGCCGCTCACCTCGGAATTTTTGAACGTGTTCAAGAACTCCTCCGTGGCGTCCCTGATCGGCCTGATGGAACTGCTGGCGCAAACCAAACAGACCGCCGAGTTCTCGGCCAACCTGTTTGAAGCCTTCACCCTGGCGACCCTGATCTATTTCACCCTGAACATGAGCCTGATGCTGCTGATGCGCGCGGTCGAGAAGAAAGTCTCCGTGCCCGGCCTGATCTCCGTAGGGGGTAAATGATGGACTTTGATTTCAGTGGCATCGTCCCGGCCATTCCCGGCCTGTGGAACGGCATGCTGATGACCCTCAAGCTGATGGCGCTGGGCGTGGTCGGCGGGATCATTCTCGGCACCCTACTCGCGCTGTGCCGCCTGTCGCATAACAAACTGCTGTCGAACCTCGCCGGCGCCTACGTCAACTATTTCCGCTCGATCCCGTTGCTGCTGGTGATCACCTGGTTCTACCTGGCGGTGCCGTTCGTACTGCGCTGGATCACCGGCGAAGACACCCCGATCGGCGCGTTCACCTCGTGCATCGTGGCCTTCATGATGTTCGAAGCGGCGTACTTCTGCGAAATCGTCCGTGCCGGCGTGCAGTCGATTCCG
Organism: Pseudomonas allokribbensis; assembly: GCF_014863605.1. Taxonomy (NCBI): domain Bacteria; kingdom Pseudomonadati; phylum Pseudomonadota; class Gammaproteobacteria; order Pseudomonadales; family Pseudomonadaceae; genus Pseudomonas; species Pseudomonas allokribbensis. Next base: position 5,257,097 of record NZ_CP062252.1, read on the forward strand.
AAAGGCCAGATGGGTGCCGCACAGGCACTGGGCATGAGCTACGGCCAGATGATGCGCCTGATCATCCTGCCCCAGGCGTTCCGCAAGATGACCCCGCTGCTGCTGCAGCAGAGCATCATCCTGTTCCAGGACACCTCGCTGGTCTACACCGTGGGCCTGGTGGACTTCCTCAACGCCTCGCGCGCCAGTGGCGACATCATTGGCCGCTCGAATGAGTTCCTGATCTTCGCAGGTCTCGTGTACTTCACCATCAGCTTTGCCGCCTCGGTGCTGGTCAAGCGTCTGCAAAAAAGGTTCGCCGTATGATCTCTATCAAGAACATCAACAAGTGGTATGGGGACTTCCAGGTGCTGACCGATTGCAGCACCGAGGTCAAAAAGGGTGAAGTGATCGTGGTCTGCGGTCCGTCCGGTTCGGGCAAGTCGACCCTGATCAAGTGCGTCAACGCGCTGGAGCCGTTCCAGAAAGGCGACATCGTGGTCGACGGCACGTCGATTGCCGACCCGAAGACCAACCTGCCGAAACTGCGCTCGCGCGTCGGCATGGTGTTCCAGCATTTCGAACTGTTCCCGCACCTGACCATCACCGAAAACCTGACCATCGCGCAGATCAAGGTGCTGGGCCGCAGCAAGGAAGAAGCGACCAAGAAAGGTCTGCAACTGCTTGATCGCGTCGGTCTGGCTGCCCATGCCCACAAGCACCCGGGCCAACTGTCCGGCGGTCAACAACAGCGTGTGGCGATTGCCCGTGCGCTGGCGATGGACCCGATCGTCATGCTGTTCGACGAACCGACCTCGGCGCTGGACCCGGAAATGGTCAACGAAGTGCTCGACGTGATGGTGCAACTGGCCCACGAAGGCATGACCATGATGTGCGTGACCCACGAAATGGGCTTCGCCCGCAAAGTGGCCGACCGGGTGATCTTCATGGATGCCGGCAAGATCATCGAAGACTGCAAGAAAGAAGAGTTCTTCGGCGACATCAGCCAACGCTCCGAACGCGCGCAGCATTTCCTCGAGAAAATCCTGCAGCACTAAAAACCTGCCGGACTCCCCGACAGCAACTGTCGGGGAATCCGGGTGGTTGACCCAAGGCATCTGTGATGAAATGCGACCCCAATCTCTATCGCGCAACCACGCCATCACTTGCCGTGAAACCCCGTCTGATCCGCCATTTGTTCCTGCCGCCGCTGGTCATCATTTTGATGGTCGGACTGGGTTACGCCGGCTTCTGGATCAGTGAACACTTCGGCATTCGCAGCCTCAGCGAAAACGGCCAGCGTCAGCTCGAACTGAACGCCCGTGCCGTCGAAAGCGAAATCAGCAAATACACCTACCTGCCCAGCCTGCTGGAACTCGAATCGAGCGTTTCGCAGTTGCTGGACGACCCGACCCCGGAGCACCGGCAAACGGTCAACGATTACCTGGAAGGCCTGAACCGGCGCAGCCGCAGTCGGGCCATCTACGTCATGGACACCACCGGCCGCGTCATGGCCACCAGCAACTGGCGCGATGTCGACAGCTACCTCGGCGAAGACCTGTCGTTCCGCGCCTATTTCCAGCACGCCATCCGCGGCCAGCCCGGACGTTTCTACGGGATCGGCAGCACCAACGGCGAACCCGGCTATTACCTGGCCCACGGCCTGGAAGAACACGGCAAGATCATTGGCGTCGCGGTGGTCAAAGTGCGCCTGGAAGCCATGGAAGAGCGCTGGCAACGGGCGCGCCTGGAAGCCTTCGTCAGTGACGAGAACGGCATCATCATTCTCTCCAGCGATCCGGCCCGCCGCCTGAAATCCGTGGTGCCATTGAGCGACGAGACCAAGGAAAAACTCGCCCGCAGCCTCCAGTACTACTGGTTCCCGCTCAACGAACTGCAACCGCTGGCCCGGGAAACCCTGGCCGAAGGCGTGGAAAAACTGACCTTCCCGGCCAACAGCGAAGTCGATGCCGACGAGGAAAACATCAGTTACCTGGCGCAAACCCGGCCGCTGAGCGACACACCGTGGAATTTCACCCTGCTCACACCGTTGCAGGACCTGCGGCGCGAAGCGATCAATCAGGGGATTCTGGTGGCGGTCGCCTTCGCCCTCGTTGCCTTTCTGCTGATCGCCTGGAACGAGCGCCGCAAGGTCATCGCCACCCGCCTCGCCGCCCGGGAAGCCCTGCAGGAAGCCAACAATCAGCTGGAGCGTCGGATTACCGAACGCACCGCCGACCTGCGCGCCAGCAATGACCGGCTCAAGAGTCAGATCCGCGAACGCCGTCAGGCCGAAGAAACCTTGCGCCGTGCCCAGGACGAACTGGTGCAGGCCGGTAAACTCGCGGCCATCGGCCAGATGTCCACCAGCATTGCCCACGAACTGAACCAGCCACTGGCAGCGATGCGCACCTTGTCCGGCAATACGATTCGCTTTCTGGAACGTGGTCAGCTCGACGTCGCCAGCACCAACCTGAAAACCATCAATGACCTGATCGACCGCATGGGCCGGATCACCGCCAGCCTGCGCTCGTTCGCCCGGCGCGGCGACGACAAGGGTCGCGCCAGCCTCGGTAAAGCCGTGGACGCCGCGCTGCAAGTACTCGGTGCCCGTGTCGAAAAAGCCGCCCTGCAAGTGCATCGTCAGTTCATTGATGAGCAAGTGCAAATCGACCAGACACGGCTGGAGCAGATTCTGGTCAACCTGATCGGCAACGCCCTCGACGCCATGCAGGCACAACCGCTGCCGGAGCTGTGGCTGGAGGGCGAAGAATTCGACGGCAAATATCGCCTGCGAGTACGCGACAACGGCCACGGTATCGACGCCGAAGCGCGCAAGCATCTGTTCGAGCCGTTCTTCACCACCAAACCCGGCGAACAGGGTCTGGGCCTCGGCCTGACTCTCTCCGCCAGCCTGGCCGCCGCCACCGGCGGACACCTGGGTGTCGAACACCCGGCCAGCGGTGGTACCACCTTCGTCCTCAGTTTACCGTTGGTAAGCCCTACTCCTGCCGAGCCAATATGAACAACGACCTTAGTGTGCTGATCGTCGAAGACGATCCCCATGTGCTGCTCGGCTGCCAGCAGGCCCTGACCCTGGAAGACATTCCCTGCATCGGCGTCGGCAGTGCCGAAGAAGCGCTGGAGCGGGTCGGCGACAATTTCGCCGGCATCGTCATCAGTGACATTCGCCTGCCCGGCATCGATGGCCTGGAACTGTTGACCCGTCTCAAGCAACGCGACCGCAGCCTGCCGGTGGTGCTGATCACCGGTCACGGCGACATCTCCATGGCGGTCGGCGCGATGCAGAAAGGCGCCTACGACTTCATGGAAAAACCGTTCTCCCCGGAACGGCTGGTGGACGTCGCCCGGCGTGCGCTGGAGCAACGCAGCCTGGCTCGCGAAGTCACATCCCTGCGTCGGCAACTGGCCGAGCGCGACTCCCTTGAAGGACGGATCATCGGTCGCTCGCCTGCGATGCAGAACCTGCGCGAACTGATCGCCAATGTCGCCGACACCTCGGCCAACGTGTTGATCGAAGGCGAAACCGGTACTGGCAAGGAACTGGTCGCCCGTTGCCTGCACGACTTCAGTCGCCGCCACACCAAACAATTCGTCGCGCTGAACTGCGGCGGCCTGCCGGAAAACCTGTTCGAAAGCGAAATCTTCGGCCACGAGGCCAACGCCTTCACCGGCGCCGGCAAGCGGCGGATCGGCAAGATCGAACACGCCGACGGCGGCACGCTGTTCCTCGATGAAGTGGAAAGCATGCCGCTGCCACTGCAGATCAAACTGCTGCGGGTGTTGCAGGAACGCACCCTCGAACGCCTCGGTTCGAACCAGAGCGTGGCGGTGGATTGCCGGGTGATCGCGGCGACCAAGTCGGATCTCGACGAATCGAGCAAGGCCGGTGAATTCCGCAGCGACTTGTACTACCGCCTCAACGTGGTGACGCTGGAGCTGCCGCCCCTGCGCGAGCGCCGCGAAGACATTCTGCAACTGTTCGAACACTTCACCCAGCAATCGGCCCTGCGCTTCGACCGCGCGCTGCCGGAGCTGGACAACCAGACCCTGTCCAGCCTGATGAGCCACGACTGGCCGGGCAACGTGCGTGAATTGCGCAACGTCGCCGAACGCTTCGCGCTTGGTTTGCCGGCGTTCAAGAAGTCCGGTGCCGGCAGTGGCGGCCAGGGCCTGGCGTTCGCCGAAGCGGTCGAAGCGTTCGAACGCAACCTGCTCAGCGATGCCTTGCAACGCAGCGGCGGCAACCTGACCCAGGCCAGCCTCGAACTGGGCATGGCCAAGACCACGCTGTTCGACAAAGTGAAAAAATACGGCCTGAGCCATTAAGCGAGAACGATGTGGATCTGATTTTCAAGGCAATGATCGGTGCGGCGGTGGTGGTGATCCTCGCCATGCTGGCCAAGACCAAAAACTACTACATCGCCGGCCTGGTGCCGCTGTTTCCGACCTTCGCCCTGATCGCCCATTACATCGTCGGCAAGGGACGCTCGGTCGACGACCTGAAGACCACCATCGTGTTCGGCATGTGGTCGATCATTCCGTACTTCGTGTACCTGGCGACGCTGTACGTGATGGTTGACCGGATGCGTCTGGAAGCTTCACTGGCCGTGGCGGCTGTCGCGTGGCTGATGGCGGCGACGGTACTGGTCAGCGTCTGGGTACGTCTGCACGCCTGACGGCCGCCGTATGGGAGAGGGCCTGGCCCGTCCCTTGCATTTACCCCCGAAAGCCCGCCCGGCCGGCGCTCATGTTCGATGAGGCCGGTGTCTGGGAGGGTCTGCCAAGGGTGAATTGCGACCTTGAACATTTTAGATCTCGACCACAGCCTGACCGGCCAGGCGTCCATCATGCAGCTGCTCGACAGCGGCCGCGCCCAACGCCTGGACCTGCTCGACCTCGGCCCGAAACTGCGGCTCTGGTCCAGCGAACGGACCTTTCGCCGCTTTACCGAACGCCTGCGTGAGCGGCCCCGGCACAGCGGCCCTGCACCGGAAATCTTCTTCGTCGGCTCCGGCGACTATCACCATCTGACGCCGGCCTTCCTGACTGACCTGCCCGAGCCGGTAAGCCTGATCCACTTCGACAATCATCCCGACTGGGTTCACTTTGCCCCCCGTCGCCACTGCGGCTCGTGGGTCAATCAGGCCCTGAAACTGCCAAACATCGAACGTATCGTCACCCTCGGTCCGTGCAGCGACGATCTGCAAAATCCTCAGATCAAGGGCGGCAATCTCGGTGCCCTGAAACGCGGTGTGTTGCAGCTGTTCCCGTGGCAGCACCCGCCGTCGAAAGTCTGGGGCCGGGTCGGCGATGGCGCCGGTCATCAGCAACAGGAAAACCTGCTGCACTGGCACAACCTGGCCGATCAGGACTGGACGGCGTTTCTCGAGCGGATGATCGCCAGCCTTCCTACCAAAGCCGTGTGGATCACCATCGACAAGGACGTACTGGCCAGCGAAGACGCCGCGACCAATTGGGATCAGGGCCAGATGCGCCTGAGCCACTTGCTCCAGGCGATCCGCAGCCTGGCCGCCAGCAAACGCATCATCGGCATCGACATCTGTGGCGAGTTCGCCCGCCCGGCCTTCAGCAACGCGTTCAAACGCTGGGAAGCCAAGTCCGACCAGCCGCCGGCCGAGCGCTGGAGCGAAACCGATCTGCTACGCAACTCGGCGACCAATCAAGCGTTGATCGAGTTGTTCGAGGAGCTGTTCCCATGACCTTGACCGTGATTTTGCTGGTGGCGTTTTCCATCGTGCTCGACGTGATCGGCCAGCTCTGTTTCAAACTCGGCCTGGACCGTTTGCCTGAGCTTGAGGGCGGTTTTCGGCTGGGGGCGTTCTGGGGGCAGGTGTTCAACGCACCGCTGCTGTGGTGCGGGATCGGCGCCTACGTGATCGAGTTTTTCGTCTGGCTCGAAGCGCTGTCCCGGGCGCCGCTGAGCCTGTTGTTTCCCGCCGCCGCGCTGGCGTATTGCGGCGTGGTGCTGGCCGGCAAGCTGTTCCTTGGCGAGACCGTCAGCCGCCGTCGCTGGATGGGCACACTGGTGATTACGGCGGGCGTGATGCTCGTGTGTGTCGGCCATGCCTGATTCTCAACTGATACTCAAAAGGAATGGCTCGATGGATTGGCTTCACGGCCGTCTCGGCACCGTGGTGCTCTGGGCGTTGCTGATTATTCTGGAAAGTGGTGGGCAGATCGCGACCAAGGTCGGCGGCGATCAACTGGGGCAAATGGACTTCACCCTGCAATGGCTGCTCAACGTCGCTCAGGCACCCGGTGTGCTGTTGGCGATTGCCTGTTACATCGGTGCGTTCTTTGTCTGGATGCTGATTCTGCGACGCAGCAGCCTGTCCCTGGCGTTTCCACTCAGTTCGCTGGTGTTCGTCGGCGTGCTGCTGGGGTCGTGGCTGGGGCTGGGTGAGCAGATCAGCGTGCTGCACTGGGTGGGTGTGGCCGTGATCATGGGCGGCATTGCGCTGCTGGCCGAGGGCGAGGAAAACTGAGGAAGTCGACAGTGGGAGCCAGCAGGCTCCCACGTTATGTACGGTTCAATCCTTGCGATGAGCCACCAGAAACCCGAGGCCATGGGCCACCGGAATGTCCTTCACCCCCGCCTCCCGCTGCTGCTCGCCAATCTCCCGGTGAAACACCTTGACCCGGGTCCAATGCATTTTCGGCCGATAGTGATGCTCGGCGTGATAGCCGTTGTTCATCCACAACAAGTTGTAGAGCGGGCTGTAGGCGCTGACGCCCCAGGCAATCGGCGAATCCGGGTTGCCGCCAAAATGCTCGTAGTAGCCGTTGAGCGATGACAGCGCCTGACCCAGATACCAGAACGGCAACAACACCAGCACCGCCCGCCAGTCATACGCAGCCAACCCCAGGTAAAACGCCACTGTCACGCCGATCTCCACTTTGACCCAGCGCGCATCGTCGGGACGCTTGCGACGCATCTCGTCGTAGATCGGCTTGGGATCATCGCGAAAGAAACTCAAAAAGGTGTAGGCCCAGGGATTCTCGGGCTGGCCGTCCTTGCCCCGCTGGTAGATCGACAGCGGATCGATGGTCTTGCCATCCGCCCCCGGCCGGTCCGAATTACCCCGGTGATGGCGGTTGTGGATGTCGCGGTAGAGGGTCTGGGAGAAACCGATGGTCACCGACAACAGCAGGTCAAAAGCGCGGTTGAGCCACGCCGGCGTGAAGTAGGCGTTGTGGATCTGGTTGTGGGAAATGCTGTTGATGCTCCACGACAGGCTCACCGCATAGCCCAGCGCCAAAGGCAGCAACGCCCACCAGGACAGCGCATGAAAGGCTGTGACCAGCCACACGACAAAAGCGAAATGGGCCAGGCCGAGGGCGATGGGAATCAGGTCCCACAGCGAGTGAGCCAGCAGACGATAAACAGGGCGAGCCATGAAGAACATCCTGAAACAATGGGTTCGACACGGCTGTCTGCAAAGGCCAGACCAGTTCCCGCCTGGCTCACTTGAATTTATAGGCGATCGCCATCTGCACCTCGCCCTGATTGGTATCGCCGACGCTTTTGACAATGCTGCTGTCGGCCGCCGAGTTCGTCAGGTGAATCCAGCTGGCGCTGGCCACCAGCGACCATTGAGGCGCGATAGGGAACTCGAAACTCTGGGTCAGCGCAATATTCTGCAAGCCGCCGCCGGCGTTGTACGCACGGATGCCGGAGGCCAGGGCCTCCTTGTCGCTGACACCGAAGAACGTGTTGTTTTGCCGGGCATTGGCGAAATGCGCGGTCAGATTGCTGCTGCCGATCACGCCGCCGCCCAGTGGATAGCCGATCTCGCCACCGACCCGACCGAGCACGCCGCCCTGCCCGCCGCCACCGCCGATGGCCTGGCCAACGGACGCGAACACCCGCCAGAAGTCGGCCGGGGCGTACTGCACGAAACCACCGGCCTCGGCCATGTCGGGCACATCGCGCAACCCGCGCAATTCGCCGTTGGAGGTACGGCCGGGCAGGTAATTCACATACGGACCGGCGCTGAAACCGTTGGCCTTCAAGGCGCTCCAGGTCAGGCCATCGTCGGTGCTGAGGCTGACATCGCCCCAGTCCAGATCGAGATACGGTATCGGCCGGGTTTCATAACGGCTGCCGCTGGGATCATGAGGCTGATAACCCAGGCCCACGCCCGCCTCCCCGGTAATCCCCTGCGCCATTGCGCCTGCTGAAAAAGCGCTCAGCGCCACCAGTAAAAGCAGTGTCTTCCTCTTCATGAGGCCATTCCTTTAATTGAACATGCGCGCATCAATCCCCGGATGCCGCCCACCGCGCAAGCACTCATGTTGTTTGTAGCAAGCTACAAAAATTGTAGCTTCGAATCGCCAAAGCACCTCATCAGCCCCGCCAACAAGGGGGCCGAAGCACTTGGCACAGTCCCTGCTCTACCCCTCGGCAAGCGCACACAACGCGCTCTGACCAATAGGTAATGCAGATGATTGACTGGCATATCGTGTGTGATTTCGACGGGACCATCACCCGCACCGACGTGATCGACAGCATTCTCGAACGCTTCGCCGACCCGAGTTGGGAAGTGATCGAAAACCAGTGGCTGGCCGGTGAAATCGGTTCCCGTGAATGCCTCAGCCGCCAGCTCTCGCTGGTCAAGGCCACGCCCGGCCAATTGCTGGAATTCTTCGACAGCATCGAAATCGATCCGGACTTTCCCGACTTCGTCGACCACGCCATCGGCCTGGGCGCATCGTTCGAAGTGGTCAGCGACGGCATCGAACAAGGCATCGCGCGGATTCTTTCGCGCAACTACGTGACCCTGCTGCCGATCCTCGCCAACCGCCTGCGACAGCTGGATCACGAAAGCTGGCGCATCGACTTTCCGTATTCCAGCGATGCCTGCCGCGCGGCCTCCGGCAACTGCAAATGCAAATCCACGCCCGGCAACAAACGGGTGCTGGTGATCGGCGACGGCCAGTCCGACATGTGCGTGTCGTCCACCGCCGACTTCGTCTTCGCCAAGGGTCGCCTCGCCGAATACTGCGAACGCAACGCGATCCCTTACGCCCGCTTCGACAGCTTCGCTGAACTGCCGGCGCTGCTGGCCCTGCTGCCAAAGGCCAGCGCCGCCAACGCCACCTCTTTCAATGCCGAAGCTTTCAACTCGGAAACTTTCAATACAGAAACACAGGAACTCTTCCACCATGTCTGATATTCGAATTGCTACTGCGGAAGACCAGATTCTTCTGGAAAAAGAAGCCAAGTACTGCTCCTACGGCGACACCGTTCACTACATCGAACCGCCGCGCATTTTCAGCCGCTGCGAAGGCTCCTACGTCTGGGACACCGAAGACCAGGCCTACCTCGACCTGCAAATGTGGTACTCGGCGGTCAACTTCGGTTACGCCAACCCGCGCCTGAACAACGCGCTGAAACAGCAAATCGACACCCTGCCGCAGATCGCCAGCCAATACCTGCACAAAGGCAAGATCGAGCTCTCGGAAATGATCGCCGTGGACGCCAAGAAGAAGTTCGGCCTCGACGGTCGCGTGCACTTCAACGTCGGCGGTTCGCAGTCCATCGAGGACTCGCTGAAAGTCGTGCGTAACGCCAGCAACGGCAAAAGCCTGATGTTCGCCTTCGAGGGCGGTTACCACGGTCGTACCCTCGGCGCCTCGTCGATCACCTCCAGCTACCGCTATCGCCGCCGCTACGGCCACTTCGGCGAACGCGCCAACTTCATCCCGTTCCCGTACCACTTCCGCGGCCCGAAAGGCATGACCAAGGAAGAGTACGGCAGCCACTGCGTGCAGCAGTTCGCCCGTCTGTTCGAAACTGAATACAACGGTGTCTGGGACCCGAAAGTCGGCCAGAGCGAATACGCAGCGTTCTACGTCGAGCCGATCCAGGGCACCGGCGGCTACGTGATTCCACCGATGAACTTCTACAGCGAACTCAAGCATGTGCTGGACCAGCACGGCATCCTGATGGTGGTCGACGAAATCCAGATGGGCTTCTATCGCACCGGCAAGCTGTGGTCGATCGAACACTTCGACGTCAAACCGGACGTGATCGTCTTCGGCAAGGCACTGACCAACGGCCTCAACCCGCTGGGCGGCATCTGGGCCAAGGAAGAACTGATCAACCCGAAAGTCTTCCCGCCAGGCTCGACCCACTCCACCTTCGCCTCCAACCCGCTGGGCACCGCCGTGGGCCTGGAAATGTTCAAGATGACCAGCGAAGTCGACTACGGCGCGATGGTCATGGCCAAGGGCAAATACTTCCTTGAAGGCCTGCAGGACCTGCAGAAACGCTACCCGATCATCGGCGACGTCGATGGCCTGGGCCTGGCCCTGCGCTGCGAAATCTGCGGCCCGGACGGTTTCACTCCGGACAAGGCCACCCTGGACTTCATGGTCGAAGAAGGCATGAAAGGCGACATCGAGATCGACGGCCGCAAACTGGGCCTGATCCTCGACGTGGGCGGCTACTACAAGAACGTGATCACCCTCGCGCCATCGCTGGAAATCAGCTACCCGGAAATCGACCTGGGCATCGCCCTGCTCGACCGTCTGCTGGCCCGGGCGATGAAACGATGAACGCTGCCGGGATCGATCTGGGCGAAGGCGACGCCGGTTTCGTTCTCGGCACAGGGGAGGTCGCGGTGTTGTTGATCCACGGCCTCACCGGCACCCCGACGGAGTTGCGTCGGGTCGCCGTGGGACTGGCCAAGGCCGGTTGCACGGTGTACGTGCCGACCCTGGCCGGGCACTGTGGCGGCAATGCCGATTTGCAGGCCACCGGCTGGCGCGACTGGTACGAAGGCGTGCGCAAAACCTTCGTCGGCATCCGTCGCCAGCACAGCAAAGTGTTTGTCGGCGGCCTGTCGATGGGTGCGGTGATGTCGATGTACGTGGCGTCCGAGCATCCGGGCCAGGTGGCCGGGTTGCTGATGTATTCCACGACCCTGAAATACGACGGCTGGAGCATCCACAAACTGGCGTTCCTGACGCCGTTGCTGATGAAAATCCCGTTCGGCGTGCACATCTGCAAGTTCGAGGAGAAACCACCCTACGGCATCAAGAATGAACGCCTTCGGGCCATCGTCGAACGGCAGATGAAGGAAGGCCACAGCAGTGAGGCCGGCCTGCTGACCATGGAGGGCGTGACCGTGCGCGAACTGCATCGGATGAACGCCGTGGTGCGCAAACGCATGCCTTCCATCACGGTGCCGGCCCTGGTGCTGCACTCCATCGAGGACGACATCACCAGCCGCTGGAACGCCGACTACGTGGAACGCAAGCTCGGTGGCGAAGTGGTGAAGATCCTGCTGGACGACTGCTATCACATGATCACGGTCGACCTGCAGTACCGACGCGTCGTGGAACTGAGTGTGCAATTCATCCAGAACCACCGCACCGACCTGCCGCTCACCGCTCCCTCCCTGCCGGCCGAGGAATACCGGCAGCGGGCGTGAGTCGACTGCAAAAACGATACGCCTTGCCGGTTAAGGAAACGACGTGATCACGGCCCAAGCCTTTTCAACCATCGAAGCGATTGATCGCGACGCATGGAATGCCTGCTTTCCCGAGGAGCTCGAAGACTGGGCCTATTATCGCGCCGTTGAACAGGCCGGCATCGACGGCTTCCAGTGGCGCTACCTGGCGCTGTTTGAAGACAACCACCTGATTGCGGCGGTCGTGGCCTTCACGACCGCCTATTCGCTCGACACCACCCTGCAGGGCACCGGCAAACGCTTGAGCCAATGGCTGCGCAGTTGCTGGCCGGGGCTGTTCGACATCCGCCTGTACGCCCTCGGTTCGCCGGTGGCGGAGCAGTGCCACGTCGGCACCCTCCCGTCTATTGATCCGACCCGCTGGCCTGACCTGTTCGCGCGCCTGCTGAAACTGGCTCGCGAGGACGCGGACCAGGCCGGAATCGGCCTGCTGGCCGTCAAGGATGCTTCCCATCGCAACCCGCAATGGCTCCAGGCCTGTCGCGAGGCCGGGTTGCAGAGCATGCCGGGGTTGCCCGGTGCCGAGCTGCCGATCACCTTCGCATCGGTCGACGCCTACCTCGGCACCCTGGGCAAATCCACCCGCAAGGACTTGCGCCGGACCCTGCGTGGTTCGGGCCCGCGCATCGAATGGCGGCGCTCGGTCGACGACCTGCTGCCGACCATGATGCGTCTGTACGAAGCGACCCTGGCCCGCAGCGACCTGACGTTCGAGTGCCTGCCGGCTGCGTACTTTCGCCAGGTGCTGGAACACCTCGACGAACGTGCCGCCTGCGTTTTGTACTGGGTCGGCGATGAGCTGGTAGCGTTCAACCTGGTGCTGCTGGACGAGCAAAGGCTGGTGGACAAGTTTTTTGCCCACGATCTGGCCCGGACCCGCGAGCACAAACTGTACATGCGCAGCTGGCTGGCCAATGTCGGCTACTGTATTGAACACCGCATCCCGATCTACGCGTGCGGCCAGGCCGGTTATGCCAGTAAGCTGCGCCTGGGTTGCTCGTTCGTCGGCAACACCGTGTTTTTCCGCCACCGCCATCCCGTGCTCAATCAACTGCTGCGGCTGGTGAAGTTATTCATCCGCCCGGATCGTACCGACCCGGCCATGGCGACTGCGATAAGCGAACAACAATAAGCGAGCATGATGATCAACGACCGACGCGCCACCGCCCGACCCTTCGCCCTCTCCGGCTGGAGCCTGCAACGCAAACTGGTGCTGGCGTTCTGGCTGGTCAGCGTGATCCCGACCATGATCGCCGCGGAACTGGCGGCCACCACCCTGTCGCAGATTTTCGACAGCAACGTGCGGATCTGGCTGCAGGAATCGACCAAGATCGTCGAGGACGAGATTCGCGAGATCGTGCGCGACAACGCCCGCGTCGCACAGTTGTTCCTGCGCTATACCCGCCCGCCCACGGACCGGCAGTCGTCCAGACGCGACAAGCTCACCGCTGACATCGCTGACTCCATGGGCATCGACGTGGTCGCCCTGGTGCGCAATAGCGATCACAAAGTGGTATTCAGCACTGCCGCCGATGACATCGTGCGGCAAATCAGCACCGCGCCCAAAGCCGTGCTGCAGACTCTGCAGGTCGGCGGCGTGGCGACCGGCGCCGTGGTTTCAACCTTCGAAAGCGATCAGGACGGCACCGACTACAAACTGATTGTCGTGACCTATCTCGATAACAGTTTCCTCACCAGCGTCGCCGACGTGCACTCTCTGGATCTGCGCCTGTACCTGGCCAAGGACGCCGACTTCTCGGAAATCTTTTCCACTCAGCGTTTTGAAGATCACCCGGCGATCGTGCCTGCAAAAATCGAGGACCAACTGCGCAGCACCAAGTTGCCGATCGAGCAGTCGACCAACCGCTACAGCGGCATCTACCGACCGATTCTCAACGAAAACGGTGAACTGCAAGGCGTGGTATTCAGCGGTCTGCTGCGCCACACGACACTGGTCGGGCTGGTGAACCAGAGCAACCTGTTCATCCTGATCTTCATCCTCAGCTCGGCGGCTTCGCTCGCGGTGGGCTGGCTGGTATCCCAGCGCCTGACCATGCCGCTGCGCGGCCTGGCCAAAGGCGTGCAAGCGGTGATCGCCGGGGACTACCGTCAGCGCCTGCCCGTCACCGGCGGCGATGAACTGGCGGAACTGAGCAGCACCTTCAACCACATGAGCGAACGCCTCGGCGAGTTGCAACACCTGGAATCGCAACTGCGACGCCGCGACCGCTTGCATGCGCTGGGTGAAGTCGCGATGGGCCTGGCCCATGAAATCCGCAACCCGCTGGGCATCATCAAGACCGCCACGCAACTGCTGCACCGACGCGCCGACCTGCCGGAGACCGACAAGCGTCATCTGGAATACGTGGTCAGCGAGGTCAGCCGCATCAACGACCTGATCACCGAATTTCTCGACTTCGCCAAGCCCAGCGCGCCGCTACGCTCGACCCAACTGGCGCGGCCGCTGGTGGATGAGCTGGTGGGCTTCTGCGCCCCGGAACTGGCCAGCCACAATATCGATGTGCGGATCGACGACCGCGCCCCCACCGCCACCCTGTATGCCGATGCCCGGCAACTCAAACAGGCGGGCCTGAACCTGATCGTCAACGCCATCGACGCCATGCCCGACGGCGGTCGCCTGACCCTGGGCATCCACAGCGATAAGCACAATACGGTCATCAGCGTCAGCGACACGGGCCAGGGCATCGAAGCCGATATGCTCGAGCGGATCTTCACGCCGTTCGTCACCACCAAGGCGTCCGGCACCGGGCTCGGCCTGGCCAAGGTGTTCTCGATCATGGAAAGCCATGACGGGCGCATCGAATGCGTCAGCGAAAAAGATGCCGGGGCCACGTTCAGCCTGTACATTCCGGCCAACGGTGAAGATTTCGACGAGGACAGCGATGACGCATAACGTACTGGTGGTCGACGACGAGCCCAAGCTCTGCGACTTGCTGGCATCGGCCTTGAGTCAGAACGACATTGTGGTGTTCACCGCCGGCAACGGCCTGCACGCGCTCAAGGTGCTGGAAACCGAAGACATCGATCTGGTGATCAGCGACTGGCGCATGCCCGGCATGGACGGCCCGCAACTGCTGGCGGAAATCAAAAACCGTTTCCCGCAGTTGCCGGTGATCGTCATGACCGCCTACAGCACGGTGAAAAACGCCGTGCAGTCGATGCGCAACGGCGCCTTCGACTACATCGCCAAGCCCTTCGATATCGATGAGCTGGACATCACCGTCAGCAAGGCCCTGCAATTTCGCGACATCCTCAAAGACAACCAGCGCATGCGCGCCGAACTCGACGAACACCAGCAGATCGACAGCCTGGTCGGCGACAGCCCGAGCTTTCGTCGGGTACTGAGCGCGATCGACTCGGTGCGCGAAAGCAACGCCACCATCCTGCTGACCGGCGAGAGCGGCACCGGCAAGGAAATGGTCGCCCGGGCCATCCACAAGCACGGCAACCGCGCCGACAAGCCGTTTGTCGCAGTCAACTGCGCGGCAATCCCGGAAGGGCTGCTGGAGAGTGAAATGTTCGGCCACCGCAAAGGCGCGTTCACCGGTGCGGTGGCGGACCGGGTCGGGCGTTTCCAGCAGGCGGACAAGGGCACGCTGTTTCTCGACGAAATCGGCGAAATGCCGCTGGCGCTGCAAGCGAAAATCCTGCGCGCCTTGCAAGAACGCATCATCGAACCGGTGGGCGATCCGCGCGAGCGCAAGGTCGATGTGCGGGTCATCGCCGCGACCAACAAGAACCTGCTGGATGCGGTGGCCAACAAGGAGTTTCGCGAAGACCTGTATTACCGCCTCAACGTGTTCCCGATTCCGTTGCCGGCCCTGCGTGAGCGGGTCGAAGACATCGCGCCGCTGGCCCGGCATTTCGCTCACACCCTGGGCGCCGCGGCGGGCAAGCGCTTTAGCGGTTTCAGTGCCGAAGCGTTGCAGGCAATGGCCCGCTACTCGTGGCCGGGCAATATTCGTGAACTGCAGAACTGCGTCGAACGCGCGACCATCGTGGCGTCCGGCGCAGAGATTGAAGAGCAGGACTTGCCGGCCTATCTGTTTGCCTCACAGCCGACCGAGCCCGGCGCCCTGGTCGCTGAAGGCAGCGTGCCGGCCGACCTGGAAGCGGCACTGGCCGAGGTGGAAAGAGCCTACATCCTCGCCGCGCTGGCGCAGAGCAACGGCGTGCAGGCTGCGGCAGCGCAGTTGATCGGGATTTCCGAGCGCAGTTTCTGGTATCGGTTGAAGAAACTGGGGATTCACGTGGACAAGATCGTCCGCTAGCCACGGTTCCCGGACAATGCCCGGGAACCCTCGCAGCATCAGTTCACCGTGCCGCCCTTCGCCTCGCTCATGATCTGCCGGATCGCCCCGACAAAGGTCTCGACCGGCTGCCCGCCACTGACCGCGTATTGCCCGTTGAACACCACGGTCGGCACCGAGCTTACGCCGCGCGACAGCCACAATTGCTCCTCCTTGCGCACGTCGCTGGCGAATTCGTCGGATGCCAGAATCGCCTCGGCACGCTGTCGGTCCAGACCCACGCTTTCGGTAATCTGCGCCAGTTGCGAGTGATCGGACGGGTTGCCGCCATCAGTGAAATACGCCTTGAACAGCGCCTCTTTCAACGGCAACTGCAAGCCCTCCTCCCCGGCCCAGTGCAGCAGCCGATGAGCATCGAAGGTGTTGTAGATGCGGCTGTTCGAATCGGTGCGAAAACTGAAACCGACATCGGCCCCACGGGAGCGGATCACTTCACGATTCTTCTGTGACTGCTCCGGGGTCGATCCGTATTTTTCCTGGATATGCTCGCCGATGTTCTGCCCGTCCGGCCCCATCTTCGGGTTCAGCTCGAACGGCTGGAAACGGATCTCGGCCTGCACCTCGTTGCGCAAAATCTCCAGCGCCCGCAGCAAACCGTACAGACCGACGACGCACCACGGGCAGGACACGTCGCTGACAAAATCGATTTTCAGGGCAGAACTCATGACTCACCTCGCGCGTTCAATCGTGGCCAAAGACCTGCACGATACACCCGCTAGAGCAGATTGCGCTCGGTCACCGGTTCGATCTGCGCCCAGTGCGAAGTGTCTTCACGGTGTTGCTGCAAATACGGCAACACCGCCGCCAGCAACGGCGCCTTGAACGCCTCCTGGAAACGATGGGCCAGACCCGGAATCAGCTTCAACTGGCTGCCGCGAATGTGCGCCGCCAGATGCACGCCATGCATCACCGGCAGCAATGGGTCGGCCGTGCCGTGCACCACCAGCGTCGGCACCCGCAATTGATTGAGCAATGCCACGCGGCTCGGCTCGGCAAGGATCGCCATGATCTGACGCTTCACGCCTTCGGGGTTGAACGCCCGGTCATAGGACACCGCCGCCTGATGCAACAGCATCTGACGATCATCGGTGACCGTCGGGCTGCCCAGTGCCGCCAGCAGATCGGCCTGTTGTTCCAGCGCCACTTCGCGATTGGGTGCGCCGCGTCGCGACAGCAACTGCACCAACGCCGCGCTCGGTGCCGGCAGGCCTTCGGCACCGGAGCTGGTCATGATCAGCGTCAGGCTCTCGACCCGTTGCGGCGCCATGGCCGCCAGGTGCTGGGCGATCATCCCGCCCATGCTCGCGCCGAGCACGTGGAATTGCTCGACGTGCAACGCGTCCATCAGGCCCAGCGCATCCTCGGCCATGTCGGTCAGGCTGTAGGGCGCCGCCACCGGCAGACCGAGTTTGTAACGCAGCACTTCAAACGTCAGGTTGGCCTCGGCCGGCGCCTGGCGCCAGGTCGAAAGACCGACATCGCGGTTGTCATAACGAATCACCCGAAATCCCTGCTGACACAGGGCAATCACGACTTCGTCAGGCCAGTGAATCAACTGCCCGCCCAGCCCCATCACCAGCAACAACGCCGGATCCGACGCACGACCAATGCTCTGGTACGCCAGGCTCACCTGCTCCAGATCGACCCGTTCGGTCGGTACATTGACGTCGCAACGCGACGCCGCATAAGACGCCTGCCCGAAAAAAACCGCGGCCAACAACGCCGCGATTGCAAAAAATCCCTTGAACATGAAAAACACCGAAACGCAGAACCCCAGTAGAGCGCGAGTCTGATGAAGTTTGTTCAAGCGCGCTGCCACAGTTCGATGACAGTTTGATGAAGAGTGCCGAGCGGTCATTTCCAGGCGCGATAACTATGCAACACCACTGCCCCCAGGCATTTCTTTTCAATGGTTCGTTATATGGAGTGGATCTCCCGCTCCCCGTCGCGAGCCACTTGAGCATGTCCGAACACATTTTTACCGATCACCCGATGCCTGCACCGCACGTCTGGCCTGCTTCGCTGCCTTTGCCGACAAACATCGACAGCGCGCTGTTACACAGCGCCATGGATCGCTGGCGCAGTGCCAGTCATGGTTTGCGTGACCTGTTTGACGGCGTACCGTCCATCCGCGCTTCGCTGACTGACCTGCTGGAACGTGAGCTCGATCTGGGGGAGCGGGATTCAGGCTTTCTCTTTCCGGCGACTGATAAATACTCCGAGCAATTTGTCGGTTTCACGCCGCTGCTTGCCTTCATCTATCCAAAAGACCAACCGGAAACGACGCTCGCCCGCCCCTGTGCAGTAACCGGCCTCGACAGCAACCATGCGATGGCGTCCCTTACCCCCCTTCAATTGCTGGTCCGGATCACGGCGCTGGCCCCGGAAACTGAACTGAACCGGCGCTGGGAGTCGTACTGGAATGCCCGAGCGCCCGGGACGGCTTTTTCACGTCGTGAACAGGCCGGCCGGCTGTACCAGTCTCATCTGGAGGCAACCGCTCAGGTAGCGCTGGCGCAGCGCAGCCTGACCGCCGACCATTTAGAACCGTTATGGCTGCTCATGAATGCCTCGTCGTCCCCGCCACGCCTGGGTGATCAACCCGTGCATAGCGAAGGGTTGGAGCTGGTGCTCGGAAACGACTCCCGGGGCAAAATTCCCGGTACGTGGGTGATCAGCGTCGGAGACCGACAATCCGGGCGGCAACTCCTGTATTTGCCCCATCATCCGGTGCCCTTGCAGTCCTTCGACGGACGCAGCGATATGGAGGCCTGGTTGTCTGGCCTGGGACTCGTTCCGAACGGACTGCTCACAACCGGGCTGCGCTTTGAATACAGTGCCAGAGCCCTGCCATTGACCACAGGCATGACAGACGTGCTGGCCCAGATGCAACAGGCCCGGATCAATACCTTGCGTCAGGGCTCGGCCGGCAAGTCCGGACTGGCCGAGCATGGCGCTCAGGCTCTGGACCAGACAGACAGGCTGGAACGCCAACTGCGCATTGCGGGGTCGCCGGCCTCCCCTCCTGCTGTGCCGGAGTGGAGGCCGGCGACCCGGGATGAAGAGCAACCGTTGTTCGGTGCGCTGACCACCGATATTCCATGGCCAGTGCGCCAGGCTGCACTCGAGCGACAGCGCGACGCCCTGCAAATCTGGTCAACCGTTGCCAGAGATGAAGAGCGCCAGGCGTTCAAGGATCAGCTTCAGCGTCTGGAAGCTGCTGAACTGGCGGCCGATATGGCAGCTCAAGCCATGCTGTACCGCGAACGCGCACTGGATACGGTTACCCTCGATCGCGAATTCACCGCCTTGCACCAGGCGCACAAAAAAGGGCTGCTCGCCGAAGCCGGACTGCAGCACACACTCAAGCAACTGAGTGAAGAACAGTACGTGGCACTGATGTCTGTTCTGGACACCTCCGGCGACACCGATGCCGACTGGTGCGCAGCCGAGATATCGCTATCGGCGCGCGACCGGCCCAACGCCTCCCGACAGACGCTCAACGGACCGCTGGTCATCACCCACGAGGTCGCCCTGTCGGATCCCGCTGCGCCTCATGCTCTGCTGTTGTATTGGCCGGGTACTGGTGGCGGATTGCAACGGTTCGACAATCGTCGTGAACTGGAGTGCGAGGTGTTCAAGGTACAGGAGCAGGACCCGTTGCTGATGTTGCAACTGAGCCGGATCACAGGCGATCCGTTGCAGCATGTCCTGAATCAGGTGTCCGTCGAGTTCGAAGAGCAGGCAGGCGCCCTACGCCGGAACGACAGTGAAACACCCCGGTCGGCGCTACATGCCGAATATCTCGAAACCTTGCGCCGGCAGTTTGTCGCCAGACTGCAAGTGCCCGTCAGCGCCGCACGGCAACTGGCCTTGTCGCACCTTGGAGAACAAGACACCAGCGCTGCTCTGGCCTCCAGCCTGCCGGACTGGCTGAGCAATCTGTCCGGGTTCGACCGTAGCGAACTCAGGTGGCTGGTCGAGGCATACATCAAAGCCATGCAACGTAGTCAGACCCTGATGGAAACGGCCCTGCCACCGCGCGACGAATTCACCCGAAAACATTTGCAAGCCCGCCTGCGCGAGGATTTTTCGCTCAAGGGAATTTTCGATGTGCAATTGGATCTGCCCGATTCAGTCGCGATGGAACACCATGCGTTCAACGCCCCTGGCGCGCCGGGCACCCCGAAGAAACTGGTATTGGTACCCAGCAAGACACGCAGCAAGATGTCCCTTGAAACCCTCGCCCAGAGCAATATCGACAACACACCGTCGATGAGCATGGAGCCCCTGGCGCTACGCCTGGGCTTCATGAAAGTCGACGTCACCGCATCAGACGAGACCGAGCGCCAAATCCTGGCCGCCGGTATTACCAAGGCTTACCTGACCAGAACACTGCCCGACCTGGACCTGCCCAAAGCTTACGAAACCCTGATCCACCAGGTATTCATGGGATCGAACGATGACACGCCGTTCGTCAACGAACATCGTCGCGAGTGCCTGCTGGAACCGTGGCGGTTGGTACTCAGACTGCAAGGCGAATGCGCCCGGCTGCAAAAACACATCAGCGCGCAGGACCTGCAAATCCTCGACATCGCCATCGATGCCGATACCGCCCCTGCCTGGCGTGCGAATAACAGGCACATCGTCTTGCTGCCGGCCCTGCTGACTTCCGGCGGCAGGGACACACCAAACGAAGGCCCGGTGACGATCTCCGGCGTGAGCTTCATAGAGGAACAGGTCAGCGGGACAACATTGCTGTACCTGACCGACAGCCCCGATGGGCAATGTCTGCGTCGCTACGACAATCTGGAAACCGCGCGCAAGGCGCTCTTCAACCTGTGCATGCAGGAAAAATGGTCTGGTTACCTGGCCGGCCGGGCTGTGCAAGGCGACGTACGCGCCCACGAGCACCGTATAGGGCAAGCCGTGTTAAAGCGTTTCGATGCCCTGATCGGAGTGGGTGAACGCTGGCCGGCGACAACATCTTTGGCCGCGCACCTGCTCAATGCGCAAATGGGGCGACTGATCCAGGCCCATCGCAGCACTTCGCACTCCAATGCCGACCTGGCTGGTGAGCGTTACGCGTTGAGCGGCTCAAGAGTGTTTACCTACATCAAACTGGCGCTGAGTCTCGTGCCATTTGTCGGCACTGCCATTGGCCTGTACGACGCCTGGACCAGCGCCAATCAGGCCGTGTCTGCATTGCTGCGGGGTGCTGTGGGCGATGGACTGTCGGAAATCGAAGGGTTGCTGCTGGCGCTGATCGATGCGGCGATGGACATTCTGCCCACCGTAGGCGCAGGCACCGGGGCCGCAACAGTGACGCGTGGCCGGCAGTTGCGCAAATTGGCTGCCAGC
This sequence comes from Pseudomonas allokribbensis, assembly GCF_014863605.1. Lineage (NCBI taxonomy): Bacteria > Pseudomonadati > Pseudomonadota > Gammaproteobacteria > Pseudomonadales > Pseudomonadaceae > Pseudomonas > Pseudomonas allokribbensis. The sequence continues at coordinate 5,278,290 of NZ_CP062252.1, forward strand.
CCTGCCACGTTTCACGTACCCGACAGGCGCAGCGCGCAACATCTGAGTGCGCGGTTTGCCGGCTACGAGTGCCAGCAGCCCATTTTCCTGAGCGGCATGGAACCGGCCAGCGCAGGTCTGTTTCGCAACGTCTACCGACATGCCGACGGCGATTTTGTTATCCGTCAGGGACGGATCTATCAGGTTGAACTGAGCAAGGACTCACGGGGCTGGCGCCTGGCCGGAAGTTCGCAGAAAACCTACAAGCAGCCAATCGCTCTGGATGAAGCGGGTAACTGGGACACCCATTTCGGGGTGTATGGAACGACATTCGACGGCGGCGGCGCAGGAGGCGGCAACGTATTCGGGCACCTCGCGGATGCGCTGGATCCTGTCTGGCCGATGAGCATTCGTCAACGTCTGCCACGCTGGTGGGGTGACCGGGTGTTTCGTCGCCATCACCAATTGACCCGGCAGACTGATGACCTCGCCCGGCAGATCGACGCCCGATTCGCCGAAAGCCACGCCGCCATCACCCGCTACAACGACGCCCCCCTCGATCAACGCCCGGCCTTGCGAGCGACCGCCGATGCGGCCTGCATCGGCGATATCGAAATAGCCAGCCGGCGTTACCGGTTACTGACCGATCTGTTGCCTCTGACCCATGGCAACAAGCGACGCAAGGTCATCGAATGCATGAGCCTGGACGCCTGGAAAGTGACTGATCGGGTTCAACTGCGCGTTCATCACGTCAATCACCAGGTCAGCCCGCTGCTGGACCGGATTGACCCGCTGATCGAGCGTCTGATCGACCTGCCAGCAGAGCTGCTCGATGAACACATCTCCATTCACCGGGAGATTCGCAGATTGCGCCTGGAAACGATGCAAAAAACCGAGGAGATCGAAAGCCTGATGCGCGATCTCAACCAATGGTACGAACGCATCAGCCTGCCCCGGGACAAAGCGCATCTCCGTGCCGAAGTCGAGGGTTTGAACAAGCGATTGAGCGAGAGCAACCTGCTCTATCTCAAGACCGGCAGCTTGCTGGAGATCGTCCAGCGCTACGACAACCTGAGCGAGCTGTCCTGGCACTTTCTGCAGAGTCAGGCACGAGAGTTGCGCGCCGGGATGGATCGTGCCCTCTACATCCAGTTCAGCCTGCCCGAGGCCGGCGCGACCCGAGGCCAACGCAATCAGATCCTGCAGGACTGCCTCGATACGTATGCACAGTTTCGGCGAGCCATGACCGCGTGGACGGCCAGTTACTCCCAACATTTTCACATGGAAGACGTCCCTGCCCTGCTGGCCGGCATCGAGAAAATGGCCGACCGGGCCCGCAGAACCCTTGAACTGCCGACAGTGTCCGCACCCACCGGGCGCAGCAACAAAAAGATCTTCATCACCGAAGACGATCAATTACTGATCGGTGTCGAACACTGGGAGTCGACCACCCAGACACGCCGCTATCACTTGACCGGCAAGGGCGGTGTCGATGAGGTGTGGGAACAGGGCAGCAACGGCAAATACCGTCTCTTGAACACCCCTGCCCGATCGACTTCCCCCATCGAGCGAAATCTGGACGCGTTAGTCACCGAGGCGCGCACGCGACTGGATCGCTTGCCGACTTACGAGACCAAGGTGAACAACCATGCCCGGCAAGACATGCTCCCGGTCGACCTGGAACACATGATGGTCAGTGAAGCGGACGAACTGATTCGCCGCGCACAACGTATCGAGCAGATCGATGCGCAGCACCCGATCATCGCTACCCTGCGCGGCAAAGCGACCGAAGTCCGGATTCGCGGAAGACAAATGCGCACCCGGCAGTCACTGAACAGCAAGAACCCGACCGATGGCATGCTCGACGACCTGATCGGACAGCACGCCGTGGATATTCAAAAGGTTCAGCCACTGAAAAATCTCGGCAAACGCAAGGACGGTCGTATCGATTACCTGCAGGAATACGAAGTCCGCGACAGGACACAGGCACCACCACGACTGCTGTGGTATGCCCACTTCCATTATTCCAAGGCAACCCCCGGCTTTCGCGAATTCGAAAAGGCCCATTTGAAGCTGCCCGAACACCGGTCATTGACCCACGCCGACGATCCTTCCCTGCCTTATGCCGACATCGGCAAGCGCTCGTCGGTACTGATCCATTTCGAGAACCTGTGAAAACGAACGGGGGAGCGGTCAATGCGCTCCCCCGCTTTGTCAGGCCAACTGACTGCGCAACTGCCGTGCCGCCGCAACCATGTTCACCAATGCCGCTTCAGTCTCCGGCCAGGCACGAGTCTTCAACCCGCAATCGGGGTTGACCCACAAGCGCTGCGCCGGAATACGCTTCACGGCCTTGCTCATCAACTTGACCATTTCCGCCGTGTCCGGCACCCGTGGCGAGTGGATGTCGTAGACGCCCGGGCCGATGTCGTTCGGGTAGTCGAACGCTTCGAAGGCTTCGAGCAGTTCCATGTCCGAACGCGAGGTTTCGATGGTGATCACGTCGGCGTCCATGTCGGCGATCGCCTTGATCACGTCGTTGAATTCGCTGTAGCACATGTGGGTGTGAATCTGGGTTTCATCCTTCACGCCCGAGGCCGTCAGGCGGAACGCGTCCACGGCCCAGTCGAGGTATTCCTGCCATTGCTCACGGCGCAGCGGCAGGCCTTCACGGAACGCGGCTTCGTCGATCTGGACGATCTTGATCCCGGCGTTTTCCAGATCCACCACTTCGTCACGCAGGGCCAGCGCCAGTTGCTGTGCCTGGACTTTGCGCGACACGTCTTCGCGGGGGAACGACCACATCAGCATCGTCACCGGGCCGGTCAGCATGCCTTTCATGACCTTGTCGGTCAGGCTCTGGGCGTAGGTGATCCAGTCCACGGTCATGGCGTTCGGACGGGACAGATCACCATAAATCACCGCCGGTTTGACGCAACGGGAACCGTAGCTCTGGACCCAGCCGAAACGGGTGAACAGGTAACCATCGAGCTGCTCGGCGAAGTACTCGACCATGTCGTTGCGCTCGGCTTCACCGTGCACCAGCACATCCAGGCCCAGACGTTCCTGGACTTGCACCGCATGGCGGATTTCGCTGCGCATGGCATCGTGGTAATCGTTGGCCGACAGCTTGCCCTGCTTGAACGCTTGACGGGCCAGACGGATCGAGCCGGTCTGCGGGAACGAACCGATGGTGGTGGTCGGGAACGTCGGCAATTTCAGACGCGCCTGTTGTGCGGCGATGCGTTTGGCGAACGGCGAATGGCGTTGGCTGTCGCTGGCGCTGATCGCGTTGATCCGCGCCTGCACGTCGGCCTTGTGAATGCGTGGCGAGCGGGCGCGGCTTTCTTGGATGGCGCGGCTTTCGGCCAGTGCGCTTTGCACTTTCGGCGCTTGCGGATCGTTCAGGGCATCACGCAAAACCGAGATTTCGCTGCACTTCTGCACGGCGAATGCCAGCCAGCTTTTCAGTTCCGGATCGAGCTTGTCTTCACGCTCGACATCCACCGGGCTGTGCAGCAGCGAGCAGGAACTGCTGACCCACAGGTTGTCGCCAAAACGCTCCTGGGCCGGTTGCAGTTGTGCCAGCGCCTGCTCCAGTTCGCAGCGCCAGACGTTGCGACCGTTGACCAGGCCCACCGAAAGAATCTTGTAAGTCGGCAGTCGATCCAGCACCTGACCGAGCTGATCCGGCGCACGCACCGCATCGATGTGCAGGCCTTGTACCGGCAGGCCGACGGCGAGGCCGAGGTTGTCTTGCAGACCGCTGAAATAGGTCGCCACCAGTTTCTTCAACGGCGAGTACTGAAGGATGTGATAGGCGCGTTCGAACGCACTTTTCCACGCCTGCGGCAGGTCGAGGGTCAGGATCGGTTCGTCGATCTGCACCCACTCCACGCCCTGCGCGGCGAGGCGACCGAGGATTTCGTTGTAGACCGGCAGCAGGCGCTCGAGCAGGTCGAGCTTGTCGAAATCGTTGCCTTTCGCCTTGCCCAGCCACAGGTAAGTCAGCGGGCCGATGATCACCGGTTTGACGTTGTGACCGAGGGCCTTGGCTTCTTCGACTTCATCGAACAGCTGCTCCCAGCTCAGCTTGAACGACTGGTCTGCGGTGAATTCCGGGACCAGGTAGTGGTAGTTGGTGTCGAACCACTTGGTCAGTTCTTGCGCATATTGGGTCTTGCCATGTTCGCCGCCACAGCAGGAAGCCGTGGCGCCACGGGCCATGGCGAAGAGTGTGTCGAGGGTCGGCAGGCCGCGTTCATCGCGCACGCCATCGAAGCGCTCGGGGATCACACCGAAGGTCAGCGAATGGGTCAGCACCTGGTCGTACCAGGCAAAGTCGCCGACCGGCAGCAGATCGATGCCGGCATCTTTCTGCAGTTGCCAGTGTTTGGCGCGCAGCTCACGGCCGACCTGATTCAAAGCGGCCTGATCAAGATCGCCTTTCCAGTAGGCTTCGAGGGCTTTTTTCAGTTCGCGGTCGGCGCCGATGCGCGGGAAACCAAGGGTGTGGGCCACGGCCATGTCGAGTGTTCTCCATTGCGTAAAAGATGGCGCCATTGTCGACAGCCAGGACAACATGAGACAAACTCAACCTTTTCGTGTTGATCACAAATTTTCCTCATGGAGCCTGCGGTGCTTGAGATCCGTCACCTGAAAACCCTGCACGCCCTGCGCGAAGCCGACAGCCTGGTCGATGCGGCCGACCGCCTGCACCTGACCCAGTCGGCGCTGTCCCACCAGTTCAAGGAACTGGAAGAACGCATGGGCATGCCGTTGTTCGTGCGCAAGACCAAACCCGTGCGTTTCACCAGCGCCGGCCTGCGCCTGCTGCAACTGGCGGACGCGACCCTGCCGCTGCTGCGCGGTGCCGAACGTGATATCGCGCGCCTGGCCGGTGGCACCGCCGGGCGTCTGCACATGGCGATCGAATGCCACAGCTGCTTCCAGTGGCTGATGCCGACCATCGACCAGTTCCGCGATGCGTGGCCGGAAGTCGAACTCGACCTGGCCTCGGGTTTCTCCTTCGCACCGCTGCCGGCGTTGGCCCGGGGTGACCTGGATCTGGTAGTGACGTCCGATCCGTTGGAAATTGCCGGCATCACCTACGTGCCGCTGTTCACCTACGAAGCGATGCTCGCGGTCGCCAACCAGCACGCATTGGCGAGCAAACCGTACATCGTCCCCGAAGACCTGCTGACCGAAACCCTGATCACTTATCCGGTTGAACGCGACCGGCTGGACATCTTCACCCGCTTCCTCGAACCGGCCGACATCGAACCGGCGCAGGTGCGCACGTCAGAGCTGACGGTGATGATGATGCAACTGGTGGCCAGCGGTCGTGGCGTATGCGGCATGCCGCACTGGGCGCTGCATGAATACAGCTCACGGGGTTACGTGAAGGCCAAGCGGCTGGGCGAGAAAGGTCTTTTTGCGACGCTGTATGCGGCGATCCGTGCCGACATGCTGGACGCGCCGTACATGCGCGATTTCCTGCTGACGGCCAAGGACACGTCGTTCTCGACGCTGGATGGGGTCAGCGCGGTTCGTTAAGGCTGGCGGATGGCACGAAAGGCGCGCACCACATGTGGATCTTGTCGAAGTAGTCCTCGCCGACCCGCACCGCCATCGGCTCCAGGCCGAACTGGACGAAACCGCAGCGCTGGTACAGATGGAACGCCGCCTCGTTGCCGGCAGTGACGGTCAGTTGAATGATTTTCAGTGCCGGATGCTGCTGCGCTTCCCCCAGCACGGCCTCCATCAGTTTCAGGCCCAGCCCGCGCTGACGAAACTCAGCCGACACATACATGCCGAAGACCGTTGCCTTGTGCCGGGCCTTTTCCCGAGGCTCGAACGCCAGGCCGACGATACCCGCCAGCCGGCCGTCTTCGAACGCGCCGAACACCGCATCAAGCTTGCTGGTCAGGCGTGATTCCCACCAACTCAAGGGCATCGCCGCGCGCTCGCGCACGCTGGAGGTGAAGGCCTGCGGATGCCGGTCATACGCTTCCAGCATCAATTCGCGATAGGCCAGCGCATGACTGGCGTCCAGCCGTTCGATCCACATGTTCAAGCCGCCCGGCGTTGTTCAAGCATCAGCCGTACGGCCAGACCGCCGAGCACAAACCCCATGAAATAACGCTGCGCCGCCAGCCAGGTCGGATTGCTGACGAACCACGAAGCGATGCCCGCCGCGAACAGCGCGATCAACAGGTTGACGCTGAAACTGACGCTGATCTGAGTCAGACCGAGAATGATGCTTTGAGTGAACACCGAGCCGTGTTCCAGCGAAATGAACTGCGGAAATACCGAAAGGTAGAACACTGCGATTTTCGGGTTCAGGGCGCTGGTGAGAAAGCCCATGGTGATCAGTTTGCGCGACGAATCCGCCGGCAGTTGCTGCGCCTCGAACGGCGAACGCGCGCCGGGCTTCACCGCCTGCCAGGCCAGCCACAGCAGGTACAGCGCACCGGCCCATTTCAACACTTCATAGGCCATCGGCACCGCGAGAAACACCGCGGTCAAACCGGCGGCCGCCGCGAACAGATGCACGAAGAACCCCGCCACCACGCCGAGCAGCGAGGTCACCCCGGCCTTGCGTCCCTGGCAGATCGAACGGGAGATCAGGTAGATCATGTTCGGCCCCGGCGTCAGTACCATCAGCAGTGCAGCGGCAGCAAAAATCAGCAGGTCTTGAAGCGGGATCATGACGAAGTCCTTTGTACGAATGATCAGGCGATCGCAGTCAGCGAGGCTCGATAAAACGGCAGGATCAGGTCACGTGTCAATGGGGCGAGAACGACATCGCCGTCGGTGGCCGGATCGATCCAGATCACCTCTTCGATCTCGGCGGCCGGGGAGACGTCGGCGTCGATGGTCAGTTGAAAGATCTCGGCCTGCACGACAAACCCCGGCTCGTTGGCAGCCGGTGCCGAGAACTGGCCGAGAAAAGTCGCCTGCGCCGTATCGATCACCAGCCCCAGTTCTTCCTCCAGCTCACGGGCCAGCGCATGCACCGGCAGCTCATGGGCCTCGATCTTGCCGCCGGGCTGCATGAACGCCGTGGTGTCGCGCTTGCGCACCAGCAGGGTCTGGCCGTCGGGGTTGAGCAGCAGCGCGGCGGCAATACGAATGATGCGGGGGGAAACAGCGGATACAGAGGTCATGGGACAGCCACCGGCCTTGAGAAAAACCGCAAGGATCCCATGCCGGCGGCGCCAGCGTCACCTCATACGGTCTCAAGACTGGGCCAGAAGCGCCGCCTCGCCCTCCTCCGGCACTTTTACGAATACCTTGTATTTGCCACCTTCCATGGCTTCGAAACTGATCAGTTTGTCCACCAGCAGTGCACTCAGCACCTTGCCGGCATTGAGCAGCAACATACCGTTGTCGGCATTGAGGTTGCGCGCCAGCATCATCCCCGCCGCCAGTTCCCGGGTGCCCAGCACCTTGACGCTCGGATCGGTCAGGGTGATATCGCTGACCATCGCGCACACCTTGATGAAATCCTCGATCAGCTCGGGATCATAGAGTTTGCCCGCGTACTGACGCAGGTACAGCAACGCTTCATCGCTGTTCATCTGCCGTTCGAGAATCAACCCGCGCTGCAATTCGACAAAATCCACCGCCAGTTTCAACAGCCGCGAGCCCAGGGGAATTGCCTCACCCTTGAGCCGGTCGGGAAACCCGCTGCCGTCCCAGTGCTCCTGATGGTGCAGGATCAGCCGCGCGGCATCCTTCATCGGGTCCAGGGTCATCAGCAGCGATTCACTCTGCTTCGGATAACCCCGATAGCGGTCGCGTTCGGTGCTGTGCAGCAGGTCCGAGGGGGTGGTCATCATGCTGTCGGTCCAGCTCAGCTTGCCGATGTTGTACAGCGCGGCGGCCATGGTCAGGTCACGGCTGGCGGCTTCGTCCAGCCGGTGCACCTTGCAGTAGCCGCGCACCAGTTCAATGATCTGCCGGTTGGTCTGCTTGGCCGGCGGCAGGCGCAGGTTGGCGAGCAACGAGAACACTTCGGTGCCGGTCACATAGCTGTGCTTGAGCTCCTCGTAGGCCAGGTCGAGCATGTCGGCGGTCTGTTGCAGCTCGGCGGTACGGGCGCTGACATGTTTTTCCAGGGTGCTGTTGAGCAACTTCAACTGGTCGTTCTGCACCCGGGTCAATTGCTCCAGACGCTCGCGCTCCCGGGCCAGATGTTGATGTTCCAGCGCCTGGCGCAGGATCAGGAGCATTTCTTCGTCGTTCCAGGGTTTGCTGATATAGCGGTCGATCTGCCCTTCGTTGATGGCCTTGATGATCGCCGAAGGGTCGGCATACCCCGTCAACATGATCCGCGTGGTCGCCGGATACAGCTGGTGAACGTTGGCCAGCAAGGTGGCGCCGTCCATGTTGGGCATCCGCGCGTCACTCATCACCAGATCGACCGGGCGTTGCGCCATCATTTCCAGTGCCTGGGTACCGCTGGTGGCGAGCAACACGTCATAGGGCTGGCCACGCAGCAGGCGGCGCAGGCTGTTGAGGATCGACTCCTCGTCATCGACCAGCAACACGGTGGGCCGGTGGGTCAAAGTCGGGGCGGATTGCTCTTCCATGGCGAGGCCTCACGGGAAACGGTGGACATGACAGGCGTCTCGGCAGACCTCCTCGCTTGCCCGCGCCTCAGTGACAGGCTAGATGATTTTTTCGCGCAGACCGCACAAATCATCGGGTAAGGCGAAGTGCCGAAGGGGCAACTATGCTCAAGTCGCTGGACGACACCATCGGCCTGCGCGCAGGCGTGTGATGAGGGGAAAAGGATGCTCCCGATGACGAACGTGCGTGAACTTGCGGGTATTGCGCCATGAGTGTGCAACCCGGGCAAATCAATCGTCGCGTACTGATCGTCGACGATACGGCGTCGATCCACGGCGATTTCGAGAAAATCCTCAAACCCGCCACGATTGAAGACGACAGCCTGGACGAAACCGAAAGCCTGCTGTTCGGCACCCCGTCCACCGCGTCTACCACGCAAAAAGAACATTTCGAGCTGGATTCGGCCTTTCAGGGGCGCGAAGCCCTGGACAAGGTCGAGGCCGCCCTGGCCGCTGGTCGTCCTTACGCCATGGCCTTCATCGACATGCGCATGCCACCGGGCTGGGACGGCCTGGAAACCATCGAACGGCTCTGGCAGGTCGATCCCAAGCTGCAAGTGGCCCTGTGCACCGCCTACTCCGACTACTCCTGGGAAGACATCGACGAGCGGTTGCCGCTGAACGATCGCCTGCTGATCCTGAAAAAACCCTTCGATGCGATCGAAATCCGCCAGATGGCCAGCGCTCTGACCGTCAAATGGCAAATGACCGAAGACGCCGCGCTGAAGATGAACCTGCTGGAACAAGCCGTGCAGGACCGCACGCGGGAGCTGTCCGACGCCAACATCATCGTGCAGAACAGCCCGACCATCCTTTACCGGTTGCGCGGCGAGCCATCGTTTCCGCTGATGTACATCTCCCACAACATCACCCGCTACGGGCATGTCGCGGCCGATCTGGTGGGGGCGGCCAACTGGGCGCAGGTGCTGATCCATCCGGACGATCAGGCCAATGTCGATGCCGCCATGGCGCGGGTGCTGGACCGGCATGCCCTGGGCGCTTCGATCGAGTTTCGCCTGCGCACCGGTCAGGGCACCTGGCGCTGGGTGGAGAACCGCTACATCCCGGTGCGCGACCACGACGGCCGGCTGCTGGAAGTGGAAGGCATCATCCTCGACATCACCGAACGCCGGGTAGCCGAGGAGAAAATGGCCCAGCTGGCCCGTACGGACGGCCTCACCGGGCTGGCCAATCGCGCCACACTGATCGAACGCCTGCATCAAGCCTTTGCCGCCGCACGTCGGGGGGCGGCGCCATTCGCGGTGTTTTACCTGGACCTGGATCACTTCAAGCGAATCAACGACACCCTCGGTCATCCGGTCGGCGACCTGCTGTTGCAGCAAGTGGCACAACGGATCAAATCCGGCGTTCGGGAAAACGATGTAGTGGCGCGTCTGGGTGGCGATGAATTCGCGATCCTGCAACTGGACGTCAGCGAACCGACCCAATCCGCCGCCATGGCCACCAAGATCCTTGAGGCTCTGCAGGCGCCCTATCAACTGGCCGGCAACGCCGTGCGCATTTCGGTCAGCATCGGCATCAGCAGCTATAGCCCCGCCAGCTTCGATGCCGACAGCCTGTTGGGACAGGCCGACATGGCGCTGTACCGCGCCAAGGAATCCGGACGCAATCAGTATCACTTCCACTCCGAGGAAATCACCCGGGAGGTGGCCGAACGCATGGTCCTTGCCGAAGAGTTGACGACGGCCCTCACCCAGGGAGGGCTGAAGCTCGATTACATGCCGGAAGTGGACCTGCACAGCGGCAAGATTCTCGGCATGGCCGCGCAGGTCAGTTGGCAACATCCCAGGCTTGGCCTGCTGCCGGCGTCGGCCTTCGTACCGGCGGCGGAAAAGACCGGCGCAATCATTCCACTCGGACGCTGGATCCTCGATCACGCCTGCTGGCAGATGCGTCAGTGGCAAAACGAGGGAGTGGCGCCACCGGTGATGGCGATCAAGATTTCCCTGGCACAGCTCAAGTCCGGTCCCGAACTGATCTACGACGTGTTGCGCACCACGGCCCGCTGGGAGCTGGCGCCATGGGATCTGCGATTCGATGTCACCGAAGCCACACTGGCCCAGACCCAATGGACACACAACGATGCGTTGCCGCGCCTGCGCGAGTTGGGTGTGACCATCGCCATCGATGATTTCGGCACCGAATACTCATCGTTCGATTACCTGAAAACCTACCGGGTCAATCACCTCAAACTCGCCCAGTCCCTGATCGACAATGCGGCTCAGGATGAAGACGGCGCCAATCGGCTGCGGGCGATCGTCAATTTCGCCCGGGACCTGGCAATCGACATCAGCGCCGAAGGCGTCACGCCTGAGGATCAGGGCAGTGCCCTGGTGTCCTGCGCACCGTTGAAAAACGTGCAGGGCTTCAGCTTGAGCGAAGCGGTCAGCCCTGAACAGGCAGCCCGACTGCTGAAGGACTGGAGTGCGGCCGCCACGCTGCCCAAGGAGGATGAAGGATGAAAACGCCTTTTCCCCAGACCAACCGGCGGATTCTGATCGTCGACGATACGCCGGCGATCCATGCCGATTTCCGCAAGATCCTCGCCCCCGAGAGCGGTGGCGAAGCGGATCTGAGTGGTCTTGAACAAACGCTGTTCGGTACCCGCCAGTCGCCGCACCTGACCTTCCAGCTCGACTCTGCCTACCAGGGCCAGGAAGCCTTGAAACTGGTGCAACACGCGCTGGACGAAGGCCGTCCCTATGCCCTCGCCTTCACCGACATGCGGATGCCGCCCGGCTGGGATGGTCTGGAAACCATTGAAAAACTGTGGGAGGTCGATCCCAACCTGCAAATCGCGCTGTGCACCGCCTACTCCGACTACAGCTGGGAAGCCATGGCCGAGCGCCTGGAGTTCGGCGATCAGTTACTGATCCTGAAAAAACCGTTCGACACCCTGGAAATCCGGCAGATGGCCAATGCCCTGACCTGGAAATGGCAACTGGCCCAGGACGCGGCGCTGAAGATGCTCAGCCTCGAACAAACCATCGAGGCGCGCGTGCACGAGTTGCTCAAGGTCTCGCACCTGTTGCAATACGACAGCCTCACGGGCCTGCCCAACAGCACCTTGCTCGGCGACCGTCTGACCCAGTCACTGGCCGCTTGCCGGCGCCATGACAAACAACTGGTGGTGATGTTTCTCGGCCTGGATCGCTTCAAGCGCATCAACAATGCCCTGGGCCATCCGGCGGGCGACGAGATGCTCAAACGGGTCGGCCAGCAACTGCTGGCCTGCGTGCGCGAATCGGACTCGGTCTTTCGCTATGGCTCCGACGAGTTCGTGGTGATGCTCAGCGACATCAACCACCCGCAGCAGACGCGCAGCATCGCCGAAAAACTGCTGGCGGCCATCCGTGAGCCACAGACGATTGTCGGTCACGACGTCAGTGTCACCGCCAGCGTGGGCATCAGTATTTATCCGGACGACGGACTGGAAGCCATCGACCTGATCAAAAAAGCCGAAACGGCCATGCGCAATGCCAAGGAAAGCGGCCCGAACGAGATCGGTTTCTTCATCGAGGCCATGAACCAGCGCGCCCGGGAACAGCAAGGCATCGAATCGGGCATCCGCCAGGCCCTGCAGCGGCACGAATTCGTCCTGCACTACCAGCCGAAAATCGATCTGGGCAGCGGCCGGGTGGTGGGCGCCGAAGCGCTGGTGCGCTGGCAAAAACCGGGACATGGCTGGGTGTATCCATCGGAGTTCATCCCGGTGGCCGAAGACAGCGGCCTGATCGTGCCTCTGAGCAAATGGGTGCTGGGCGAAGCTTGTCGTCAGACGCGAGACTGGCAAAAAGCCAGGCTGCCGCCGATCCGCATGTCGGTCAACACCTCGGCCATCGACTTTCGCCAGCGCCTCTTTGTCGAGGGCATCGAACAGGTGCTGGAAGAGACCGGGCTGGATCCCGTGCTGCTGGAACTGGAGATCACCGAGGGCGTGCTGATGCAGAACGTCGACGCGACCATGAGCGCGTTGAACCGCTTGAAAGCGTTGGGGGTCAAGCTGGCCATCGATGATTTCGGGACCGGGTATTCCAGCCTGAGTTACCTGCGGCGGTTCCCCATCGATGTGCTGAAAATCGATCAGTCGTTCATTCGCGGCCTGAGCCATGACAGCAGCGATGCCGCGCTGGTCGGCGCGATCATCAGCCTGGGCAAGAGCCTGAACCTGAACGTCATCGCCGAAGGGGTGGAGACCGCGCAACAGTTGGCTTTTCTCAGGTCCCACCACTGCGAGGAAGGCCAGGGCTACTACTTCAGCAAGGCCCTGCCGGCGGACGCCTTCGCCCGCCTGCTGATGACCGGGTTGCCGGGGCCATGGAGCGCATCATGAACACGCCGCCGACGTGCCCGTCCCGCAGCGTTCTGTTCCTGCTGCTGTTCGTTCCCTGCGCCAATACCGTTGCCGCGCCGCTGGACGAGCCGCTGAAACCCTTGCCCGAGATTCCGAAACAGGACCCGAAGCGCGTCGAACTGGGTCGCCAGCTTTTCCACGATCCACGGCTATCGGTCAACAACACCCTGTCCTGCGCCAGTTGCCATCAACTGGACAAGAACGGGGCCGACAGCCGAGCCTTTTCCCCGGGCTTCGATGGACAACCGGTAGCGGTGAACACGCCGACCGTGCTCAACGCCAGCCTCAATTTCCGCCAGTTCTGGGACGGTCGCGTCGAAACGCTGGAAGAGCAGACCAATGTCGTCATCACCAGCCCCCACGAAATGGGCAGCGACTGGAACACCGTTGTGCAACGGATCGCCGACGAACCCGACTATCGCCAGTCTTTCAGCGCTGCCTACCCGGATGCCGTGACGAAAGCCAATATCCAGAACGCCCTGGCGGCCTACGAACGCACGCTGCTGACACCCGACTCACGCTTCGATCAGTACCTTTTGGGCAACACGGACATCCTGACCCTGGATGAAAAATACGGCTATCAGCGTTTCAAGGACTACGGCTGTATCGCCTGCCATCAGGGGGTGAACATCGGCGGCAACATGTTCCAGAAGTTCGGGGTGTTCGGCGACTACATCGCCGATCGCGGCAACCCGACGCTGGCCGACCAGGGCCGGTTCAACGTGACCGGCGACGAAGACGATCGCGCCGTGTTCAAGGTGCCGAGCCTGCGCAACGTCGCGCTGACCGCGCCGTACTTCCATGACGGCTCGGCGCCCACCCTCGAACGGGCCGTGGACGTGATGTTCCAGTATCAGTTGGGCCGCATGCCGAGCGAGGAAGACAAGGCGCTGATCATCGAGTTTCTCAAGACCCTGACCGGGCACTGGGAGGGCAAGCCATGATGAAGATGTCACGCCGGGTCAGCCTGATATTGCTCGGGCTCGTCGCCGTGCTGCTGGCCTCGACCCTGGTTTTTCTGTACCTCAAGTCCAGCTCCGAGCAGACCACGACCTACACCGAATCCCGGGACCTGATCCGCCAGATCAAGCAACAGGACGCCCTGTGGGAAAGCGAAATCCTCAAGGCCCGGGTGGCGATCTCGCACAATTACGACCCGCTGGTTTCACCGATGAACGAGATGAACCGCCTGTGGGCACGCTTCGACACCATGGAGTCCGGGCACGGGCGCAACGACTCCACGCAATGGGATGAGGCCCACGAAGGGTTCCTGAAAGCCATGCAGGAAAAGACCCGTCTGGTCGAACAGTTCAAGTCACACAACGCGTTGTTGCGCAACTCCCTGGCGTTTCTGCCGACCGCCGAGGATGACATTCAGGCGCAGCTGACCAATCTGTCCGACCTCGACAAGATTCAATTGCAGAACATCGTCACCGACACCTATGACCTGCTGCTCAGCGCACTGGAATTCGCCCAGGTCGCCTCCGACGACAAGGCGGCCGATATCGAGCTGGGTTTGAACAAACTCACGGTGAACGCGCAACGCTTGCCCCGGGACTTCCAGACGCCGATCAGGATCCTGAGCAATCACATCACCCTGATCCTGCGCGAGCAGCCGATCGTCAACCGCCTGCTCGACCAGATCGAAGCCATTCCCGTGGCCGAGCGCCTGGACACCATCACCAACATGCTCGATCAGGATCAGCAGCGGGTCGAAAAGATCGACCAGAAATACCATTTCTACCTGCTACTGTTTTCCGTCCTGCTGATGTTGTCACTGCTGTGGCTGGCCATCCGGCTGATCCGCAGCTTCGCCGAGATCAACCGGGTCAACGCGGCCCTGCAGACCGCCAACGATGTGCTGGAACAAAGGGTCGATGAACGGACCCGCGAGCTCAAGAACGTCCAGAGCGAATTGCTCGACGCCGCGCGCCAGGCCGGCATGGCCGAAATCGCGACCAACGTGTTGCACAACGTCGGCAACGTGCTCAACAGCGTGAACATTTCCTCCGACCTGATCTCGCGAAAACTGCGCAGCAGCAAGGCCCTGGGATTGGGCAAGGCAATGCAACTGATCAACGAACACCCGGACGACCTCGGGCCATTCCTGACCGAGGACGCCAAGGGCAAGTTGCTGCCCGGCTACCTCAACCAACTGGTAGGCGCCATCGCCCAGGAACAGCAGGAAATGGCCGACGAACTGGCCCAGATGAACAAGAGCGTCGATCACATCAAGGACATCGTCGCCACCCAGCAATCCTATGCCGGGGCCAACAGCATGACCGAGCCGCTGTACATCAACGAACTGCTCGAAGACGCCCTGCGCATGAATGCCGGCGCACTCACCCGGCACCATGTCACGGTGGTCAAGGAATACGGCGACGTGCCTCAGGTGATGGGCGACAAACACCGTTTGCTGCTGATCCTGATCAACCTCATCAGCAACGCCAAGTACGCAATGTCCGACCTCAGCAACCGCCCACGGACCATGACCCTGGGCGTGAAGATCGTCGACGAGAGTTTTCTGGAAATCAGCGTCAGGGACGATGGCGAAGGCATCGCCCCGGAAAACATGACACGGATCTTTGCCCACGGCTTCACGACCCGCAAGGAGGGTCATGGCTTCGGCCTGCACAGCTGCGCCCTGGCGGCCATCGAGATGAACGGCCATCTCACCGCCCACAGTGACGGGCCGGGGCTGGGCGCCATGTTCACCCTGCAGATTCCGCTGATCACCGTAACGGAGAACGCATGAGCGAACTGTCGAACCGCCGCATTCTGTTGATCGACGACATGCCGTCGATCCACGAAGACTTTCGCAAGATCCTCGCCCCGACCCAGGCGCAGTCAGCGGAACTGGACGAGATGGAAGCGGCCCTGTTCGGCGCACCTGCCAAGCCCCGGCGAGCAACGTTCGAACTGGACTCGGCCTATGGCGGTGAGGAAGGCCTGGCCAAACTCAACCTGGCGTTGCAGGAGCAGTGCCCGTACGCCCTGGCCTTTGTCGACATGCGCATGCCCGACGGTTGGGACGGGGCGAAAACCATCGAGCATCTCTGGCAACAGGATCCGCAATTACAGGTGGTGGTGTGCACCGCTTATTCCGACTATTCCTGGGACGAACTGCTGGATCGCCTGCACGCCCATGACCGGTTGCTGATCCTGAAAAAGCCGTTCGATAACATCGAGGTCCAGCAGATGGCCAACACCCTGCTGACCAAATGGCAGATGACCGAACGCGCGTCGCTGCAAATGCATCACCTGGAACATTTGGTTGACCAGCGCACCGCCCAGTTCAAGCAGGCCAGCGAAGCCTTGCAGCGAGAGATCGACGAACGCAAGCAACTGGAAGGCCAGTTGGTGCAGTCGGAAAAACTCGCCTCGCTGGGGCAACTGGCGGCCGGGGTTGCCCATGAAATCAACAACCCGATCGGGTTCATCTCCTCCAACCTCGGCACGCTCGACGGTTACTTCCAGCAGTTGCTGGCCATGCTCGGCGCCTATCACGCCGCCGGGCAGACCCTGGCCGCCGAGCCCGCTGCGCAGTTGCAGCAACTGCGCGAACACCTCGAAGTGGATTTTCTGCTCGAAGACATTCCGGTGCTGATCCGCGAATCCAAGGAAGGCATCGGCCGGGTCGGGCAGATCGTCAAGGACCTCAAGGACTTCTCCCGGGTCGATACCCAGCAGCAATGGCAGTGGGCGAACCTGCAACAGGGCATCGACTCGACCCTGAACATCGTCGCCAGCGAACTCAAGTACAAGGCCGATGTGGTCAAGGAGTATCAGGACCTTCCGGACATCGAATGCCTGCCCTCGCAGATCAATCAGGTCATCATGAACCTGGTGGTCAACGCGGCGCAGGCCATGGGGGCGGAACGCGGCACCATTACCCTGCGCACCGCTGTGCAGGGGGAGTCGGCGATCATCGAAGTGGCCGACAACGGCTCGGGCATTGCGCCCGAGACCCTGCAGAAAATCTTCGACCCGTTTTTCACGACCAAACCGGTCGGCCAGGGGACAGGGCTGGGGTTGTCCCTGTCCTATGGCATCGTGAAGAAACACGGCGGGGACATTTCCGTCAGCAGCACGCCGGGGACCGGCACAACGTTTCGCGTGCAACTGCCATTGCGCCAGACCCGGCCTGCGGCCTGATGTCAGGTCAGATCAGGTCGCTTCCTGGAAATCCATTTCCGGTGGCTGGCGACGGAAGCCGCCGGTCAGCACCGCCAGATACACCACGCCAATCGCCAGCCAGCTCAGGCCCAGGTACACCGCCAGGTGATCGAGGCTGACCATCAGCCACAAGTCCGCCACCAGGCCGATGAACGGGAAGACCAGAAACAGCACCAGCTCGCGCAAGCCTTTCTTCTCGCCGCCAATCCAGTAATGGAAGATCACCGACAGGTTGACCAGACTGAAGGCCAGGAACGCGCCGAAGTTGATGAACGAAGTCGACGTGGTCACATCGAGTTTCAGCGCCAGCAAGGCCACCACCGCGCAGAGCAGGATGCTGTTGACCGGCGTGCCGAAGCGCTCGTGCAAGGTGCCGAAGAACGACTTGGGCAACACACCGTCACGGCCCATCGCGAACAACAACCGCGAACCACTGGCCTGGGCGGACAGACCCGAAGCGAACTGACCGACGATCAGGCCGATGAGGAAGATCGAGACGAACAGGTCACCACCGATGTTGCGTGCAATTTCGTAGGCCGCCGAGTCGACGTTGTCGAACTGGAACGACGGATGCGCGATCTGCACGAAGTACGACACACCGACGAAGATCAGCCCGCCGATCAGGGTGATCAGCATGATTGCCCGAGGGATGGTGCGGCGCGGGTCGCGGGTTTCTTCGGTGAGGGTGCTGACCGCATCGAAACCGAGGAACGAGTAGCAGGCGATAGCCGCGCCACTCATGATCAGCGGCATCTGCATGTCGCCGTTGAAGAACGGTTTGATCGACCACAGCGGTGTGCTGGCATCGCCGCCGATGTAATGCACGCACAGGGCGACGAAGGCAATCAGCACCAGGAACTGCACCAGCATCAGCAAGGCGTTGATGCCGTTGGCCAGCTTCAGGCCGATGATGTTGATCGCGCTGGTAATGCCGATGAACGCCAGCACCCAGATCCACTGCGGGATCGACGGGAAGGCCGAAGCGAGGTACGCGGCGCCGATCAGCCAGATCGCCATCGGCAGAAACAGGTAATCGAGCAGCACCGCCCAACCGGCGATGAAACCGAGTTTCGGGCTGATGGCCTTGCGCACATAGCTGTAGGCCGAACCGGCCACCGGAAACGCGGCGGCCATGTGGCCGTAACTCATGGCGGTGAAGAACATCGCCACCAGTGCCGCCAGATACGCGGCCGGCACCATGCCGGCGGTGGATTGGGCGAGGATGCCGAACGTGCCGAGGACAATGATCGGCGTCATGTAGGCGATGCCGAACAGCACCACCGACCCCAGCGAAAGGGTGCGTTGCAAACGAGCCATGGGCGACTTACTCCGGATTTTATTGGATTTATGGCAGAGGCCGAGTTCGGCGAATGTTTCGGGTGTTGCTTTGTTGTTTTGGGTACAACTCAAAGGTTTGATCGTTCCCACGCTACGCGTGGGAATGCCTCCATGGACGCTCCGCGTCCGCTCTTTGGACGCAGAGCGTCCCGGGCTGCATGCCCACGCAGAGCGTGGGCACGATCGGATATCTTCTGTTCTTTAGCGCGAAGGGATCAGCAGCTCTCGTACTCCCGAGGCGTGTTCAACCACCTCCCCCGGCAACCTCAACCGCTGATCATCCAGATAGCGATAATCCTTGCGCGCCAGTTCCAACTGGCCGAAATCCAGTTCAACGCTGAACCGTCCTTCCTCACGCCCGGCCTCGAACAGCACCGTGCCCAGCGGATCCACCAGCGCACTGCCGCCGGCAAACATCAACCCGTCATCCCCGGCTTCCACACGGTTGACCATCAGCGCAAACGCCTGGTTTTCCTGGGCCCGGGCCATGATCGCGGTGCGGTGAGTCGGCCCGTACGGATCCATGTTGCCGTTGGTGACGATCAGCAAGTCGGCGCCCAGTTGCGCCAGGGCGCGGGCCGATTCCGGGAACTCGATGTCGTAGCAGATCAACAGGCCGACCCGCACGCCGTACCACAGGCAGGTGGCGTAACGGTCGCCGGCCTCGAACACACCGCGATCCGACGCCCAGAGGTGGGTCTTGCGGTATTTCAGGGCGATGCCTTCGGGGGTGATCAGCAGCGTGGTGTTGTAGAAACGGCCGTTGTCGTTTTCGGCCATGCCGATCACCACGGCGATGTTGCGTTCGCGAGCCGCGGCCTGCACCGCGCTGACGGTCGGGCCGTCTACCGCTTCGGCGATCTGCGCCACGGTGTCAGCGGTCGGAAAGCCCATCAGATGGGTCTCGGGGAACACGACCAGTTGCGTGTCAGCCGGGCACGCGGCTATCGCCGCCAGGGCGCGCTCGAGGTTGTACGCCGTGTCTTTGTCACGGCCCGCCAGTTGGGCGAGTTCGACTTTCATGGGGAGTCCTTGTTATGAGCGCCGGGCGCCGAAAGATTGCCCGGCGGCTGTCTGTGGGCCAGTATGCTTCGCATTCGACTGGCCAGGGAATTACGCGGCCGGGGTAACCCGATAGGGGTAGAGGCATGACTCTTTCGTTTGACGACATCACCTGGCACCGCGCCGTCGGGCAGTTGATCGACGCCCTCGACAAGCCGAATTTCTGGGCACAACTGGTGCGCCTGCTCGACCAGTACGTGCCGTTCGATAGCTGGGTGGCGCTGCTGTTCAGCGCCGACCGTCACCCTCAGGTGTTCGCCGAATGCCCGGGCGAAGACGGCAGTCCCGACCAGTTGTTCCAGGATTATCTGCGCGGGTTGTACCTGCTCGACCCGTTCTACATCGCCTGTCGCGAGCAATCGCGCACCGGGTTGTATCGCCTGTCGGAGGTCGCGCCGGAGCATTTCGAGCTGACCGAGTATTACCAGCGATACTTTCGTCTGAATGTGGTGGCCGACGAAATCCAGTTCAATTGCCAGCTCGAAGGCGACCGCACGCTGTGCCTGTCACTGGGCAGCAAGCAGCGTTTCAGTGGCGAGCAGATTGCCCTGCTGTCGCTGATCCAGCCGTGGGTGCTTGGCCTGCTGCGCCAGCGCCTGCCCTACGAAATCAATGAAATCGTCGCCCTCGCCCCGTCGCCGGCGCAACCGGACTGGCGGGTGCAACTCGAAGCGTCGGTGCAGCAACTCAAGGGCGCGCAACTGACCGCCCGGGAACTGGATGTCGGGCGTTTGATGCTCAGCGGTTGCTCCAGTAAAGAAATCGCCCGTAAGCTGGAAATCTCTGTTGAAACCGTGAAAGTCCATAAGAAACACATGTACAGCAAGCTGGGGATCAAGTCCCAGTCGGAGCTGTTTTCGATCTTTCTGCAGGCGCAGAACGCCTGACTGCCGCAAAAAAACCGTCCGAACCAAGGAAACCGTATGAGCCTGTCACTCCTGAGCCGCTACGCCTTCTTTGCCGTCTGCGTGATTTTCACCCTCGCCAGCCTGCCCTTTCTCGACCATGACTGGTTGTGGCCGATCACCGCCGTCACCGGGGTGCTGAGCCTGATCGGTCTGTTCGACCTGATGCAGAGCCCCCACGCGGTACGCCGCAACTACCCGATCCTGGGCAACATCCGTTATCTGGTCGAGGGTATTCGCCCGGAAATCCGTCAGTACCTGCTGGAATCCGACAGCGACGCCCTGCCCTTTTCCCGCGCCCAGCGTTCGCTGGTGTACTCGCGGGCCAAGAACGAAAGCGCCGACAAACCGTTCGGCACCCTGATCGATGTGTATCAGTCGGGTTTCGAGTTCATCGGTCACTCGATGCGCCCGGCGCCGTTGAGCGACCCGAACAGCTTTCGCGTGACCGTTGGCGGCCCGCAATGCACCCAGCCGTACTCGGCGTCGGTGTTCAACATTTCGGCCATGAGTTTTGGCTCCCTCAGCGCCAACGCGATCCGCGCGTTGAACCAGGGTGCGAAACTCGGCAACTTCGCCCACGACACCGGTGAAGGCAGCATCAGCCCCTATCACCGCGAACACGGCGGCGACCTGACCTGGGAACTGGGCAGCGGCTACTTCGGCTGCCGCACCAGCGACGGTCGTTTCGACCCGGAACGTTTCGCCGCCCAGGCGCAGACCCCGCAAGTGCGAATGATCGAAATCAAGATGAGCCAGGGCGCCAAACCCGGCCACGGCGGGATTCTGCCCAAGCACAAAGTGACCCAGGAAATCGCCGACACCCGCGGCATTTCCATGGGCGAAGACTGCATCTCGCCGTCCCGCCACAGTGCGTTCTCCACGCCGATCGAGATGATGCATTTCATCCAGCAATTGCGTGAACTGTCCGGCGGCAAACCGGTGGGCTTCAAGTTCTGCCTCGGCCATCCGTGGGAGTTCATGGGCATCGCCAAGGCCATGCTGGAAACCGGCATCCTGCCGGACTTCATCGTGGTCGACGGCAAGGAAGGCGGCACTGGCGCCGCGCCGGTGGAGTTCACCGACCACATTGGCGTGCCGATGCGCGAAGGTCTGCTGTTCGTGCACAACACACTGGTCGGCCTGAATCTGCGGGACAAGATCAAACTCGGTGCCAGCGGCAAGATCGTCAGTGCGTTCGACATCGCCAGCGTGCTGGCCATCGGCGCCGACTGGGCCAACTCGGCGCGCGGCTTCATGTTCGCCATCGGCTGCATCCAGTCGCAAAGCTGCCACACCAACAAATGCCCGACCGGCGTCGCCACCCAGGACAATCTGCGCCAGCGCGCACTGGTGGTGCCGGACAAGGCGCAGCGGGTCTACAACTTCCACCGCAATACGTTGAAGGCGCTGGCAGAAATGCTCGCCGCCGCCGGCCTCGAACATCCATCGCAACTGTCGGCCAAGCATCTGGTTCGGCGCATGTCGGCGACCGAGATCAAACTGTTCTCGCAGCTGCACGTGTTCCTGAAACCGGGGGAGTTGCTCACCGGGGAAGTGAACGGCGAGTTCTATTCGCGGATGTGGCAGATGGCGCGGGCGGACAGTTTCGAGCCGCAGGAGATCGCGGCCGCCTAGCGGTAACGCTCAGGGCATAGCACTTCGGATACTCACCAACTCAAGAGCCGACCATGGGGCGGCTCTTTCATGACGATGAAACCGTAATCGCCGATCAGATAGATGCGGTAATAGAGGCGATCCACCAGGGCTGGAAAACCCTGATAGCCGACGCGGGTGGCGTTGCGCCGTTCGCGTTCCGCGACCACGTTGGTGATACCGGCCGACGGCAGGTTTTCCGCGAGCATGAAGTAGTCGATGTTCAGCAAGTAGCGCAGCACCGGCAGTTGTTTGAACGTGCCTTCCGCACCCGCCAGCCAGCGATCGGAGTAAGTCACTGACAGATAAATCCGTTTGGCTTCGCGCAGTTCGCGATGGGAGGAAATGTCCTGGCTGAGGCTGTACAGGGCGCTATTGGCGAAGGTTTTTTCCATCATCAGCACCCGCCCGTAAGCGAAGGACAGCGACAACGTTGCCAGAAACGGAATTGCCAACAACAGGGGCAGCCGCGAGTGCAGCGACGTCAACCCGACATAGGCCAGATAGAACAGCAAGATCAGCAGCACGCCGAACCCCATCAGGGTGCGTGCGCCTTCGTTGAAGTCGCGAAACAGCAGCGTCATGCCCGGCACCAGCAGCACAATCAACGGCAGCGTCAGCAGGCAGATAAATCCCAGGAGCAAACCTTGTGCGGTGGGCTCATTGCGCAGGCGAATCTGCCGTCCCAACCGCACACCACCGATCAGTGCACACAGCACCAACACAATAAACACCGTTGTGTAGCCGCCGTGAAACAGCAGCGCAACTTTCTCCATCACCCGACCGATATTGATGCCGATCTGCAACAGCGGATCAGCGCTACCGTTGAGCAACTCCGTGCGCCCGGATTCCGTGAACGGATAGGCCGTGACCGCATAGATCAGCACCGCCAGCACCAGTTGCGCCAGCCTCCATCCCGACAGGTGCCAGAACTCCGCCCACGGCACTCGCCGATGAACATTCCTCAGCAACTCCACACAACACAGCCCGAGAAACACATTGAGACTGACCTGATACAACCCGATCGCCAGCGCCAGTAACACCGACGGCACCAGCCATCGCGGTATCCGGGAAGTGCCGCAAAAAGTGATCGCATAAATCACCGCCACCAGACTCAGGGCCATGCCGGCCCCGTCGTATTGATAGGACAGGTTCTGCAACAGGAACGGGTTGTACCAGAGCGGCAACGGCACCAGGCAACAGGCCAGGGTCGGTTCGGGGAAATAGTGAAAGGTCAGTCGGGTCAGGGCCAATGACATGGCCAGCGTGGCGAGCAACAACGGCAAAGGAAAGATGTTCGGCGCAGCGCCGGTGAACGTCAGCGCCTGATACAGCCAGTCCATGAACAACCGCCCCTGCCCGGCCCAGACATTGCCGGCAGCCAGGGTGCGCCAGTTGTCGTCGATGTAGGGGAAGTCGGCGAGGATCAGCGGCAGGATGTACAGCGTCGTGGCGAGCAGGAAAAACAGCACGACCTGACGGCGGCCGAGTTCTCGTACGAGAAAATCGCTCATCCTCATTTCAGTGCCTCTGTTCACCGCTGTGCTGATTTCGACAGTGATAAAGCTTGGAACATGACAAGGGATCAGAAGTCGTTTTCACCGGTCTTTCAGACCAGCGGTTTTAAACCTGCACCAACGAAAAAGCCCCGGCCAATCGACCGGGGCTTTCGCGTTTCAGCACTGGCGTTTTACGACGCCGAACGCACCGCGCCCCGGGACGCATCGCTCGGTTGCAGCTTGAACACGTAGAACAACACGGTCAGCAGCACCAGGAACGCCGGGCCGACATACAGCGCCACGCGAGTGTCCGGGAAGTACGCCATCAGGCCTACCACCAGCACCAGGAACGCCAGCGCCAGATAGGAGCTGACCGGGAACAGCCACATCTTGTACTTCAGGCCGGCACGTTCGCTGGCGCTCAGGCCTTTGCGGAATTTCAGCTGAGCCAGCAGGATCATCACCCAGGTCCAGATCGCACCGAAGGTGGCGATCGAGGTGACCCAGACGAAGACTTTTTCCGGCACCAGATAATTCAGCAGCACACCCAGCAGC
Source organism: Pseudomonas allokribbensis (assembly GCF_014863605.1). Lineage (NCBI taxonomy): Bacteria > Pseudomonadati > Pseudomonadota > Gammaproteobacteria > Pseudomonadales > Pseudomonadaceae > Pseudomonas > Pseudomonas allokribbensis. The sequence goes on from NZ_CP062252.1 coordinate 5,302,471, forward strand.
AGGGCGAAAATCGACAGCAGCAATGCCCGACGCGGTACGCCGTTGCTCGACGTGCGGGCGAAACCGGCCGGCGCCTGGCCGTTCTGCGCCAGGCTGTAGAGCATGCGCCCGGTGCTGAAGATGCCGCCGTTGCACGACGACAGTGCGGCGGTGATCACCACGAAGTTGATGATGCCGGCAGCGGTCTTGATGCCCAGACGCTCGAAGGTCATCACGAACGGACTGCCCTGAGTGCCGATTTCATTCCACGGGTAGATCGACAGGATCACGAACAGCGCGCCGACGTAGAACAACAGAATCCGCCAGAACACCGAGCCGATCGCATTGGGAATGGTCTTCTGCGGGTTCTTCGCTTCACCGGCGGTCAGGCCGATCATCTCCACACCCAGATAGGCGAACATCACCATCTGCAGGGACATCAGCACGCCCGTCACGCCGTTGGGCATGAAGCCGCCGTGGGCCCACAGGTTGGAAATCCCCAGCGCCACACCGTCGTTGCCGAAACCGAAGGCAATGATGCCGATGCCGCCGAGCACCATGGCGATAATGGTGACGATCTTGATCAGGGCGAACCAGAACTCGAACTCACCGAAGGCCTTCACCGCGATCAGGTTGATCGAGCCCATGCTGATCAACGCCGCCAGCGCCCAGATCCAGCGCGGCACATCGGGGAACCAGATGCCCATGTACACCGCCACCGCGGTGATTTCCGCGACGCAGGTCACCAGCCACAGGAACCAGTAGTTCCAGCCAGTCAGAAAGCCCGCCAGTGGGCCGAGATAATCCTGTGCGTAACGGCTGAAGGAGCCGGCGACCGGGTTGTGCACGGCCATCTCGCCGAGGGCGCGCATGATCACCAGGATCGCCAGACCACCGATGATGTAAGACAGCATGATCGCCGGGCCGGCCATTTCGATGGCCTTGGCCGAACCGAGAAACAGACCGACACCGATACAGGCGCCGAGCGCCATCAGGCGAATGTGCCGTTCGCCGAGTTCGCGTTTGAGCGGGCCGCCTTGAGCGGTCTCGCCATGAGGCAGGTGATTGCCTGTTGGCATTTGGGGACATCCTCGTCTTGTTATTGGATAGACCACCGTGTGTCGAAGCGTCGGCCGGTAGGCCTTGGCTTCCCGACACCGCGCCTGCCTCGTGGGCAGATGCGTCCTGCAGGGCCAGACCTGGAGGATCAGCGGGCTGGCAGTATAAAAAGCTTCCAGCAGGAAATTTCACTCTAAAAGACGCGATATTCAGCGACATAATTCGCCAATCATCGGACTTTCGAGATAAACACTCCTGAAAAAACCGGATTATTCACTGCCGAAATGGGCGCCGAGTATTGCACAGCAATGGTGCAGCGTCATGCCCCTACCCAAGTCGTATTTACCCGCGCACTGCTCTAATCCGGCCCTGTCAGGCTTGCAGTCCAGCATTGCGAAGTGACTGCCCGGTTTGCAGATTTGTTCAGGCTCGCCCCTTCACAATTTTTTCACCCGCGCCAACCACCGACTAAGCTTCAGACAAGTCCGATCAATCTGCGTGAATGGATCAATCGACTATGGGCGCTTTGTGGCAAACCGATTCGAGTGAAAAAGTGGTTCCGACTGAACGTGTGGATGAAGCGCCTGCACCTGAGAAACCCCGTCGTAACCGGCATGGGTGGAAGGCTTTCTGGCTATTGCTGTTGATCATTGCAATTGTGGTGGGCCTGGCCGCGACCAAGGAAATGCGCACCTCGCGTTTTCAATCCCGCGAGGTCAGCCAGTACGCCGCCAGACTGACCTATGAACTGCAACCGGGCCCCAGCGAAGCCATTCGTTATCCGGGCAACGGGCCGTTCGACCTGCGTCTGGGCTACAGCTCGCTGGACGAATTTCTGCCTCGGTTGCTCAAGCGCAATTATGTGATCACCGAACAGACGCGCTTCTCGCCAGCACTGCTCGGCTATACCGACAAGGGCCTGTTCGTGCCCTACTCCGAGAAAATCCAGGCCGGGCTGTCGATCACCGATTGCCGCGCCGCGCCGCTGTATCAGTACAACTATCCGCAACAGCTGTATTCGAGTTTCGAGTCGATTCCGCCGGTGGTGGTCAACAGCCTGCTGTTCATCGAAAACCGTTTCCTGCTGGATCCCAAACAGCCGATGGCCAACCCGGCGGTGGACTGGCCGCGCTTCGGCATGGCCGCGTGGTCGCAAGTCGCCAAGCTTCTGCACCTGCCCGGGCAGTCGGCCGGCGGCAGCACCCTGGCCACGCAACTGGAAAAGTATCGTCACTCGCCTGACGGACTGACGGTGAACGGTGCCGAGAAAATCCGCCAGATGATTTCCGCCAGCGTGCGCGCCTATCAGGCCGGTCCGGATACCTTGCCGGCGCGGCGCAACATCATTCGTGACTACCTCAACAGCGTGCCGTTGTCGGCGGTGCCGGGGCATGGCGAAGTCCACGGCATGGCCGAGGGTTTGCGGGTCTGGTACGGCGCGGACTTCAATGAAGCCAACGCAAAACTGGCAAGCACTGCGACTGATCCGAAGACCCTGGCGGACAAAGGCCTGGCCCTGCGCGAAATGCTCTCGCTGATGATCGCCCAACGCCGCCCTTCGCATTACCTGACCAAGGGCCGTGAAGAACTGGCCGATCTCACTGACAGCCACTTGCGTCTGCTCAAACAGAATGGCGTGATCGACACCGCGCTGGCCGATGCGTCCCTGGCCAGCAAGGTCACCTACCGCGACTGGCAGACCCAGCCGACCATCCAGCCGATCGAGACCAACAAAGGCATCAGCGTCGCGCGCAGCCGTCTGGCCTCGATGCTCAATCGTCCGCTGTACGACCTCGACCGCCTCGACCTCTCGGCCACCAGCACCCTGCAAGGCGAGCTGCAAACCCAGGCCACCGCCTACCTGAAAAAACTCGCCGACCCGGCCTATGCAACCGAAGTCGGGCTGATGGGCGAACGCCTGCTGACGCCCACCAGCACCACTCAGGTGCGCTACAGCTTCACCCTGTTCGAGCTGACTCCGGACGGTTCGCGAGTGCGGGTGCAGACCGACAGTACCGACCAGCCGTTCGACATCAACGAGGGCAGCAAACTGGAACTGGGCTCCACGGCGAAGATGCGGGTGCTGACCACCTACCTGCAAATCATCTCGGAGCTGCATGACAAGTACGGCGCCATGACCGTGCCGGAACTGAAGAAAGTCGACGTGCCGGATCAGGACCGCCTGACCCAGTGGGTGATCGATTACCTGATCCAGAACAAGGATCACGATCTGTCGAAAATGCTCGGCGCCGCCCTCGACCGCAAATATTCCGCCAGCCCCGGCGAAGCGTTTTTCACCGGTGGCGGCCTGCACGTGTTCCACAACTTCCGCAAGGAAGACAACGGCCGCATGCCGACCTTGCGCGATGCCCTGCGCGAGTCGATCAACCTGCCGTTCATTCGCCTGATGCGCGATCTGGTGCGTTACACCACCTATTCCGGCCCCAACAACAGCGCCGAATTGCTCAAGGACGACCGCGACCCGCGTCGTCAGGAATACCTCGCTTCGTTCGCCGACCGCGAAGGCACCTCGTTCCTGCTCAAGTTCTGGAAGAAGTACAAGAACAAGGACACCCAGGCCCGGCTCGATACGTTCCTCGACAGCATGCGCCCGACGCCGATCCGCATGGCCGCCGTGCACCGCTATCTGCTGCCCAACGCCAGCCAAGAAGACTTCAACACCTTCGTGCGCTCGCACCTCAAGGGCGTGAAAATCACCGAAAAGCTCACCGACGAGCGCCTGGAACGCCTCTACCTCGCCTACGGCCCCGGCACCTATGATTTGCCGGACCAGGGCTTCATCGCCAAGGTCCACCCGCTGGACCTGTGGCTGATCGGCTACCTGCTCAATCACCCGGACGCGACCTGGGGCCAGATCGTCAAGGCCAGTCAGTTCGAGCGTCAGGAAGTCTACAGCTGGCTGTTCAAGAGCAAGCACAAGGGCGCCCGTGACAGCCGCATCCGCACCATGCTGGAGATCGAAGCGTTCCTCGACATCCATCAGCGCTGGCAGAAAGTCGGCTATCCGTTCGATCACCTGGTGCCGTCGCTGGCCACGGCCATCGGCAGCTCCGGCGACCGCCCCGCCGCGCTGGCCGAGTTGATCGGCACCATCCTCAACGACGGTGTGCGCATGCCGACCCTGCGCATCGACAGCCTGCATTTTGCTGCCGGCACGCCTTACGAAACCAAACTAGTCAACGACCCTCATGTCGGCAAACGGGTGATGCCGTCGGAAGTGGCCACTGCAATGCGCGAGGCACTGTCGCAAGTAGTGGACTCGGGGACGGCCAAACGTGTTTCCGGCAGTTTCAAACTGAACGATGGAACACCGCTGACCATGGGCGGTAAAACCGGCACCGGCGACAACCGTATCGAAGCCATCGGTTCTGGCGGACGCATTTTGAGTTCCAAGTCGATCAACCGTACGGCGACCTTCGTGTTCTACATCGGCGACCACCATTTCGGCACACTCACTGCGTTCGTTCCGGGACGCTCGGCGGAGAACTTCAAGTTCACCTCGGCCCTGCCAGTGCAGGTGCTCAAGGGCATGGCGCCGATTTTGATGCCGTATCTGCAGCCGGGCAGTGATTCGCAATGCCGCCCCCCGCAGGTTCCCCAGGTGGCCCTGATGAACCTGCCATCGCTTAACCCCGATTGAAGTTGTGGAGGCAATAACTAATTATTTTATGCATTCCAATATTCAATGTTTTGCCTGCCAGGTTCGCACTCGAACAGCAGGCTTTTGAACTAATTCTCTGCACTCTTGAACGTTAGGCTGAACCTTCCTGACTTATTCAAGGCTGTACCCATGACCGCAACAACTGAATACAAAGGGCAACATTACGAATTAATCAAATCGCGGATCGATCCGGTATTTATCGATATGCAGCCGCAACACGGCGAAGCGTTGAGAAAGATCAAACCTCGTCGTGAATCGTGGATGACGCCGCAACTGGCCAGGGTCAATAAAAACGCCTGGGCAACCCGTAACAGCGCCGACAAGGCACTGACCCGACTGAAAGACATTCACTCGTTTGCCGAACCGCTGCTCAAGGCCCGTTTACGGGAAAAAACCGGCATTGATGTCGACACCGGAAATACGTTTCTGATGCTGTATCGCAAAGCCACATCGCCTTGGTACGTGATAGGGACATTAGGGGGTTCAACTACAAGAAAAGTGTCATTGCTCGAAGCCGCGTTGAACAACTTTTCCTATAACGAAACTTACGCATCGAATTCCGCGTTTCTCGTCAAAAGAGAACATGCGGATGATCAGTACGATATTTCGCCACTTGATCGACTGATGACCGTTGCCCAGTTCCAGACGCTGTGTCGGGAACTGGATATCGGCAGGCTCTATCAAGCGCACCTGCAGGAAATGCTGTTGAACGACGAGCCGGTGGCGCGCAGTTATGTGCAGTCACGGGTTGTGCAGAGTCACAAGGCCACGCTGCAGGCCGCCGCGCACATGGCGTTGGCGAAAAAAGAGATCAGCCGCGAAGGTTTTCAACTGATTCGCGCCCTGCTCGATGGTCGCGTGGCACTCAAGCTTGGCCAGCAGCCGATGCAGGCGTGCGAACTGAACATCATGGATCTGAAGATGACCGGCATCCTGATCCTGCGTCCCGATCCCGCTCAGCCGCTGCACTCCTCGCGAGTCATCGTCTACGTCCCACACGACCCCGAACATCCGCTGAAAGAGTATGACTCCCACCTCGACGCTCTCAAGGAGCTGACCCGTCAGTTGCAGAAGAACGAAACCCTGGCCTCCACCGGTGGCAATTACTGGCAGTTCTTCAGCCAGTTCGTCGATCACCATGAGCGCGGGCACTTCTTTGCCGATCTCAAACAGCGTCTGACGCATGTGAAATGGTATCCACACGAACGCGGAGACTCGCGTCCGTCCTGGCGCGAAACACCGATCAGCAACCCGAACCTGCAATACGGCACAACAGCCATCACCGGACCATTGTGGGAATCTATCTATCAGCGGCAGCTCGACAAGATCCTCAACGATGCACGCAACATTGCCGTGCCTACCGCCGATGCGGACAAGAGCGCGCGCGCAGACTGGTGGGCGAACGTCTTCAAGATTGTCCAGGACATCCTGAACGTGGCGGTGATGGTGGCTGCGCCCTTCGTGCCTGTCGTCGGCCTCGCAATGCTCGGCTACACCGCCTGGCAATTGACCAATGAAGTCATCGAAGGTGTGGTGGATCTGACGCTGGCCCATTGGGAAGAAGCCGCGGAGCATGTGGTGGGGGTGGTCAACGATGTTCTGCAACTGGCGGCTTTTGCCATTGGCGGCGTCATCGCCGAGCCGTTGCTGCTGAAGCTGTCTCCGTTGATTGAAAACATGAAAGCGGTGCGTTCGTTCGATGGCAGCACGCGTTTGTGGCACCCGGATCTCACACCGTACGAGCAGTCGCGATTGACGCCGCCGGGTGGTTCCAGACCGGACGCCCAGGGTCTGCACCAACACGCCGGCAAGTCTGTACTGCCGCTGGAGGGCAGGCACTATGCGGTCAGGCTTGATCGCAACAGCGGCCACTATCGTGTCGAGCACCCTTCCCGACCGCAGGCTTATTCACCACGACTGCAGCACAACGGCCGGGGGGCCTGGACTCACGAGGCCGAGTCCCCCCATGAGTGGGAAGGCGCGCGCCTGATGCGCCGCATGGGTCACTCGGTCGACGGTTTGAGTGACGCCGAGCTGGAACGCATACGCCGCATCAGTGGCACGCCGTTCGACTCGCTGCGCCGGATGCACGTGGAAAACACCCCGCCACCGCCGTTGCTGGACGATACGCTCACCCGCTTCAAGACCTGGCAGGAAGCCAAAAATGTCGGCGAACTCATTCGTACCGGACAGCCGCTCTATCCAGAGTCGCACTGGTTTGACCGGATGGTTCCCGACATGCCGGGCTGGCCTGCCGACAAGGCCCTGAAGGTCTGGCAAAACAACGATCTGACCGGTGCTTACAGGCAATACGGCAACCCTCGGGCATCTTCCCGTCAGACATTGTCCATCGGCATTGCCGATGTAATGGACAACAAACTCCCTGAGCGGCTGGTGGACTTTCTCGACGACGTCGACATGCAATCCCTGCTCGGCGGGAACTACCCGAAAGCCCAACGGGTGCAAGTGTTGCGCAACCAGTTGGCCGAGCTCGCGGTTACCCGGCGAATGGAGATTTTCGACTATCAGTACCGCTTCAAGAATCGCACGCCCGATACCAGTGCTCAGTTGATCCAACGCCAGTTCCCGCAGTTACCCGCAAGACTCGCCGAATCGGTGGCAGGCGAGGCGACAGCTGCCGAACACAGCATCATGACCGAGCAGCAACGCATCCCGCTGCGCCTGAAGAGTCAGGCTCGCGAAATCGAATTCGAGGTTCTGGCGACCCGGGCCAATGAGGGCATGCATGATCCGGCACTGCTGATACCCGACACCGAACGCCTCGCCCTGAATGCCTTGAAGGTCCACACCGACACTTACCAGGACTGGCGCATCGAGGTGCGCGAAGGCACGGACGACGGCCAACTGCGCTGCAGCGCGGGCCCTAATGCTGCCACCATGGTGCGCAGGCTGATCAGGGACGAACACGGCCGCTATGAGGTCCATGACGCAGCTCACAACAAACTGCACGAGGCTGCAAATTTCTACGACGCCGTACTGTCAGCCATCCCCGCAACCAAGCTCAGGGCGCTGGGCTATCGCATCGGTGAAGGGCGAATGTTCAGGCAATGGGTGATGCTCATGAGCGAGACGCCGGCCGAACGCAGGACATTGCTGGCCCGCCCCTCCGTCCACCCATTCATCCCGCTGGAAACGGAACTGCTGTTGCGCGGCCCGAGGCTGTCCAAGGCGCCGCTGACCGTGGAAGAGAAAGTCAGAAATCTCTACCCGCATTTCAGCGAAACAGAAGTGACGGCGTTCACCCGGTCATTGCACTCCACGGGAGATGCACACTGGAAAATCGCGCGGTTTGAAAGTGAACTCAAGACGTTGAAGGAAAAACTGGAAGCCTGGAGACAGAGCTACCTGAGCAGTTGGGACGCCGACAACCCTGATGCCAACCTGCCCCGTGCCTATCATGACTATCAGCACAAAGGCGGGCGATTCATCGCCGACCGCCTGCTGAAGTGTTTCGAACGCCGATCCGAGGTGTTCCAGGAGCGCAGCACCAGCCTTGAGAGCGGGTACGCGCTGGACCTGTCGAAAGAGATGCTGCCCCATGACCTTCAGCATTGGTGGAGGCAGTTGCCCGAAGGCCTCAAACCCTGGCTCGATCAGATCACGACACTGAACCTGGACGGTCAGGGGTTCTCTTCGGCCTCCAACGGGTTGTTGAAGGATTTCCCTCAGCTGCGTCAACTGAGCGCCAGACACTGCGGTCTCAAGACCCTGCCGGCCAGCGTCGGTCAGATGCAACGTCTGGAAACCCTGCGTCTGAACGACAACCAGCTGCAACTGACACCCACCAATGCGCAGCAATTGAACACGCTGACACGCCTGGAAATCCTGAGACTGGACAACAATCCCGTCAGCATGCCCCTGTCGGTCGGGCGCATGCCGAGGTTGCGAATCCTGAGCCTGATCAATACGCAGATCGACGCATGGCCGCTGGGCCTGTTCGATGTTCCCCGCCCCCCAGGATTCTTCCTCGATCTGGGCAACAATCCGCTCAGGTACATCCCCGAAGTCGCGCCCGGTTCCAATGAAGCACGACTGATCGCCCGCACTCGCGTCCATCTGGATCAACTCACCAGACGAGCCCGCTCCACCTACGAGCAATATCGAAGGTCAGTGGGTATGCGCCCTTCGCAAAGCTACGCGACCATTGCCGAAGACTTGCTGGAGCAATGGCCGGTTTCCGTGGACACCGAACTGGCTGATGAAACACCCGGCATCGGGGCTCTTCGCCCCGAGGCGTGGCACGAACTGGCAAGCGAGCCTGGTTCCGATGGTTTTTTCAAAGTTCTGCACAAGCTGACCCGTTCTGCCGACTACCAACAGGGTGGCGAGGCGCTGGATCAGTTGACCGACCGTGTCTGGCGAATGGTCGACGCCATGGACATCGACACCCGGTTGCGCGAAGAGCTGTTCCTGATGTCGACCGATCCCGAAGGTTGCGAAGATGCCGGGGCCCAGTTGTTCAACAGCATGGGAATACGTGTACTGGAGTCGGAGGCACGCATCTTTTCCAGCTCTCCCGAGGAGCTTGAGCGCCGATTGGTGACACTGGCCAAAGGCGCTGCACGACTCAAGCAAGTGAACGAGATCGCCCGAGCCGATATCGCGGCCCGAGAAGGCGAACCTGACGAGGTTGAAGTCCATCTGGCCTATGAAACCGGCCTGGCCAGACGCCTTGAACTGCCCTGGCAGTCCGAAGCCATGAAATTCCGTCAGGTTGCCGGGGTCAGCGATGAAACCATTGATGCCGCCTACGACAAGATTATCGATGATGAAGCCGGTGACGGTCTGATCGACCAGATGCTCGACCAATCCTTCTGGGATCAGTATCTGCGTGAGACCTGGCCGGGAGAAATCGTAGCCAACACCCGTGCGCATCAGGAAAAGGCCGATCTGCTGATCGATTTGCGGGCAGCCCAGGCGAGTTGGGTAGAATCCGCTGATCGTTCACCGCCACTCAGGCGGGCACTCGCCGAACTGGCGCGCAAACTCTCCATACCGGACGCAGTGGTCTTCACGCCGGAAAAAATGAGCCAGAAAACTTACGACGAATTGCTTATAGGTATTGGCCAGCAGGAGAAAACGCTGAAACGAAGACTGACTCGCGAGGCCATGGCCCGCGCAAGGATCTGACCCGACCGGAGTCACCTGAAGGCAACCGGCCCGGTTGCCTTCAAGGCGGGCGTCAGACTTCCGAATCCCAGATCACCGTGACATTGCCGGCGTATCGTCTGGCCTGGCCGGGCTGCAGCATCTGTTCGACGTAGTCCCTGGGTATTTCGAAATGCAACGTGCCCGCGGTCCGGTCCAGAAACCGGTCCGGTTGAAAGCCCGGAGCATTCGGGCTGGAGGTCAGCGGTCGATGGCGCACCGGCTGGCCTGCATCGTCGGTGATACTGTCGGGCAGGCTGACGCTCACGAAAACCTGGGCATCGGCTCCGCCACCCTCCGTATCCCGCAACCCGCAGGACTGCGCGCCGCCGTGCTGGCATTCGACAAACATCTTGAACCGCGACGACGACGAAATGTTGAAGGTCTGGTCGCGAAACAATCGCACCGGTTTACGCCCCTGTTGCAGCCAGGCCTGCCAGCCGCCTTGCGGCACCAGCGCGATTCTGTTGCCGCCGGGTGGAATGTCGACCTTGAGCACATGTTGAACGTCGAGAAGAACCCTGAAGGTCAGGCTGGAAGTGTCGGGCAACAGGTTGTTGCCGGCATCAATGTCCTGACCCGGCCCCAGGCCATAGGTGAGTTCACCGGCATAAATCCCTGCCGACATGCCGAGCGGGTTGGGTGTGCGTAGCTCATAACCCACATCCAGGTAATCGTAGGACATCCACGGGATCACAAACGCCGACTGTTTGCTGCACACAGCCTCAGCCGGCGTAAACCAAAAGAACCGGTAGAAGTCCGCGCCATAAGAGGCCATGGCACCGGGCTCGCAAGGCCTGGGTGGCGAGTTCCACCCCGCTCTGACCCAGAGGGCATGATGTGCTTCGTAATCGCCCGAGACACCCGTGAGATTGCTCGCCGTATCGCTGAGCACATAACGCGTACCAAATCCGCCAATACGCATCTCCACTGTTTCTGCTTCACCGGTGACGATATTGCGCACCGTCAGGCTGCGCCATTGCGCCGGCATCTTGAACATTGCGCCGTCGCGTTCAGCGCTCTCAGGCCGGATTGCCTGTACCGAAGTGAAGCGCAACGGTAACGAGACCCCCATCAGGTTGTGGCGTCGGCAATCGTTGGGATAGGTGCCGCAATACCCGCTCTGCGGTGTCTGGTTGATGAATTTGTTGCTCTGCGGGTTAGCCGGGTCGGGAACGTAAGTAGCACGAATTTCCTGAGTGATGGCAAACGCAGACGCGGAAAAAATACTCCCGCAAAAGCAGAACACGCTGATTCTTGAGCACTTGCGTACAGCTGAAACCATTGGCTATTTCCTTGCCCCTTGGGTCGGTTGTCCTTGTCCTGTATGTGCTGTTCAACCTGCCGGCGCTGCCACGTTGAACACGATATTGACGGTGCCGTTGTACTCGCCCGGCTTGTAGCCGCCGGCCTGCTCACGCGGCACGATCTCCAGTTGCACACGACGGCCTGCCGTCGCTTCCTCGACGGACACCACTTGCCGGGGCGTCGGATCCTGGGCGAGCTCCTTGCCGTTGAAACTGACGCGTAACACGATGTTGTCGCGCGAATCGCCGCCAGCCGTCAGATAGGGGAAGTTCTCGAGCCGCGCTTCAATGGCACTGCCGTCTGTTTTCACATCGAAACTCTTGCGCAGCCCGAGCAAGGTCGAGGTGTGGATATCCCACGGCAAGGTCTGTTCGCGATGAATCCAGTCGGCTTCGCTGGGGATCACGTAAAAGCCCAGTGTCGGAATGTCCACCGAAACTTCAAAGATGTGTTTCTCCTGCGCCGCGAAAACGCCTCCGGACATCGGCGTCGAAACGCCCACGGATACGGCAATGACCGCTTGCTTGATCATGTCACTTCCTTTTGCATCGATAAAAAAGCCGCCTCCCTGGCGGCTTCGTTTCCGGGCGGTGACCCCGTCAAGCAGGATCGCCGATACCTTTCATTCCCCTGGAGATTTGGCGTTGAACACCAGATTGACCGTGCCAGAGTAGTCGCCGGGTTTGTATACCCCTCCTATCTTGACGGGTTTGATTTCCAGCAACACCCGGGCTCCCCCGGCGGCCATTTCCCGGGATACAACTTCACGGGAAGGAATACTCGCCGGCACTTGCACACCGTTGAAAAAGACAAGCAACTGAATCAGTTCATCCTCCTTGCCGGTTGACAGGTAAGGTGACCCCTCTAGGCGTGCTTCGATGGCGCTGGTGTCATTACGTACATCGAAATGCTTGCGCAAACTGCCCAGCGTCGAGCTCACAGGATCCCAGTCAAGTCTCTGAGGACGGTGAATCCAGTCCGACTCCGACGGAATAACGTAAAAAGGTCGGCTTGGGACCGACAATGCCACCTGGAAAGTATGCTCTTCACGGGCAGCCCGGCTCTCCTCGCTGCCCCAGAGCGCCATCAATGCAATCCCCATCCACAGCTTGTTCATGGCCATTACCCGCCCGCCACTTTCAGGTTCTTGCGTTGCTCACCCTCAATCAATTTGAAGCGGTACTCACGGCCTGCCTCTTTGTCGAAAGCAAACGTTCTGCCGGACAGGACATGGTGCTTGGTGGTCGCGCCACATTCGCTTTCCCGAGCCTGCGAGCAGTTCTTGAACTCATCGACGACCAAAACCGTATTGCCGTTGTTACGCAACTCATAACGTTTCGGGGTTTCGTTGATCACCGTGTCGTAACGACTGTCCTTTGGGCGCACAAAAAACACAATGCCAAAACCAGTCATCACATTGACACCCGCCGACAAGGCTTTCTTGTAGTCCTCGCGCTCCTCGCTGGACACCACGAAGTTGTCTTCCTTCTCCGGTACCACCGGCACGAAGCGCACCCGGAAATAGCGCTCGCGGTCGCGGTCGCCCATATACAGCAGACGCGTGCCCTGCATCCCCTTCGCTGGAATGATCAACCGCGCCGGGCTGGCCATCAGACCATTGCGGGAGGCGCCGTCGGCGGAGGCCTCAACCGGAATTTCCCGGGGCTTGCCATCAGGGTCGTAGACAATTTCCAGTACGTTGACCTTGACGAAGGCCGTGCTGTCACCGCTGTTGAACACGCGTTTCAGATAGGTACTCTTACTGCCATCCAGATAGTCGTATACGGTGCCGACATTGATCTGCGGTCCGGCATTCACGGCTCCGCAGAGCAGTCCCAGCGCACTCGACAAAAACAGACGTTTCATCGTCTTCCACTCCATGAAAAAAATGACGGCCAGCTCGGGCGCTCAAGCTTCCGAGTCCCAGATGACGGTGATGTAGCCGATGAAAGTGTCGTTCAAGCCGGGTTTGAGCAGCAGATAAATGCTGCTCGCCGGCATCTCGAAGCGTAGCGAGCCCGCTTTTCGATCGACGTAATGTCCAGGCTGAAACGGACCCGCCCATTCCCCGTGTTGCAAAGGAAGAAAGGAAACGGTCCCCCCTCCGCCAGGACCTGCGATACCAGGAGGCAAACTGAGTTGTACACTCGTGTCCGTGCGCTGCCCCGTCGTTGGGCTGCGCAAGTTGCATAGACTGGGGACATACGATTCACCGCACTGCATCATCACTTTGAAGCGCGACGAAGCGGAGAGGAAAAACGGTTGATCGCGATAAATCCTGGTTGGCCTGTGCCCACCCTCGATCCAGCGCTGCCAGCCACCTTCCGGCTCCAGAGAGACTTTGTCACCGTGCGGTGGCAGGTCGACCTTGAGGGTGTGCTGCACGTCCAGTACGAAGTCCAGGGTCAGATTGTTGTCATCCGGATACATCTGCGTACCAAGGTCGAAGTCGCCACCAGGTCCAAGGGTGTAAGTCAACGAGCCGGTATACAGCCCGGTCGACATACCCAGCGGGTTGGGTGTGCGCAACTCGTAGGCAAAATCCATTGTTCTGAAAGCCATTCCTGGAATGATGTACGCCACTACCTTGGTGCAGGCAGCCTCGACCGGCGTTTTCCAGAAAAACCGATAGGTCGAAGGTGTGTAGGAACCCACGCCGCTGTACTGACAGGGTGACGGCGCGTAAACCCAACTACTGCTGGTCCAGAGTTTTTGATGACCTTCGAGAATGTCCGATACCCCGACCAGATTGGCCGCCGTGTCGCTCAGCTCGAAATTGGAGCCGATGCCGGTGATCCGCACTTCGACGGTTTCGGTTTCCTGGGTGTCCGGGTTGGTGACCGTCAGTTGTCTCCAGTTGGCCGGCACTTTCAATGAAAGCGGGAAGCCAGCCGACATGAAACGGCTGGAAGAGAATCGAACCGGCAACTCGATACTGAACATTTGGTTGTCAGCGCATTGATCGGGCCATAGGGCGCAATAGCCACTGTTCGGGGTTTTGTTGACGAAGACGTTCTTGTTCGGTTTGGAGGGATCCGGCTGGAACAATGCCCTGATTTCCTGATTGATGGCCTCGGCCGATGGCAGGCTCAGCGCTGCCAGCAGGCCCAGCCAGTACGGAGATCTTTTCATGGTCTCAACCCGCCTTCTGTTCGGTGGACGTGAGATCGGCCAGGGTGTCCGGCGTGCAACGCAGGTCGCCGATCATCAGCACGTTGTTTTCACTTCGGTGGTCTTTTTCGTTAAGGCGGAACTGGCACAGCAGGTTGTTATCGCGGCGCACTTCCAGGGTCGGGGAGCCGGCGTTCATTTCCATCGAGAAGAACCCGTCGACTTCCGTGACCCCGCGACTGGCGTGATTGATCACGTGATGGCCCTTGAGCGGCCGGCCCTGTTCATCGATCAGGCGGCCGAGCACGGTCAGGGTTTTCATCACCCGAATCTGCCGGTAATCCACGCCGCCCTTGTTCAGGTGATAACGGGTACGCGGCGGGTCGATGGTCGCGGCGGGCACATGGTTGCCCTCGAAGTCGAAACTCACGGAGCTGTTCTGGTACGCGGTCAACGGGATGAAGTTGCGCCCCGGCTTCAAGGCCGCACCGCCACCACTGAGGTCATCGGCCCGCAGGACAATGCCGTCGATGTCCGACTCCACGTCGACGATCATGCCGGCGCCGCGCATCTCGTATTCGCTGGTCATCAGCATCTTTTGTCCGCCGACCACCAGGGTGCTGTCGAGGTTGAGGCCACCGGTAAAATTGTTGTTGTAGGACGAACGCTGAACGAAACCGTCGCCATTGACCGTGTCGGTGCGGAAATTGGCCTGGCTCGACAGGCCCATGCCGTAGGTGTCGCTCAACGCGGTGACCGAGACGTTTTGCAGCACGTGATCCTTGAAGTCCTTGCGCCAGCCGATCGAGGCATTGTTGTCACGTCCGCCGTCGCGATCGGTACGGGAGCCGATGCTGCCGGTCAACTGCTGGCCCGGTGCGCCGATGGCCAGGTTCAGGCTCAGATCGACACCACGGTTGCGATCATTACCGCTGCTGAAACTGCCGGGCCGGTCGAACAGCGACAGGCGCCAGTTGGCATCGTTGCCGAACAGCACCGCGCGCCGGTTCCAGCCCAGATCCACGCCGACTCCTTCGACGTTACCTTCGCTGTGAGAAACCCGGGCGTTGAGGGAGTTGCGCTGATCGAGCCGATGGTTGATCGCCAGTGACGAGTTGCTGGTCTGGCCGACAAATACGTTGCGTTGTCGCACACGGGTGCCGTCAGGCAGGGTGTCGTACAGGTTGGTAGTGTCCAGCCAGCTTCGGTTGTGGCTGAGGATCAGGCTGCCGGCGCCATAGTTATAGAGGCTTTGCAGATCCAGTCCCGTGCCGTAATCCCGGGTCTGGTAGACGTTGGCATACAGACTGAGGTGATTGGCCAGGGTCCAGTCGATGGACGTGCCGTATTGCAGTTTTTCCCGGATCTGTCTTGCCGACAATCCGAGAATCACCCGGGGATGCGCCAGATAGTTGATCGACGCTCCGGCCGTAGGACTGCCGCTGGCCTGTTGGTCCCAGTTGCTGAGCAGTTTGCTTTCTTCGCCGGCGAACAGGTTGTAGCGCCAGCGCTCGTCGAGGTTGCGCCAGTTGTTCGGCTTGTAGACCAGTTCCTGGGTAGTGGAGGTGATCTGGCCGTCTTCGATCAGCCGCACTTCCACTTCATAGATGCCGCCGGGCAGTGGCCGGGTATCCAGGGTCTGCAACCCGGCGGGCACCGACTGGGTGTTGATCAGCAGGCCGTCGCGATAGAACTCCACCGAACCCTGACGGTTGGCGGTGACATAAATCGGGTAAACGCTGGGCATTGCATTGTTGATGGCCAGACTGTCGGAACTGCCGTACATCACACCGACAGCCGTGTCAGGGCTGGTGCCGAATGTACGCGGCTGACGGGTCAGACCTTCGGAGTTGGGGGTGAAATAGCCCAGGCGAAAGAAGCTGCCTTGCAGCTCGCGCTGGGTGTATAGCTCATGCACGGCGTGGTAAAGCTTGTCGTCGGGGCCGCCCATGCGTGCCAGTTGCATGTTGAACGTCTGGCTCCAGTTGCCCAGGCTGCCACTGGCCTCCAGGCCATAGCGCCCGCCCAGATCCTGATCCTGGCCGCCATTCAGGTTGAGCTGGTTGCGCACCATCAGGCCGCTGCTGCCTTCCACAGGCTGATCGTGATAACGCTTGGCCTCGAGGTCGCGCTCGGCATTGCCGGTGAGGATCGAGACCAGGGAGTTTTCCAGGTTGTAGTGCACCGCCAGCACATCATCCGGACAAGATCCGGAGCAATCGCCCAGCGGCACACCTGGCTTGAGGAAAGCAGCCCATTTTTCCCGCTCGGCGGGGCCGTAGCGGTTCTCGCTGGTATCGGTGAATTCAAGCAGGGTGATGCGATCATCGCGCGACAGCACCACCAGGGCCTCGCCCAGCGGTTGCTGGTCAAGTTCGACCCGCACCGCCAGGGGTACGTCGAAGAAGTGCTCCTCGAAATCCGCCGGCAAACCTTTGGCTTGCGCCAGCAGACTGCGAGGTGTCGTACCCGCAGGAGCAGGGGCCGCCATCGCACCCGCACAAAACAGCAGTGCAAGCGCGACCGCGATGGGTGTCATCGGGAACATGAACTCTTACTCTGATATCGAACAAGTTGAAGTCCGGCGGGACAATCGGGGAGTGGTTGTCCCGCCGGGAAACGCTACCGGGCAGTCAGCGCAGAGACTTGATCAACGCCCAGCCACCGGCGGCACGGCGTCGAAGGTCATCGCGACAGTACCGGTGTAATCACCCGGATTGAACGTGGTGCCCTTGGCGCTGATTTTCAGCGGAGCACGATAGTTCACATCGGACTCGGATTCGCCCACGACCATTTGCGGAGTCTGGGTCAGTACCTTGTTGTTGAATGCCACTTCCAGAGGAATGACTTCATTTCCGTAGATCAACTGCGGAACACTTTCCAGGCTGGCATGAACCGAACCGTTATTGTTGCGTACATCGAAGAAACCATTGATTTCGCGCATCTTGCCGGTGCTTGGCTGGAAGCTCATGTCCTGGTCCTTGTTGACCAGATCTGCATCGGTCGGCACCACGTAGAAACCGTTGGTAGGTACGTGGGCGATTAGGCTGATGGAGTGGCGCGCTTCACCGGCGGCGAAGGTCACGGACGAGCTCAGGGCCAGGGCGGCGAGAGAAGCGGTGATTGCGATTTTCTTGAACATCGGTCAGTACCTGTTTTCTTTTAAGGAATCGAAACATTGAAGTTCATGTCATACCGGCCGATAAGAACCGAAACATGGAAGTTCAACGCCGGGGCATGATCGACTCTTGGCTCAAGAATGTAAGCAGGCAACTTCCCACGAGTTCGTAGCTCAACAACCTCGCGACACGAAAGAAAAAACATCAAAATATCAAAATATATAAAAGCGACTGTAAGCAATACCCTACCTACAGTTAAAAAGAAAAAACATTACAACATTTAGAGCACGGCGAGACGGCACTTTCTATTGTTTTTAGAATATAAGCTCAAGCATTAATAGAGTGTGAGCTTTAACCTTCTGGTTATTCTTTTCTGGATGAACAAGTAACCCATATTCGTCCGGCTGCGCTCCTTTTGCACCTGCTGACCACTCGTCAGCTGCCATTTCCTCTCAGGCAAAAAGGCCTTGCCCAGTCGTAAAGATATATCTTAAGTTGTATCTAAACACGACGAGAGAAGACTGAAATGAGAGACCATCATTCCCCCCACCGCGACCACGGTGACAGCCGTGACGGCTTCGAAAAACGCCACGGCCGTGAACGCGGTGGGCGCGGCCCCCGGGTATTCGCACCAGGCGACCTGAAATTGCTGTTGCTGGCATTGATCGCCGAACAGCCCTGCCACGGCTACGACCTGATCCGCCAGATCGAAACCATGTTCGACGGCGCCTACAGCCCGAGCCCCGGTGTGATCTACCCGACCCTGACGTTTCTCGAAGAAAGCGAAATGATCACCGGCGATGCCGAGGGCGGCAAAAAGCGTTACGCGGTCACCGATGCCGGTCGCCAATCCCTCAGCGAACAAGCAGTGGCACTGGACGGCGTGCGCATGCGCATCGATGTCAGCAAACGTTCGTTGCGCGGCCACGACCGGCCGCCGGAAATCCATGAAGCGGTGCACAACCTGCGCCACGCCTTGCAGATGCACCACGGGCGCTGGAGCCCGGAAGAAATCCTGCGGGTGCGCGACCTGCTCAACGACACCGCCAAAGCCATCGTCGACGGCCCCGCCGTTCAACCTGCTCCGGAGAAAGCCGAATGACTGAAGTCCAGACCCAAGGCATCCACCGCGTAATGCATGAAATCAAACGCCGCCGACTCGAGGTTTTGCGAGTGGTCGATCTGACCCCGCGCATGCGCCGCATCACCCTCGGCGGGCCGGAACTGGCCGGGTTCATCAGCCTGGGCACCGACGATCACGTCAAACTGCTGTTCCCGCAGAACGCCGAACAGGCCGCTGCGCTGGAAACCCTGGTGCTCGGCGCCGGCAAGAGCGACGTACCGATGCCGGAAATGCGCGACTACACCCCGCGTCGCTATGACCTCGACAAGCTTGAGCTAGAGATCGACTTTGTCCTCCACGGAGACGGCCCTGCCTCGACCTGGGCCGAACAGGCCAAGCCGGGGCAGTTCCTGCACATCGGCGGCCCGCGTGGCTCGATGATCGTGCCGGACATCTTCGACAGCTACCTGCTGATCGGCGACGAAACCGCCCTGCCCGCCATCGCTCGCCGCCTCGAAGGGCTGGCGGCCAATCGCAAGGCGCTGGTGGTGATCGAGGTGGAAAACGGCAAGGAGCAGCAAACGCTGGAAAGCGCGGCGCAGGTCAACGTGATCTGGGTGTTGCGCGGAGATAACAAGGACAGCCTGCTGACCACCGTCAAGCAGTTGCAGGTGCCCAAAGGCAATCTGTATGCGTGGGTGGCAACGGAAACCAAAGTCTCGCGGCAGATTCGCCGGGTGCTGCTCGATGAGCATGGGCTGGACGAGCAGTTCATCAAAGCCGTCGGTTACTGGCGCGTCGAAGGCTCCGAAGAGGAGTGAATACGAGCGGCGGCGCTGTTAAAGGCGCCGCCCTTGCCAGCGATCAATGCCGATCACCAACAGCGCAATCAGCACAAACCCCAACAGAATCCCTCCAGCATTGACGAACACCTGTGGATAACCCAGCAGCGCCACGTCAATGAACGGATAGGCGTAAGCCCCCAGCAGATGCCCGCGCAACAGCGCATAGGCGAAGTACACCAGCGGATAGATCAGCCACAGCGGCAGGTGCTTCAGACGCAAGCTGCCCTTCGGCATGCAAAACCACCAGTAAGCCAGGAACAGCAGCGGCATCACGTCGTGGAGCAATTCGTCGGCGATAAACTGCCAGCCCTGCGGATGCCACAGATGCCGCAGCAAAAGGCTGTAGGCCAGGCCCACCACGGCAATGCTCACGGCAATCCCGCTGCTGACCCAGGGTTGCAGAAACCAGCGGCGCGCAGCGGATTCGCGATCCGTCACCGCGCAGGTCAGCACCACCGCCACCAGGGTGTTGGTGATCACGGTGAAGTAACTGAAGAAACTCACCAGCCCGCCCAGCAGACTGGCGCCGACGCTCAGACGGGCGAAGAAAATCAGGTACAGCTGAATTCCCAACCCGGCCCAGCCCAGCACCGCGGCCGAAGTGATGAGGCGTCGCCGCCGCACGGCGTTCATCTCAGAGCGGGCGCTTGGTGCGCATCAGCTTCACGTACAGGCGTTCGACTTTTTCCCGTGCCCATGGCGTCTTGCGCAAAAAGGTCAGGCTCGACTTGATGGTCGGATCGCTCTTGAAGCAACGGATGTCGATGCGCTCGGCCAGGCCCGACCATTCGTAGTGGGTCACCAGTGCATTGAGGATCTGTTCGAGGGTTACGCCGTGCAGCGGATCGGGGTTGTGGTCGTTCATGCCGGGCCTTTGGGCGAAGTGAAAATGCAGAAGCCGCGCACCTTAGCCGAGGGGCTGTGCCGGTGGAAGGCCTTCCTTCAAATGTAGGTGAACCGTGCAAGATCGCAGGCTCGATCAACCCCGGCAATGTGATCGATTGCCGCACTGTTACCGAATCCGAAAGGGTTCATGTCTGCAAAAGCACTTTGTGTTTTTGTAACGGGACATTATCCTGCCGCCCTTCTGCTGAATCGCTTCACTGCCTGCGTCAAATCGTAGCGGTCAGCCCATCCCCCCAAAAAGATCAAGAAAGACCCATTTCATGCCTGATTTTCCGTTCTCCCGAGACAGCGCTATCTCAACCCTGCGCCTGATCGGCGGCTGCACCGCCCTTGGCCTCGTCACCTGCACCCAGGCCGCTCCGGCCTTCGACAGTGAATCACCGTATATGCTCGGTGACTGGAACGGCACCCGCAGCGAACTCTCGGCCAAAGGCATCGACTTCAAGCTCGACTACACCGGCGAAATGGGCAGCAACCTGCACGGCGGCTATGACCACGACCGCACCGCACGCTACAGCGATCAATGGGGTCTGGGTACGCATCTGGACCTGCAAAAACTGCTCGGCTGGAGTGACGCCGAATTCCAGTTGACCGTGACCAAGCGCAGCGGCAACAACATCAGCAACGACCGCATCAACGACCCGCGCGTCGGTGGGTTCACTTCCGCCCAGGAAGTCTGGGGCCGTGGCCAGACCACCCGCCTGACGCAGATGTGGTACCAGCAGAAATTCTTCGACCAGAAGCTCGACATCAAGGTCGGCCGCTTCGGTGAAGGCGAAGACTTCAACAGCTTCCCGTGCGACTTCCAGAACCTGGCGTTCTGCGGCTCGCAGGTCGGCAACTGGGTCGGTGGCATCTGGTACAACTGGCCGGTCAGCCAATGGGCACTGCGCGTCAAATATCACCTGACGCCAGAGCTGTACGCACAGGTCGGCGCCTACGAGCAGAACCCGTCGAACCTCGATCGCGGCAACGGCTTCAAACTCAGCGGCAGCGGCACCCAGGGCGCGATCCTGCCGGTCGAACTGGTGTGGACGCCGAAACTGAACGGCCTGCCGGGCGAATACCGCGCCGGTTACTACTACAGCAACGCCAAGGCCACTGACGCCTATAAAGACAGCAACGGCCAGCCGGCGGCCCTGAGCGGCGAGGCCTATCGCAGCGCCTCGAGCAAACACGGCGTGTGGCTCGGCGTGCAGCAGCAGATCACCAGCGTCGCCAGCGACAACTCCCGCGGCTTGAGCGTGTTTGCCAACGGCACGATGCACGACAAGAAGACCAACGCCGTCGACAACTACGTTCAGGCGGGCGTGGTCTACAAAGGCCTGTTCGACGCCCGCGCCAAGGACGACATCGGCTTTGCCCTGGCCCGCGTCCACGTCAACCCGGCCTACCGCAAGAACGCCGAAGCGACCAACCAGGCCCGCGCCGTCTACGACTACGACGATCCGTCCTACCTGCCGCCGCAGGACACCGAATACAGCGCCGAACTCTATTACGGCGTGCACGTCACCCACTGGCTGACCGTGCGCCCGAACCTGCAATACATCCGCCATCCGGGTGGTGTGGACAAGGTCGATGACGCGCTGATCGGCGGGATCAAGATCCAGTCGTCGTTCTGACCGGTACCCGCAGAAGATTCACTTAGCTGAACAAGTTTTATATGAACCATGCCCGCGCCCAATCGTCATCTACAGTGACTACAGCGCGGGACTACTTGAAACGTCACGGAGAACCACACTATGAGCACCGAAAGTGCTTCGAGTCGAGGCCGTCTGCTTCCGAGCCTGCTCGGCATTCTGCTTCTACTGATGGGCCTGGCCATGCTGGCCGGGGGAATCAAGCTGAGCACGCTCGGCGGCTCGCTGTACTACCTGCTGGCCGGTATCGGCATCACGCTGACCGGCATTCTGATGCTGATGCGTCGCCGCGCAGCACTGGGCCTGTACGCCATCGTGCTGTTCGCCAGCACCGTATGGGCGCTGTGGGAAGTCGGTCTGGACTGGTGGCAACTGGTGCCGCGTCTGGCACTGTGGTTTGTCCTCGGCTTCGTGATGCTGCTGCCGTGGTTCCGTCGTCCGCTGCTGCTCAACGGTCCTGCACCGATGGGCACCGGCGGCCTGACCGTGGCCGTGATTCTGGCCGGCGTCACCGCTCTGGCCAGCCTGTTCACCCACCCGGGCGAAACCTTTGGCGAACTGGGTCGCGACACCGCCGACACCACCAGCACCGCGCCAGCCATGCCCGATG
Source organism: Pseudomonas allokribbensis (assembly GCF_014863605.1). Lineage (NCBI taxonomy): Bacteria > Pseudomonadati > Pseudomonadota > Gammaproteobacteria > Pseudomonadales > Pseudomonadaceae > Pseudomonas > Pseudomonas allokribbensis. Next base: position 5,324,962 of record NZ_CP062252.1, read on the forward strand.
GCGACTGGCAGGCCTATGGCCGCAGCGAATTCGGTGACCGTTACTCGCCACTGAAGCAGATCACCCCGGCCAACGTCGGCAAGCTGCAGGAAGCCTGGCGCATCCAGACCGGCGACCTGCCGACTGCTGATGACCCGGTCGAGCTCACCAACGAAAACACCCCGCTGAAAGCCAACGGCATGCTCTATGCCTGCACCGCTCACAGCAAAGTGCTGGCGCTGGACCCGGACACCGGCAAGGAACTGTGGCGCTTCGACCCGCAGATCAAAAGCCCGGTCGGCTTCAAGGGCTTCGCCCACATGACCTGCCGTGGCGTGTCGTACTACGACGAAGCCGCGTACGCCAAGTCTGCAACCGCCGCCTCCGCCGTCATCTCCGAGGCCGGCAAAGCCGTCGCTCAGGCGTGCCCGCGTCGCCTGTACCTGCCGACTGCCGATGCCCGCCTGATCGCACTGAACGCCGACACCGGCAAGATCTGCGAAGGCTTCGGCAACAAAGGCGTGGTTGACCTGACCCAGGGCATCGGCCCGTTCACCCCGGGTGGCTACTACTCCACCTCGCCAGCCGCGATCACTCGTGATCTGGTGATCATGGGTGGCCACGTGACCGACAACGAATCGACCAACGAGCCGTCCGGCGTGATCCGCGCCTACGACGTGCGCGACGGTCATCTGGTATGGAACTGGGACAGCAACAACCCGGACGCCACCGAACCGTTGGCCCCGGGCCAGATCTACAGCCGCAACTCGGCGAACATGTGGTCGCTGGCCAGTGTTGATGAAAAACTCAACATGGTTTACCTGCCACTGGGCAACCAGACTCCAGACCAGTGGGGCGCCGACCGCACCCCGGGCGCCGAGAAATTCAGCGCCGGCGTCGTCGCCCTGGACCTGAGCACCGGTAAAGTGCGCTGGAACTACCAGTTCACCCACCACGACCTGTGGGACATGGACGTTGGCAGCCAGCCAACCCTGCTGGACATGAAAACCGCCGACGGCATCAAGCCTGCGCTGATCGCCCCGACCAAACAGGGCAGCCTGTACGTCCTCGACCGTCGTGACGGCACGCCGATCATCCCGATCAAGGAAATCCCGGTTCCGCAAGGCGCCGTGAAAGGCGACCACACCGCACCGACCCAGGCCCGTTCGGACCTGAACCTGCTGGCCCCGGAATTGACCGAAAAAGCCATGTGGGGCGCCAGCCCGTTCGACCAGATGCTGTGCCGCATCCAGTTCAAGGAACTGCGCTACGAAGGCCAATACACGCCTCCGTCGGAACAGGGCAGCCTGATCTATCCGGGTAACGTCGGCGTGTTCAACTGGGGCGGTGTTTCTGTCGACCCGGTTCGCCAGATGCTGTTCACCAGCCCGAACTACATGGCCTTCGTCTCGAAAATGGTGCCACGCGAAAAAGTCGCGGCCGGCAGCAAACGCGAGAGCGAAACCGCTGGCGTGCAACCAAACACCGGCGCGCCTTATGCGGTGATCATGCACCCGTTCATGTCGCCACTCGGCGTACCGTGCCAGGCCCCGGCCTGGGGCTACGTCGCCGGTATCGACCTGACCACCGGCAAAGTCGTCTGGAAACGCAAGAACGGCACCAGCCGCGACAGCTCGCCAATCCCGATCGGCTTCACCCTGGGTGTGCCAAGCATGGGCGGCTCGATCGTCACCGCTGGCGGCGTCGGCTTCCTCAGCGGCACCCTCGACCAGTACCTGCGTGCTTACGACGTGAACTCTGGTAAAGAACTGTGGAAATCGCGTCTGCCTGCGGGCGGCCAAGCGACCCCGATGACCTACACCGGCAAGGACGGCAAGCAATACGTCCTGCTCGTGGTGGGTGGTCACGGCTCGCTGGGCACCAAGATGGGTGACTATGTGATTGCGTACAAACTGCCGGAATAAGTTGTAACGGCAGTAAAGAAAAAGGCGATGCCCTGTGAGGGGTGTCGCCTTTTTTTGTGGGCTGCGTTTTTACACGGGGTGTGTATGTCCTACAGACAGGGTGTTTGGTGGGGATGTTTCTGACATGTTGCGTCGGTTGTCGCTCGGAAATGGGGTGGATAGGCTTTCGAGGTCGCTGCAAATTCAGCGAACGGGCTTGGTCGTCCGGGTTTAGAATGGCGCACGTTTCAGCATGCTTAATGGCGAACTGTGCGTGGGAGGGCTAACGGCCCTGCCGGGTATCCATTCCCTGGTCGACCAACCTGCGTACGGTTCGCCACCCTATTGCTTGGTCGCAATGCGCGGCGAACTCCACATTTTGAATGGAGTTCCACCATGAAAAAGCCAACACCCAATCCCCCCGAATCAAACGACGCATCGCCCTACGAATCGCCAGACTCAAAAAAACTCCACGACGCTGCCGAGCGCGCGCTCGACCACTACCTGAAACCCAACACCACCACCCTGCGCTTCCATAAACCCAGCACCATGTTCCAGGTCGCACCCGATCAGGACAGTGAAAGCCTGCTGGTCCACGCCTGCGAATCACTGGCACAGGCCAGCCTCATGACCAGTGACATCGCCTCACACATCGACCTCCCGCAGCGGCGGACAATCCTGGCCATTCAGCAAATCATCATGCTGGCTGAGCTGGCGGTGAATCGGGTGCTGGATAACGTCGAAGTACATCGTTACCCAACACACAGCTAAGCTGCCCTGACGAAACCGACCTGCCAGCGACAGACTGCATTCGCTGGCAGATCGATTGGGACGCAGAGCGTCCCGGGCTGCATTCCCACGCAGAGCGTGGGAACGATCAAAGCAAAAGCAATCCGCTTTTCGCCACTCACCACGATGAGCGTTAGCTCAAGTACCGCTTTTGACTTGCCGGCCCCTTCGGCAGGCTGAGTGGAGGGATTTATCCGGGGGAGGGAGCGCAGCGACCGTTCGACGAAGTCGAACACATCGAGAGGAGGTGCAGCGAAGCAAACCGGAGGCGATGCCCCCGGATGAATGCCGGAACGAAGGAACCCCGAGCCTCAGCGAGGGGCCGAACGCCGGGGCCCAGACCTTTGGTTCCTTTGGGGCGTTTGCCAAAGGGACTCGCCGTAAGGGCGAAACCGCCAGCCGCAGCACCCGAAGCAACGGATATTCACCCAAAACACCCAGAGCATGGTCGGCCCAAAGGCCGCCAAGCCCAAAGCCCAATCCCTGTCAAAACCCTGAACACACAACCAGAAACACCCACCCCCATTGAAACCACCAAAACCCTGCCCCATCTAACACCCATACCCCATTGCGCAGGTGCCCCATGAGCGACCAGCAAGAATTCCCCGAGAACCCCGACGACATCACCGAAACCGACGCCGAACACATCGAACACCACGTCCCCGGCAAAGGCCTCGCCCTGCCCGGCCAGAACCTGCCGGACAAGGTCTACATCATCCCGATCCACAACCGCCCGTTCTTCCCGGCCCAGGTCCTGCCGGTCATCGTCAACGAAGAACCCTGGGCCGAAACCCTCGAACTGGTCAGCAAATCCGACCACCACTCCCTGGCCCTGTTCTTCATGGACACGCCCCAGGAAGATCCGCGCCACTTCGACACCAAGGCGTTGCCGCAATACGGCACCCTGGTCAAGGTGCACCACGCCAGCCGTGAAAACGGCAAACTGCAATTCGTCGCCCAGGGCCTGAGCCGCGTCCGCATCAAGACCTGGCTCAAACACCATCGCCCGCCGTATCTGGTGGAAGTCGAATACCCGCACCAGCCCACCGAGCCGACCGACGAGGTCAAGGCCTATGGCATGGCGCTGATCAACGCGATCAAGGAACTGCTGCCGCTCAACCCGCTGTACAGCGAAGAGCTGAAGAACTACCTCAACCGCTTCAGCCCCAACGACCCGTCGCCGCTGACCGACTTCGCCGCCGCCCTCACTTCGGCCACCGGCCCTGAATTGCAGGAAGTGCTCGACTGCGTGCCGATGCTCAAACGCATGGAAAAAGTCCTGCCGATGCTGCGCAAGGAAGTCGAAGTCGCGCGCCTGCAAAAAGAAATCTCCGCCGAAGTGAACCGCAAGATCGGCGAGCACCAGCGCGAGTTCTTCCTTAAAGAACAGCTCAAGGTCATCCAGCAGGAGCTCGGCCTGACCAAGGACGACCGCAGCGCCGACCTCGAACAGTTCGAGCAGCGCCTGGAGGGCAAGGTCCTGCCAACGCAGGTGCAGAAGCGCCTCGAAGAAGAGATGAACAAACTGTCGATCCTCGAAACCGGATCGCCGGAGTACGCGGTCACCCGCAACTACCTCGACTGGGCGACCTCGGTGCCGTGGGGCGTGTACGGCGAGGACAAACTCGACCTCAAGCACGCGCGCAAGGTGCTGGACAAACACCACGCCGGCCTCGACGACATCAAGGACCGCATCCTCGAATTCCTCGCGGTCGGAGCCTATAAAGGCGAGATCAGCGGTTCCATCGTGCTGCTGGTCGGCCCGCCAGGCGTGGGTAAAACCAGCGTCGGCAAGTCCATTGCCGAATCCCTCGGCCGGCCGTTCTACCGCTTCAGCCTCGGCGGCATGCGCGACGAAGCCGAGATCAAGGGCCATCGCCGCACCTACATCGGCGCGCAGCCGGGCAAACTCGTCCAGGCGTTGAAAGACGTCGAAGTGATGAACCCGGTGATCATGCTCGACGAGATCGACAAGATGGGCCAGAGCTACCAGGGCGACCCGGCCTCGGCGCTGCTGGAAACCCTCGACCCGGAACAGAACGTCGAATTCCTCGACCACTACCTCGATCTGCGGATGGACCTGTCGAAAGTCCTGTTCGTCTGCACCGCCAACACCCTGGATTCGATTCCCGGCCCGTTGCTGGACCGGATGGAAGTGATTCGCCTGTCGGGCTACATCACCGAAGAAAAAGTCGCCATCGCCAAGCGCCACCTGTGGCCGAAACTGCTGGAAAAGGCCGGCGTGTCCAAGGGCAGCCTGAGCATCAGCGACACGGCGCTCAAGGCCTTGATCGACGGCTACGCCCGTGAAGCCGGCGTGCGCCAGCTGGAAAAACAGATGGGCAAACTGGTGCGCAAAGCGGTGATGAAGCTGATTGATGACCCGAAAGCGGTGATCAAGATCGGGCCGAAAGACCTCGAAGCGTCCCTCGGCCATCCGGTGTTCCGCAACGAGCAGGTGCTGTCCGGCACCGGCGTGATCACCGGCCTCGCCTGGACCAGCATGGGCGGCGCGACCTTGCCTATCGAGGCCACGCGGATTCATACCCTGAACCGAGGTTTCAAGCTCACCGGACAACTGGGCGATGTGATGAAGGAGTCGGCGGAGATCGCCTACAGCTACGTCAGTTCGCACCTCAAATCCTTCGGTGGCGATCCGAAATTCTTCGACGAGGCTTTCGTCCACCTGCACGTGCCGGAAGGCGCAACACCGAAGGACGGCCCGAGCGCCGGCGTGACCATGGCCAGTGCCCTGCTCTCGCTCGCCCGTAATCAGCCGCCGAAAAAAGGCGTGGCCATGACCGGTGAACTGACGCTGACCGGGCATGTACTGCCGATTGGCGGGGTACGTGAGAAGGTGATTGCGGCGCGGCGGCAGAAGATTTTCGAGCTGATTCTGCCGGAGCCGAATAGGGGTAACTTTGAGGAACTGCCGGATTACCTGAAGGAAGGGATCACCGTGCATTTCGCCAAGAAGTTTGCGGATGTGGCGAAGGTGCTTTTCTAACTTTCCCCTGCTGATCGTTCCCACGCTCTGCGTGGGAACGATCACAGAATGACGCCAAGCTTGGCGTTGTCACACTTTGTCTCATCTTCAGTTATGCTCGCCGTTCGTCGCCAACGCCGGAGCCGCTGAGCCTATGTCCCCCACTCGCCTGTTTGTCCCTCTGTCCCTCGCCCTGCTGGCCGCCTGCGCCACGCAACCGAAAACCAACGTGACCGTGGAAAAACAGAGCGAATGCCCGGTGCGGCTGACCAACGGCCAGAACCTGACCGTCATGCTCCCGAGCAACCCCACTACCGGTTACCGCTGGGCCATTCAAGACTCGGCCGGCGGCGTGCTGCATGCGCTAAGCCCTGAGGTTTACAGCAGTCCAAAAGATTCCGGCATGGTCGGCGCGGGCGGTTTCTCCACCTGGCGATTCCAGGCCTTTGCTCCCGGCACCGGGCGCTTGCGCCTGACGTCGCAGCAACCCTGGGAGCCTGAAGTCGAGCCGGTGGAAACCTTTGACTGCGCGATCTCGGTGAACTGATCGTGGGCTGGCTGATCCTCGCGCTGATGGGCGCAGCGACCTTTCTCTATGGCGTCAGCACCCACGCGGCGCTGCTTTGCCTGCTGGTCAAACCGTTGCCGGTACTGGCCCTGCTCGGCTGGCTGCACGATGCGCCGCCCAGCGACTATCGCCGCTGGATCAGCCTCGGCCTGATTTTCTCTTTGCTCGGTGATGTGCTGCTGGCGTGGCCAGGAGATCTGTTCGTGTTTGGCTTGGGGGCGTTTCTGGTCGCGCATCTGGCGTATCTCAAGGCTTACCTCAGCGATTGCCGGCGTCTGGCCCTGCTCCCGTTGATTCTGGCACTCAGCGTCGGCGCCGTACTGTTGGGCATCCTGATTTCCAGCGGACTCGGTCCGTTGACCGTGCCGGTGATCGTTTACGGCACAGCCATCAGCGCCATGCTCTGGCGCGCACTGGCCCGACTCGGCAGCGGCGTACCGCAACGTTCGGCATTACTGGCGGCCGGCGGTGCGGTGGCGTTCGTCTTCTCCGACAGCGTGATCGGCATCAATCGGTTTGTCTCACCGTTCAATGCGGCGCCCTACATCATCATCCTCAGTTACTGGCTGGGGCAGTGGGGGATAGCGGCGTCGGCGTTTCACGTGGGAAAAACCGAAAAAACGCTATAACCGTTTCGAGATTGATTGCCAAATCGAATCAATGACTGTCATTTCTGACAGTTAGATTGCCCGTCCGAAGAACATACAGTTGCTCGAAGCGGCATGCCATGGTGGCTTGTCGCATTATCGAGATACTCAACATGAATAACGCAAATCCTAAGTCCGCCGGCACCTTCAGCCTGGCCGTTGATGACAACAGTCCTGTCGACTTCCAACTCGTCTCTGCGTTCGAAGAATCGGACCACATCAGAATCACGGGAGAACGGGAAGAATGGGAAGAACAAGTCAAACGCATGGAATTCCATCTCGCGAAGACCATCACCGGCGGCCGCTATGAGTTGAATTCGCCGGAAGTGAAGCTCGTGGAAGCCGTATCGGACTGGGTAAATACCAGATACCTGGTGAAATCACTGACTCTCGTCATCAATGCGGATCACGCGAGCCGCCACATTGTTGGTGAGTACCAATTCACGGCAGATGAAATTGATTCCAACGGCTCCGGTATCGGCATCACGGGCAAGGGAAATTTCAATATCAACTACTCCTGAGTCCACCCGCCCACGGTTTATCAGACAACCCGCGCATCTGCGCGCCAGTTTGGCTAAAATGCCGGCCTTTTCATCGACACCGCCGGAACCGCCGTGAGCAAAGAACCCGATCGCATTTTCGCCCAGCCGATGGCCCAGGTGCCTGACTTCGCCTTCAACGAAGACGTGGTGCGGGTGTTCCCGGACATGATCAAGCGCTCGGTGCCGGGTTACCCGACCATCGTCGAGAACCTCGGCGTGCTGGCGGCGCAGTTCGCTCAGCCGAACAGCGTGCTCTACGACCTCGGCGCTTCGCTGGGTGCCGTGACTCAGGCCTTGCGCCGACATGTGCGCACCGACGGTTGCCGGGTGATCGCGGTGGATAACTCGGCGGCGATGGTCGAGCGCTGCCGCGAGTACCTCAACGGTCAGGATTCGATGTTCCAGGAGTTGCTGCCGGTCGAGGTGATTGAAGGCGATATCCTCGCCCTCGACTTCAAACCGGCTTCGGTGGTGGCGCTGAACTTCACCCTGCAATTCATCGCCCCGGAGCAGCGTACGGCGTTGCTGTCGCGCATTCGCCAATCGTTGCTGCCGGGCGGCGCGCTGATCCTGTCGGAGAAGCTGCGCTTCAACGATGCCGAAGAACACGCGCTGCTGACCGACCTGCACGTCGCGTTCAAACGCGCCAACGGCTACAGCGAACTGGAAATCGCCCAGAAGCGCAGCGCCATCGAAAACGTCATGAAACCCGACAGCCTCGAAGAACACCGCGAGCGCCTGCTGGCCGCCGGGTTCTCGAAAGTCGTGCCGTGGTTCCAGTGTCTTAACTTTGCCTCGTTGATTGCCTTGCCATGATTGATCTGTCCCCCCTCGCCCGCCGTCTGGCCGGCACGCCGCTGGCCGAATGGGCCAACACCCTGCAAGCGCAGCTCGACAAGAAAATGGAGAAAGGTCACGGCGATCTGGAGCGCTGGCAAAGTGCGCTGGACGCCTTGCCGAAGATCCAGCCGACCGAAGTCGACCTGCTCGATGGCCTGAAGCTGGACACCGATTGCGACGACGAAACCCGCGCGCAGATGCGCACCGCGCTGATGGGCCTGTCGCCGTGGCGCAAGGGGCCGTTCGATCTGTTCGGCGTGCACGTCGACACCGAATGGCGTTCGGACTGGAAGTGGTCGCGGGTCTCTCCGCATCTGGATCTGAAGGGCAAACGCATCCTCGATGTCGGTTGCGGTAACGGCTATTACATGTGGCGCATGCTCGGTGCCGGCGCCGACAGCGTGATCGGCGTCGATCCGAATTGGCTGTTCTTCTGCCAGTTCCAGGCGGTGCAGCGTTATCTGTCAGAGCCGAATGCCTGGCACTTGCCGTTCCCGTTTGAAGACCTGCCACCGAACCTTGAAGGCTTCGACACGGTGTTTTCCATGGGCGTGTTCTATCACCGTCGTTCGCCGATCGAGCATTTGCTGGCGCTGAAGGATTGCCTGGTCAAGGGTGGCGAGCTGGTGCTGGAAACGCTGGTGGTCGAAGGCGACAAGCATCAGGTGCTGGTGCCGGAAGACCGTTATGCGCAGATGCGCAACGTGTGGTTCCTGCCGTCGGTGCCGGCGCTGGAATTGTGGCTGCGTCGTGCCGGGTTTACGGATGTGAAATGCGTGGACGTGAGCACCACCACTGTTGAAGAGCAGCGCGGGACCGAATGGATGAAGTATCAGTCGCTGAGCGATTTCCTTGATCCGGAAGATCACAGCAAGACGATCGAAGGGTTGCCGGCGCCGATGCGGGCGGTGATTGTCGCGAAGAAGTAAATCTTCCGAACACTAAAAAACTGTGGGAGTGGGCATGCTCGCTCCCACAGGTGTTTTTTCAGTCTGCCGGTTTCGCGCGTCGCGCCCTGAAGAACTCGGTCAGCACGGCGCCACACTCTTCCGCCAACACCCCGCCTTCATACAGCACTCGATGGTTGAGAAAGCCCTGAGTGAAGAACTGCCCCTGGCTCTGCACAATCCCGGCCTTGGGCTCCAGCGCGCCGTACACCACCCGCGCAATCCGCGAATGCACGATCAACCCGGCGCACATGCTGCACGGCTCCAGGGTCACATAAAGAGTGCTGCCCGGCAGGCGATAGTTGCTGACTGCCTGAGCGGCGGCACGGATAGCAACCATCTCCGCATGCGCGCTCGGATCGCTCCCCGTGATCGGGCAGTTGAAGCCGCGACCGATGATCTCGCCGTCCTGCACCAGCACCGCGCCCACCGGCACTTCGCCGAGGGCCGCGCCTTGTGCCGCCAACGCCAATGCTTCACGCATGAAGTCGCGGTCACGGCTGCGGTCGATGATCGCCGCGGGGCGAATCTGGCGCATCACTTCACCTCGATGGCGGCCATCAGGCCGGTTTCCATGTGGTCGATCACGTGGCAGTGGAACATCCATACCCCCGGGTTATCCGCCACCAGCGCCACTTGCGCGCGCTCGTTCTTGCCCAGCAGATAAGTGTCGGTGAAGTACGGCACGATCTTGTGTCGGTTCGACGCAATCACCTTGAAGCTCATGCCGTGCAGGTGGATCGGGTGCTGGTACTGGGTCATGTTCTTCAATTCGAAAATATAGCTCTGGCCCAGTTTCAGGCTGGCAATCGGCCGGTCGGCGCAAGTCTTGTCGGTGATGTCCCAGGCCTTGCCGTTGATCTGCCACAGGCTCGGCGGCTTACCGTTGTCGACATTCACCGACACCGAACCGACCCATTCGAAATTGAAGTTGAGTTTCTCGGCATTGGCCAGGTCCGGCTCGGCGACCGGGTTGGCGGGTAATGCCTTCGGCCATTCGGTCGGCGCGTCATTGTTGACTACCGAACGCAGAGTGCCCAGACGCACCGGGCCGTTGCGCAGCGACAATTCCTCGCCGGCCGGCGGCGCCTTGATCGCCAGGCAAATGCGCATGCCCGGGCCGAGCCAGTATTCCTTGCCCAACGGCCGCGGCTCGACCGGGTTGCCGTCCAGCGCATAGATCTGCGCTTCGACACCGGGAATATTGATGCGATAAGTCAGGGTGTTGTCGAGATTGAGCAGGCGCACGCGGGTGATCTGCCCGGCCGGCAGCTCGATGACCGGCGCAGGCACACCGTTGATGGTCGACAGTCGCCCCGCCGTACCGCCACGGGCCGCTTCGCGAGGAATGCTGAACTCGACAAAGTTGCCCTCGTCGTCGATGTGCCAGTTTTTCAGGCTCAGGGTTTTTTCGTATTTGAATCCGGTCGGCTCGCGCTCCTCGACGATCAACGGCCCGACCAGCCCGCGACCGAGTTCTTCGCTGCTGCTGACGTGCGGGTGATACCAGTAGCTGCCAGCATCCGGCACACGGAATTTGTAATCGAAGTATTCACCCGGCAGCACCGGCAATTGCGAAACGTACGGCACGCCGTCCATCTCCAGCGGCAGGCGGATGCCGTGCCAGTGAATGGTGGTCGCCACCGGCAGATGGTTGATGAAGCGCACCCGCAACCACTCGCCCTGACGCACGCGCAACTCGGTGCCCGGCGCCGACGGGCCGAACGCCCAGGCTTCGGTCTTGTGCCCTGGCACCAGCTCGACGTCCAGTGGCGCAGCGATCAGCTCATAGTCATGCCCCGCGTCGGCATCGGCCATCTTGCCCAGCCAGTAACGCGACGCTCCCCCCGCTCCAACGCCAACGACAACAAGACCGGCCAGGCCACCGAGGATTTGGCGACGGGTAAAGGACATGAACTCAACTACCTCACGTATCTGCGGCGGGCCCGCAGGCCAGTAAAGGGCGAATACGATACACCTGCAATTGCGAAACAGTAAGGGTGACCCGGGGCCGCACCGGGCGAAAAATCACTTGCGGAGCGAACTGGCAATGCTCCGATAGGGGGGGTTGAAGTACGTACAAAATAGTGGCACTTTGACCACAACCCTTCATTGGATCCAAATAAAAACACAAGGACTGTGCATGCCTGCATACCCGGGATGGCTCGACAGGGTAATCGACCAAGTGGTCAACGACCCAATTAACGACGACTGTCGAACCACAGCCAATACGTATTTGGGATGGCCGCGAGACACGGTTTTTTTTGAAGTCATTAAGGGTGGGCAAGCTGACTTCGATGCTCCTCAAAAAGAACTCGCAGGCCCGGACAAAGCTCTTTTGTATGCAAAGTACAACCAAAGTCGACATCTGGATGAACTCAGATCCGCTTTCGACCAGCTCTTCAAAACCTCGGTTTTAAGCAACCGCCCGACGGTAGTCGATCTCGGCTGCGGCCCATTTACTGCGGGCCTATCTCTGGCTTCAGTGCTGGGACCAGAAAAGATGTTCCGTTATTACGGCGTGGATCGGTATGAATCCATGCTCTCGCTGGGAAACCAGATGGCAGAGGCCACAAAGGCCCAAGGCGCCCTGCACCCTCAAACGTACCTTCAGTTCACCGACAATCTGTCGAATATCGACTTCGGAGCCGTGCGAGGTGAACTCACTATCTTCGTTGCGTCGTACCTGCTTGCCAGCCCAACTCTGGATCCGGAGGAATTGGTTGCTGACATCCTTGCCGCTCACAAGCGCGTAGGTCCTGGTCCATGCGCGGTGCTCTATACCAACAGCTCAAGCCCAAAAGCCCGAGAAAAATTCCCTGCCTTCAATGACTCCCTGATCGCTGGAGGTTTTCAGTCCTTTAGCGAGAAAGTCGAGCGGTTTGAGCTCACGCGTAACCCTAAAGATCTTCATTACGCCCTCTTTTTCAAGAGTGCGACACACTAAACATGCAGAGATAAACGTTCATGAAACTCCCGCTGTTAGATGATTTGATCGACGAACAGATGCAGATTTACGATGCGCCGCCGGATAAAAACCTGTTCGTCCTGGGGCCTCCGGGTTCGGGAAAAACCACGATGGCCGTTCACCGCACTCAATATTTGAGAACTTTGAAACGCCGTGCGGTGTTGATTACCAAAAACAGGATGCTCGCTGCGCTTGCTGCCCAGCTAGGTAGCGGATCGACTACCAGCACAATGAATACGTTTTTTACCAGAGACTTCTTCAATCGATTCAATTTCCGCGCCCCCCAACCGGTCAAACGATTTCACTACGACTGGCCGGCGGTGATGGAGCAATACGAAGCTGCGAAGGTCGAGCCGACACTTGACCACCTGATCATTGACGAAGGCCAAAATCTGCCTGCTGATTTCTATGCATGGGCCGTGCGCTATGGCGCAAAGAACGTCACTGTTTTTGCCGACGAAGATCAGACTACGGACAATCAGCGAGCCTCTATTCAAGATATTCGCAATGCACCCATGCCTGAGCCGATCCGACTGAAGGAGAACCATCGCAACACCGAAGAAATCGCCTGGGTCGCTGAGCATTTCCATCATCGCGCCAATACATTGCCACCTGGCATTATCCGTCGCGGGCGAGGTGGTTCAGTGCCGCGCCTCGAACCCATTTCCAATTGGGCAGATGCGGTAAATCTGATCGCCAATGGCTACCGCAACCGAGGTGGCACAATTGGTGTGATCGTACATAAAGTCAGGGACGCGCAAGAACTGCAATCGCAACTACGTGCCTCCTTGCCCCCCGATACAAGGATCGATGTATATACCCACGAATCGCCCAAAGGCAGCGAGCATCAAATCAAGTTGATGGCGCCCGGAATCACTGTTCTGACGAGCCTCGCAGTGATTGGCCTTGAATTCGACACCGTCTACTTGCAAGATCTCTTTCGCTCAACTCCGGAAAGAACCACCGATGAGCAAAGACGCCTGTACATGCTCTGTGCACGAGCACGGGATCACCTCACCATTTTCAACGGTCTGCCTCCTTTGACTCAGCAGCAACTATCCCGATTACCCGCTCCGAACCTTCTGAACAGATGATTGCGAAGCCGCAGGCGCCAATGACAACGATGCCATTGTTCCTTGAAAGCGAGCAGGACGACGCTTGCCCTGTTGAAAGTCAGCCTCCCAGAAAAGGATTCGCTCTCTCGCTCGACCACCGGGCCTGGCTGAGTTTTCTGGCCGACGAATGGTGCATGCCTGCAAACGAAAAAGCCCTGTATCTGGGTGTAAACCAACCATTGGAGCTCAAGCTTCCAGAGGACCGAATCGCCGTTACCGCCTGGTTCGATCCAGATCGGCTTCCCCAGATAAAGGTATTGAGATACCGCAATAGATCCTGGGCCAACGGTTCATTCGATCTGAAGATAGACAAGAAAATCTGTTGGCCCAGCGCTCTGCCTTTGTTCGCAGTCAGTCAATTTAGCGTGAAGTCTGAATCAGACAGAGAACGCTTGATTGCTATGGTGCATAGCTTCTCGAACCTTGCGTTGCCAAAACAGCCGATTTTCGTTGTGGACGAAGTCACCCAGGCTTTTAATCCTCCCAAGAAATCACCAAGCACGCCTGTATTCCCACCAGATCGATGGAATGCATTACGAGGCGCCGCAACAATGGCGGTTTGGGCTATTCCCACCATAGAGCCGTGGCTGGATATTCTCTGCAGCTCATTGTCAGAACAACAGCCCTCTGAACTTCTTGGTTTCCTTGATGCACCATGGCTCGCTTATTTACCATGGCATCAGCCTTCTGAGCCAACAGTTACGACACCGGCAATCGCCTTGTGGCGCGCCATGGTTGAGACATTTTCCGAAGTCAATGTACGAGAGGCATGGCGCCCTTCGGAACTGCTCGAAACCATATGCGACAAAGCCCGATGCGCAGCCATTGAACCTGGCGCGCTGGACGAACTGCTTCTGCAAACGAGCGCGATTCTGGAAGACAAACAGATCGTGCAAAAAGAAAGAGGCGACTACGATCCGGTAGGCTTGGTGCTACAGCTGATTCTGTTGCGCCCAAAACCTGACCAGTTCATCACCTGGAAAAACGATATGCCCGCCTTACCCCCTGCTATCTGGTGGTCGGGTGCCATACTGAGCGGGCTGGTCACAGGTTATCGAAATCTTGAGCTGCGTTTCAGAGGACTTACTGAATCAAGTCGACTTCTAGCCTTGATCACGTGGCAACTGAGATCTACCCAAAAGGCTCCTGCTCCTCAATGGCCTGGGAATCCGCTCGGTGCACTGAGTTGGAAAAATGCTCAGGGTCAAATCGAATTCTTGAACTGCGATATAACCTGGGCTGAACGTCCGTTAGGCAAGCGTGGAACCTGGTTTAACGCAAGCTTCGAAAACCCTGCGGTTCTGGAAAAAGCTATCGAGATTGCTCGAAGTCTCTTACCCAGCGCCATTCGCCCTACTTTGCGAATCCGAAATAGCACTATTCAACTATCGGGTCCTGGGACCATTGAAATTGATCAAAGCGCCCGTCAACTCAATGTAACGGGCGATCTCTATTTCGATCTGGCCGAGGGTGCCGAACAAGTCGATCGATTTGACTCAGGCATTTTCAAAAAATGGTTGGCAACTGGAAGTATTGCGCAAAAGCTTCCTCCCCCACCACGCGAAATGGTTGCCCCAGAGATAGTGACCGAGCCACTCGCACCGAAAGGTCTTAAGGTTATGCGTGATTTCATAACCAAAGAAGAAGAAATTCGCTTGCTGGAGTGGGTTGAGCTGGGTGATTGGTTATCTGACTTGAAACGTAGAGTCCAGCACTATGGATGGAAATATAATTACAAGCTCCGCAAGGTTGACTCTGCCTCATACCTAGGGCCTTTACCAACGTGGGCACAAACTTTGGGGCAGCGCTTATTCGACCTCGGCATGGTGAAAGAATTACCCGATCAAGTGATCGTTAATGAGTACGTAGGAAACCAGGGAATTAGTAAACACATTGATTGCCCCGACTGTTTTCGCGGTCCTATTGTGACCATCAGTCTATGCGAAACATGGCAAATGATTTTCAGATCAGGCAACGATAAATTTGAGACTCGTCTTGCTCAACGAAGTGCAGTTTCAATGGATGGACCAGCCCGATATGAATGGTCACATGAAATACCACAGCGCAAAAACGAGCAGGACAGCGTACGAGGACGCCGAATTTCGTTAACGTTCAGAAAAGTTAATAGAGAACCACCAACCAACGTTAACTAACTCGACAAACATTCACTTTAAAAACCTCCTGATCTTTTGATCTGGAGGTTTTTTATTAACGAAGGCTTTAGAAAATCAAGCCTCGATAGGGATCAGGCACTTCACCGCCTTTGTAGGCACACTTGGCCAATAACTCTGCCAATCGTCAGGGCCATGGACGAGCGTTTTGTCTCTCATCAGTCCCTATTTCTCTAGTGAAGCAGCTTGTTACCGTTGGAGTGCGAAGCAACCTGACAAAAAGCGAAAACCTTACGTAGAATGCCGGCGTGGCTATGGAACACCTTCCTTCTAAACCCTATGAACTAGGGGTTCCGCTCTCCACACCGCGCCTGCTCCCAGCAGGCGTTTTCATATCAGCTGTAGGCACGATGCTGCAGCTCGCTCATGACGGCGACACAGGGAGAAAATCAAGCATGAATCAGGAGCTGTTCCTGCGTCGCCGTAGCAAAGTTCACGTCCCGATGGGCACTGGCGGTGCCACGCGCGCTCAGGTCGCGTCGGCTGTCCGGGAAATCGCGGCGTTCCGGTGCGTACTGTCAGAGCCTCTGATTGAACAAATCGGCCTGTTGTCAGCGAAAGAACTCAAGCTCTGGTTGCGTGACATTGTCGGAGTTCTTCGGCGCAGGAGTGGCGCTCACGTGCACCACCGGCCGTTTTATCCTGACTTTCCAGAACAGGTTCTGACGGCCTCGGAGGCCGAGTTGTACCTTAACGCCGTCATGCATTACCTCACGCTTCGACGCTTACCAGCGACTGAAGAATCCCGGCCTCCATTGCTTGAAGGCAAGTTAGTACCTTGGGTTATCGAACCGGGAAGCATCCCTGAGTTCGAGTCACTGTTCGAGCCGCTGGTTTCATCACGCACATCGCTTTCCGAAGAAGAAGCTGCCGATGTCATCTGGTTTATCCGCCAGTACAAAAGTGATGTGTTCCGCCTGCTGCCTGAGGTCGTCCCCTTCCGGGAGATCCGGGCACAGGTTGGCGGCGCACTGCTCTTGCATGTCGCTGGCGATGTACGGGTGGATGCATTCCTGGAGCAAAACGTCGAAACGGCGACTGACGTATTGCGACTCGCGGTCGCGTTGAACGGAGGAGACGTGTCACTGGCGACTGCTACTACACGTTTCAAAGCGATGAAGCGCTCGATGCGTCGTCTGCTGTTGAGTCTGCTCGATCGAATACCCAACGCTACAGAAGACGTGATGCGGCAAGCCGAGCGGTGGAAACGCCTGGCTGAAGTACTACATCCGGGCGACTACGCCGATAAGTACCCAAGTGCGCTGGCCGCCATCACGGCGGCGCGTCGCAACGAAGCGCCTGACTCATTTGGTTCTCGTGTCGAAACACTGTTTGCCCTGCGTGATATTGCCGAGCTTGTGCCCGTGCTACAGAGCCGTCCCGGTGAGTTCGCACGACGGCTGGACGCAATGCTACGACGCGCTACGGAAACAGAGTCGGTCCTTGACGCATTCGAGGCTGTTGCGGCACAAGTGTCCTCACCTGTCCTGCTGCAGTTGCTGGCCCAGTCACGTGCACCGCGCCCCCTGCCCCTTAGGGCGTTCACACCGAAAGGTTCATTCGCGAAAGTCTATGGCATCAAGGATGACCGAGAGCCTATCGCACCCGAGGTGCTGGCTCGTGCAGCCCGAATCTGCGAGGACGCTCTAGTAACGCGTTTTGCGACACTACCGCCATTGGGTCGCTGTTACATCGATCCGGAATTGCGCGAATACAGGGTACCGTTGGCACAACGCGCTTCATCGAAGTCGCTACGTACACTGGTGCGGGGCAGTCGCCTGCCTATGCCTGACACCCGTTTCATTCGCCTTTTCCTGTGGTGGAAAAACGGTCGCTCACGCACGGACATCGATTTGTCCGCCGCATTTTTCGATGCCAACTTCGTGTTCAGAGAAACGGTTGCGTACTACAACCTGAGAGATTACGGCGGCTGCCACAGCGGCGACATCGTCGACGCGCCCGAAGGGGCTTCGGAGTTCATCGACCTCGACCTTGACGTCCTCGTCGAGAAGGGGATCCGTTATGTCGTCACGTCCATCAACTCGTACACCCAGCAGCCGTACTGCGATCTTCCAGAATGCTTCGCTGGCTGGATGGCTCGCGCCGATACGGCATCGGGTGAAGTATTCGAGCCGCGAACCGTGTTCGATCGTATCGATATCGCATCCGACACACAGATCTGTCTGCCATTTGTGATGGATTTGCAGGAGCGACGGGTGATCTGGGCCGACCTGGGACTGACCGCAGCTCCTCGATGGAACAATGTCGGGAACAACCTCAGTGGGGTATCGTTGATGCTACGGGCTTTGGTGCATACACCGCGACCTGATCTGGAGACACTGTTCGATTTGCATGTACGAGCACGAGGCGAACGAGTGGCTT
Organism: Pseudomonas allokribbensis; assembly: GCF_014863605.1. NCBI lineage: Bacteria > Pseudomonadati > Pseudomonadota > Gammaproteobacteria > Pseudomonadales > Pseudomonadaceae > Pseudomonas > Pseudomonas allokribbensis. Next base: position 5,342,800 of record NZ_CP062252.1, read on the forward strand.
CGCCGCTGCAGGCACAGGCGGTGTTTGCGCCTGATCGAGGGATAACGCCGTTCGATACGGATTTGATTCGGTCACAGTTTCTCTAATACCTGCGCCTGCCTTTGCGTTCATTGAGAAACTCTGCCTCGGCACTTTCCGCCCAAAAACAAAAATGCCAGTCAGCTTAACTGACTGGCATTTTCTATAACCCCTTTTGCGCCTCTGCGAATCCAACCTTGAATTCTAGAGGGCGCAGCGCGGGATCACTCCCACTCAATGGTCGCCGGCGGCTTGCTCGACACGTCATAAGTAACGCGCGAAATGCCTTCGATTTCATTGATGATGCGGCCGGAAACGGTTTCCAGCAGTTCGTAAGGCAGGTGTGCCCAACGCGCGGTCATGAAGTCGATGGTTTCCACGGCACGCAGGGCCACGACCCAGGCGTAACGACGGCCGTCACCGACAACACCAACCGACTTGACCGGCTGGAACACTACGAACGCCTGGCTGACCTTGTGGTACCAGTCGGCCTTGCGCAGTTCTTCGATGAAGATGTGGTCGGCGCGACGCAGCAGGTCGGCGTATTCCTTCTTCACTTCACCGAGGATCCGCACGCCCAGGCCCGGGCCCGGGAACGGGTGACGATAGACCATGTCGTACGGCAGGCCCAGTTCCAGGCCCAGACGACGCACTTCGTCCTTGAACAGTTCGCGCAGTGGCTCGACCAGTTTCAGGTTCATCTCTTCCGGCAGGCCGCCCACGTTGTGGTGCGACTTGATCACGTGAGCCTTGCCGCTTTTCGCGCCAGCCGACTCGATCACGTCCGGGTAGATGGTGCCCTGGGCCAGGTACTTGATGTTGTCCAGCTTGCAGGATTCGGCATCGAACACGTCGATGAAGGTACGGCCGATGATCTTGCGCTTCTTCTCTGGATCGGCTTCGCCGGCCAGGTTGTTCAGGAACTGGTCTTCAGCGTTGGCGCGGATCACCTTGACGCCCATGTTCTCGGCAAACATGGCCATCACTTGCTCGCCTTCATGCAGACGCAGCAGGCCGTTGTCGACGAATACGCAAGTCAGTTGATCGCCGATGGCCTTGTGCAGCAGCGCCGCAACCACCGAAGAGTCCACACCGCCGGACAGACCCAGCAGCACGTTGTCGGTACCGACCTGTGCGCGGATGTTGGCGATGGCGTCTTCGGCAATCTTCGACGGGGTCCACAGCGCTTCGCAACCGCAGATGTCGAGGATGAAGCGCGACAGGATGCGACCGCCCTGCTTGGTGTGGGTCACTTCCGGGTGGAACTGCACGCCGTAATAAGCGCGCTCGTCGTTGAACATGCCGGCGATCGGGCAGCTCGGGGTGCTGGCCAGGATGTGGAAGTCTTCCGGCATCTTGGTGACCTTGTCACCGTGGCTCATCCACACGTCGAGGCCGAACAGGCCGTCGGCGTCGATGTGGTCTTCGATGCCGTCGAGCAGGCGGCTCTTGCCGACCACGTCAACGCGGGCATAACCGAACTCACGCAGCTCGGAACCTTCAACCTTGCCACCCAGTTGCTCGGCCATGGTCTGCATGCCGTAGCAGATACCGAAGACCGGTACGCCCAGGTCGAACACCGCTTGCGGGCAGCGCGGGCTGTTGGCTTCGTGCACGGACTCGGGGCCGCCGGCGAGGATCACGCCTTTTGGCGCGAATTGGCGAATGGCTTCCTCGTCCATGTCGAACGGATGCAGTTCGCAGTACACGCCGATCTCGCGCACGCGGCGGGCGATCAGTTGGGTGTACTGCGAACCGAAGTCGAGGATCAGGATGCGGTGAGCGTGAATGTCGAGGGCCATGATTCAGTCTCGTCTAAGTAATTCAGAAACAGTCTTGATTCAGAAACGACTCGGGGCTGAATAAAACAGCCCCGGTCATTTAACGTTTTGCTTGAAGCCTCAACCTACACGGTAGTTTGGCGCTTCTTTGGTGATCTGCACGTCGTGAACGTGGGATTCGGCCATGCCGGCACCGGTGATCCGCACGAACTCAGGCTTGGTGCGCATTTCTTCGATGTTGGCGCTGCCGGTGTAACCCATCGAGGAACGCAGACCGCCCATCAACTGGTGAATGATCGCGCTCAGGGTGCCCTTGTAAGGAACACGGCCTTCGATGCCTTCCGGAACAAGTTTCTCGGCGCCTGCCGAGGAGTCCTGGAAGTAACGGTCGGAAGAGCCTTGAGCCTGGGACATGGCGCCCAGCGAACCCATGCCGCGATAAGCCTTGTACGAACGGCCCTGGAACAGTTCGATCTCGCCCGGCGCTTCTTCGGTACCGGCGAACATCGAGCCCATCATCACGCAGGAAGCACCGGCAACGATGGCCTTGGACAGGTCACCGGAGAAACGGATGCCGCCGTCGGCGATCAACGGAACGCCAGTGCCTTCGAGGGCAGCGGCAACGTTGGCGATGGCACTGATTTGCGGAACGCCGACACCGGCGACGATACGGGTGGTGCAGATCGAGCCAGGGCCGATACCGACCTTGACGGCGTCGGCGCCGGCTTCGGCCAGGGCCTTGGCGGCTGCGCCGGTGGCGATGTTGCCGCCGATCACCTGCACTTCAGGGAAATTCTCCTTGACCCAGCGAACGCGGTCGATCACGCCTTTGGAGTGACCGTGAGCGGTGTCGACCACCACTACGTCCACACCGGCATTGACCAGCGCGGCAACGCGGTCACCGGTGTCTTTACCGGTACCGACCGCAGCGCCGACACGCAGACGACCTTGATCGTCCTTGCTGGCCAGCGGGTAAGCCTTGGCTTTTTCGATGTCTTTGACGGTCATCATGCCTTTGAGGGCAAACTTGTCGTCGACGATCAGGACTTTTTCCAGACGGTGCTTGTGCAGCAACTCGCGGACTTCGTTCTTGTTGGCGCCTTCGCGAACAGTGACCAGACGCTCTTTCGGCGTCATCACTTCACGAACGGTGGCTTCCAGACGGGTTTCGAAACGCACGTCACGGGAAGTGACGATGCCGACCAGGTCGCCATCGTGCAGCACCGGAACGCCGGAAATGTTGTGCATGCGGGTCAGTTCGAACAGATCACGTACCGTGGCGTCAGCCTCGATGGTGATTGGGTCCTTGACCACACCGGCTTCGAACTTCTTGACCTTGCGGACTTCGGCAGCTTGCTGCTCGATGGTCATGTTCTTGTGGATAATGCCGATGCCACCTTCCTGAGCCATGGCGATTGCCAGACGGGCTTCAGTAACGGTGTCCATGGCGGCAGAAACCAGAGGAATATTCAGTTCGATGCCACGGGTGAGGCGGGTCTTGAGACTGACTTCGTTAGGAAGCACCTCGGAATAACCAGGCACTAAAAGAATGTCGTCGAAGGTCAGAGCTTCTTGGCTGATACGCAGCATCGCGGGGGCTCCCGAGCGGGAAAATGGAAGCGCGCCATTATAGTCAGACACCCCTTCGGGTTCAATGTAAAACTTGTCTTATATCAATGTTGCTGATGTACGGGAAAAGCGGCCCCTACAACTCGACCTTGACCCAGCTCACCGGTTGATCAAGCCAGTCGGCGAATTCGTCGATGAAACTCTGCTTGAACCCCGCCTCCAGCCAGTTGTTGAAGATGAAACCGAGGTTGGAAAACCCGCACTCCTGCAAATACAGAAAACCGTTGATGTCATCTTCATGCCCGCATTCAGGGCAGGTGAAATTGTCGGTACGGCCCGGCATCCAGTCTTCCAGGCTTTCGAACAGCGCTTCGCCGATTTCCTGGCGACACTCGGCACAACCGGCTTCTTCGAGAAAGCCCTTGGCCGGGGTGTAGATGCAGCGCTTGGTGACGACCTCCAGACCATTGATCGGCTCACCGAACGGCAGCGCCTCGGGGTGCAGCACCACCGCGCGGGCGCCATCGGCGATGGCGTAGGCCATGCGATTGCCGGTGCGCCCACAGGTGCTCAGTTCTTCCTTGACGATATTCTTGCGCACCAGCCAGCGCAGGATCGCCCGGGCCCGGGGTTCGTGCACCGGCAGGTTGGAGATTTTCGGGACGATGATGCTTTGGGAATTCATGGTGCAAGCCTGCTGCGTCAAAGGATGTTCTGCGACGAACGCGGCCGGCAGCTTAATCCCTGAGACAATCCGGTCAAGTGCTTAAATAGCGGCCGATCAGCGCCAGACCGCTCGCCAGCACCAACCAGGTCACCAGTCGCACGAAGGCCTCGCGGGACAAGCGCATGGTCAGCCGCCGTCCAATCCACAGTCCCAGCGCCATGGCCGGCAACAGACACAACGCGAGCATCAACAAGGGTAGCTCGGCATACACCCCGGCGATGGCGAACAGGCTCAAACGCACCACCGTGCTGCAACTGATCAGCGCACTTTGCGTGGCCCGGGCCGCGTCCTTGGGCAGTCGGCTGTTGAGGTAGATCGCATAAAGAAAGCCGCCACTGCCGAACAACGCCCCGAACAGCCCGCCCACCGTGCCCATCGGCAACGCCCACATCGCGGACAATTGCGCCGGCCGGGCCTTGATCCACAAGCTGTAAACCGCGTAGGCACTGATGAACAGCCCCATCAACAGCAACAACAGGTCGGACTTGAGGTTAAGCAGGAAAATCACCCCCAGCGTGCACCCCACCGCCATGCACGGCAGCAGCCGCAGCAATTCCGGTTTCGCCACATCACGCCGCGACGGCAGCAGATTGCCGAACGCAGCGACGAAATCCAGCAGCACCAGCAACGGCACGATCTTCGACAACGGCATGAACAGAATCAGGATCGGCCCCGCCACCAGCGCCGTGCCGAAACCGGCAATGCCGAACACGATGTAGGCCAGCGCGATCGCCAGTCCGATCACCACCCACCCCTGCACGCCCCACGACCATTCGCTCAACAACCCCGCCACACTCATTCGCTCGCTTCCTATATAAGCCTGCGATGACTTTAGCCAGCGCCGAGGGTTGCGACTAATATCATCGAAACCGCCAAGCCATCTCGAAAAGGCATGTCTCGTGCTTTCAACCCGTCAATTGCGTTACTTCGTCGAAATCGCCGAGAGCGGCAGCTTCAGTGCCGCAGCCGAACGCCTGTTCATCGCCCAGTCGGCACTGAGCCGGCAGATCAAGGACATGGAAACCCGCCTGCAGACGCCGCTGTTCGAACGCACGGCGCGCCAGCCCCGGCTCACCGCCGCCGGCGAAGCGTTCTTGCCCCGGGCGAGAAACCTGCTCAACGAATTGAACAAGGCCAGCACCCTGGCCACGGAAATCGGCCAGGGCCAGCGCGGCACCTTGCGCCTGTCTCACTCCAGCACCGTACCGATCAGCGGCCGACTGTTGCGCGACATGAGCACTTACCTGGAGCAACAGCCCGGGGTTTCGCTGGACATCGGCACGTTGTCTTCGGAGGCACAGCTTGAAGAACTGGCCGAGGGCCGGCTCGACATCGGACTGTTGCGTCTGCCGGTTCTGCGCCAGCGCGAGGGCGTTCAGGTTGTGCCGCTCTACACCGAGCGCTTGCTGCTTGCCGTACCGGCGGAGCATCGACTGGCTTTGGCGGAGGCAGTCGATCTGGCGCAATTGAAGGACGAAGCGTTCATCTCCATCCCCCATCCGCAACGGGGCGGGCTGAGCTATTTGTGCGCGGACCTGTGCATGCGTCACGGCTTCTTCCCTCAGGCTGCGCGAGTGATGTCGCGCAAGACCACACAGTTGCAATTGATCCAGGCGGGATTTGGCATTGCTCTGCTGCCGGAATCGATGCAGGACATCGCGCCCGCCGGTGTGAGATTTCTGCCACTGACCGGCGATTGCCAGAGCACCGTCGCCCTCGCCTTTCGGCAGAATCCCACACCTTTGGTGCAACACTTCCTCCAGACATTCACCGGCGAAAGCCTTTAAACTGCGCCCCATGATTAAAGATCCCTTTGCAAGACTCGGCCTCGACCGCGAAGTCCTGACCGTCAGCCAGCTCAACGGCCGCGCGCGGGTGTTGCTCGAAGACGTGTTCAGCAACATCTGGGTCGAAGGCGAAATCTCCAACCTCGCCCGCCCGGCGTCCGGCCACGTGTACTTCACGCTCAAGGACAGCGGCGCCCAGGTGCGTTGTGCGCTGTTCCGCCAGAATGCTGCTCGCGTGCGTCAGGCGCTGAAGGATGGCCTGGCGGTCAAGGTGCGTGGCAAGGTCTCTCTGTTCGAAGGACGTGGCGACTATCAACTGATCCTCGACACGGTAGAGCCTGCCGGCGACGGTGCGCTGCGTCTGGCCTTCGATGCCTTGAAGGAAAAACTCAGCGCCGAAGGTTTGTTCAGTGCCGAACGAAAAGTCCCGCTGCCAGCCCATCCGCAACACGTCGGCATCATCAGTTCGCCGACCGGCGCGGTGATCCGCGACATCATCAGCGTGTTCCGCCGCCGTGCGCCGCAGGTCAGACTGACGCTGATCCCCACCGCTGTTCAGGGCCGCGAAGCCACGGCGCAGATCGTCCGCGCTCTTAAACTCGCGGACGCCCGGGGTTTCGATGCGCTGATCCTGGCTCGCGGCGGTGGCTCGCTGGAAGATCTCTGGTGCTTCAACGAAGAGGCCGTGGCCCGGGCAGTGGATGCCTGTGTGACACCGATCGTCAGCGCGGTCGGTCATGAAACCGATGTGTCGATCAGCGACTTTGTGGCTGACGTTCGCGCACCGACGCCCTCTGCGGCGGCCGAATTGCTCGCCCCGGATTCCAGCCACCTGATCCGTCAGGTCGAAAGCCTGCATCGCCGGCTGGTGATGCGCATGCGCGATCGATTGATGCGTGATCGTCTGCGTCTTGAGGGCATGGCCCGTCGTCTGCGCCATCCCGGTGAGCGACTGCGCCAGCAGGCACAACGCCTGGATGACCTGGACATGCGCATGCGCCGGGCGTTCGAGCGCCAGCTCAACACCCGTCGCGAACGCCTGATCCGCCTGGAAACCCGCCTCGCCGGGCAACACCCGGGACGGCAACTGGCCCTGTTGCGCCAGCGTCTCGACAGCCTCGCCGAGCGCCTGCCACGCGCCATGAACGAAGGCCTGAAACGGCGCCGTTTACAGTTGCAAAGCCAGATGCAGACCCTGCATGTGGTCAGCCCGCTGGCGACCCTTGGCCGTGGCTACAGCATTCTGCTCGACGAACGTGGCAACGCGATCCGCGACGCGGCGCAAACCCACACCGGCCAGCGCCTGAAGGCCAGACTGGGCGAAGGCGAACTGCAAGTGCGCGTCGAGGACAATCACCTGACGCCCGTCACCCTCTCTTTACTGGACTGATCCATGCCGCGTTTTCTCGCTCCGCTGTTGTTGCTGTGCCTGACCTTCAACGCCCACGCCGACAGCTACATCACCCGGCTGCTGAACAAACCGGTGCCGGGCGGCGTTGCTGTCGTCGATCTGGGCACTGCCGCGCAAGCGCCGAAAGCCACGTATCAGGGCAAACCGGTGCTGGTGGTCAAGGAACAGAACAACTGGCTGGCGATTGTCGGCGTTCCGTTGACCGTCAAACCCGGCACCCAGCAGATCACCAGTGGCGGCAAGAATCTGAACTTCACCGTCGGCAACAAGAAGTACCCGGAACAGCACATCACCCTGAAGAACACTCAGCAGGTCAATCCAAACCCGGCGAACCTGAAGCGCATCGAGGGCGAACTGGCCGAGCAGATCAAGGCCTACCGCAGTTTCAGCCCGAACACGCCGAGCAACCTGTTGCTGGACAAACCCGTCAACGGGCCGCTGTCGAGCAAGTTTGGCGTGCGCCGTTTCTTCAACGGTGAAGAGCGCAACCCTCACGCCGGCCTCGACTTCGCGGTGCCGGCCGGCACACCGATCAAGACCCCGGCGGCGGGCAAGGTGATCCTGATCGGCAATTACTTCTTCAATGGCAACACCGTGTTCGTCGACCACGGCCAGGGCTTCATCAGCATGTTCTGCCACATGTCGAAGATCGATGTGCAGAACGGTCAGCAACTGGCGCGCGGTGCGGTAGTCGGCAAGGTGGGTGCCACAGGTCGGGCGACAGGGCCGCACATGCACTGGAACGTCAGCCTGAACGACGCGCGGGTTGATCCGGCGATTTTCATTGGTGCATTCCAGCCTTGATTCCGGGCTGAGCCTCCTTCAGCAGGGATTGCGCACGACGAATGGTCTGCGCAATCCCTGCCAACAATTACCGCCATATCAAGAATAAAATCTCGGAAAAAACCGCTTTCCGGGTATTCCTCTCAATTTTTTTCGACTGCTTGCCATCCTCATCCCCCGCGGTTAGGGTTGAAGGCATGAAAACCTCTCACACCCTTATTCAGCTTCGCCAGCACCGCAGCCTGTGCCTCGTCAGCGCACGACTGCCGGGCTGAATCGCTGCGCCTCGTCCCAAGCTTCTCCCCGAACATTCGTTCCACCGGCAGGCCGCCTCTTTTCGGCCCAGACAATAAGGAATTTCCCGATGAGCATGCTCAAAGACCCGTCTTCGAAATACCGCGCGTTTCCTGTGATCAACCTGCCGGATCGCACCTGGCCGTCGAAAACCATCGATGCCGCGCCGATCTGGTGCAGCTCCGACCTGCGTGACGGCAACCAGTCGTTGATCGAGCCGATGGACGCGGTGAAAAAGCTGCGCTTCTGGAAAACCCTGGTGCAAGTGGGTGTGAAGGAAATCGAAGCCTCGTTCCCGGCCGCTTCGCAAACCGACTTCGACTTCGTGCGTACCCTGATCGAAGAAGGCCACATCCCGGACGACACCACCATCCAGGTGCTGACCCAGGGCCGTGAAGACCTGATCGAGCGCACCTTCGAATCCCTGCGCGGGGCGAAGAAAGCCATCGTTCACCTGTACAACGCCACCTCCCCTTCTTTCCGTCGCATCGTGTTCAACCAGGACAAGGACGGGATCAAGGCCATCGCCGTGAACGCCGCCAAGCTGTTCGTCAAATACGCAGCCATGCAGCCGGACACCGAGTGGACCTTCGAATACTCGCCGGAAACCTTCAGCGCCACCGAGCTGGAATTCGCCAAGGAAGTCTGTGACGCCGTGATCGAGGTCTGGAACCCGACGCCTGAGCACAAGATCATCCTCAACCTGCCGGCCACCGTTGAATGCGCGACCCCGAACGTCTACGCCGACCAGATCGAGTGGTTCCACCGCAACATCAACCGTCGTGACAGCGTGATCATCAGCCTGCACACCCACAACGACCGTGGCACTGGCGTGGCCGCCACCGAGTTGGGCCTGATGGCTGGCGCCGACCGTGTCGAAGGCTGCCTGTTCGGCAACGGCGAGCGTACCGGTAACGTCGACCTCGTCACCGTGGCACTGAACATGTACACCCAGGGCCTCGACCCGCAACTGGACTTCTCCGACATCGACGGCGTGCGCAAAGTCGTCGAAGAGTGCAACCAGATTCAGGTTCACCCACGTCATCCGTACGTTGGCGACCTGGTACACACCGCGTTCTCCGGCTCCCACCAGGATGCGATCCGCAAGGGCTTCGCCCAGCAGAAATCCGACGCACTGTGGGAAGTACCGTACCTGCCGATCGACCCGGCCGACATCGGTCGCAGCTACGAGGCGGTGATCCGCGTCAACAGCCAGTCGGGCAAGGGCGGCATCGCCTACCTGCTGGAACAGGAATACGGCATCAGCCTGCCACGTCGCATGCAGATCGAATTCAGCCAGGTCGTGCAGCGTGAAACCGATCGCCTGGGCCTGGAGATGACTGCCAAGCAGATTCACTCGCTGTTGATCAGCGAATACCTGCAAGCCAACACTCCGTACGCGCTGGTCAGCCATCGCCTGCAGGAAGAAAACGGTAACAGCGCCGTCGAAGTCGAAGTCGCGAGCAAGGGTCAGGGCGAAACCAACCTGCACTGGCGCGGCAAGGGCAACGGCGCGCTGGAAGCGCTGGTGGCCGGTCTGCCGATTCCGGTGGAGATCATGGACTACAACGAACACGCCATCGGCGCGGGCACCAACGCCAAGGCTGCGGCGTACATCGAACTGCGTGTGAACGGCGAGCGTGCGGTGCACGGCGTGGGCATCGATGAAAACATCACCACGGCCAGCTTCAAGGCTCTGTTCAGCGCGCTGAACCGCTCGCTGAGCCAGCCGGAAGCGAAAGCGGCGTAACTGATCGCTGAAATACAAAAGGCCCCGGGGTTTGCACCTCGGGGCCTTTTTCGTTCTGATCGCGATTATCAGGTGAATTCGAAGGTATCTGCATCCAGATTCGCCGGGAACCGCTCTCGGTAAGCGGCCAGCGATGCTGCTTCCAAAACTACCTTGAACACCCCGTCCGCCTCCCCCGCCGCCAGCAACGTTTCGCCCTGGAAATCCAGCACCTGACTGTCGCCGGTATAGGCAAAGCCTTTGCCGTCAGTACCGACCCGGTTGACCGCCGCTACATAGCACAGGTTTTCAATGGCCCGGGCTGGCAACAGCCGGTTCCAGTGCTGACGCCGCGCACCCGGCCAGTTGGCGGTGTACAGCAGCAGGTCGGTGTCTTGCGCATCACGGCTCCACACCGGGAAGCGCAAGTCGTAGCAGATCAGCGGACGCACCCGCCAGCCCTTGAGCTCGAACTGCACCTGGCGTTCGCCGGGGGTGTAGTGGTTGTGCTCGCCGGCCATGCGAAACAGATGGCGCTTGTCGTAATGCAGCACTTCGCCGTCCGGTCGCGCCCACAGCAAGCGGTTGCGGTGGCTGCCGTCGGCGGCCTGGATGATCACACTGCCAGTGACCACGGCATCCAGTTTCGCCGCCTGGGCCCGCAGCCATTTGCTGGTCGGGCCGTTTTCGGCTTCGGCCAGGGTTTCGGACTCCATGGAGAATCCGGTGGTGAACATTTCCGGCAGGATAATCAGATCCGCACCCCGCGCCTGCTCCAGCAAAGCGTCGAAATGCTCAAGGTTGGCCTGACGATCATGCCAGGCCAGGCTGGTCTGGATCAGCGCCAGATTGAGATCGGGTAAAGCACTCAGATCACGCATAGTTTTGCCGCCGCTTCCCGCAGCGTCTCCTCGCGTTTGGCAAAGCACAGACGCACCAGGCGCTGGCCTTCGGGTGGATTCTGGTAGAACACCGATACCGGGATACTGGCTACGCCATGCTCGCGGGTCATCCACATCGCCATCTCGACATCGTTCAAGTCAGGACGGATCTGCGAGTAATCGACCAGTTGGAAATAGGTGCCGGTGACCCGGGTGAAGCTGAATCGCGAAGGCTCCAGCAAATCGCAGAACAGATCACGCTTGGCCTGATAGAAACCCGGCAGCTCCTCGACGTGTTCCGGATGCTCGGCCATGTAATCGGCCAGGGCGTACTGCAGCGGTGTCACACCACAGAAGCTCACATACTGGTGCACTTTGCGCAGCTCGGCCGTCAGGGCCGGAGGTGCCACGACGTAGCCGGTTTTCCAGCCAGTGACGTGATAGGTCTTGCCGAACGAACTGACCACGAACGCGCGCTGATACAGCTCTTCATGAGCCAGCACACTGACGTGCGGCACACCGTCGAACACCAGGTGTTCGTACACTTCGTCGCTGATCACATAGATGTCGCGGTCGCGGATCAACGCCGCCAACTGGTCGAGCTCGGCGCGACTGATCAGCGCGCCGCTCGGGTTGTGCGGGGTGTTGAGGATGATCATCCGCGTGCGCGGGCTCAGGGCTGCACTGAGTTTGTCGAAGTCGATGGAGAAATCATTCAGGCCCAACTGCACATGCACGCAGCGCCCGCCGGCCAGTTCCACCGACGGCTCATAGCTGTCATAAGCCGGGTCGAACACGATGACTTCGTCGCCGCTGTGGATAACCGCCTGGATCGCACAGAAGATCGCCTGGGTCGCACCAGGGGTCACGGTCACTTCAATGTCGGCATCGACGTTGGCGCCATAGCTGCGAGCGATTTTGGCCGCGATCTGCTGACGCAACGCCGGCAGGCCGGTCATCGGCGAATACTGGTTATGGCCACTGGCAATGTGCCGACCGACCGCATCGCGCAGCGACTGCGGGCCGTCGAAATCGGGAAATCCCTGGGACAGGTTGATGGCTCCGGTCTGTGCCGCGAGCTGAGACATCTGCGTGAAAATAGTGATGCCGACATTCGGCAGCTTGCTGGTAATCATCGGGGTTCCCTGCTCTGCCCCGGCACTGACGACGGCGCGGGAGAGCCCGAGGATAGCCCATCCGGCGCCCATAAAAAAAGGGCGCCAACCGGCGCCCCTTCTCTCTCGATGATCGTTTCTGTGCTGTGCATGGAAACGATCAACGGGCAGCGACCTTACTTCTTGTCGCGGCGCTTCTTGCTGGCCTTCTTGTTGTGCGACATCAAACGACGCTTCTTGTTGACCTGGCGGTCGGTCAGCGTGTTCTTGTTGCCTTCGTACGGGTTCTCGCCACCCTTGAACTCGATACGGATCGGCGTACCGACCAGTTTGAGCACACGGCGGTAGGTGTTTTCCAGATAGCGCACGTAGGACTTCGGCACTTTCTCGATCTGGTTACCGTGGATCACGATGATCGGCGGGTTCGCGCCACCCAGGTGAGCGTAACGCAGCTTGATCCGGCGGCTGTTGACCATCGGCGGCTGGTGCTCGCTGACCGCGTCTTCGAGGATCTGGGTCAGGCGGCTGGTCGGCCAGCGGGTGACCGCGGACTTGAACGAGTTCTGCACCGAAGCGTAGAGGTTGCCCACGCCGGTACCGTGCAGTGCCGAGATGAAGTGGATGTCGGCGAACTCGACGAAGAACAGGCGACGTTGCAGCTCGATCTTCACGAAGTCGCGCTCGCTCGGCGTCATGCCGTCCCACTTGTTGATCGCGATGACCAGCGCACGACCGGCTTCAAGGGCGAAGCCCAGCAGGTTGAGGTCGTGATCGACCACGCCTTCGCGGGCGTCCATCACGAAGATCACCACGTTGGCGTCTTTGATCGCCTGCAGGGTTTTGACCACGGAGAACTTTTCGACTTCTTCGTGGATCTTGCCGCGCTTGCGCACACCGGCGGTGTCGATCAGCGTGTACTTCTCGTCGTTACGCTCGAACGGGATGTAGATACTGTCGCGGGTGGTGCCGGGCTGGTCATAGACGATCACCCGGTCTTCACCGAGCATGCGGTTGACCAGCGTCGACTTGCCAACGTTAGGACGACCGATGATGGCGATCTTGATGCCGTCTTTTTCGCTCGGGCCAGGAATGCGCTTGGCTTCCTCACCTTCGGCAACGATCTCTTCCTCTTCGCCTTCCGCCGGTTCGTCATCATCGCGCGGGAAATCGCTCAGGGCGGCTTCCAGCAATTGAGTGATGCCGCGACCGTGGGCGCCAGCGATCGGGATCGCGTGGCCCATGCCCAGCGGGGCGAATTCGGCGCGGGCCATTTCCGGGTCGATGTTGTCGACCTTGTTGGCGACCACGTGGGAACGTTTGTTACGTTTGCGCAAGTGTTCGGCGATCATCTGGTCGGCGGCGGTGAAACCGGCCTTGGCATCTACCAGGAACAGAACGACATCCGCTTCTTCAATGGCCAGCAGCGACTGCTCGGCCATTTTTTCGTCCATACCATGTTCGTCACCGGAGATACCGCCGGTGTCGATCAGAATGTAGGAACGCCCTTGCCACTTGGCCTCACCGTACTGGCGATCACGGGTCAGACCGGACAAGTCGCCGACGATGGCGTCGCGAGTCCTGGTCAGGCGGTTGAACAAGGTGGACTTGCCGACGTTCGGTCGGCCCACCAGGGCGATTACGGGAACCATGCGGCTCTCCACTTCGTTATTTCAGAAAATACAAAAGCCGCTGCGAGGCAGCGGCTGGTGCTCGGGGCAACGCCAGAAAGCGCTGCAAGCCCCGAAAATCCGGGGCCGCCTGGGGGGTTAACCCCAAGCATAGCTAAAGGGCCTGCGCTCGATCATGCGGCGTTAAAAATCAGCTCGGGATGCTCATTGACTAAAGTCAACTCCGCTCCCTCGCTGATTTTTGCCTTGCCTGATCTTCGCTCGGCTCCTTTAGTGAATTGTTACTTGATGGTCAGGGCTTCCAGTTTGCCGCTGTTGCCATACACATAAATCGTGTCACCCACCACCAGCGGACGGGCACGCAGGCCGTCGCTGTCGATGCGCTCGCGGCCGACGAAACGACCGTCCACCTGACTCAGCAGATGCAGGTAACCTTCCAGGTCACCGACTGCAACGTAGCTGGAGAACACTTCCGGTGCCGACAGTTGACGACGGGCCAGCGAATCGTTGGTCCACAGTGCAGTGGTCGAACGCTCGTCGACGCCTTCAACGGTGCCCGAAGACAGGCTCACGTAGACGTTGCCGAAACCCTGGGCGATACCGGCGTAGCTCGACGCGTCGCGCTGCCACAGTTGACGACCGCTTTCCAGGTCCAGTGCCGCAACGCGACCCTGATAGCTGGCAACGTACAGCGTGCCGCCGGACAGCAGCAGACCGCCGTCGATATCGACCACGCGCTCCAGTTCCGAACGACCTTGTGGAATCGCGATCCGTTGTTCCCAGACCGGCACGCCGTTGGAAATGTCCAGAGCAATCACTTTACCGGTCGACAGGCCAGCCACCGCGAGGCGGTTGGTCACGAGCGGTGCACTGGTGCCTCGCAGAGTCAGCACGGCTGGCGTGCTGTCATATACCCAACGCTGTTGACCGGTGGAGGCATCCAGACCGATCAGACGATCGTCCTGGGTCTGCACGACCACGATGTCACCGTTGTTGGCAGGTGGCGCCAGCACTTCACTGGTCACGCGAGCACGCCATTTCTCTTCACCGTTGATGGTGTCGAGTGCAATGACTTCGCCTCGCAGCGTGCCGACCAGCACCAGACCGTAACCCACGCCAACGGCGCCGGAGACAGGCAGGTCAAGTTCCTTTTTCCACTTCACGTCGCCGTTGCTGCGATCCATGGCCATCACGATGCCGGTAACGTCGGCCGCGTAGATGGTGTCACCATCGATTGCCGGCACCAGCATGTTGTAGGTTTCGCCCTGACCGTCACCGATCGAGCGGCTCCACTGCTTGTGCAGAACCACTTCTTCCTTGAAATCGGTCAGTTCGGCCGGTGGCAGTTCTTTTTTGCTGTTGCTGCTGCAACCCGCGGCCAGAAGGGCCAGAGCCAGCAATGCTGCATGCTTCCAACGGATCACGTCACGCATCCCCTTTGGCCAGGTCGTCCAGCTTGATTTGAAGGCCACCGACCGCCGCTTCATCCGACAGTGCCGCCTTGGCTTTTTGATACGCCGTGTTCGCTTCATCAATGCGGCCCAGCTGTACCAGCAGGTCACCCTTGAGTTCTTCGCGAGTGGCCAGGAACGACTTGTCGGCATCGCCTTCAAGCAGTTTCAGAGCCTCATCAGCTTTGTTCTGTGCTCCCAGCACCTGCGCCAGACGCTGACGGGCGATTTCGCCCAGTGCGGCGTTGGCCGGTTTGGCAACGATGGTTTTCAGCTCGGTCGCCGCGTCGTCCAGCTTGCCGCTGTCGACCGCTACCTTGGCCACGAACAGGCTGCCGTACTGCGCGTAGGCAGTCCCGCCGAATTCGCTGTTGAGCTTGCCGGCCAGATCCGCAACGCGCGCGGCATCAGGCTTGCCATCCGGGGTCAGCGTGGTTTCCAGCAATTGCTGATAGAGCACCGAGGCGCCTTGCGACTGGTTGCTCTGATACTTGTGAAAAGCCTGCCAGCCGAACACGATGACCAGCGCCAACAGGCCGCCAGTGACCAGAGGTTTGCCGTTGCGTGTCCACCAGTCCTTCAAATCCGCCAACTGTTCGTCTTCGGTACTCGACACCCCAATACTCCTTAATCGCTAAATCGGCTGTTTAGACAGCTTCAACCCTGCACGACGCAGGTGGCCAGGTGTGCAGCGAGCGCATCCCAGGCAATGCTTTGTTGTTCGCCCTGGCCACGCAGGGGTTTGAAACCTACCACTTGCTGGGCCATTTCGTCGTCACCGAGGATCAGTGCGTACAGCGCACCGCTCTTGTCGGCTTTCTTGAACTGGCTCTTGAAGCTGCCGGCGCCGGCATTGACTTGCAGGCGCAGGTTGGGCAGTTGGTCGCGTACACGCTCGGCCAGAGCCAGACCGGCCAACTCTGCTTCTTCGCCGAAGGCGCAGAGATAGACGTCCACCTGACGGGAGATTTCTTCCGGAATCTGCTCCAGGGTTTCCAGCAGCAGCACCAGACGCTCGATCCCCATGGCGAAACCGACGCCCGGGGTTGGCTTGCCGCCCATCTGCTCGACCAGACCGTCATAACGGCCGCCCGCGCACACGGTGCCCTGGGCGCCGAGCTTGTCGGTGACCCATTCGAATACGGTTTTGCTGTAGTAATCGAGGCCGCGTACCAGTTTCGGGTTGAGCACGTAAGGAATGCCGACGGCATCCAGACGGGCCTTCAGGCCTTCGAAGTGGGCACGGGATTCATCATCCAGGTAGTCGGCCATCTTCGGCGCATCGACCAGTACCGCCTGCGTGTCGGCGTTCTTGGTGTCGAGCACGCGCAGTGGGTTGGTCTTCAGGCGACGCTGGCTGTCTTCGTCCAGTTTGTCGTGGTGCGCCGAGAGATACTCGACCAGCGCTTCACGATAACGGCCACGGGACTCGCTGGTGCCCAGGCTGTTGAGTTCAAGCTTGACCGCATCGCGGATACCCAGCTCGCCCCACAGGCGCCAGGTCAGCACGATCAGTTCGGCGTCGATGTCCGGACCGTCGAGATTGAAGACTTCCAGACCGATCTGGTGGAACTGGCGATAACGGCCTTTCTGCGGACGCTCGTGACGGAACATCGGGCCGATGTACCAGAGTTTCTGCACCTGGCCACCGCCGGTGATGCCGTGCTCGAGCACTGCACGCACGCACGCTGCCGTGCCTTCCGGACGCAGGGTCAGGGAGTCGCCGTTGCGGTCGTCGAAGGTGTACATCTCTTTTTCGACGATGTCGGTCACTTCACCGATGGAGCGCTTGAACAGCTCGGTGAACTCGACGATCGGCATGCGGATCTGCTTGTAACCGTAGTTATCCAGCAAACGCGAAACAGTACCTTCGAAGTAGCGCCATACCGGCGTCTGTTCCGGCAGGATGTCGTTCATGCCACGAATGGCTTGCAGAGACTTGCTCACAGAAATTCCTTAATTCGTTCGATCAGCCGCGCGCGATAACCGCTGCGTCAGCTTCGACCTTCTCGGCCGCTTTCTCGCGGATCAGCCTTTCGAGCTCGTCCACCAGATTGTCATTCGTCAGTTTCTGCGACGGCTTGCCGTCGATGTAAATCAGGTTTGGCGTGCCGCCAGTCAAGCCGATATGGGCTTCCTTGGCTTCGCCGGGGCCGTTGACCACGCAACCGATCACCGCGACATCCAGCGGCACCAGCAGGTCTTCAAGGCGCCCTTCCAGCTCGTTCATGGTCTTGACCACATCGAAGTTCTGCCGCGAGCAGCTCGGGCAGGCGATGAAGTTGATGCCACGGGAACGCAGATGCAAAGACTTGAGAATGTCGTAACCGACCTTCACTTCCTCGACCGGATCGGCCGCCAGCGAGATGCGGATAGTATCGCCAATCCCCTCGGCGAGCAGCATACCTAGGCCCACGGCGGATTTCACTGTACCGGAGCGCAATCCACCGGCTTCAGTGATGCCCAGGTGCAGCGGCTGGACGATTTCCTTGGCCAGCAAACGATAGGCTTCGACGGCCATGAACACGTCGGAAGCCTTCACGCTGACCTTGAAGTCCTGGAAATTCAGGCGTTCGAGGTGCTCGACGTGACGCAGTGCCGACTCGACCAGCGCGGCCGGGGTCGGTTCGCCGTATTTCTTTTGCAGGTCCTTTTCCAGGGAACCGGCGTTGACGCCGATGCGGATCGGAATCCCGCGGTCACGGGCGGCATCGACCACCGCACGCACACGGTCTTCACGACCGATGTTGCCCGGGTTGATCCGCAGGCAATCGACACCCAACTCAGCCACGCGCAAAGCGATGCGATAGTCAAAGTGGATGTCGGCAACCAACGGCACCTTGACCAGTTGCTTGATCTTGCCGAATGCCTCGGCCGCGTCCATGTCCGGCACCGAAACCCGCACGATGTCGACACCGGCGGCTTCAAGGCGATTGATCTGGGCGACGGTGGCAGCGACGTCATTGGTGTCGCTGTTGGTCATGCTCTGCACAGCGATAGGCGCATCGCCGCCGACAGGCACGTTACCGACCCAGATCTTGCGGGATTCGCGACGTTTGATTGGAGATTCGCCGTGCATGACTTATTGACCCAACTTCAGGCGAGCAGTCTCGCCACTGGTGAACGGAGCGATATCGACCGGTTGGCCGTTGTAGCTGACCTGCGCGGCCCGGGCAACGCCCAGACGAACAGCCAGCGGTGGCTTGCCAGCCACGGAGACGCTGTCGCCCTTGTGCTTGAGACCGCTGAACAACACTTTGCCGCTGCCGTCAGTGACCTGAGCCCAGCAATCGGCGGTGAATTGCAGTTGAACCTGGCCCTGGCCGGCAACCGGAGCTGCCGGGGCAACTGGCGCGGGTGCTGGAACAACAGCGGTCGGAGCGACAGGAGCCGTGACGACAGGTGCTGGTGTAGCCGGAACGTTTGGCGCAGGTGTGGCCGGAGCAGCCACCACCGGAGCCGGTGTGTGAACCGGAGCAGCGGCGGGCACGGCTGGAGCAGGCGTCACCGGAGCTGTTGCTGGAGCAGCAGCCTCGGCACCCGTCGACTCAGCGGCGGTTTCCGCTTGTGGCAGTGCCAGGGCGGTTGAGCCCTCGGCTTCGCCTTCCGCGACGGCCTGGTCTTCCGGCTCGTCCAGCGGGTGAATCTGGGTAGTGCCGTCAGCGCCTTCTACTTCGACGTGCTCAGGCGCCAGCGTGGTCAGATCCTTGGTCCGCAGCGAGGTCTGATCCTGCCACCAGACGAAACCGCCGCCGATGACCGCAATCAGCAGCAACAGGCTGACGATCCGCAAAATGGTGTGGGAAACCCGGACCGGCTCTTCGATCCGACCCAGGGCGTGGACGTTGCTGCCCTGGGAGTCGGTGCCGGTGGACTGGTCGAACTGCTGGACCAGGACCGCCTGATCCATGCCGAGCAATTTGGCATAGGCGCGAATGTAACCGCGAGCGAAGGTATGCCCCGGCAGCTTGTCGAACGCACCGGCTTCGAGGTTGGTCAGGGAAGTCACGGTGAGGTTGAGCTTGAGGGCCACTTCGGCCAGCGACCAGCCATTGCTTTCGCGGGCCTGGCGCAAGGTCTCACCGGGGTTAACGCGATTCGCTGCTACAACTTCGGGATGCGCCGCTTTCATCATTGCTCCGACAGGTATTGCTGATATTCCGGCGTACCGGGATAGAGTCGTTTTAATTGCAGGCCCGCACTGGCGGCCTTGTCGCGATCTTCAAACACTTTTGCCAACCGAACCGCGAGCAACAGACTACGTGCATTTTGCTCGGACAGCTGGCTGAAACGATCGTAATAGTCACGCGCGGGCACATAATGCCTGTCTTCGAATGACAACTCAGCCATTTCCAGCAATGCCCGTGGTTGCTGACGGTTCAAACGCAATGCTTTTTCCAGTTGCTGCTGGGCCAGATCACGCTGACCAAGCTTGGACGCCGTCATGCCGAGGTTCTCGAACACGCGCGAACGCTCAGGATACAGGGTATCGGCGGCGGCCTGTTCAAAACGCTCGTAGGCTTCCTTGTAACGCTTTTCTTCGTAGAGAAAACTGCCGTAATTGTTGAGGATGCGGGCATCGGCGGGACGGGAGGACAGCGCCTTGCGAAAGTGCTCATCCGCCAGTGCAGGCTCCATCTCGGACTGGAAAACCAGCCCGAGGGCCGCGTTGGCGTCAGGATCCGAACTGTCCAGCTCGAGGGCCTTTTTCAACGGCACCTTGGCCCGTTCGGTCATGCCTTGCTGCAAGTATCCCAGTCCCAGCTGCACGTAGGCAGCCCGCGCTTCATCGCGGCCCTTGCTGGTCTTCATCGGGTTGTAATCGCCCGACAGGACACAGCCAGCACACAGGCTGGCCAACAGCAACAGCAGCGCAAAGCGCAGGGACATAGAGATCCTCTCTTAGTTAGTGTTCGCGGCGTTCTGTGCCAGATCGCTGTCGGCGCTCAATTCGCGCACGGCGATGTAACGTTCGCTGCGACGGGTGCGATCCAGCACCTGCCCTACCAATTGACCGCAAGCCGCGTCGATGTCTTCACCACGGGTGGTGCGCACGGTCACGTTATAGCCTGCCTGGTGAAGCTGATCCTGGAACCGGCGGATGGCGTTGTTGCTCGGCCGCTCGTACCCGGAATGCGGGAACGGGTTGAACGGAATCAGGTTGATCTTGCAGGGAATATCCTTGAGCAGCTCGATCATTTCCACGGCGTGCTCAAGCTTGTCGTTGACGTCCTTGAGCAAGGTGTACTCGATGGTCAGCACGCGCTTCTCGCCCAGTTCGGACATGTAGCGCTGGCACGACTCGAGCAGCATCTTAAGCGGATATTTCTTGTTGATCGGCACCAATTGGTTACGCAATGCGTCATTCGGTGCGTGCAGGGACAACGCCAGGGATACGTCGATGTGCTTGGCCAGCTCATCGATCATCGGCACCACACCCGACGTGGACAGGGTCACGCGGCGCTTGGAGATCCCGTAGCCCAGGTCATCCATCATCAGATGCATGGCGGCCACGACGTTGTCGAAGTTCAGCAGCGGTTCGCCCATGCCCATCATCACCACGTTGGTGATGGCGCGGTCGATGGTAGCCGGAACACTGCCGAAGGATTTGTTGGCAATCCACACCTGACCGATGACTTCGGCGGCGGTGAGGTTGCTGTTGAAGCCTTGCTTGCCGGTGGAGCAGAAACTGCAGTCCAGGGCACAGCCTGCCTGGGACGAAACGCACAGAGTGCCGCGTTTGCCCTGGGGAATGTAAACGGTCTCGACACAGCTGCCGGACGCCACGCGCACCACCCACTTACGGGTGCCGTCGCTGGAGATGTCCTCGCTGACCACTTCGGGACCACGGACTTCAGCAATAGCCTTGAGCTTGTCGCGCAAGGCCTTGCTGACGTTCGTCATGGCGTCGAAATCATCCACGCCAAAGTGGTGAATCCATTTCATTACCTGACCGGCACGGAAACGCTTCTCCCCGATTGAGTCGAAGAATTTTTCCATTTCCGGCTGGGTCAGACCCAGCAGGTTGGTTTTAACAGTCGATGTAGTCATGGATTCACCTTCACTCTTTAAGCCAATGCTTAGCGAGTGGTTACTTCAGTAGCTGCGAAGAAGTACGAGATTTCACGAGCAGCAGCGGCTTCGGAGTCCGAACCGTGTACAGCGTTGGCGTCGATGGAATCAGCGAAGTCAGCACGGATGGTGCCGGCAGCAGCTTCTTTAGGGTTGGTAGCGCCCATCAGCTCACGGTTCAGAGCGATAGCGTTTTCGCCTTCCAGAACCTGAACAACAACAGGACCGGAGATCATGAAGGCAACCAGGTCGCCGAAGAAACCACGAGCGCTGTGCTCAGCGTAGAAGCCTTCAGCTTCGGCTTTGGACAGTTGCTTCAGTTTCGAAGCTACAACGCGCAGGCCTGCTTTTTCGAAACGAGTGGTGATCTCGCCGATGACGTTTTTTGCAACAGCGTCAGGCTTGATGATGGAGAAAGTACGTTGAACAGCCATGGTGTAACTCCAGAAACAGTAATTTGCGAAAAATTAAACCCGCGAATTATACGCGGGTTCTTGGGTATTGCCTAACCTGCAAGGACGATCAGTCTACTTCTTCGATCCAGAGGGCCTGGACCGCTTCCAACACCTTCTCGCCGACACGGCCAGAGGTGTTGTCGAAATCAGGCAGTTCCATGATCCATCGTTGCAGGTCGACGAAATTGACAGAGAGCGGATCGACATCCGGTTTGGCTTCGGCCAGCTCTTCTGCAATACGTTGAACATCATTCCAACCGTAGCTCATGACAGTCTTACCAGTCAGTGCGGCGCTTCGGCCGCATGGTTAAGCGAATATTTCGGGATTTCGACGGTGATGTCTTCTTCACCCACGATAGCCTGACAGGCCAGACGCGACTGCGCCTCCAGACCCCACGCACGATCAAGGAAATCTTCCTCCAACTCGTCGGCTTCTTCCAGCGAGTCGAACCCCTCGCGGATGATGCAGTGACAAGTGGTGCAAGCGCAGACGCCGCCGCAGGCGCTTTCCATCTCGATATGGTGTTCGTGGGCCAGATCGAGAATCGATGTGCCGGGCTCAGCCTCGACAACCATGCCTTCAGGGCAGAACTTCTCGTGTGGCAGAAAAATGACCTGCGGCATCAGATATCCTCGATTTCATTCAGGTTGCGCCCCGACAGAGCGGCTTTCACCGTCTGATCCATACGGCGAGCAGCAAAAGCATCGGTCACTTGCGACAGACGCTTGGTCTGCTGCTCGATGGCGTAACCATCGGTACCTTTCATCAGTTCGGCCAGTTCCTGCACCTGCAGATCGATGACCAGGCGCTCTTCGGCGTCGAGCAAACGCTCGCCATCCGCCTCCAGAGCGCCCTGCACCGCTTCGATCAGGCGCTGGGCATCAACTTGCTGCTCGCGCAGAACGCGGGCGACCTTGTCGTCATTGGCGTGCTGGAACGAATCTTTCAGCATCTTGGCAATTTCGCCGTCGGTCAAACCATAGGACGGCTTGACCTGGATGCTGGCCTCAACGCCCGAGCCCAGCTCGCGGGCGGAAACGCTGAGCAGACCGTCGGCATCGACCTGAAAGGTCACGCGAATTTTCGCCGCGCCTGCGACCATTGCCGGAATGCCGCGCAACTCAAAGCGTGCCAGGGAGCGGCAATCACTGATCAATTCGCGCTCGCCCTGCAACACGTGGATCGCCATGGCCGACTGGCCGTCTTTATAAGTGGTGAAGTCCTGGGCGCGAGCGACGGGAATGGTGGTGTTGCGCGGAATCACCTTCTCCATCAGGCCGCCCATGGTTTCCAGCCCCAGGGACAGTGGAATCACGTCGAGC
Organism: Pseudomonas allokribbensis; assembly: GCF_014863605.1. Classification (NCBI taxonomy): domain Bacteria; kingdom Pseudomonadati; phylum Pseudomonadota; class Gammaproteobacteria; order Pseudomonadales; family Pseudomonadaceae; genus Pseudomonas; species Pseudomonas allokribbensis. Next base: position 5,365,824 of record NZ_CP062252.1, read on the forward strand.
AGCAGCAATTCGCCGCCATCGCGCTTGTTGCCAGCCAATGTATCCGCCTGGATCGCGGCCCCGATGGCCACCACTTGATCCGGGTCGATTTCAGTCAGTGGCTGACGACCGAAGGCTTCGGCGACGGCTTCGCGAACACGTGGAACGCGAGTCGAACCACCCACCATGACCACGGCGTGCACGTCTTCCAGCTCGACGCCGGAATCGCGGACGGCGCGGCGGCAGGCTTTCAGGCTGCGAGCGACCATTGGTTCGATCAGTGCATCGAAGGCTTCGCGGGTCAGTTGCGCTTTCCAGTTGCCGTAAGCAACTTCAACACTGTCGGCATCCGTCAGGGCTTCTTTGGCGGCGCAAGCGGTTTGCAGCAGGCTGCGCTGTGCGCCCGGATCGAGGTCGGCGGACAAACCGGCGCTCTCGATGATCCAGCCGGCAATCGCGTGATCGAAGTCATCGCCACCCAGCGCGCTGTCGCCGCCGGTTGCCAGGACTTCGAAGACACCGCCGGTCAGACGCAGAATCGAAATATCGAAAGTGCCGCCACCCAGGTCATAAATCGCGACCAGGCCTTCGGCATGCTGGTCCAGACCGTACGCCACCGCCGCCGCCGTCGGCTCGTTGAGCAGACGCAGCACGTTCAGACCGGCGAGCTTCGCCGCATCCTTGGTAGCCTGGCGCTGAGCATCGTCGAAATACGCCGGAACGGTGATCACCGCACCCACCAGCTCACCACCAAGGGTCGCCTCGGCGCGCTGACGCAACACCTTGAGGATATCGGCGGACACTTCGACCGGGCTTTTCGGACCCTGCACGGTGTCGATGAACGGCATGTGCGATTCGCCGCCGACAAAGCGGTACGGCAGTTGATCGCCCAGTTGCTTGACGTCGGACAGACCACGACCCATCAGGCGCTTGACCGACAGCACGGTATTCAGGGGATCGGAGGACGCGGCCAGCTTGGCCGACTCGCCGACTTCGACGCGGTCGGCGTGATAGCGCACGGCAGAAGGCAGGATGACCCGCCCTTCGGCGTCGGCCAGCGGCTCGGAAAGACCACTGCGCAACGCAGCGACCAGCGAATTGGTAGTGCCCAAGTCGATCCCCACAGCCAGACGACGCTGGTGCGGTTGAGGACTTTGGCCGGGTTCGGCGATCTGCAGTAGGGCCATCGTGATCAGGACTTATCTGTATATCAGGCGTGCGACCGGAGCGGCACTGGGTTAATCGTCGAGGCGCTCTTCTAACTGGCGCACTTCGTAGGTGAGCTTGTCGAGGAACTGCATGCGTCGCATCAGGCGTTCGGCCTGTTCGCGTTGCGCTGCATCATCCCAACAGGCTGCGAAGCTTTCGTTCAGCTCGTCCTGGGCGGTTTTCAGGCGACGCTTGAAGGTCGCGACACCGTCCAGGTCGGCACTGTCCTGCAGATCTTCGAGTTCTTCGCGCCATTGCATCTGCTGCAGAAGAAACTCGGGATCATGGACCGTGACTTCCATCGGCACTTCATGCCCGCTGATGGTCAGCAGGTAACGTGCGCGCTGGGCCGGACTCTTGAGCGTCTGGTAGGCGTCGTTGAGCCGCGCGGACTGCTCAAGAGCGGAGCGCTGCTCGCGCTCGGAAGCGTCGGCGAAGCGGTCAGGGTGAACGCCGCGCGCCAGCTCGCGATAGCGCGTGGCCAACTGTTCGAGATCCAGACGAAAGCCCGGTTGCAGCTCGAATAAAGCGAAATGACAAGGAATACCCACGACAAGCCTCAGATGTTGAAGCTTTCGCCGCAGCCACATTCACCGCGCACGTTGGGGTTGTTGAACTTGAAGCCTTCGTTCAACCCTTCCTTGACGAAATCGAGCTCGGTGCCGTCGAGGTAAGCCAGGCTTTTCGGGTCGATAATCACCTTTTCGCCGTGACTTTCGAACACCTGATCTTCTGCAACCACCTCGTCGACAAACTCCAGCACGTAGGCAAGGCCGGAACAGCCCGTGGTGCGAACACCCAGACGAATCCCTTCACCCTTGCCGCGCCCGTCGAGGGAGCGTCGCACGTGTCGAGCAGCCGCTTCTGTCATGCTGATAGCCATCGTTGACTCCTTACTCGTCGCCCAATGCTTAGATCAAGCCTTTCTTCTGCTTGTAATCGCGAACAGCCGCCTTGATGGCGTCTTCAGCGAGTACCGAGCAGTGGATTTTCACTGGCGGCAGGGCCAGTTCTTCGGCCAGCTGGGTGTTCTTGATGGTTTCAGCTTCGTCCAGGGTCTTGCCCTTCATCCACTCGGTGGCGAGGGAGCTGGAGGCGATAGCCGAACCGCAGCCGTAAGTCTTGAACTTGGCGTCTTCGATAACGCCCTGATCGTTGACCTTGATCTGCAGACGCATCACGTCGCCGCATGCCGGAGCGCCGACCATGCCGGTGCCGACATCCGGGTCTTCGGCATTCATCTTGCCGACGTTACGCGGGTTTTCGTAGTGGTCGATGACCTTTTCGCTGTAAGCCATGATTCTCAATCCTCACTCATCAGGGCCGCTCTTGAGACCCTGCAACTGCGCTGCGTAAACCGCCGCGTCGCTACAGGATCTGTATCCGGCGGCTTCTATATTTAGTGTGCCGCCCACTCGATCTTCGAGATATCGACGCCGTCTTTGTACATGTCCCACAGCGGCGACAGAGCGCGCAGCTTGGTAACGGCCTCGCAGACTTTCTGCGCGGCGTAGTCGATTTCTTCTTCGGTGGTGAAGCGGCCGAAGGTGAAACGGATCGAGCTGTGTGCCAGTTCGTCGTTGCGGCCCAGGGCGCGCAGTACGTACGAAGGCTCAAGCGACGCCGAGGTGCAGGCCGAACCGGACGACACCGCCAGATCCTTGAGCGCCATGATCAGCGACTCGCCTTCAACGTAGTTGAAGCTCAGGTTCAGGTTGTGCGGAACGCGGGCGGTCAGGCTGCCGTTGACGTACAGCTCTTCCAGGTGCTCGATCTGCTTGTAGAAGCGGTCGCTCAACGCCTTGATGCGGACGTTTTCGGCAGCCATGTCTTCCTTGGCCACACGGAACGCTTCGCCCATGCCGACGATCTGGTGGGTCGCCAGGGTGCCGGAACGCATGCCACGTTCGTGACCGCCACCGTGCATGGTCGCTTCGATGCGCACACGCGGCTTGCGGCTCACGTACAGCGCGCCGATGCCTTTAGGGCCGTAGGTCTTGTGGGCAGAGAACGACATCATGTCGACTTTCAGCTTCTGCAGGTCGATCTCGACCTTGCCGGTGGACTGAGCGGCGTCGACGTGGAACAGGATGCCTTTCGAACGAAGCAGTTCGCCGATGGCGGCGATGTCGTTGACGGTGCCGATTTCGTTGTTCACGTGCATTACCGACACCAGGATGGTGTCTTCACGCAGTGCAGCTTCGATCATGGCAGGCGTGATCAGACCGTCTTCGGTCGGATCGAGGTAGGTCACTTCGAAACCTTCACGCTCCAGTTGGCGCATGGTGTCGAGGACAGCCTTGTGCTCGATCTTGGAGGTGATCAGGTGCTTGCCCTTGGAGGCGTAGAAATGTGCCGCACCCTTGATTGCCAGGTTGTCGGACTCGGTGGCACCGGAGGTCCAGACGATTTCGCGTGGGTCGGCGTTGACCAGATCGGCCACCTGACGACGGGCGTTTTCGACGGACTCTTCGGCCTTCCAGCCGAACACGTGGGAACGGGACGCCGGGTTACCGAAGTTTCCGTCGACCAGCAGGCATTCACTCATTTTTTGCGCAACGCGCGGATCGACCGGGGTGGTCGCAGAGTAATCAAGGTAAATCGGCAATTTCATGGACTATCTCCTAAATCAGGCTGGCTGGCGTGCCGCTAGCTCTCTGGCTGTCATTCGACGGCGGACGCTTCAATCTTGTCCAGGCGCGGCGCCTTGCCATTGCAACGACGCTGATCCTGACGCTGGGCCACTTCCTGCACCTCACGGCGAGTTACGAGGTCGGCCAAGCTGATACCGCTGAGAAATTCGTGAATCTGCAGGCTCAGGTCGCACCACAGGTGATGGGTCAGGCAGGTGTCGCCGGAATGGCAATCGCCCTGGCCCTGGCATTTTGTTGCATCGACCGATTCGTTCACCGCATCGATCACCTGAGCGACCTGGATGCCCTGCATGTCGCGGGACAACTGGTAGCCACCGCCCGGACCGCGAACACTGGAAACCAGGTTACTGCGGCGCAGCTTGGCGAACAGCTGTTCGAGATAGGACAGGGAGATGCCTTGGCGCTCGGAGATATCGGCCAGGGACACCGGCCCGTGCTGCGCGTGCAACGCCAGGTCAAGCATGGCGGTCACGGCGTATCGGCCTTTTGTAGTCAGTCGCATGGACAATTACCACGGAGTTCGGAATGGGCGGGAGTATGCAATTCCCGAGCATTTAAGTCAACTATAAGACCTAGTGCTTTAGTCGGGTTTACCCGCAAAAGAGCGCGCGAATGATAGCAGGGTCTGCGGCTTAATGGCACACCGGTCAGCAGCAGCCCCTGCCGGGGCGTCAGTGGAGCTTGGATTCGTCCTTACCCTTGACGCAGGCGAAGTCTTCTTCACGCAGTTCAGGCAGATCTTTCGCACAATAATTGCTGCCCAGATCCTTCAACGCACCGCACATCCCTTCCAGACGGCCATCGACCGCCTGCAGGTGATCGAGTAGCTGACCAATGGCACGTGCCACCGGGTCCGGCATGTCTTCGCTCACACCGTAAGCATCAAAACCGATCTTCTCGGCCATCGCTTTACGCTTGGCGTCGGCTTCATCATCGGACTTGACGATGATCCGGCCAGGGATGCCCACCACCGTGGCACCTGGCGGCACTTCCTTGGTCACTACGGCATTGGAGCCGACCTTGGCACCGGCACCGACAGTGAACGGGCCGAGCACCTTCGCGCCAGCCCCCACGACTACGCCATCACCCAGCGTCGGGTGACGCTTGCCCTTGTTCCAACTGGTACCGCCAAGGGTCACGCCTTGATAGATGGTGACGTCATCGCCGATTTCAGCGGTTTCGCCAATCACGATGCCCATGCCATGGTCGATGAAGAAGCGACGACCGACCTTGGCGCCCGGATGAATCTCGATACCGGTCAACCAGCGACCGAAGTTCGACACCAGCCGCGCCAGCCATTTCAGATCGTTGCGCCAGAGCATGCCGGCCAGTCGATGAATCCAGATTGCATGCATGCCGGGGTAGCAGGTCAGGACTTCAAAAGCGTTACGCGCCGCCGGGTCTCGGTGGAATACGCTCTGGATATCTTCACGCAAACGCTCGAACATCATTAATCCTTCCGTTTAAGGAGCTCGCCACGGGCCGCTTTCTGGGTTTCCGTGAGGATGCCACGCAAAATATTCATTTCCGCCCGGCTGACCGAGCTGCGTCCGTACAACCGGCGCAGGCGCGCCATCAAGTGCCGCGGTTTTTCCGGATCGAGGAATTCGATGGCCACCAGGGTCTGTTCCAGGTGCTCGTAGAATCGCTCCAGCTCATCCATGGTCGCCAGCTCGGCGCTTTTCACGGAGGCCACTTCTTCCTTCTCGATCTTGGTTGGCTGACCTTGTGCGGCCAGCCAGGCCATGCGCACTTCATAACTCAACACCTGCACCGCCGCCCCGAGGTTCAGCGAGCTGAATTCAGGATCGGAGGGGATGTGCACGTGATAGTGACATCGCTGCAGCTCGTCATTGGTCAGGCCGGAATCTTCACGACCGAACACCAGCGCGATTTCTGCGCCCTGCCCGGCCTCCTCGACCACTTTGGTTCCGCACTCGCGCGGGTCCAGCAACGGCCAGGGAATGCGCCGGTCGCGGGCACTGGTGCCGAGCACCAGATTGCAGCCGACCAGGGCGTCTTCCAAGGTGGCGACGACTTGGGCGTTTTCAAGGATGTCCCCAGCACCCGAAGCGCGAGCGTCGGCTTCGTGATGCGGGAAGACTCGCGGGTCAACCAGCACCAACCGCGACAGGCCCATGTTTTTCATGGCGCGCGCGGTCCCGCCGATGTTTCCCGGATGGCTGGTATTGACCAGGACGACACGAATATTTTGCAGCACGGCGGGCGCTCTCGGACTCGGCAAAGGGGTGCAAATCTTACAGAACAGCCTACCGTTAAGCTATGAAAGCGAACAGCGACCTTCACCTGAAGAAAAGTTCTGATAGAATGCGCGGCTTTCTTTAACAACCTTAGGTGACACATCCATGCAGCCCATGCTGAATATCGCGCTGCGCGCCGCCCGCAGCGCCAGTGAACTGATCTTCCGCTCCATCGAGCGCCTGGATACCATCAAGGTCGACGAAAAAGACGCCAAGGATTATGTATCCGAGGTCGATCGCGCCGCCGAACAGAAAATCATCGATGCTCTGCGCAAGGCTTACCCGAATCACTCGATCATGGGTGAAGAGACCGGCATGCACGCCGGTAGCGGTATCGAAGGCGAAGAATACCTGTGGATCATCGACCCACTGGACGGCACCACCAACTTCCTGCGCGGCATTCCTCACTTCGCTGTCAGCATTGCCTGCAAATACCGTGGTCGCCTGGAACACGCCGTTGTTCTGGATCCGGTTCGCCAGGAAGAATTCACCGCCAGCCGTGGTCGCGGCGCTCAACTGAACGGTCGTCGCCTGCGTGTCAGCGGTCGTACCAGCCTGGACGGCGCTCTGCTCGGCACCGGTTTCCCGTTCCGTGACGACCAGATGGACAACCTCGACAACTACCTGGGCATGTTCCGCGCCCTGGTTGGCCAGACTGCCGGCATCCGCCGCGCCGGTTCGGCGAGCCTGGACCTGGCTTACGTGGCCGCCGGTCGTTTCGACGCGTTCTGGGAGTCGGGCCTGTCCGAGTGGGACATGGCTGCTGGCGCCCTGCTGATTCAGGAAGCAGGTGGCCTGGTGAGCGACTTCACCGGCGGTCACGACTTCCTTGAAAAAGGCCACGTCGTTGCTGGCAACACCAAATGCTTCAAGGCAGTTCTGACGGCGATCCAGCCGCACCTGCCGGCTTCGCTGAAGCGCTAAGCTTTTCGCGAGACCCAAAAAAGCACCCTTCGGGGTGCTTTTTTTATGCATCCAATTCGATCCCCCTGCATTTCTCGCTCAAATCGCAGACATAAAAAAGCACCCCGAAGGGTGCTTTCTTATCAGCTTTCAGCAGATCACTGCCCCGGCTGCGCCTGAGACAGGATCAGCTTGCCTTCCTTGTCGACCGGAATCTGGTTGCCCGGATCACGGTCCATTCGAACTTTGCCTTCCTTGCCGTCCAGCGAGTAACGGACGTCATAGCCTACGACCTTGTCGCTGATGTCATTCACCGTATTACAGCGAGTCTGGGTGGTGGTGTAGGTATCGCGATTCTGCATGCCTTCCTGCACCTTGTTGCCGGCATAACCGCCACCGACCGCACCGGCCACCGTGGCAATCTTCTTGCCGGTGCCGCCGCCGATCTGGTTACCCAGCAAACCACCCGCCACGGCACCGATGGCGGTACCGAGAATCTGGTGTTGATCCTTGACCGGCGCCTGCCGGGTCACAGCGACATCCTTGCACACTTCACGTGGAGTCTTGATCTGTGTCTTGACCGGTTCAACGGCCAACACTTGCGCATACTCAGGGCCGCTTTTAACCAGGCTGTAGGTGGCAACAGCACCCCCGGCAGTCACACCGACAGCACCCAATACCGCACCAACCAGTAACGACTTGTTCACATGAACCTCCTGACCATCACATGCGGGACAAGCCCGCGCTTCTCCCAGCCTTGGAGCAAAAAAAAAGACGCGAGTTCAACTCGCGTCTTTTTTGTCTTGTACCACCGGGAGAATGCTATGGAAGCAGGGCCTCAAGGACGGTCATCGACTTCCTTCTCGGTGTTGGCCGGAGGAATCAGGTCTTCGGTGGACAGATTCAGCCAGATCAGCACCACGTTGGCGATGTAGATCGACGAATAGGTACCCGCCAGAACACCCACCAGCAGCGCCAGGGAGAAGCCGTGCAGGTTGTCACCACCGAAGAACAGCAGCGCCGCGATTGCCAGCAAGGTCGAAACCGAAGTCGCGATGGTCCGCAACAGGGTCTGGGTGGTCGAGATGTTGATGTTCTCGATCAGCGTAGCCTTGCGCAGCACACGGAAGTTCTCACGTACCCGGTCGAATACGACGATGGTGTCGTTCAGCGAGTAGCCGATGATCGCCAGTACCGCCGCCAGCACCGTCAGGTCGAAGGTGATCTGGAAGAACGACAGGATACCGACGGTCACGATCACGTCGTGAATCAGCGAAACGATGGCGCCGACCGCGAATTTCCACTGAAAGCGGAAAGCCAGGTAGATCAGGATGCCGCCGAGTGCCAGCAGCATGCCGAGGCCGCCCTGGTCACGCAGCTCTTCACCGACCTGCGGGCCGACGAACTCGACGCGCTTGACCGTCGCCGGGTTGTCGCCACCGACCTTCTGCAGCGCTTGCGCTACCTGATGACCCAACTGTGGATCTTCACCCGGCATACGCACCAGCAGATCGGTGGTAGCACCGAAGTTCTGCACGATGGCTTCGTGATAGCCGGCAGTGGTCAGCTGATCACGCACCTTGGTGACATCGGCCGGACGCTCGTAGGTCAGCTCGATGAGCGTACCGCCGGTGAAGTCCAGACCCCAGTTCATGCCCTTGTGGAATACGCTGAAAACAGCCAGCAAGGTCAGGAACACTGTGACGCCGAACGCGAAGTTGCGGACGCCCATGAAGTTGATTGTACGTAACATGGCAGCCCCTTAAATCCACAACTTCTTGAAGTCACGACCGCCGAAGATCAGGTTGACCATCGCGCGGGTGACCATAATGGCCGTGAACATCGAAGTCAGAACCCCGAGGGACATGGTTACTGCGAAGCCCTTCACCGGGCCGGTGCCCATGGCGAAGAGAATGCCGCCGACCAGCAAGGTGGTCAGGTTGGCGTCGAGAATCGCAGTGAACGCCCGACCGAAGCCTTCGTTGATTGCACGCTGCACGGTCATGCCGGCGGCGATCTCTTCACGGATCCGCGAGAAGATCAGCACGTTGGCGTCGACCGCCATACCCATGGTCAACACGATACCGGCGATACCCGGCAGGGTCAGCGTGGCACCCAGCAGCGACATCAGTGCCAGCAGCAGCACCATGTTCACCGCCAGCGCGACGGTGGCGATCAGGCCGAAGAAGCGATAGATGGCGATGATGAACAGCGAGACGAACAGCATGCCCCACAGCGATGCATCGATACCCTTGGTGATGTTGTCCGCACCCAGGCTCGGGCCGATGGTGCGTTCTTCAGCGAAGTACATCGGAGCGGCCAGACCACCGGCACGCAGCAGCAGCGCCAGTTCGGACGACTCACCCTGGCCGTTCAGGCCGGTGATACGGAATTGCGCACCCAGCGGCGACTGAATGGTCGCCAGGCTGATGATCTTCTTCTCTTCCTTGAACGTCTGTACGGCAACGTCTTTCTCGACGCCGTCGACCATTTGCTTGGTGTACGTGGTCACCGGACGCTGTTCGATGAAGATCACCGCCATGCTGCGACCGACGTTGCTGCGGGTCGCGCGGCTCATCAGTTCGCCACCGTGACCATCCAGACGGATGTTCACTTCAGGGGTGCCGTGCTCACCGAAGCCGGCCTTGGCGTCAGTCACCTGGTCACCGGTGATGATCAGGCCACGCTCGATCTGTGCAGGAGGACGCTTGCCTTCGCGGAACTCAAACGTCTCGGAAGTGGCTTTCGAAGCACCCGGCTCGGCGGCCAGGCGGAACTCGAGGTTGGCCGTCTTGCCGAGGATACGCTTGGCTTCGGCAGTGTCCTGCACGCCCGGCAGCTCAACCACGATACGGTTGGCACCCTGACGCTGGACGATCGGTTCGGCAACACCCAGCTCGTTGACGCGGTTACGTACCGTGGTCAAGTTCTGCTTGATGGAGTATTCACGGATTTCCGCCAGCTTGGCCGGGGTCATCGCCAGACGCAGCACCGGTTGACCATTGAGGTCGGCCGGAACAATGTCGAAATCGTTGAAGTTCTTGCGGATCAGCACACGGGCCTGTTCGCGGGAGTCTTCATCGCTGAAGCCCAACTGAATGGCACCGCCCAGTTGCGGCAGGCTGCGATAGCGCAGCTTTTCTTTACGCAGCAGGCTCTTGACGTCGCCTTCATAGACTTTCAGGCGTGCATCGAGGGCTTTTTCCATGTCCACTTCCAACAGGAAGTGCACACCACCGGACAAGTCCAGACCCAGCTTCATCGGGTGCGCGGCCACGCTGCGCAGCCATTGCGGGGTGGTCTGTGCCAGGTTCAGCGCGACGACGTAGTCATCACCCAATGCCTTGCGCACAACGTCCTTGGCCGGCAGCTGGTCTTCAGCCTTGGTCAGACGGATCAGACCGCCCTTGCCGTTTGCAGCCAGGCTCGAGGCCTTGACGTTGATCCCGGATTCCTTGAGCGCGGTGCTCACGCGATCCAGATCGGCCTGATTGACCTGCAGGGCCGTGCTGGCGCCGCTGATCTGAATGGCCGGGTCATCGGGGTATAGATTCGGAGCGGAATAAATCAGACCGATCGCCAGCACCGCCAGGATCAGAATGTATTTCCACAGAGGATATTTGTTCAGCATCACGCCGCCCGTTATGACGCGGGGCGCCTTGCGCGCCCCGTCGATTGAGTAGAAGTTGAAACTTAGATCGCTTTCAGCGTGCCTTTTGGCAGCGTGGCGGCGATGGCGCCCTTCTGGAACTTCATTTCCACGGTGTCGGAAACTTCCAGAACCACGAAGTCGTCGGCCACTTTGGTGATCTTGCCGGCGATGCCGCCGGTGGTAACCACTTCGTCACCCTTCGCCAGGCTGCTCAGCAGGTTCTTCTGCTCTTTGGCGCGCTTGGCCTGTGGGCGCCAGATCATCAGGTAGAAGATGACCAGGAAGCCAACCAGGAAAATCCACTCGAAGCCGCCACCCATTGGGCCGGCTGCTGCCGGTGCAGCCGCGTCAGCCATGGCATTAGAGATAAAAAAGCTCATTTAGCACTCCAGTTGCAAATGTTGAATCTTGGGGTCAGAAAACTCAGTCCAAAGGCGGAACGGGAAGCCCGCGTTTGGCGTAGAAGGCATCGACAAAGGCGGCCAATGTACCCTGTTGAATAGCCTCGCGCAAACCAGCCATCAGCACCTGATAATGGCGCAAATTGTGGATGGTATTGAGCATGCTGCCGAGCATTTCGCCGCACTTGTCCAGATGATGCAGATAAGCGCGCGAGAAGTTCTGGCAGGTATAGCAATCGCAGGTCGGATCCAGCGGCGAATCATCATGGCGATGGAACGCGTTACGGATCTTCAGCACGCCAGTATCAATGAACAGATGCCCATTGCGGGCATTACGGGTTGGCATCACGCAATCGAACATGTCCACACCGCGGCGCACACCCTCAACCAGATCTTCCGGTTTGCCAACGCCCATAAGGTAACGAGGTTTGTCAGCCGGCATCATGCCCGGCAGATAATCCAGCACCTTGATCATTTCATGCTTGGGCTCGCCCACCGACAGGCCGCCGATGGCCAGACCGTCGAAGCCGATCTTGTCCAGGCCTTCCAGAGAACGCATGCGCAGGTCCTGGTGCATGCCGCCCTGAACGATACCGAACAACGCCGCCGTGTTGTCGCCATGGGCATTCTTCGAACGCTGGGCCCAGCGCAACGACAGTTCCATGGAAACACGGGCAACGTCTTCGTCGGCCGGGTACGGGGTGCATTCGTCGAAGATCATCACGATGTCCGAGCCCAGATCACGCTGGACCTGCATCGACTCTTCCGGGCCCATGAACACTTTCGAGCCGTCGACCGGGGAGGCGAAGGTCACGCCCTCCTCCTTGATCTTGCGCATGGCGCCGAGACTGAACACCTGGAAACCGCCAGAGTCGGTGAGGATCGGGCCTTTCCACTGCATGAAATCGTGCAGGTCGCCGTGTTCCTTGATCACTTCGGTGCCAGGGCGCAGCCACAGGTGAAAGGTGTTGCCCAGAATGATCTCAGCGCCCGTGGCAACGATGTCACGCGGCAACATGCCCTTGACCGTGCCGTAGGTGCCAACCGGCATGAAGGCCGGGGTCTCGACGGTCCCACGGGGGAAGGTCAGGCGACCACGACGAGCCTTGCCGTCGGTGGCCAGGAGCTCGAAGGACATGCGGCATTGGCGACTCATTCTGTTTCCTCGGGGCCTGTTTCTTTAGGGGCTGTAGGTGCGGGGTTACGGGTGATGAACATCGCATCACCGTAGCTGAAAAAGCGGTATTCGTTTTCGACGGCGGCCTTGTAGGCAGCCATGGTTTCCGGATAGCCGGCGAACGCCGAAACCAGCATCAACAGCGTGGATTCGGGCAAATGGAAATTGGTGACCAAGGCGTCGACCACATGGAACGGCCGGCCCGGGAAGATAAAGATATCGGTGTCGCCACTGAACGGCTTGAGCACGCCATCGCGAGCGGCGCTCTCCAGCGAACGTACGCTGGTGGTGCCCACGGCAATCACCCGACCGCCACGCGCACGGCAGGCAGCGACTGCATCGACCACGTCCTGGCCTACTTCCAGCCATTCGCTGTGCATGTGGTGATCTTCGAGCTTTTCGACACGCACCGGCTGGAACGTACCCGCACCGACGTGCAACGTAACGAACGCGGTCTCGACACCCTTGGCGGCGATCGCTTCCATCAGCGTCTGGTCGAAGTGCAGCCCGGCGGTCGGCGCTGCCACCGCGCCGAGCTTCTCGGCGTACACGGTCTGATAACGCTCACGATCCGAGCCTTCGTCCGGGCGGTCGATATAAGGCGGCAGCGGCATGTGCCCGACTCGGTCGAGGAGCGGCAGCACTTCTTCGGCGAAACCCAACTCGAACAGGGCATCGTGGCGAGCCAGCATTTCGGCTTCGCCTCCACCGTCGATGAGGATCTTCGAGCCCGGCTTGGGTGACTTGCTGGAGCGCACATGGGCCAGCACGCGGTGCGTGTCGAGCACTCGCTCGATGAGGATTTCCAGCTTGCCGCCAGACGCCTTCTGACCGAACAGCCGTGCCGGAATCACCCGGGTATTGTTGAACACCATCAAATCGCCCGGGCGCAGATGCTCAAGCAGATCAGTGAATTGACGGTGTGCCAGGGCGCCGCTGACCCCATCCAGGGTCAACAGGCGACTACCGCGACGCTCGGCCAAAGGGTGGCGGGCGATCAGCGAATCAGGAAGCTCGAAGGTAAAGTCAGCAACGCGCATGATGGAGTTCGTCTAGCAGGGCCGGAAAGTCTAGCGGAAATATCGAAAATTGACCATGAAACGTGATTGACCAACGGTAGGTACCTCTCTATACTTCGCCGCCATTGAGCCCTGATGGCGGAATTGGTAGACGCGGCGGATTCAAAATCCGTTTTCGAAAGGAGTGGGAGTTCGAGTCTCCCTCGGGGCACCAAAATTAAGAAAGGTCTTGCTTAGCAAGGCCTTTTTTTTCGCCTGCCGGAAAGTAGCTGCCGTAGTAAGAGCTGCCGAAGGCTGCGATCTTTTGATCTTCCTCTGTTTCACCGACAGGACAACTCAAAGGATTCACTGCATGGAAACGTCACTGGAAACCGTCGCCCTGTTCTCCCTCAAGCTCGCTTACGAGGAAGAAGGCCTGAGCCCGATTCTGCGGGATGACATGGTCATGGGTGATTATCAGAAAGACGTATTCGAGTTGCTGGTGCGCCGGGGTGATGTCGAGACGATCCAGTTCAAGATGAACGAGTGCCTGGCGCTGGCGATGGATGCGCTGGGTGGCTTCGAGAAACCGCTGGGACGGGAACTGCACAAGTTGTCGACCGACCTCAGTCAGGCGCAGTCGCTGGAGCAACTGGATCAGCCGCTCCTCGCGCTGAAGGGTTATTTGAAGGACATTCTGTAATCAGACGCGCGATCTGAAGAAACAGCCCCTCGGATTACTTCCGCACTTTTACCACTTGAATGTCGACGGGGAACCCACCTGCCCCTTCCAGTTTCTTCCATCCCACGTATTGAAAAATCGCGTCCCGATCGATGGCATCACCCCTCTCCACCATTGCTCCGCCCAGCACCGCGACCTCTCTATAGATTGCGCAACTGCCCTCATCGGGATGAGCGGTGTAGATCACATAGGGTTTGACGTATCGCACGGCACGGAAATGTCGGCCGCAACCCCAGTCGACCGTGATCATCAATGTCTTCAGTAACGCTTCGCCATCCATTTCCGGATCCTCGGCGATCTCGTGGAGCTTGCCGAGCTTGCCGACGTCGCTAAAACCCAGAGCACGGGCGCGTTTGTATTCCGGGGACTCTAAATGCTCGGCCTCAGCCTTTAAGGCTTGCTGCAGAATCTCTTTGTCCTGGACGTTATGTTCGTTGTTCGAGATCTCGGTCGCTTGGGCAATGACGTTTTCGCAACGGGCATAATCGGGAGAGGCAAGGCTTGCTTGGGTGAGGTGCCGGCGATGGATGAAAACAGGTGGTATCAAGCTATCGACGTAGAACATCGCTTCCCTGGCTGTAATTGCCCCGTTTTGAGCGTTGTTCACCACTTGCTGAAAACGCTCACAATTGGAGAGGTATCCCTTCCAGGCGACCTCCGGGGTTTCGGCGGCAAGTGCCGGGGTCATTCCGATCGAGAGGAGGAAAGCGCCGAGCAGGCGCGAGACAGAAGAAACGCTGAGCATGTGTAGTCCGTTACGCAGATGAAGAAAGTGGCGCGAAGCTACTATTTTGCCATCTTGCCGTCCACTCTCGCTGGAGGCCTATCAACCGCCTCTGTTATCACGCACTCGGGAATAAACCAATGGATGCTTTGCTGTGCTTGATGGTGTTGGCCGGAACCTGGTGGTGGGTGGTGAAGCAACGGGGTGAGTGGAACTTGCTACTTGGCAACCTTGCTGGCGCCGGAAGTAGCGTGGTAACCGGTATTGTGTTCACGCTGATATACGACGGGGTCATTCTCGCTTATGAGGAAGACTGCCTGAGCCCGCCCCTGCGCGATGATCTGGTCATGGGTGATTACCAGCGGGCTTTTTGCTGTCTGGGATAATGTCCCTACCTCTTCAAGATAGCTCCACCCTCACCTGTCGAGACAGTCTCAACGGCTGCTTATCGATTTCGTGTTGCCACGCCCCTAGCAGCTTGGCGGCATCATCGTTGACTGCAAAACCATCGCAATACATCCGGCACCGGCAAGGCCGAGAAAGCGCCGTAGCCAGCCGCCAATGTGACCCCATTCAAACAAGCTTCACATGGCAGTCCCAGCCCTTCAGTGGCGCCCAAGAGGGCCTCTCATGAGATACCTACACCCTCGGCGGCAAATGGCCGCCAATCGCACTGTGTCCGGCATGAAGGCTTCCTTGGAAAAGTACAAAAGCTAGGGCTGAACCTTAGCATTGTCGGCAGGCGAGGACAGCCGCAGGGCGTCTGAGAATGTCGTACGAACTTTCCTGCGGGCAAAACAAAACCCCAACTGCTTTCGCAATTGGGGTTTCGGAATTTAATCTTGACGATGACCTACTCTCACATGGGGAAACCCCACACTACCATCGGCGATGCATCGTTTCACTTCTGAGTTCGGGATGGGATCAGGTGGTTCCAACGCTCTATGGTCGTCAAGAAATTCGGGTACTGAGTCGTGGCCAGACGGCCTCGCTTCAGCAAATTGGGTATGGGATAGTTTTCGGTGTTTTGTGCTGCCTTTTTAGGTGCAGTCGAACTTTCGGTTCGTTTCGTCTTCACACACCGCAATCTGGTTGCTCTGGTTTAGAGAGCCGACGCAAATTGCTTGGGTGTTATATGGTCAAGCCTCACGGGCAATTAGTATTGGTTAGCTCAACGCCTCACAGCGCTTACACACCCAACCTATCAACGTCGTAGTCTTCGACGGCCCTTCAGGGAACTCAAGGTTCCAGTGAGATCTCATCTTGAGGCAAGTTTCCCGCTTAGATGCTTTCAGCGGTTATCTTTTCCGAACATAGCTACCCGGCAATGCCACTGGCGTGACAACCGGAACACCAGAGGTTCGTCCACTCCGGTCCTCTCGTACTAGGAGCAGCCCCTCTCAAATCTCAAACGTCCACGGCAGATAGGGACCGAACTGTCTCACGACGTTCTAAACCCAGCTCGCGTACCACTTTAAATGGCGAACAGCCATACCCTTGGGACCGGCTTCAGCCCCAGGATGTGATGAGCCGACATCGAGGTGCCAAACACCGCCGTCGATATGAACTCTTGGGCGGTATCAGCCTGTTATCCCCGGAGTACCTTTTATCCGTTGAGCGATGGCCCTTCCATACAGAACCACCGGATCACTAAGACCTACTTTCGTACCTGCTCGACGTGTCTGTCTCGCAGTCAAGCGCGCTTTTGCCTTTATACTCTACGACCGATTTCCGACCGGTCTGAGCGCACCTTCGTACTCCTCCGTTACTCTTTAGGAGGAGACCGCCCCAGTCAAACTACCCACCATACACTGTCCTCGATCCGGATAACGGACCTGAGTTAGAACCTCAAAGTTGCCAGGGTGGTATTTCAAGGATGGCTCCACGCAAACTGGCGTTCACGCTTCAAAGCCTCCCACCTATCCTACACAAGCAAATTCAAAGTCCAGTGCAAAGCTATAGTAAAGGTTCACGGGGTCTTTCCGTCTAGCCGCGGATACACTGCATCTTCACAGCGATTTCAATTTCACTGAGTCTCGGGTGGAGACAGCGCCGCCATCGTTACGCCATTCGTGCAGGTCGGAACTTACCCGACAAGGAATTTCGCTACCTTAGGACCGTTATAGTTACGGCCGCCGTTTACCGGGGCTTCGATCAAGAGCTTCGCGTTAGCTAACCCCATCAATTAACCTTCCGGCACCGGGCAGGCGTCACACCCTATACGTCCACTTTCGTGTTTGCAGAGTGCTGTGTTTTTAATAAACAGTCGCAGCGGCCTGGTATCTTCGACCGGCATGGGCTTACGGAGCAAGTCCTTCACCCTCACCGGCGCACCTTCTCCCGAAGTTACGGTGCCATTTTGCCTAGTTCCTTCACCCGAGTTCTCTCAAGCGCCTTGGTATTCTCTACCCAACCACCTGTGTCGGTTTGGGGTACGGTTCCTGGTTACCTGAAGCTTAGAAGCTTTTCTTGGAAGCATGGCATCAACCACTTCGTCGCCTAATGGCAACTCGTCATCAGCTCTCGGCCTTAGAATCCCGGATTTACCTAAGATTCCAGCCTACCACCTTAAACTTGGACAACCAACGCCAAGCTGGCCTAGCCTTCTCCGTCCCTCCATCGCAATAACCAGAAGTACAGGAATATTAACCTGTTTTCCATCGACTACGCTTTTCAGCCTCGCCTTAGGGACCGACTAACCCTGCGTCGATTAACGTTGCGCAGGAAACCTTGGTCTTTCGGCGTGGGTGTTTTTCACACCCATTGTCGTTACTCATGTCAGCATTCGCACTTCTGATACCTCCAGCAAGCTTCTCAACTCACCTTCACAGGCTTACAGAACGCTCCTCTACCGCATCACTTACGTGATACCCGTAGCTTCGGTGTATGGTTTGAGCCCCGTTACATCTTCCGCGCAGGCCGACTCGACTAGTGAGCTATTACGCTTTCTTTAAAGGGTGGCTGCTTCTAAGCCAACCTCCTAGCTGTCTAAGCCTTCCCACATCGTTTCCCACTTAACCATAACTTTGGGACCTTAGCTGACGGTCTGGGTTGTTTCCCTTTTCACGACGGACGTTAGCACCCGCCGTGTGTCTCCCATGCTCGGCACTTGTAGGTATTCGGAGTTTGCATCGGTTTGGTAAGTCGGGATGACCCCCTAGCCGAAACAGTGCTCTACCCCCTACAGTGATACATGAGGCGCTACCTAAATAGCTTTCGAGGAGAACCAGCTATCTCCGAGCTTGATTAGCCTTTCACTCCGATCCACAGGTCATCCGCTAACTTTTCAACGGTAGTCGGTTCGGTCCTCCAGTCAGTGTTACCTAACCTTCAACCTGCCCATGGATAGATCGCCCGGTTTCGGGTCTATTCCCAGCGACTAGACGCCCTATTAAGACTCGCTTTCGCTACGCCTCCCCTATTCGGTTAAGCTCGCCACTGAAAATAAGTCGCTGACCCATTATACAAAAGGTACGCAGTCACAGAACAAAGTCTGCTCCCACTGCTTGTACGCATACGGTTTCAGGATCTATTTCACTCCCCTCTCCGGGGTTCTTTTCGCCTTTCCCTCACGGTACTAGTTCACTATCGGTCAGTCAGTAGTATTTAGCCTTGGAGGATGGTCCCCCCATATTCAGACAAAGTTTCTCGTGCTCCGTCCTACTCGATTTCATGACTAAGAGATTTTCGCGTACAGGGCTATCACCCACTATGGCCGCACTTTC
This sequence comes from Pseudomonas allokribbensis, assembly GCF_014863605.1. Classification (NCBI taxonomy): domain Bacteria; kingdom Pseudomonadati; phylum Pseudomonadota; class Gammaproteobacteria; order Pseudomonadales; family Pseudomonadaceae; genus Pseudomonas; species Pseudomonas allokribbensis. Next base: position 5,384,249 of record NZ_CP062252.1, read on the forward strand.
CAGAGCGTTCCGCTAATCTCAAAGCCACTTAAGGGCTAGTCCCCGTTCGCTCGCCACTACTAAGGGAATCTCGGTTGATTTCTTTTCCTCAGGGTACTTAGATGTTTCAGTTCCCCTGGTTCGCCTCTTGCACCTATGTATTCAGTACAAGATAACCATCTTATGATGGCTGGGTTCCCCCATTCAGACATCTCCGGATCAAAGTCTGTTTGCCGACTCCCCGAAGCTTTTCGCAGGCTACCACGTCTTTCATCGCCTCTGACTGCCAAGGCATCCACCGTATGCGCTTCTTCACTTGACCATATAACCCCAAGCAATCTGGTTATACTGTGAAGACGACATTCGCCGAAAATTCGAATTTCTCAACTAAGAGAACTCACAAATTTTACCTTAGCCTGATCCGTTACCAGTGAAAGTAACGTTCAGTCTATCTTTCTATCACATACCCAAATTTTTAAAGAACGAACTAGTCAAAGACTAGAAATCAACATTCACCATCCACTCGATGGAATGCTCATTTCTAAGCTCTTACTTCAGAAGCAGTAGTGGTGGAGCCAAGCGGGATCGAACCGCTGACCTCCTGCGTGCAAGGCAGGCGCTCTCCCAGCTGAGCTATGGCCCCGTATTTCTACAGGCGTTTCCCACACAAAATTGGTGGGTCTGGGCAGATTCGAACTGCCGACCTCACCCTTATCAGGGGTGCGCTCTAACCAACTGAGCTACAGACCCAATTTCGGGCTGCTTCTTTCGTCTTCTTCAATGAATCAAGCAATTCGTGTGGGAACTTATGGAGCAGCTGATGTCGTCGATTAAGGAGGTGATCCAGCCGCAGGTTCCCCTACGGCTACCTTGTTACGACTTCACCCCAGTCATGAATCACACCGTGGTAACCGTCCTCCCGAAGGTTAGACTAGCTACTTCTGGTGCAACCCACTCCCATGGTGTGACGGGCGGTGTGTACAAGGCCCGGGAACGTATTCACCGCGACATTCTGATTCGCGATTACTAGCGATTCCGACTTCACGCAGTCGAGTTGCAGACTGCGATCCGGACTACGATCGGTTTTATGGGATTAGCTCCACCTCGCGGCTTGGCAACCCTTTGTACCGACCATTGTAGCACGTGTGTAGCCCAGGCCGTAAGGGCCATGATGACTTGACGTCATCCCCACCTTCCTCCGGTTTGTCACCGGCAGTCTCCTTAGAGTGCCCACCATTACGTGCTGGTAACTAAGGACAAGGGTTGCGCTCGTTACGGGACTTAACCCAACATCTCACGACACGAGCTGACGACAGCCATGCAGCACCTGTCTCAATGTTCCCGAAGGCACCAATCCATCTCTGGAAAGTTCATTGGATGTCAAGGCCTGGTAAGGTTCTTCGCGTTGCTTCGAATTAAACCACATGCTCCACCGCTTGTGCGGGCCCCCGTCAATTCATTTGAGTTTTAACCTTGCGGCCGTACTCCCCAGGCGGTCAACTTAATGCGTTAGCTGCGCCACTAAGAGCTCAAGGCTCCCAACGGCTAGTTGACATCGTTTACGGCGTGGACTACCAGGGTATCTAATCCTGTTTGCTCCCCACGCTTTCGCACCTCAGTGTCAGTATCAGTCCAGGTGGTCGCCTTCGCCACTGGTGTTCCTTCCTATATCTACGCATTTCACCGCTACACAGGAAATTCCACCACCCTCTACCATACTCTAGCTCGCCAGTTTTGGATGCAGTTCCCAGGTTGAGCCCGGGGATTTCACATCCAACTTAACGAACCACCTACGCGCGCTTTACGCCCAGTAATTCCGATTAACGCTTGCACCCTCTGTATTACCGCGGCTGCTGGCACAGAGTTAGCCGGTGCTTATTCTGTCGGTAACGTCAAAATTGCAGAGTATTAATCTACAACCCTTCCTCCCAACTTAAAGTGCTTTACAATCCGAAGACCTTCTTCACACACGCGGCATGGCTGGATCAGGCTTTCGCCCATTGTCCAATATTCCCCACTGCTGCCTCCCGTAGGAGTCTGGACCGTGTCTCAGTTCCAGTGTGACTGATCATCCTCTCAGACCAGTTACGGATCGTCGCCTTGGTGAGCCATTACCTCACCAACTAGCTAATCCGACCTAGGCTCATCTGATAGCGCAAGGCCCGAAGGTCCCCTGCTTTCTCCCGTAGGACGTATGCGGTATTAGCGTTCCTTTCGAAACGTTGTCCCCCACTACCAGGCAGATTCCTAGGCATTACTCACCCGTCCGCCGCTGAATCCGGGAGCAAGCTCCCTTCATCCGCTCGACTTGCATGTGTTAGGCCTGCCGCCAGCGTTCAATCTGAGCCATGATCAAACTCTTCAGTTCAAACATCTTTGGGTTTTGAGAAAACCCTAAACTTGGCTCAGCAATCGTTGGTTACATCTTTGATTTCTCGCGGAGCAACTTGCGATGCTGATAATCTTGTTGACTATCAGTCTGACTCCACAAGCACCCACACGAATTGCTTGATTCAGTTGTTAAAGAGCGGTTGGTTAAGATCTTTCGTCTCAACCGAGGCGCGCATTCTACAGCAGCCTCATTTGCTGTCAAGTGATTATTTTCAGAAGTTTTTGAAGAATTCTTCAACAACCTCAACCACTTGCGCTTCCGATCTCTCGTTAGCGGGAGGCGAATTCTACAGCGTTACACGCTGCTGTCAACACCTCTTTTTCTCCGCTTTCGATCGAGAAGATCGAAACGTCAAAAGAGCCAAACATCACCACTCTTTCAACTCCTTCCAGGCTTCGATGATCTGAAGCAAGCCGCTGTCGAAAACTGCGTAACTCATTGAGTTCCAAGGAGTTTTCCGTTTCGACTGCGCCGGAAGTGGGGCGAATTATAGGCCTCCAGAATCTGCCGTCAACCCCTAATTTCGCTTTAGGCTGGAAAGGCCTGTTTTTCGCCTTCTATATAGTAGTGGCAGACCACTATGCCCCCACGCCCCAAAAGACATCACGAAAGGATCCCCATCGAAACGTCACTGGAAACCGTCGCCCTTTTCTCCCTCAAACTGGCTTATGAGGAAGAAGGCCTGAGCCCGATCCTGCGCGATGATCTGCTCATGGGTGATTACCAGCGGGACATGCTCGAACGGTTGGTGCGCCGGGAAGACGCCCAGACCTGGCCCACTACATAGATGAAGGAAGTGGCGCCACGCCTCTATTTTGATATCTTGCCGTCCATCTTCAGCGCTCATCATCGGGAACGCGCTGATCTCAGGCTATCGAAGGTTTAAGGAAAGGATCGAATGGATTTTTTGTGTTTTCTGGCATTTGTCGCGGCCTGGGGGTTCATGTGGCGCTGGGTGGTGAAAAACCGCGGCAGCTGGAACCTGTTTCTCGGAAACCTCATTGGCGCGGTCGGCGGTTTCATTGTTGGCGTCGTGGTGCTATCCATCTTCCTGTCGTTGTTCCCGTCCGCAAACAAGTCAAAAGACAAGCCAGCGCCCGAGATTGCAAAAGAGGCCGCCGCGACAAACCCTGGACTGATGCCAGAGCAGGAGTCGGCCGCAACGCAAGCACCAATCGCTCCGGTTCCGGCACCAGCACCGGTTTCCGAAAACCTTGCAAGCTATGTCGCCAGCGAACCGCAGAATGAACCTTCACCACCCGAGTCCGCGCTAATGCCCTACTATAGTAAGCGCATGGCAACATCGGTTTCTGAAAAGAAGATCGAAGACACCGCAGGCAAGAACTTTGTCACTCTGCGCCAGATGATGGGCAAGGATCCGAACGCTGACAAATCGGTACTGGCATCGGTCATGTGCACGCCTTTCATCCAGAGCGCCATGCGTTTTCCAATGGCGGCGGTCATTACCCCGCAAGAGAAAACCAGCAGCAAGCGGTTCAAGGATCAGACTTACACCATCAGTAATACTGTCACCGCCCGCAACATGCTCGGCGATGATGTCCGTTACCGGTTCGATTGTTCGATACAACAACTGCCGGCCAATGACTCGGGTTATGCCGAGTGGCGCCTGCTGGATCTGAAGCTGCAAAAGGCTGGCTCTTAAGCCTCGCTTAAGAGTTGAAGGCGCAGGCTGCGCTATCATCGCCAGCCTGTGCGCCTTGAGCTTTCCCCTTTGATGTCTCGACCCTCTGCTGACCTCTCCCCGCTGCCTCCTGTATTGGCCGGCCCGCTGTTGCGGCGGCTGGAACCGACACGACTTGTATTGTGGCTGGTGGGTACTCGCCAACTGACGCTGACCCTACGCCTGCAAGGTGTGGGAGACATTCCTCTCGACGCAACGAAATGCACGGTCATCCCTGTAGGCACTCGGGCGTTTGTCCATCTGATCGACGTCGTCCTCGACAGCGCCCTGCCCTGCGAAGAACGCATCGACTATGACTTGCTGATTGACGGCGAAACACAGATCGCCGATTGGGCGCCCCATCTCCTGTACCAGACAGACCCGCGCCCGAACTTCGTCCTGCGTTCTCGGATCGATCAACTGTTGCACGGCTCCTGCCGCAAGCCCCATCACCCGGCAGCGGACGGCTTGCTGTGCGTCGATCGATTACTCGCCGCCGAAACCGATCCGCAACAGCGCCCGGCCCTGCTGATGATGAGTGGCGACCAGATCTACACCGATGACGTCGCCGGCCCGATGCTGCGGGCGATTCACGCCCTGATCGAACGGCTTGGTCTGTTCGGCGAGCACCTCGAAGGTGCGGTGGTCAGCAACAGCTCCAAACTTTATGAGCACCCGGCCAGTTACTACCACCGTGCGGATTTGTTACCCGCGCTCGAAAGCAACGAGACATTGCGCGAACGTTTTTTCGGCGGTGCGCGTAAGCCGATTTTCACCAGCAGTAGTGCCGACAATCATCTGGTGACGTTTGCCGAAGTCATGGCCATGTACTTGTTGGTGTGGTCACCAACGCCATGGACATTGATCGACCCGCAAGCACCAGCGCTGGCACCCGAACGTCGCCAGCGCTATACCCTGGAGCAGACCCGGATCGATGCCTTCAAGGCAGGTCTTGGCAACGTTGCCCGAGCCTTGGCGCACTTGCCGAGCCTGATGATCTTCGATGACCACGACATTACCGATGACTGGAACCTTTCCGCGCAGTGGGAAGAAACGGCCTACGGCCATCCGTTCTCCAAACGCATCATCGGCAATGCGCTGATCGCCTATATGTTGTGCCAGGGCTGGGGCAACAACCCGGATGCATTCAGTGAGCTGCTGGAGAAAACCCGACGCCTGAGCGACAGCGGTGATGACCACTATCTCGATGCGCCAGTGCAAGACGATCTGATCGATGAGCTGCTGCGTTTTCAGCACTGGCACTTTGTACTGCCGACCAGTCCGGCCCTGGTTGTACTCGACACCCGCACCCGACGCTGGCGCAGCGAAATGGCGCTCAAGCAACCTTCCGGTCTGCTCGACTGGGAAGCCTTGAGCGAACTGCAACAGGAACTGCTCGATCATCCGTCGGCAATCATCGTCTCACCGGCACCGATCTTTGGTGTAAAGCTGATCGAAACGGTGCAAAGGGTATTCAGCTGGTGCGGTTATCCACTGCTGGTGGACGCGGAAAACTGGATGGCCCATCGCGGCGCCGCCCAAGTGATCCTGAATATTTTCCGACACACGCGTACACCGGGTAATTACGTGGTGCTGTCAGGGGATGTGCATTATTCGTTCGTCTACGAAGTGCTTATCCGACACCGCAAGGCCGGCCCGCGAATCTGGCAGATCACCAGCAGCGGTATCAAGAACGAGTTCCCGAAAACCTTGCTGGAATGGTTCGACCGTCTGAACCGCTGGCTCTACTCACCCCGCTCGCCGCTGAACTGGCTGACCAAACGCCGACGCATGCGTATTGTGCCGTACGTTCCCGAGCATGCCGAAGCAGGTGAACGTCTGTGGAACTCGGCGGGGATTGGTCAGGTGTTTTTCAATGAACAAGGGCAGCCACAGGACATCATCCAGCACAACTCGAATGGCGCGCCAAAGACCCGAATGATGGCACCGGATCTGACGGATTATCCTGATTAGGATTGCGACAATTTCCGACAGCAGATTGCCCGGATGAAAAATGTGGCTGCCGAAAATAATCGGCAGCCACTTCAGACCAAGTCGCGACAGTCACTTTGCCTCAAGTATCCGTCCCATACCCCTGACAATCATCCCCACCTCCCGCTCATCAATCGTCAGCGGTGGCAGCAACCGTATGGTTTTGCCCCGGGTGATGTTGATCAGCAGTCCATGATCCCGCGCAGCAATCAGTGTCAGGTCGCGAATCGGCTGTTTCAGTTCGATGCCGACCATCAACCCTTGCCCACGAATTGCCAGCACATTCGGATTGCCCGCCAGTTCCGCGTGCAAGCGACTGAGCAAGCGCTCACCTTGAATCCGCGCATTTTCCAGCAGGCCTTGTTCCTCGATGATCTCGAGCACGGTGCAGCCAACCCGGCAGGCCAGCGGATTACCGCCAAACGTGCTGCCGTGGCTGCCAGGGGTAAACAGCTCCGCTGCCCTGCCCCGGGCCAGGCAGGCACCAATCGGCACACCGTTACCCAAGCCCTTGGCGAGGGTCATGACGTCGGGAACGATGCCCTCATGCTGGAACGCAAACCAGCGCCCGGTCCGGCCGATGCCGGTCTGGATTTCGTCGAGCATCAGCAGCCAGGCGTGACGGTTGCAGAGTTCGCGCAGGGCTTTCAGGTAACCCGACGGCGCCATTTGCACGCCGCTTTCGCCCTGGATCGGCTCGACCAGAATCGCCACAATCCGCTCGCCATGTTGCTGCTGCACCTGCTCCAGTGCTTCAAGATCACCAAACGGCACTTTGACGAAATCACCTGGTAGATCGTTGAAACCCAGACGTACCGCCGGGCCATCGCTGGCTGACAAAGTGCCAAGAGTACGACCATGAAACGCATTGGCCATCACCACCACCAGCGGCTGCTCGATCCCCTTGCGCCAGCCGTGCAGCCGCGCCAGTTTCAGCGCGGTTTCATTGGCCTCGGCGCCAGAGTTGTTGAAGAACGCCCGCTCCATTCCCGACAGCTGCGTCAATTTCAGCGCCAACTGCTGCTGCCAGTCGATGCTGTAGAGGTTGGATGTGTGCAGCAGTAATCCAGCCTGTTCGCTGATCGCCGAAACGATCCGCGGATGCGAATGGCCGACATTGGTCACCGCCACACCCGCGACGGCATCGAGGTACTCGCGACCGGCCTGATCCCACAGACGGGTGCCCAGGCCTTTGGTGAAACTCAGGGCCAGCGGTTGGTACGTGTTCATCAGGGCGGCGGTCATGACTTCAAACTCCAGTGAAGGTCGGTGTGTTTGCAGTATGGTTAGCCACCAGAGCTGGATAAACTCGGGAAAACTTCAATCATTTAGAAGCAGGGCTTGATAATGGATCTGTTCCAGTCGATGAGCGTCTACGTCAAAGTCGTCGAAGCCGGCAGCATGACTGCCGCCGCCCTGCAGTGCGAAATGTCCACGACCATGGTCGGCAATCACCTTCGCGCACTGGAACAGCGACTCGGTGTGCAACTGTTGCAACGCACCACCCGGCGTCAGCGGCTGACCGAATTCGGCACGGTCTACTACCAGCGTTGCCTGGAAGTATTGGGGCTCGTGACAGACTCCGAACGTCTCGCCGAACAAACCATGGATGAGCCGCGCGGCCTCCTGCGCATCACCGCACCGCTGACTTTTGGCGTCGAACGACTGGCCCCGGCGCTAAGCGAATTTTCCCTGCAATACCCGCAGGTAAAAATGGATGTGGTCCTGACCAACCGCCGACCTGACTTGATGGAGAGTGGTCTTGATGTTGCGTTCCGGCTGGGGCATTTCGAGCAGTCGAATCTGATCGCCCGGCCATTGATCGACTACACGCTGACCGTCTGCGCCTCTCCGGAATACGTAGCCCGGCGCGGCATGCCACTGACGCCCGAAGACCTGCAACAGCACGATTGCCTGTCGTTCGCCTACCCCGCCGGTGATGACTGGCAATCGGTGGAAAAACGCTGGAGATTGAGTGGTCCGGACGGCGAAATCATGATCGACGTCAGCGGGCCGATGCTGATGAACACCTCCGCCGGTTTGCATCAGGCGGCCCGTACCGGCATGGGCATCGTGATGTTGCCGGATGCACTGGTGGAACAGGATCTGCGCGACGGCAAACTCGTCACGGTGATTCCCGACTACCAACCGCCGAGCCGCCCATTGCACCTGCTTTATGCTCAGGATCGCTATCGACTGCCAAAGCTTCGGCGCTTCGTTGAGTTTGCGATGCAGACGTGGGGGAAAAGCTGACTACGCTTGGCATCGGTTCAATAACAATCACTTGGTCATCAAGGACACGATCACCCAATGAAAAACGATCTGACGGTACGCGATCTACTACCCGCCGAAACGGAATCGGTGCGGTTGTTTCTCGGGCAGCACGGCTGGGCGCATCGAGTCGGATCCGCGGAGCATTTTGCGCAGTTGATTCAAAACTCGCAGCGGACGGCCGTCGCGCTATCGGGCGAACAGATTATTGGCTTTGCCCGCGGCATCACCGACGGTTTGTCCAATGGCTACCTGTCGATGGTGGTCGTTGATGTGCAGCACCAACGCAAAGGCGTGGGCCGGGCACTGGTCGAGCATGTGATGGGCGACAACCCCGACATCACCTGGGTACTGCGTGCGGGGCGCGAGGGAGCCGAAGCATTTTTTACCCGCCTGGGGTTTGAAACCTCAGTGATTGCGATGGAACGCCCGCGATTGAAATAACGGGTACTGAATGCGACCTCGGCTATTATCCACCTTCTTCTTTTTCAGCATGGATGCTGCGCGATGCTCACGATTCTGCAAAACACCCCGATACGGGCCTACGTATTTTTTCTGATTGTGATTTATTTCGGGATCAAGGCGTTTTCTCCCCGCCGTGAAAGCCGTCTCTCGATGCTCATAACACCACCCGCATTTTTGGCGTGGTCGTTGTACTCCCTGAACTTGACGATCGACCCGGTCCTGTTTTTTAGCAGTTGGTTCGGCGCGCTGTTGCTGGGCGGTCTCTCGGCCTGGCTGGTTTTCTCCCGTAAGGGCGTGGTACTCGACGACTCCGCGACGGGGCTGATCATGCCGGGCACCGTGAAAATCCTGATCATGTTCCTGATGTTTTTTTTCGCAAACTATTACTTCGGGTATCAGGATGCCGTAAATCCGGAGCTTGCCGCGTCCCCCGACATGCTGCTGCTCAAGTCCACGGTGTCGGGTTTCATGTGCGGCCTGATCAGTACCCGCTCGCTGAAGCTCTACTGGGCACTGCGAGCCCTTGTTGCCCGACAGTCGCCCGTGACCGCACATTAACCATTGGATAACCGGTGATCACGATCCGCTTTTCACCAGCACCGGTTTCTCCTGATAACGCTGAGCAAACAACTGCTTCAACTGCGCCACTTTCGGCATGTCATTGATCACGATGTACGGATAGCTCGGGTGTTCGGTGAGGAAGTCCTGGTGATAGTCCTCTGCCGGGTAGAAGCCGTTGTAGGTTTCCAGTTTGGTCACGATGGGTTTGCTGTAGGCATGCGCCGCATCAAGCTGGGCGATATAGGCCTGTGCAACGCGTTGCTGATCGGCATTGACCGGGAACAGCGCCGAGCGATATTGAGTACCGCTGTCCGGCCCCTGGCGGTTGAGCTCGGTGGGGTTGTGGGCCACCGAGAAGTAGATCTGCAACAGGCTGCCGTAGCTGACCTGAGTGGGGTCGAAGGTGACTTGCACCGACTCGGCATGCCCTGTGTCGCCCTCACTCACCCGCTCGTATTCCGCCGTATTGGCAGCACCGCCGGCATAGCCGGAAACGGCTTTCTGCACACCTTTGACATGCTGGAAAACACCCTGCACGCCCCAGAAGCAGCCACCGGCAAACACCGCGGTTTCGCTGTGTGCCTGGGTGTTTTCGTCGAGTGCCGGCGGCGGAATGACCACGCCCTCCTCGGCCCCGAAGGAAAACGCCGAGCACTGCGCGACAACCCCAGCCGTCGCGACGCCCAGCAGCAGACGACGCCAGATAGTTTGAGCTTTCATGTTCTGTACTCCTGATCAGCCGAAGGTAAAGGCGTAGGCCGACACGCCCGGATCGAGAAACTCGATGCTGAAGGTGCGGTCCTTCACGTCAGCGGTTTGCCGTACCAATTGATACAAGCGTTGTTCGGTCACGCGACCGCTGCCGTCAGGCGCCACGTCGACACCGTGGGCATCGCCCGGCGCCTGACCATCGATCATCACTTTGAAGCGCACCGGTTTACCGTCCGCCCCAGGGCCCAGCACCAGGTGCAGGTCGCGGGCATGGAAGCGATAAACGATACGACTGGCCGGCGCACTGGCGGTGGCACGCTCAGCACCGACCGCCCATTGGCCGCCGAGGCTCCAGTCATTCAGGGCAAGATTTGCAGGTGTCTTGTAGGCCGCGACCTTGTCAGGCACCAGGCTGGTTTCCGGTACGAAATGTTCTGCGCGCTGGTAGCCGACGTAGGTTTCCGGTGACAGCACCTGATTCATGTCCGGTGCAAGCTGCACGCCTTGAGCGTCTGCGTTGATCAGGCCATCAGCCACGGTTTTTGCACCGGCCTCACGCAACAGTTGCTGGATGACTCGTTCCGACTCGGCGTAGTCCCCTTCGCCAAAATGGTGGTAACGAATGCGCCCCTGAGCGTCGGCAAAGTAATGCGCCGGCCAGTATTCATTGTTGAAAGCGCGCCAGATCTTGTAGTCGTTATCGATGGCTACCGGGTAGTTGATGCCCAGTTCCTTCATGGCTTTGGTGACGTTGCCTACATCACGCTCAAAGGCGAATTCCGGCGCGTGGACACCAATCACCACCAGCCCCTGATCGCGATACTTCTCGGCCCAGGCTTTGACATAAGGCAGCGTGCGCAGGCAGTTGATGCAGGAGTAAGTCCAGAAATCCACCAGCACCACTTTGCCCTTGAGTGCCTGGGCATCCAGCGGCGCGGAGTTGAGCCACTGCACTGCGCCATCAAGCGCCGGCAACTGACCTTCGACCGGCAGCGAGCCGGGTGCCTTGGCGGCCATTTTCATCGCGCCGCCGGCTGCCATCATGCTGCCGTTCGCCGCGTCATCCGCTGCGGGAATCTGCGCCATCATCGTGCCGTTGCCCTGAGGGGATTTGCCCGAAAGCTTGCCGACCAATGCCTGCTCCAGCCCTCCGGTGGAGGCGGTCGAGAACCGCGCCAGAATCCCGGTATCGAGGCCCAGCGCAATGGCGGCCACACCGGCCAGCATCGCGGCCCCGAGCCCGCGCCGGATCCACTCGCCAGTCCCGATCGAACGCTTCATCACCGCGAAGACTTTACCGCCCAGCAGCAACGCCGCAGCGAGCGAAGTCGCGGCACCGGCGGCGTAGGCCAGCAGTAACAACGTGGTGGCGATGCTTGCACCTTGCAGTGCGGCACCGGTCAGAATCAGCCCGAGGATTGGCCCGGCGCAAGGTGCCCACAGCAGCCCCGTGGCGACGCCGATCAGAAACGAAGCGCCGGGACGCGGACGATTGTCCTGGCCGGCGGCCTGCGACAATCGACTGCCGGCGGACACCAGCGGCCGGGTCAGACGCTCGGCCAGACGCGGCAACAGCAGCGTCAGCCCGAACAGTGCAACGAACAGCAACGCGAGCCAGCGACCGTACTGATTGACTTGCACCACCCAACCGCCGCCCACCGCCGCCAACGAGGCGACGAGCGCGAAGGTCAGCGCCATCCCCGCCAACAGCGGCAAGCCACTTTTGATAAACGGCTGCCCGGTGCGAGCGAAGACAAAAGGCAGAACCGGCAGGATGCACGGACTGACGATCGTCAGCACACCACCGAGATAAGCGAGAACCAAGAGCCACATAGTGTCGTCCTGTTGTAAGTGAAGATCGCCGGCGAGCCACGACTCAGGCCGCCACGGGTTTGAAGGTCATGGCCAGACCGTTCATGCAGTAACGCAGACCGGTGGGTTTGGGCCCGTCGTCGAACACATGACCGAGGTGACCGCCGCAACGCCGACAGTGGACTTCCTCCCGCGTCATGCCGAAAGAACGGTCCTGACGTATGGCCACGGCGTGTTCCAGCGGCGCCCAGAAACTCGGCCAACCGGTGCGGCTGTCGAATTTGGTCTCGGACGAGAACAGCGCCAGATCGCACCCGGCACAGGCAAACGTGCCGGTCCGGTGTTCGTTGTTCAGCGGGCTGCTGTAAGCGCGCTCCGTGCCCTCTTTGCGCAGCACTTCGAATTGCTCATCAGTGAGCAACCCATGCCATTCACTGTCGCTGTGTGTCACTTCAAACGCTTCGTCGGCCAACGCCTCGCCGACCAACGCAGAACCGGTGGATAACTTTGGCAATACACCGGCCAGAAGGGCTGCAAGCCCCAGCCCGCCGCCCGTTGCCAGAATCTGTCGCCGTGAAAACATGGCCGTCTCCCAAAATTCCAGATGCCTGTCGTGGAACACAGCCTAGGCTTGGGTTGATCGCCAAATCCTCACGGGAAGTTAAACAATTCGTGATAACTCGCCCGGAGGAAAACCCGCACAATGCGTTCATCGCGCCGAAGGATTGAGCTTCATGGAACAGACCAAACGCGTCCTGGTGGTCGAGGACGACCTGCACATTGCCGACCTCATCTGCCTGCATCTGCGGGACGAGCAATTCGAGGTGGTACACAGCGCCGACGGCGATGAAGGCATGCGCCTGCTGCAACAAGGTCACTGGGATGCGCTGATCCTCGACCTTATGCTGCCGGGGGTAGATGGTTTGGAAATCTGCCGCCGCGCCCGGGCCATGGCCCGCTACACGCCGATCATCATCACCAGCGCCCGCTCCAGCGAATTGCACCGCATTCTCGGCCTTGAACTGGGCGCCGATGATTACCTCGCCAAACCGTTTTCGATGCTTGAACTGGTGGCTCGGGTCAAAGCGCTGCTGCGTCGCGTGGACGCCATGGCCCGCAATCTGAAGATGGACGCCGGCAGCCTGAGCCTCGATGGCTTGACCATCGACCCGATCACCCGTGACGTGGCCCTCAACGGCCAGCGCCTGGACCTCACTCCCCGGGAATTCGACCTGCTGTATTTCTTCGCCCGTCAGCCGGGCAAGGTGTTCTCGCGCATGGATCTGCTCAACGCAGTCTGGGGCTACAGCCACGAAGGTTACGAACACACGGTCAACACCCACATCAATCGCCTGCGGGCGAAAATCGAGGCCGATCCTGCGCAACCGCTGCGCATCCTCACGGTGTGGGGCCGCGGCTATAAATTCGGCACGAGCGCAGAGCAACCATGAAACTGACCCTGACGCAGCGCCTGTCCCTGGTGTTTGCCGTATTGCTGCTGGCGTGCTGCGGCACATCGGCGTGGTTGCAGGTGCGCTCCAGCCAGATGCATGAGCTGGAGGTGGTGCAGGGTCTGTCCCGTGATCTGGCGCAACACATCGCCCACGACACGGTGCTGATGGACAGCAACGGACTGATGCCCGGCGCGGTGCGCGAATTGTTCAGCCAGTTGATGCTGGTCAACCCGAGTGTCGAGGTGTACTTGCTCGACACCGAAGGCCGGATCGTCGGTAACGCGGCACCGGAAGGACGCCTGCGTCGGCAGACCGTCGATCTCGCGCCGATTCGACGATTGCTCAATGATCAACCGTTGCCGATCCTCGGCGACGACCCGCGCAGCGTCGATGGTCGCAAGGTCTTCAGCGCGGCGCCATTGCAGGTCAACGGCAAGGCGGCCGGTTACCTTTACGTGGTCCTGCTCAGCGAAGCGCACGACCGGTTCGCCGAACGCGGCGCCACCAGCGCAGCGCTCAACACGGCGCTGCTGTCCATCGGACTCGTGGCATTCCTGTGCCTGATTGCCGGCCTGACGGCATTCAATCTGATCACCCGGCCGTTGCGACGACTGACCGAAACCGTGGGCCAATTCGACATCGACGGCACACCGCAATCACTGCCCGTCGCGCCGACACCTGTGGACAAGTCCGCGGACCCGGATGAAATCGCGGTGCTCGACGCGGCGTTCCGGCAAATGCAAAACCGCCTCGGTGAACAGTGGCGCTCACTGACCCGCCAGGATCAGGAGCGTCGGGAACTGGTGGCGAACATTTCCCATGACCTGCGCACACCGTTGGCCTCGCTGCATGGTTACCTTGAAACCCTGTCACTCAAGGACGCGACCCTGTCCCCGGAAGAACGCCGTCGCTATCTGGGCATTGCCCTGGATCAGAGCCGCAAGGTTGGCGGGCTCGCGCAATCGTTGCTGGAGCTGGTGCGCCTGGAACATGGATTCGTGCAGCCTGTGCTGGAGAAGTTTTCCCTGACCGATCTGGTACAGGACATCTTCCAGAAATTCGAACTGGGCGCCGAAGCCCGAAATGTTGCACTCAAGGCCAGCTTCAACACCAACCTGCCGACCGTCTGCGCGGACCTCGGGCTGATCGAGCGGGTGCTGACCAACCTGTTCGATAACGCCTTGCGCCATACGCCGTCGGGTGGCGAAATCGAACTCGGTCTGAAACCCCAGGGGGCCCTGGTTGAAATCACCGTCAGCGACACCGGCCCCGGCATCGCCGCCGAGTTGCGCGAGGGTTTGTTCCTGCGACCGTTCAATATCGGCGGCGCGCGACGTGATGGCGGGCTGGGCTTGCGAATCGTGCACCGGATCCTGCAACTTCACGGGCGCGAAATCCAGTTGCTCGATGTCGCAGGACGGGGCGCGACCTTTCGCTTCTCGCTACCGGTGGATCAACAGAACGCCGAACTGTGGATCGTACGTTCGATGAACCTGAATACGCCGGGCAAATAATCAACTCCACCGGGCCGTTGCTCCGTGACAACAACGTCCCGCTCCCCTAAATTAGTCGGCCTGAAAAAGCCCCCCGAGCTTTCTCGTCTCATCTCAAGTTAAAAAAGTAGTGAAATTTCAATGTCCGATTTCAACACCGCTGAATCCGTAGTCACCCTGTCGTCCAAAGCGGAATACGAAAACTCCATCAATCTTTCACAACACATCCCACAGGCGAAGATCATCAGCGAGATGGTGCTGGACGCGTTCCAGTCGAGCCGCGAAAGCGACCAGATCCGCGAGCTGCGCGCTGCGATCCGCCAGGCCCACGACCGCTTCGATGACGACCAGGCCTACGAGCTGATGGGTGAACTCAAGCGCCTGAAAGATGCCGAAGCCGCCGACATTGCTGCGCTTGAAGACCTGAGCAGCAAATTCCCGATCAGCCGCATCCTGTCCAGCTTCAAGGACGACCCGGCGTTCCAGGAAATCGTCTACGGCCTGGCCCTCAAGGTACTGAACCAGACCCATCAGGCGATCAGCAATCCGAGCGGCGGCAAGAGCAAAGCCGCGCGCGCCAAGAAAGACGTCGAAGTGTTCAGCATCAGCAAGGACGGCATCAGCGTGACCCTGCCAATGCGCACGCCGCGTTCGCGCCTGAGCGTGGATCGTGAAGCGCTGGAATTCCTCGGTTTCACCTTCGTCGGTGAAGGCGAAGAAGCCGAGCTCGAAGGCGAGACCTTCGTCGACAACGCCGGCGCTGAGCACGCGATCAACCGTAAGAACATCATCACCGCGCTGCAACAGCAGACCGCATTCGACGGTTACAGCATCACCGCCCAATAAGCGCAGCGCTGACGAAAAAAGCCCCGCTCTGAATTTCAGGCGGGGCTTTTTGTTGTGCGGCTTTCAGCGATTACGCCGAAGGATGCACCGCTGCGATCATGTCGACTTCGATGGCGGCGTTTTTCGGCAACTGATAGACGCCGACAGTTGTACGCGTATGGCGGCCAGCATCACCCAACACATAACTGAAAACGTCGGATGCACCGTTGGCCACTTCGCTCAGGTCGACGAAGTCCGGGGTCGACTTCACATAGACCGTGACCCGCAACAACGCCCTGACCTTGTCCAGCGAACCGACTGCATCGACGATGAACGCCAGGCAACGCATGGCACTGATGCTCGCTGCGGCCTGCGCATCCTTGAGCGTCAGCTCCAGCCCGACCCGCCCCGGATACTGAATCTTGCCCTCGGTGCGCGGCACCATGCCACTGATGTACAGCTCATCGTGATGGCGCACCAGCGGCGCGTAATTGCCACCCACCGTGTTCTCGCCATTGATGTCGTAGTTCAGCTCTTTTGCCAGGGCAATGAAGCGTTCGTCGCAGGTCATCCTCTCAGTCATTTCGCCCAGCCTCTTGATCGATGCATGAAGAATTGCAGATTACGACAGTCGAGCGCCGAGCAGCACGTGGCGCTATAACTGACAGGGTTGGATCCAAATCTAGGGCTTTTACCGACACACCGCAACCCGTGGTTGCTTGTACGAAAAAGCCCCGCACGACATTGAACGTGCGGGGCCTTATATAGACGTGGAAACGACTTTAAACAGCGCTCAGTCGCTCGACCATGTCAGGGAATTTTTCCACCAAACGGATCAGCAAGGCAGCCTGAGCGTTGGGCTTTGATTTCTCCTGCTCCCAGTTTCTGAGGGTGCTTGGACTTGTCCTGATTCGTCTGGCAAAAACTGCCTGTGACATGTGCAGTTTTTCCCGTAACGCTACGATTTCCTGAGCAGCGACTTCGGGGGCTGGTTTGTCCTCAAGTGTCGTATTACGTAGCGTGATTTTTCCTTCGCGTTGAGCCGCCATCTCATCAACGCCCTGCATCAATTCTGCAAACAGGTCGCGTTTTTTCATGGGGTACCTCGTGTTTTCAACTCTTTCTCTATGGCTCCCTTGAGCGCCCTCTCTTGATCGGCGGTCAAATTCTCAAGCTCATCTTTGTCATAAATCGCAAACATCCAAAACTGGCCATCATTCATAAGCCAATAATAGATAACTCGCAAGCCGCCTCTCCTGCCTTTACCACGACGAGCATCCGCCCAACGCAGTTTTCGGAAGCCACCGGTTCGTGGCATGACATCGCCTGCATGCGGATTGCTCTGCATGTAGGTCTGTAGCTCACGATATTCGTCGTCCGTGAGGTAATGACCCAGGTTTGCGGTGAACAGTGTGGTTTCAAAGAATATTGTTCTCATTCAAAAACTATAAGCAAATTGCTTATAGCTGGACAATAAACACCTTTCGTTGCGGATAAACAATCCTCAACAAAAAACCCCGCTCATCTCTCGATGAACGGGGTTTCTCGTACAGCGTTCGAACCTTACGGCGCGTACGTCAGCAACAGCTCGGTCGGCACCTTGAAGTCCAGGGACATCATGACGCTCAACGCGGTGATGGTGAAGATCGAGAACACGAACAGCTTGCGTGCCCAGACCGTGTCATCCACCGCCTTGTAGCCGGTCCAGGCCATGTACAACCAGTACATGCCCATGGCCGCGGCGACGGCGAGGTAGCTCATGCCGGCGTAACCGCTGAAGGTCAGCATCAAGGTCGCCACGAGGAAGGCCAGGATGTAGAGCAGGATGTGCTTCTTGGCCACCTGGATTCCGCGCTTCACTGGCAGCACCGGAATCGATGCGGCCAGGTAATCGTTGAAGCGGAAGATCGCGATGGCATAGGAATGCGGCATCTGCCACAGGCTGAACATCACCAGCAGGGTCAGCGCGGCCATGTCGAAGCTGTTGGTCACGGCCACGTAACCGATCACCGGCGGCATGGCACCCGACAGACTGCCCACCAGCGTGCCGTGAACCGACTTGCGCTTGAGGTACAGGCTGTAGAAACCGACGTAGATGATGAAGCCGATCACGGCGAACAATGCAGCCAACGGGTTGGCCACCTTGTACAGCAACGCAACGCCGGCGACACCCAGGACGGTCGCATAGACCAGGGCCAGTTTCAGGGAGATCAAGCCCTGGACCAGCACCCGGTTCTTGGTGCGTTCCATCTTCAGGTCGATGTCACGGTCGATGCAGTTGTTGAACACGCAACCGGAGGCCACGACCAGGGAAGTGCCGATCATGGCGGCCAGGAACACCGCCAGATCTACATGCCCTTTCGAGGCCAGGAAGAACCCGCCTGCCACAGAAAGCACGTTACCGAAAATGATCCCCGGTTTGGTGATTTGGATAAAGTGCTTGAGCGACATCGGGTCTACCTCACTTCGCCATCATGAACGTGTGGATGCTGAACATGATCCACAGCGACAGGCCGACCAGCAGCAGGATCACGATGGCCGTGAAGACGAACGCGATCACGTTGTTACGCTGAGCCACGGAGCGGTCCAGGTGCAGGAAGTAATACAGGTGAACGATCACCTGGATCACTGCGAACAGCAGGACGATTGCCAGCGTGGTGGACTTCGGCAAGGTCGGGAACATCACCAGGCCGAACGGGATGACGGTCAGGATCACCGACAGGATGAAGCCGATGGCGTACGACTTTACGCTGCCGTGGCCAGCATCATGGCTGTCATGGGAGTGTGCATTAGCCATTACAGGGTCCCCATCAGGTAAACAACGGTGAATACGCAGATCCACACCACGTCCAGGAAGTGCCAGAACAGGCTCAGGCAGCTCAGACGGGTCTTGTTGGTCGCCGTCAGGCCGTGCTTGTTGACCTGGTACATCATGATGCCCATCCAGATCAGACCTGCGGATACGTGCAGACCGTGGGTACCGACCAGGGTGAAGAACGCCGACAGGAAGCCCGAACGGCTAGGACCGAAGCCCTCGGAGATCAGCAGGTGGAACTCGTTGATCTCCATGGCGATGAAGCCTGCGCCGAGCAGGAAGGTCATGAACAACCAGCCCAGAACCTGCTGCTTCTTGCCTTTGTACAACGCCAGCATGGCGAAGCCGTAGGTGATCGAACTGAACAACAGCAGAGCGGTTTCGCCCAGCACGTATGGCAGTTCGAAGATGTCGTGGCCCGACGGGCCACCGGCGACGTTGTTTACCAGTACCGCGTACACCGCGAAGATCGACGCAAACAGAATGCAGTCGGTCATCAGGTAGAGCCAGAAACCGTATACGGTCATCTCGCCCGAGTCGTGGTGATGGTCATCGTGCCCATGGTCATGACCATGAGCGTGTCCAGCATTGGTCACTAAGTTCGACATTGTTTAAGCCTGTTCCAACTTGGTTTCAACACGGGTTGCGGAAGCAGGGATCTTCCCGGCCGCTACCAGACGCTTGTGCTGCTCGGCTTCGATGCGCTCGATCGTTTCAACCGGAACCATGTAGCCCTGGTCGTCACGTGCAGCGTGGATCACGAAGTAGATGACAGTGCCGGCCAGGCTGGCGATCGCCAACCACCAGATGTGCCAGATCATCGCGAAACCGAACACGGTCAGCAGTGCGCCCATCACCACGCCAGTGGCGGTGTTGTTCGGCATGTGGATCGGTTCGTACTTGGCTGGAGCCTGGTACGCGGTACCGTTTTCCTTGGCCTCGGTGAACGGATCGATGCAGTCTGCTTTTGGCAGTACAGCGAAGTTGTAGAACGGAGGTGGCGACGAGGTCGACCATTCCAGGGTATGGGCATTCCACGGGTCACCGTGTTCGCACATGTTTTCTGGCTTGTTGCGGTCACGCACCGATACGTACAGCTGGATCAGCTGGCAGGCGATACCGACAGCGATCATCACCGCACCGAACATGGCAACGTACAGGTACGGTACCCACTCAGGGTTGGTGGTGGCGTTCAGACGACGGGTCATGCCCATGAAGCCCAGAGCGTAGAGCGGCATGAACGCGACGAAGAAGCCCGAGATCCAGAACCAGAACGCTGCTTTACCCCAGCCTTCGTGCAGCTTGAAGCCGAACGCTTTCGGGAAGTAGAAGCCGAAGCCTGCGATGTAGCCGAATACCGCGCCGCCGATGATCACGTTGTGGAAGTGAGCGATCACGAACAGGCTGTTGTGCAGAACGAAGTCAGCACCCGGGATGGCCAGCAGTACGCCGGTCATGCCGCCGATGGCGAAGGTCACCATGAAGCCCAGAGTCCACAGAACCTGGCTGGTGAAGCGCAGACGGCCCTGGTAGATGGTGAACAGCCAGTTGAACAGTTTCACACCCGTCGGGATGGAAATCAGCATCGTTGCCAGACCGAAGAAGGCGTTGACGCTGGCACCCGAACCCATGGTGAAGAAGTGGTGCAGCCAAACCATGAAGCCCAGTACCGAGATCGCGCCCGAAGCGTAGATCATCGAGTGGTGGCCGAACAGTTTCTTGCCGGTGAAGGCCGAGATGACTTCCGAGAAAATGCCGAAGGCCGGCAGGATCAGGATGTAAACCTCAGGGTGGCCCCATGCCCAGAACAGGTTGACGTACATCATTGGATTGCCACCAAGTTCATTGGTGAAAATGTGGAAATCCATGTAACGGTCAAGGGTCAGCAGTGCCAGGGTAGCGGTCAGGATCGGGAACGAAGCCACGATCAGAACGTTGGCCCAGGTGCAGGTCCAGGTGAAGATCGGCATGTCCATCAGTTTCATGCCAGGGGTACGCATTTTCAGCACGGTAGCGAGGAAGTTAACCCCCGTTAGCGTTGTACCCAGACCGGATAGCTGTAGCGCCCAGATGTAGTAGTCCATACCCACGCCAGGGCTGTATTGCAGACCCGACAGCGGTGGATAGGCAACCCAGCCGGTCTTGGCAAATTCGCCGACGCCCAGGGACAGGTTGATCAGCACAACGCCGGACACCAGCAGCCAGAAGCTCAGGGAGTTCAGGAACGGGAAGGCAACGTCACGCGCGCCGATCTGCAGCGGCACTGCAAGGTTCATCAGGCCGGTGAAGAATGGCATCGCCATGAAGATGATCATGATCACACCGTGAGCGGTGAAGATCTGGTCATAGTGTTCAGGTGGCAGGTAGCCAGGCGAACCCTCGGTGGCCATGGCCAGCTGGGTACGCATCATGATGGCGTCGGCAAAACCACGCAGCAGCATGACCATGGCAACGATGATGTACATCACGCCGATTTTCTTGTGGTCGACCGACGTCAGCCACTCGGTCCACAGGTAAGTCCACTTCTTGAAGTAGGTGATTGCAGCGAACAACGCCAGACCACCGAGCGCGATCATCGAGATGGTGACCATCACGATCGGCTCGTGGAAAGGGATCGCTTCCCAACTTAATTTACCAAACATCGTTTACTCCTCTGCCCCGGCAGCTGAATGCGAATTCGAGTCCATATCCGTTGCCGCCACTTCTTTCTCTTTCTTCTCGTGCTTCAGCGGCTTGCCCGGTTTCATGCCTTCGTACTTGTCGACGATGGTCTGGAACAGGTTCGGCGTGACCGAGGAGTAGAGCTCGACTGGATTGTTCTGGCTTGGCTTGGCAAGGGCTGCGTATTCAGCTGGTTCAAGCTGTTTAGGTGCCTTTTTGACTTCACTTACCCAGGCGTCGAAATCTTCCTGAGAAGTTGCGATCGCTTTGAATTTCATACCGGTGAAACCAGCGCCGCTGTAGTTGGCGGAGATACCGTCCATTTCAGCGTTGCGGTCAGCGATCAGGTGCAGCTTGGTGGTCATGCCCGCCATCGCGTAGATCTGGCCGCCCAGGCCCGGGATGAAGAACGAGTTCATCACGGCGTCGGAAGTGATCCGGAAGTTGACCGGGGTGTGCGCCGGGAACACGATCTTGTTGACCGTGGCGATGCCTTGTTCCGGGTAGATGAACAGCCACTTCCAGTCCAGCGCGACCACTTCGATGGTCACAGGCTTGACGTCGGATTCGATCGGACGATACGGGTCCAGCTCGTGGGTCGACTTATAAGTGATGTAACCCAGAGCGATGATGATCAGGACCGGAATGGTCCAGACCGCCACTTCGATCTTGGTCGAGTGCGACCATTTCGGGGTGTAGACGGCGTTCTGGTTGGAGGCGCGGTACTTCCAGGCGAACAGGAAGGTCATGATGATGACCGGCACAACGACCAACAGCATCAGCAGCGTGGCGGTGATGATCAGGTTGCGCTGTTCCAGGCCGACCTGGCCCGTTGGATTGAGCAAGGTCATGTTGCAGCCTCCCAGCAACAACGTGCCGAGCAGCGGCACTAGGCCTAGTAATCTGGGGTACCTGTTTTTACTCATCTCACGACCTCTAAAGCAGCTTGCGCAATGCAGTTGGGTTTTGATCGCCAACACTTCACCCTGCCAAGGGTTGGCATTTTCTTTGGATTGAATAAGGGCCGCCCGTCGCGCGTCAGACGCTCGACAAATCCTGGGACAGCGGTCAGTTCTTATTCGAATTCGTGGTCAAAGGCCTTGTTACAGACCAATTCCATTTGGTGCGGAAAGTTGGAAGGCACCGACACCTGGGTGTCTCGCAAGCCTTTCGGCCGCTCGACACCCGACTTCCTGCTCAGTTCCTTATAAAGGCTGAACAGTGCCGGGAATTCAGTGCGGGCGATTGTAGATAGGTAGCGCCCTATACACCATGTCTTATCCCGAAATAATTTTTATCCGTTCGAGCAACAATCCATCACCATTTTTGCAAAAGTTCCGCATGTTATCGAAATCGATTCTCAACAAAAACACCAAAAAATGTAGGTCTATCGGCCTCAGTTCAGACAGCTCCGAAAGCTTTTTCTGACGTCGCGATCCGCGCAAAGCCCGATACCCCAAGGCTTTTGGCCATGTGCCAGCGTCTGTTAAAACTGCCTGATCCGGCACACGCGTGCAAAAACAGACAAACGCTGAAACAGACCAATCCTTTTTTGTAACAGCGCACCAATCCGTGCCTGTGAAACGCACTGCGACACAGCGCGTGTGACAACATGTCGCACACCTGTCGCACCGTCCCTTGCCGTTCGTCACGGTGTTTTCACAAAGACCCTGAAATGCAAAACGCCCCGATTTGCAGAACCGCAAATCGGGGCGTTTGTTTTATCGGCGCCGGGGCCGAAAAGTTGATTCAGCGCAGTGCTTTTCGGTTACGCGAAGTCAGCAGCGGCACCAGGATCACCACCAGCACGAAGGCCACCAGCGCCCATTGCGCCAGCGACAGACCGAGGATCGGCGGGTACGGCGTCGAGCAGAAACCGTCTACCTGAAAGCCCAGCGGGAAGATCTTCGCCAGCGGCAAATCATCGACGATCGGCTGCAGTACATCGATGCCGCAGCTCACTGCCGGGTAGAACTGGGTGTACACGTGATGCCCTGCGACACCGGCCCCGGCAATCGCGCAGATCACCACCAGCACTTCGAACACGGTGATGCTGCGGCGGGTGCGCATGGCCGCGCCGATGAACGCGAACAGCGCGATCAACAGCAGGGCATAGCGCTGCAGGATGCACAGCGGGCATGGCGCCTCGCCCAGCACGATCTGCATGTACAGCGCGCCGCCGATCAGCGCCAGGCAGATGATGCCCAGCAGCACCAGAAAGCGCCGCTCACGTCCCAATCGAATCGTTTCCTCGCTCATCGCGTTTCCCTTTCATGTCCATGGTTCAGCTGGCCGGCGGCTGCGCTTGCAGTTGCGCCATCAGGCTGATGTTGTCTTCGATATGCCAATTGGCCGCGATGCGACCGTTGTCGATCTGATAGATATCGGTTGCCCGGAAGTCTACACGCTGCCCCTGCCCTTTGAGAGCCTTGAACGTACCGGTGAAATGCCCGCGAAAGTGCAGATGCACCACCACGCGATCACCGGCGACGATCATTTGTTCGATCTCGCAGCTCAAGTCCGGTACCGCCGTGCGAAAGAACTTCGACGCCAGCAGCGGTCCCGTCGGCCCTTGCACCCGGCCTTCCGGCGGGGTCTTGTCGACAAACTGCGGCGACAGGGCTGCAGTGGCCAACGCCTCTTCGCCAGTGTTCCAGAAACTGCCATAACGCCGCGCCGCCAGTTCCATCGCGTCACGCTGCGCCTTGGGCAGGCTCTGATCGACGATCAGGGTCTGCGGCTGGATCAACGCGGATTCGGCAAAGGCAAACGGACTGGACAGCAAGGCAACCGACAGGCCCAAAGTGGCCAGGCTGAAACGGCGGGAGGAAGCGAAGTGCGACATGGGGGCGATCCTGATCATGTAAACGAACGAGCGCCTATCATCAGCATCGGGGAATAAACGATAAACCGGTTAAGAAACGATTAACCTTTAAACACTTTTTAAGAATCAGAACGGTTCGAAAAAAAGCGACCCGAGGATCTCGGGTCGCTCATCAGGCTTATTCCAGAGCAGCCGCCGGACCGAAGAACTCGTAACGGCTCTGTTTCTCCGGCACACCCAGCGCCTTCAGGTGACGCTTGATCGCCCCCATGAAGCCTTTCGGCCCAAGGAAATAGGCGTCCACATCACGCTGTTCCGGCAGCCACTCACCCAGTTGTTCCTGGCTCAGCAACCCGACCTTGTCCGCCGCCGGGCTCACGCCATCATCTTCGGCGTAGCAATAGAAGCGCTTGAGCTGCGGATAACGCTCGGCCAGACCATCGATCCAGTCACGGAACGCATGCACGCTGCCATTGCGCGCGCAGTGAATGAAATGCACCGGACGCTCAGTTTCCAGCGCCGCTTCCAGCATGGCCAGCGTCGGGGTGATACCGACGCCGCCGCTGATCAACACCAGCGGTTTGTCGCTGGCCGTCAGAGTGAACTCGCCCGATGGCGGGAACAGTTGGATGCTCGCACCGACATGCAGTTGATCGTGCAGGTGATTGGACGCACGACCGCCCGGTTCACGCTTGACGCTGATGCGGTACTGACCCTTGTTGGCCAGGGCAGACAGCGAGTAATTGCGGCGGATTTCTTCGCCGTCGAGCACCAGCTTCATGCCGATGTACTGCCCCGGCTCGGCCGCGAGGATCGGGCCTTTGTCCGCTGGCTCGAAGTAGAACGAAATGATTTCCGCACTCTCCTCGACCTTGGCCGCGACGATGAACTCCCGCGCCCCGCGCCAGCCGCCGACGGCTTGTTCTTTCTGGTCATAAATGGCGGTTTCGGCACCGATCAGGATGTCGGCCAACTGACCATAAGCAGCGCCCCAGGCACTCATCACTTCCGGCGTGGCGATTTCTTCGCCGAGCACTTCGGAGATGGCGCGCAGCAGGCAGGTGCCGACGATCGGGTAGTGTTCCGGCAGAATCTGCAACGCCACGTGCTTGTTGATGATCTTGGCCACCAGATCGCCCAACTGGTCGAGCTGATCGATATGGCGGGCGTACATCAACACGCCATTCGCCAATGCACGAGGCTGGTCACCGCTGGCCTGGTGAGCCTGGTTGAACAGCGGGCGGACTTCCGGGTACTCGGAGAGCATCATGCGGTAGAAATGGGTGATCAGCGCTTCACCGCCGCTTTCCAGCAGAGGCACAGTGGATTTGACGATGGCACGATCCTGGACGCTAAGCATAAGGGTGACTCCTGAGCTTTCTCTAAAAGTGCCTTAACCGTTTCAGTTATCGTGCCAATTAAATTATCCATATAAATCAATAAGTTGAAATTTATGTAGTCAGATCGACACAAGCCCATCTATAGTCGATTCGACTACAACGTGTCTCTTTGACTACAAGACCATGTCTGCCAAATCCCTGCTGACCGCCCTGCTCCCACTGGTTTCCGACCTGTCCCGCGAATTGCCCGAAGGCGAGCGCTATCGGCGCCTGCTCGAAGCCATGCGCGCCCTGCTGCCCTGCGATGCCGCCGCACTGCTGCGCCTCGATGGCGAGTGGCTGGTGCCGCTGGCTGTCGACGGGTTGAGCACCGACACCCTCGGCCGCCGCTTCAAGGTCAGCGAACACCCGCGCTTTGAAGTGCTGCTGGCAGGCGCAGGCCCGACTCGTTTCGCCGCCGACAGCGAATTGCCCGACCCTTATGACGGACTGGTCGATGGCCTCGACGATCACCTCGAAGTCCACGACTGCCTCGGTTGCCCGCTGTTCGTTGATGAAAAACTCTGGGGACTGATTACCCTCGACGCACTCGATCCGGAGCGATTCGAACCGATCGAACTCGATGCCCTGCAAGCCTTCGCCAGCCTCGCTTCGGCCACGGTCAACGCCGCCGAACGCATCGAACGCCTGGCGACTCGCGCCGAGGACGAACACCAGCGCGCCGAGGTTTATCGCCAGGCCAGCGGCCAGCAGAATCGCGAAATGATCGGCCAGAGCAAGGCCCACAAACGGCTGGTGGAAGAGATCAATCTGGTCGGCGGCAGCGACCTGACCGTGCTGATCACCGGGGAAACCGGGGTCGGCAAGGAACTGGTGGCCCAGGCGATCCACGCCGCTTCCAAGCGTGCCGACAAACCGATCATCAGCCTCAACTGCGCGGCCCTGCCGGACACCCTGGTGGAAAGCGAACTGTTCGGCCACGTGCGCGGCGCCTTCACCGGCGCCACCAGCGACCGGCGCGGCAAGTTCGAACTGGCCAACGGCGGCACGCTGTTTCTCGATGAAGTCGGCGAGTTGTCGCTGACCGTCCAGGCCAAGCTGTTGCGGGTTTTGCAGAGCGGCCAGTTGCAGCGTCTGGGTTCGGACAAGGAACACCAGGTCGATGTGCGCCTGATCGCCGCGACCAACCGCGACCTGGCCGAAGAAGTGCGCAGCGGCCGCTACCGCGCCGACTTCTATCATCGCCTGAGCGTGTACCCGTTGCGGGTCCCGGCGCTGCGAGACCGGGGCCGCGATGTGCTGCTGCTCAGCGGTTACTTCCTGGAACAGAACCGCTCGCGCATGGGCCTCAACAGCCTGCGCCTGAACAGCGACGCGCAAGAAGCGCTGCTTGCCTACACTTGGCCGGGCAACGTACGGGAACTGGAACACCTGATCGGACGCAGCGCGCTGAAGGCGCTGGGCAACTGCAAGGTGCGGCCGAAGATTCTCAGCCTGAGCGCGATGGATCTCGATCTGCCGCGCGAGGTTGTGGATAACTCGCCGGAGCCGGCCAGTGCCGTCCTCGCGATGCCGTTGATTTCCGGGGATCTGCGCGCAGCCACCGAGCAATATCAGCGGCAGTTGATCAGCGCAGCACTTGAGCGTCATCGGGATAACTGGGCTAGCGCCGCGCGTGAACTGGGGCTGGACCGGGCGAATCTGGGGCGCATGGCCAAGCGGTTGGGGATGAAATGACAGTCCCGCCGTCGGATTGGCGCCAGAATCCCTAAAGCCTGCCGGTTACAAGTCGATAACCCGGCATCAATAGTTTTCGGCGATTTCCACCCTCGCCCATCACCTTTTTTTCCACAGAAGGTTTTTATGTCTTCCAACAAAGCCCGCGCAGATTCACTTTCGCTTCTGCTGTTTACCTTGCGCAGCGGCAAGCTGATGGCGATCAACCTGCTGAAAGTCAGTGAAATCATCCCCTGCCCGCCGCTGACCAAGCTGCCGGAGTCGCACCCGCACGTCAAAGGCATCGCCACCCTGCGCGGCGCTTCGCTGTCGGTGATCGACCTGAGCCGTGCCATCGGCGAGCGTCCGCTGGAAGACCCGAACGGCGGCTGCCTGATCGTCACCGATGTCAGCCGTTCGAAACAGGGCCTGCACGTGCAGGCGGTGAGCAAGATCGTGCATTGCCTGACCACCGACATCAAACCGCCGCCGTTCGGCTCCGGCGGTTCCCGCGCCTACATCACCGGGGTGACCTCGGTCGACGGCACTCTGGTGCAGGTGCTGGACATCGAAAAGGTCATCCACAGTATCGCCCCGGCGCAAATCGAGATGGCCCCGACCGACCTGAGCATGGAAGACGCCGAAGTGCTGGGCAACGCGCGGATTCTGGTGGTCGACGACAGCCAGGTGGCGCTGCAACAATCGGTGCACACCCTGCGCAACCTCGGCCTGCAATGCCACACCGCCCGCAGCGCCAAGGAAGCGATCGACTGCCTGCTGGACCTGCAAGGCACGGCGCAGCAGATCAACCTGATCGTCTCCGACATCGAAATGTCCGAGATGGACGGCTACGCCTTCACCCGGACTCTGCGCGAGACCCCGGACTTTGCCCACCTCTACGTGCTGCTGCACACCTCGCTGGACAGCGCGATGAACAGTGAAAAGGCCCGCCTCGCCGGGGCGAACGGGGTGCTGACCAAGTTCTCCTCGCCAGAACTGACCCACTGCCTGATCGAAGCGGCCAAACACGTCGCCGCCCACGGACACTGAGCCTTGAGCGAAACGTTCTGTTTTCTGATGCGGCGCGACCTGAGCCAGGACGTGCCGGCCATCGAGTGGCCGAATGGCATCGAACTCACGACCTACAGCGCCGAACGGGCGCCCGCCGTGCATGAACTGATGCAAATCGGTTACCGCGAAGGTGGCGGCCGGGTGCCAGCACTGGACGTCTGGCAACAGCAGTTTGAAAACGATCCGGAATATGATCCCGCATTGTGCTTCATCGCCAGCGATGCAGACGGCGTCCTCGGCGTGGCGCAATGCTGGACCAGTTCCTACATCAAGAATCTGGTGGTGCATCCCCGCGCTCAAGGTCGTGGATTAGGCCGGGCGTTGTTGCTTCATGCGTTCAAGGCGTTTCGGGATCGGCGCGAAGGCTTTGTCGATCTGAAGGTACTGGAAGACAACCGTCGGGCGCAGAGCTTGTACGAAACGTCCGGAATGTATGTGGTCCGCCGGGAATTGGTGCCGGACTGACAAACTAAAATCCTGCGGCATACTCAAACCCTGGCGATCAAACCTCCAAGGATGCCCGAACCATGAAACGTCTCGCCCTCTCCGTGCTTTGTCTCATTGCCCCGTTTGCCCACGCTTCCAGCCCCGATGCCTGGGCCGCCCATGACAAAGCCGTACTCGCCAGCTGCACCAAGGCCAGTGGCCTGAAAGACGTCAAACCCGTCGGCAACGCTGCGCAATTCGATGACCGCGTCGGTTACACCGCGCTATTGCTGCAAGGTCAGTACCCACAAAAACACATGAAGGGCCAGCAAGGCACCGAGTTGTGCCTGTACAACAAAAAGTCGAAAACCGCGTTCGTCACCGAATGGGACTCGATCCGCCCGACCGCCAAGCCCTGAGTGAATGGCGCACAACTTGCTTCAACCCAGGCCTGCATGGCGGTTTTACGTCGCCGTTTCACACCCTGATTGAAGATCGCCCGCTCAATGAATACGACGTTTTCCTGCGTAGGTTGCGGCAAATGCTGCACCGATCACCACGTGCCTCTCACGCTGACCGAAGCCCGTATGTGGGCGGCTGACGGCGGTCAGGTGATCGTGTTGGTGGAAGCATTTCTCGCCAACGGCCTGGGCCTGCCGGAACAGCAGCGTGAGCATGCGCAGCGTCGTTCGGCGGTAGTGCGCAGCGGAAACTCCGACGCCCATGTGGCGATCACCTTCGCCGCCTACAACGTCGGTCCCTGCCGGAATCTTGACGAAGACAAGCTGTGCCGCATCTACGAGCGCCGGCCGCTGGTGTGTCGCATCTATCCCGCCGAAATCAATCCGCACATTCCGCTGAACCCTGCCGCCAAGGACTGCCCGCCGGAATCGTGGGAACAAGGGCCGGAGCTGATCGTCGGTGGTGAATTGGTGGATCAGGAACTGGTGACGCTGATCCAGCGCTCCCGTCAGGCGGATCGCGATGACATCCGGACCAAGGATGCGATCTGCGGGTTGCTCGGTATCCGCACCACGGCACTCAAGGGCGACGGGTTTACCGCGTACCTGCCAGACATGGGCGTGTTTGCCTCGGTCATCGATCAGGTCACCGCGCAACCATTGAGCGAAGTGGCCAGTGAATGGCTGTTTCACCTCTCCGGTGATGATGTCGCCGGGCAAGTGCTGGCGGCAGGTGCACAAGTGGTCACCGAGCCGCCGCAGACTTACGCGTTCATTTCCCTGCGCGCGGCCTAGGATCCCTGCCGCCGCCCCCAGAACTCCCGCGCCAGCGAACGCAAATCCCCCGCCAGCCCCGCCACGTCCTGTGAGTTGAGCTGGCTCTGGCGCCCTTCATCCACCGTCAGTTCACAGGCCGTGCGAATGCTGACAATGTTGCGGTTGATGTCCTCGCTCACCGCGCTCTGCTCCTCGACTGCGGCAGCAATCTGCAAGCTCATCTCGGTGATCTGCTCGACCCGGCCGCTGATGCCATCCAATGCCCGCGCCGCACGCTGGGCCTGTTCAACACTGTTATCCACATGCTCGCTGCTCTGCTGCATCACCAGCACCGCATCCCGCGCACCGTTTTGCAGGGTGCTGATCATCCGCTGAATCTCGTTGGTCGACTGCTGAGTGCGCTGGGCCAGACCCCGCACCTCATCGGCCACCACCGCAAACCCGCGCCCGGCATCCCCGGCCCGCGCCGCTTCGATCGCAGCGTTGAGCGCCAGCAGATTGGTCTGCTCGGCGATGCTGCGGATCACCTCCAGCACCCCGGAAATCTCGCTGCTGTGACCTTCGAGCTGATGAATCACCTCGGTCGCCCGCCCCAACTCCTCGGCCAGCCGCAACACCGCACTGCGACTCTCGCCGACCAGCAGATGCCCCTCACGGGTTTCCGTCCCCGCCATATCAGCCGCCACCGACGCCTGCTGCGCATGGCTGGCCACCTCGGCAACACTCGCCGCCATCTGATGAATCGCCGCCGCCACTTGATCGGTTTCCGCCTGCTGCGCCAACGTGCTGGTGTGACTGCTGTGCAAATGATCCACCAGTTGCGCGGCATGCCCGGCCAGTCGTTGCGACGCATCACCGATCCGCCCGACCACCGCGCCGACCTGGGCTTCGAGCATCTGCAAGGCGAACTCGATCTGCCCGAACTGATCCCGCCGCCCGGTATAAATACCCTGACTCAACGGATTATCGGCAATCTGCCGCGCACGCTCGGTCAGACGTTCCAGCGGCCGCAGCAACCAGCCCACGCCCAGGGCACAGGCGCCACTGCCGGCCACCAGCGCAGCGGCTTCGATGCCCATGGACTCCGGCCGCAGCCAGGCTTCAATCCCCAGCACCACCGCCAGCACCGAACTGCTCAGCACCATGATCCGCGTCCGCAACCCCAACACCGGCAGCCGCTGCCAACGCGACACCCGCTCCCCGCGCAACTGCGCGTAAGCCCGCTCTGCCGCAGCGACCTGCCGCGCATCCGGCCGGGTACGCACCGACTGAAACTCCACCGCCGCACCGTTCTGCGTGACCGGCGTGACATAGGCACTGACCCAATAGTGATCACCGTTCTTGCAACGATTCTTCACCAGCCCCATCCACGACCGCCCGCGCTTGAGCGTCTGCCACATATGGGCAAATGCCTGCGCCGGCATGTCCGGATGACGCAACAGGTTATGCGGCGTGCCCAGCAGCTCGTCACGGCTGTAACCGCTGATCTTGATGAAGTCGTCGTTGGCGTAGGTGATCGCGCTGGTCAGATCGGTGGTCGAGAGAATGTTCGCATCCGGCGCAACATCGACATTGCGCCCGGTCACCGGGAGATTGATCTTCATGGAAAGCGCGCTCGTTTTATTGGAAAGAGTCGGCAGGGCTGCTGACTCTAAGCGCACTAACTGGTTAAACGTTGATCTGGCTCAGGAACTGAGCACTTAGCCATCACTGTGATCGAAAATCACAGCGACGGCCGAGGCGGGAGTGAATCAGCGCTTGCCCATCGAACGGCGAGTGCCTGACGGTGCCACGCCCGGGATCTTGGCATGACGATCACCGTCCTTGCCCTTGAACTGCGGCTGCTTGGCCGCTTTGGCAGCCGCAAGGTCACCTGGCTTGAACGGGAACTTGAAGGCCGGGATCTTGGCTTTGGTTTCGTTGGTTTCAGCATGCTCGGCCGTGACGTCGCTGATAGCGTCATCAACTGGCGGTTGGGTCGGGGAAGTCATAAAAGCTCCGCAAAGCAAAAAGTCGGGCCCGAACAGTGAGCCGCGAAGGCGCGCAGTATACCCGCGCGCCCAATATCGGCACCTGAAGATTTACACGGCACGCCGAACGGCCTACAGATAACTGATGGTGACAATGCCCTTGTCGCTCGAAGTCTTCAGCGCCTCATACGTGACGGACAACGGCAACGCCTCATGACTGCACGCATTGCGATAGGAATCGACATCAAGCGTCAGGCCAGGCTTGACCTCAACCTGCCGCGACGCCTTCGAACCCAACGCCCCGACACGCCCCACCTCACAACCGGAATCGACAATCCGCCCGCTGAACCGAATCTCACCGGCACTCGTTTGCGGCGCGGCAAAAACACAAAGCGGAAGCAAGACAAGCGCAGCCGATATTGCGATTTTCAACTTCATGGCAAAGACACTCCCGAAAGACCCACCCCAATGGCGTCAGGGCCGTACACCGTGTATCCGCTGGTGGGGGCGGATCTTTAGGAGCGTAGTTGGCAGAGACCGGGAAGGATGAAAATCCGGAAATCGCCACCACCACCACCACCACCACCACCACCACCACCACCACCACCACCACCCTGCTCCTCACCACTCAACACGATGAGCGTTAGCTCGAGTAAAGCTTTTGACGTGCCGGCCCCTTCGGCAGGCTGAGTGGAGGGATTTATCCGGGGGTGGGCGCGCAGCGCCGTTTGGCGAAGCCAAACACATCGAGAGGAGGTGCAGCGAAGCAAACCGTAGGCGATGCCCCCGGATGAATCCCGTAACGAAGGAACACCGAGCCACAGCGAGGTGCCGAACGCCGGGGCCCAGCGTTTTGCTTACTTTTGGGCGTCTGCAAAAGTGAGCCGCTGTAAGAGCGGAACCGCCAGCCGCAACCCCCGCAGAAACGGATATTCACAAAGAACACCCAAAACCTGGTCGGCCCAAAGGCCGCCAAGCCCAAAGCCGAAACTGACAACCGCGACAGCCAGCCGTCACCCTCCTGACCCCCAAACAAGTTTATAAAGAACCAACCTGCCCAAACCCCGTCCCCCTGGCGCCCCACAAGCATGCAAATCCAGAAGAAAAAGGCCCTGCTCGCCACCCTGCTGATCGCCCTCGCAGCCGCTGGCCTGTGGTACGCGATAAAACCCGCACCGGCCAAACTCGCCGCCCCCACCGCCATCCCGGTCAGGGTCGTCGCCGTCAGCGAAAAAGACGTCCCCCGCTACACCAGCGGCATCGGCTCGGTCCTCTCGCTGCACAGCGTGGTGGTGCGCCCACAGATCGACGGCATCCTCACCAAGCTTCTGGTCAAAGAGGGTCAACTGGTCAAACAGGGCGACCTGCTCGCCACCATCGACGACCGCTCGATCCGCGCCAGCCTCGACCAGGCCCGGGCGCAACTGGGCGAAAGCCAGGCGCAACTGCAAGTGGCGCTGGTCAACCTCAAGCGCTACAAACTGCTCAGCGTCGACGACGGTGTATCGAAGCAGACCTACGACCAGCAACAGGCACTGGTCAACCAGCTCAAAGCCACCGCCCAAGGCAACCAGGCGTCGATTGACGCAGCGCAGGTACAACTTTCCTACACCCAGATTCGCTCCCCGGTCACCGGCCGCGTCGGGATTCGCACGGTCGACGAAGGCAACTTCCTGCGCATGACCGACACCCAGGGTCTGTTCACCGTGACCCAGATCGACCCGATCGCCGTAGAGTTTTCCCTGCCGCAGCAAATGCTGCCGACCCTGCAAGGTTTGATCAGCGATCCGCAGCGCGCCCAGGTCAAGGCCTACATCGGCGCCGACACCGATGGCGAAACCGGCAACCTGCTCGGCGAAGGTCACCTGACCCTGATCGACAACCAGATCAACGCCAACACCGGCACCATCCGCGCCAAGGCCGAATTCGACAACCCCAATCAGAAGCTCTGGCCCGGCCTGCTGGTGACGGTAAAGATTCAGACGGCGCTGGATAAAGATGCGCTGGTGGTCCCGCCCACTGTCGTACAACGGGGACTGGATCAACACTTTGTATACCGGGTCAACGGCGACAAGGTCGAAGCCGTGCAGGTGCAGATGGTTTATCAGGGCAGCGGCCAGGACATCATCAAGGGTGTGAAACCCGGCGACGTATTGGTCAGTGACGGCCAGTCGCGGCTCAAGCCCGGTTCGACCGTGCAGGTCATGAGCGAGCCGCCGCAGGTGGTGCAAGCGGAGCCCAAGCCATGAAGCAGCACAAAGGCGTTTCGACCTGGTGCATCGATCACCCGGTGGCGACGATTCTGCTGACCATCGCGCTGGTGCTGGTCGGGGTGATTGCCTTCCCGCGCCTGCCGATTGCCCCGCTGCCGGAAGCGGAATTTCCGACGATCCAGGTCTCCGCGCAACTGCCCGGCGCCAGCCCGGACACCATGGCGTCGTCCGTGGCCACGCCGCTGGAGGTGCAATTCAGTGCCATCCCCGGCATGACCCAGATGACCTCCAGCAGTGCGCTGGGCTCCAGTCTGCTGACCCTGCAATTCACCCTCGACAAGAGCATCGACACCGCCGCCCAGGAAGTGCAGGCCGCGATCAACACCGCCGCCGGCAAACTGCCGAAAGACATGCCGACCCTGCCGACCTGGAAGAAGGTCAACCCGGCCGACAGCCCGGTACTGATCCTCAGCGTCAGCTCGACCCAGATGCCCGGTACCGAACTCAGTGATCTGGTGGAAACCCTGCTGTCGCGTCAGATCAGCCAGATCGACGGTGTAGGCCAGATCAACATTACCGGTCAGCAACGTCCGGCGATTCGTGTACAGGCTTCGGCGGACAAACTGGCCGCCATCGGCCTGACCCTCGCCGACATTCGTCTGGCGATCCAGCAGACCAGCCTCAACCTCGCCAAAGGTGCGCTGTACGGCGAGTCGAGCATTTCCACGCTGTCGACCAACGACCAGTTGTTCCACCCTGAGGAATACAGCCAGCTCATCGTTTCCTACAAGGATGGCGCCCCGGTTCACCTGAAAGATGTCGCCAAAGTCGTCAACGGTTCGGAAGATGCCTACGTGCAAGCGTGGGCCGGCGATCAACCGGGGGTGAACCTGGTGATCTCCCGCCAGCCGGGGGCCAACATCGTCGAAACCGTGGATCGTATTCAAGCCGCCCTGCCCGGCCTCGAAGCCATGCTGCCGGCCTCGGTGCAGGTCAAAGTGCTGATCGACCGCACCCAGACCATTCGCGCCTCCCTGCATGAAGTGGAAATCACCCTGCTGATCGCGATCCTGCTGGTGGTGGCGGTGATGGCGCTGTTCCTGCGCCAATTGTCGGCAACGATGATTGTCTCGGCGGTGCTCGGCGTATCGCTGACCGCCAGTTTCGCCTTGATGTATTTACTCGGTTTCAGCCTGAACAACCTGACGCTGGTTGCGATTGTGGTGGCGGTGGGGTTTGTGGTCGACGATGCGATCGTCGTGGTGGAGAACATTCACCGTCATCTGGAAGCCGGCGACAGCATGCGCGAAGCAGCGGTCAAGGGCGCCGGCGAGATCGGATTCACCGTGGTCTCGATCAGTTTCTCGCTGGTGGCCGCGTTCATTCCGCTGCTGTTCATGGGCGGCGTGGTCGGGCGCCTGTTCAAGGAATTTGCCCTGACGGCGACCTCGACCATCATGATTTCCGTGGTGGTGTCGTTGACGTTGGCGCCAACGCTCGCAGCGCTGTTCATGCGCAAACCGGTGCATCACGCCCATGACAAACCGGGGTTCAGCGAGCGCCTGCTCGGCTGGTACGAAAAAGGCCTGCGCCGCGCCCTCGCCCACCAGAAACTGATGATCGCGGTGTTCGGTGTTTCTGTAGCGATGGCCATCGGTGGTTACATCTTTATCCCCAAAGGGTTCTTCCCGGTGCAGGACACCGGCTTCGTCCTCGGTACGACGGAAGCCGCCGCGGACATTTCCTACAGCGACATGGTGAAAAAACACCTGGCGATGGCCGAAATCGTCGCCGCCGACCCGGCCGTCCAGGCGTTTTCCCATTCGGTGGGTGTGTCCGGCAGCAACCAGACCATCGCCAACGGCCGCTTCTGGATTGCTCTGAAAAAACGCGGTGATCGCGACGTTTCGGCCAGCCAGTTCATCGACCGCATCCGTCCGCAACTGATGAAAGTCCCCGGCATCGTGCTTTACCTGCGCGCCGGCCAGGACATCAACCTCAGCTCCGGTCCGAGCCGTGCGCAGTATCAATACGTGCTCAAGAGCAACGACGGGCCGACCCTCGCCACCTGGACCCAGAAACTCACCGAAAAGCTGCGCAGCAACCCGGCGTTCCGTGACATTTCCAACGACCTGCAACTGGGCGGCAGCATCACCCACATCAGCATCGACCGCAGCGCCGCCGCGCGTTTCGGTCTGACGGCGAGTGATGTCGACGAGGCGCTGTACGACGCCTTCGGCCAGCGACAGATCAACGAGTTCCAGACCCAGGTCAACCAGTACAACGTGATCCTGGAACTGGACACCGCACAGCGCGGCAAAGCCGAAAGCCTCAACTATTTCTACCTGCGCTCGCCGCTGAGCGGGGAGATGGTGCCGCTGTCGGCGCTGGCCCGATTCGACGCACCGACCATCGGCCCGCTATCAATTGCCCACGACGGCATGTTCCCGGCCGCCAACCTGTCGTTCAACCTGGCGCCCGGCGTGGCGTTGGGTGACGCGGTGATCCTGCTCAATCAGGCCAAGGCCGAGATCGGCATGCCGACCGCGATCAGCGGCAACTTCCAGGGCGCGGCGCAGGCGTTCCAGAGTTCGCTGGCCAGCCAGCCGTGGCTGATTCTGGCGGCGCTGGTGGCGGTGTACATCATCCTTGGTGTGCTTTATGAAAGCTTCGTCCACCCGCTGACGATCATCTCGACCTTGCCGGCGGCGGGTCTCGGTGCGGTGATCATGCTGTGGATCTGCGGCCAGGACTTTTCGATCATGGCGCTGATCGGGCTGGTGCTGCTGATCGGTATCGTCAAGAAGAACGGCATCCTGATGATCGACTTCGCCCTGGAAGCGCAACGCCATCGCGGGCTGTCGCCGCAGGATGCGATTTTCGAGGCGTGTATCACGCGGTTCCGGCCGATCATCATGACCACCCTCGCCGCCCTGCTCGGCGCCCTGCCGCTGATGCTCGGCTACGGCACCGGCGCCGAACTGCGCCAACCGCTGGGGATCGCGGTCGTGGGCGGCCTGCTGGTCAGCCAGATGCTGACGCTGTTCACCACACCGGTCATATACTTGTGGCTTGAGCGGCTGTTCCACAAGCCCAAACCAGCGCCCGTCGCGGCGCTGGCAACGACAGACTGAGGCGGGTCATGCGCGTTCTGATTATCGAAGACGAAGAGAAAACCGCGGACTATCTGCACCGCGGCCTGACGGAACAGGGTTACACCGTGGATCTGGCCCGCGACGGCATCGAGGGCCTGCACCTGGCGCTGGAAAGCGACTACGCGGTGATCGTCCTCGACGTGATGCTGCCGGGCCTCGACGGCTTTGGCGTACTGCGCGCGTTGCGTGCGCGCAAACAGACGCCAGTGATCATGCTCACCGCCCGTGAACGTGTCGAAGACCGGATCCGTGGTTTGCGCGACGGTGCCGACGATTACCTCGGCAAACCGTTTTCCTTCCTCGAACTGGTGGCGCGTCTGCAAGCGCTGACCCGGCGCAGTGGCGGCCATGAACCGGTGCAAGTGAGCATCGCCGACCTGTGGATAGATTTGATCAGCCGCAAGGCCACCCGCGCCGGCACGCGACTGGACCTGACCGCCAAGGAGTTTTCGCTGCTCAGCGTTTTAGCCCGGCGTCAGGGTGAGATCCTGTCGAAAACCGCGATTGCGGAAATGGTCTGGGACATCAATTTCGACAGCGACGCCAACGTTGTCGAAGTCGCGATCAAGCGTCTGCGGGCCAAGCTCGACGGGCCGTTCGACGAGAAACTGCTGCACACCATCCGTGGCATGGGTTATGTGCTGGAGAGCCGTGGTGTCCAGTAATTCGATTGCGCTGCGCCTGAGCGGAATGTTCACGCTGGTGGCGCTGCTGGTGTTTCTGTTGATCGGCGGCGCGCTGTATCAGCAGGTGGACAAGGGCTTGGGGTTGCTGCCGGAAGCCGAGCTGGACGCGCGTTATAGTGTACTGGAGTCGGCACTCAACCGATTCGGCACTCCCGAACATTGGGTGAAGATCAACGCCAAACTGAACTTGCTCGGCGAAGAAGACAAACGCATCCGCTTCTGGGTGGTGAGCGGTGACCCGGGTTATGAATATGGCCAGCCGGACGCCATGATCCGCGCCTTTGCCCAAGGCCCCCTGGGCATGCGCGACCTGCAACTGCCCAACCATGATTACCCGCTGAAAGTGCTGCTGACCGAACTGCCGGCCAAGGACCAACGCCCGCCCCTGCGGTTCATGATCAGCATCGACACCGAGACCTTTCACCAGACCCAGCACAACCTTCTTATCGCCTTGATCGGCCTGGCGATTGTCGGCGTGTTGATGGCCTCTGCATTGGGTTACTGGGTGGCGCGGATCGGCCTCAAGCCACTGATCAAGCTGTCCCACGAGGCGCAACGCCTGGCACCGCCGCTGCGGGCCGGACGCCTGCGTCTGTCGCCGTTGCCACCGGAACTGGAACAGTTTGTCGACTCGTTCAACTCGACACTGGAGCGGGTTGAACAAGCCTGGTCACGGTTGGAATCGTTCAACGCTGACGTGGCCCATGAGCTGCGCTCACCGCTGACCAACCTGATCGGCCAGACCCAGGTTGCCCTCACTCGCGGGCGTTCTGCCGAACATTATTTCGAAGTGCTGCAATCCAACCTCGAAGAGCTGGAACGCCTGCGCTCGATCATCAACGACATGCTGTTTCTGGCCAGTGCCGACCAGGGCAGCAAGGCCACCAAACTGACCTCGACGTCACTCGCCGATGAAGTGGCGACCACCCTCGAATACCTCGATTTCATCCTCGAAGATGCACAGGTCGAAGTACGAGTGAGCGGCGACGCGCAGGTGCAGATCGAGATCGCTCATTTGCGCCGGGCGTTGATCAATCTGCTGAGCAACGCAGTGCAACACACCGCGCCAGGACAGGTGATCGAAGTGCAGATCACGGTCGAGGAACATCAGGTCAGCATCGGCGTGGCCAACCCTGGCTCACCGATTGCCAGCGAGCATTTGCCGCGCTTGTTCGAACGCTTCTACCGGGTCGATGCGTCGCGCAGCAACAGCGGCAACAACCATGGTCTGGGGCTGGCGATCGTCAAGGCGATTGCGCTGATGCATGGCGGGGATGTGTTTGTGCGCAGTGATCGCGGAATGAACACTTTTGGCATTCACCTCCCGGTCTGAGGACCTGGATCGTTGCCATTCCCGCAACAGTCATTTATGAAAATCACGCTGTTTCCCGGCGCCCGGCGACCTTATCTTTGCCCGCACCAAACAGCACTTGCCAAGCAAGAAGGTTTTCAAGATGTCCAACAGTATGGGTATTGCCAGCGCTTTCGTTTTGTCCTCATTGATCCTGTCGCCGATGGCGATGGCTGAAGAATCGCAGTCGTTCGTAGCGCAAAACGCCGCTCGCGCCCAGGCATTCGAGCAGTATCAGGCAGAAGTGATGGCCAAGGCCCAAGACGCCACGCAAGCCCCTCAGGCCGCAACTTCCAAGGTTCAGGCAGCCGAGAAAGACAGCTGAGTCGCACACAGCGCAGTTTCCCTCGACGCGGTTGTTTGGCTCTTCCCGTTCAACCGTCGTCCTTCCAGGCCGCTGACTTTCAGCGGCCTTTTTTCGTTGTGGTGTGCAAGCGGCCTGGTTCGTCTCTTACAATTAGAAACATCCCGCACCTCAAGACATTGAAGTGTCAGTTGACCCAAGGAGCTTTACCGCACGTGCGTTACCCAGTTCGCTTCACCCCGCTGTTCATTGCAATTGCCGCAACGATTGCCCCCGCCGCCCATGCTGCCGAACCCGAGAAAGAGGGTTTCGTCGAAGGCTCGAGCCTCAACCTCAACGCCCGCAACTACTACATGAACCGTAACCGCCTGCAGCAGACGGACGACAACATCGAGTGGGGCCAGGGTTTCCTCGGCAAATTCCAGTCGGGCTACACCGAAGGCACGGTCGGTTTCGGCATTGATGCCCACGCCATGCTCGGTCTGAAACTCGACGGTGGTGGCGGTACGGACAACTCCAGCATCCTGCCGGTCAGCGACGGCAACGGCAAAGCGCCGGGCTCGTTCTCCACCGCGGGTGGCACGCTGAAAATGCGCGCGTTCGATACCGAATTGAAGGCCGGTGACCTGTTCCTCACCAACCCGGTGATCGCCGGCGGTGAAAGCCGCATGCTGCCGCAGACCTTCCGTGGCGTCAGCCTGACCAACCACAGCTTCGACGGCTGGATGATCGAAGGTGGCCAGGCCAGTTTCACCAAACCGTACAACCAGAGCGGTCACAAACGCATCGGCACCTCTTACGGCACGCTCGCCGAGCACGATGACAGCCAGCACCTGAACTGGGCCGGCGTGGCCTGGAGCGGCGTCGAAGGACTGACCAGCAGCCTTTATGCTTCCGAGCTGAAGGACATCTGGAACCAGTACTACTACGACCTCGACTACACCTGGGCGCTGAACGACCTGGTGACCCTCAACCCGGGCCTGCACTTCTATCACACGCAGGACACCGGCGACGCGTTGCTGGGCAACATCGACAACAACACCTACAGCCTGCATTTCACCGTCGGCATCGGCAGCCACAGCGTCACCGCCGCGTACCAGCGGGTCAACGGCAACACGCCGTTCGACTACATCAGCCAGGGCGACAGCATCTACCTCGACAACTCCCAGCAATACTCGGACTTCAACGGCCCGAACGAGCGCTCGTGGAAACTCAAGTACGCCTACGACTTCGCTGGTCTCGGCATGCCAGGCCTGACCTCGGCGGTGTCTTACTCGCGC
This sequence comes from Pseudomonas allokribbensis, assembly GCF_014863605.1. NCBI lineage: Bacteria > Pseudomonadati > Pseudomonadota > Gammaproteobacteria > Pseudomonadales > Pseudomonadaceae > Pseudomonas > Pseudomonas allokribbensis. The sequence continues at coordinate 5,424,935 of NZ_CP062252.1, forward strand.
GGCACGCTGGACCTGACCAAGGTCGACCCGGACAGCAAAGGCTACGCCTCGTGGTACAGCGCCGAAGGTCGCAACGCCAAGCACTGGGAACGTGACATCGACCTCAAATACGTGGTGCAGAGCGGCCAGGCCAAAGACCTGGCGGTACGTCTGCAATGGGCCACCAACCGTGGCGGCAACGGTTACGGCGCGCTGGATACGGACACAGATGAATACCGCGTGATCATCGACTACCCGATCAACGTCTTCTAAGATCGGCGCTACAGTAAGAAGGCCAGCCTTATGCGCTGGCCTTTTTCTTGCGTGTGCGGCAGCGACGTTTGTACAACTACGCTTAGAAGACTCTTCAACCGATAACCCAACCATGATCGCGAGCCGTACCCCACCCGTTGCGGGCAAGACCGGACGCCCCGAGTTGCTGTTGATCCTCGGCAGTCTGCTGAGCGTCATCGCGATTGTGTGCATCGTCACTTTTTTGCTGATTCGTGAGCACGCCAACGCTCAGGAATCGGCAACGCGCAGTGCCACCACCATCGCCCAACTGATCGATGCCGATGTGTTGCGCACCGTTGAGCTGTACGACCTGACCCTGCAAGGGCTGATCGCAGCGGCCCAGCGCGATGACCTGAAAAGCGTGTCACCGCAGATTCGTCACCTGGCGCTGTTCGACCGCTCCACGACCGCGCGCTTCAAGGGCGACATTCTTCTGCTCGACAAACATGGCGAGGTCATCGCCGACTCCTCGCGGGTCGAACCGCTGCCGGGCAATTTCGCCGACCGCGATTACTTTCTCGCCCACGCCTTCAACCGCGACACCGGCATGTACATCAGCCGCCCGTTCAAGCCACGTTGCGACTGCGACGACGCCAACCAGTGGCGTGTCAGCTTCAGCCGGCGCATCTCTTCGGACACCGGTGAATTCCTGGGTGTGGCGGTCGCTTCGATGAAGCTCGATTACTTCGACCAGTTGTTCAACAGCCTCGACATCGGCGTCGACAGCACGCTGAACATCATCAACAACGACGGCATCCTGCTGGCCCAGAAGCCCTATCTGCAAAGCGATTCGATCGGCAAGAGTTTTGCCGCCCGTCCCAATGTGGTGCGGATTCTGCGCGACCGCAGCGGCAATGGCAGTTTCAGCAGCATTTCGAGCATGGATCACCAGCAACGGCTGTACACCTACTCTCAGGTCGGCAACCTGCCGCTGACCGTGATCGTGGCGCTGTCGAGCGATGAAGTGTTCGGGGCGTGGAAGCGCACGGCGATTCTGATCAGCGGCGCCACCGGCGTGCTTTGCCTCGGCCTGTTATGGCTGACCTGGCTGCTGGCCCGGGAGCTGCGCCTGCGGCAACGGGCCGAACGAGAACTGGCGCAACTGGCGGCCACCGATGCCCTGACCGGCGTCGCCAACCGGCGGATGCTCGATCAGGCGCTGCGGCACGAATGGTTTCGTGCCCAGCGCTCGGGCAAGGCGTTGTCGGTGCTGATGGTCGATGCCGATCACTTCAAGGCATTCAACGACCGGCATGGTCATCAGGCCGGGGATCAGGCACTGCGCGAACTGGCCAAAGTGATTAGCGCCAATGTGCGGCGTCCGGCGGATCTGGTGGCACGTTATGGCGGTGAAGAGTTCTCGGTGATCCTGGCCGAAACCGACAGCGTCGGCGCGCAACAGATTGCCGAACATGTACGGGCGGCGGTGGAGCAGTTGCCGCGCCTGGAGGGGGATGAAGTGCCGATGACCGTGAGCATCGGTATCAGCACCTGGACGGCGGCGAGCGAGATCAGTCTGGAGCAACTGATGTTTGCGGCAGACAAGGCGCTGTATCAGGCCAAGGAAGGTGGCCGGAATCGAGTCGTGGTGGCGTCCTGAAAACAGGCATAAAAAAAGGCCACCCAAAGGTGGCCTTCAAAAAACTAGAGAGGTTTTTTACTTACACTGCCGCAACCGGGCGCATGTAAGAGATTGGTGCGGTGCTGGCGTCTTCGAACGTCACGACTTCCCAGGCATCTGTCTGCTCAATCAACTTGCGCAGCAGCTGGTTGTTCAGTGCGTGGCCGGACTTGAAGCCCTTGAACTCACCAATCAGGCTATTGCCCAGCAGGTACAGGTCGCCAATTGCATCGAGGATCTTGTGCTTCACGAATTCGTCTTCATAGCGAAGGCCGTCTTCGTTCAGTACGCCATCGGCATCGACCACGATCGCGTTTTCAACGCTGCCGCCGAGTGCGAGGTTGTGCTTGCGCAGGTACTCGATGTCACTCATGAAACCGAAAGTACGGGCGCGGCTGACTTCTTTTACGAACGAAGTGCTGGAAAAATCCACGCTTGCACTTTGGGTGCGGTCCCGGAAAACCGGGTGATCGAAATCGATCTCGAAGCTCACCTTGAACCCTTCGAAAGGGACGAAAGTGGCGCGCTTGTCGCCGTCTTCCACTGTCACTTCACGCAGGATGCGGATGAATTTCTTGGCGGCGTCCTGTTCTTCCAGGCCTGCCGATTGAATCAGGAATACGAAAGGTCCTGCGCTACCGTCCATGATCGGGACTTCGGACGCGGAGAGCTCGACGTAGGCGTTATCGATGCCCAGGCCAGCCATGGCCGAGAGCAAGTGCTCTACCGTGTCCACTTTGACGTCGCCGTTAATCAGCGTCGTCGACATAGTGGTTTCACCGACGTTTTCCGCGCGGGCAGGAATCTGCACCACAGGGTCGAGGTCAGCGCGACAAAACACAATGCCAGTGTCGACAGGCGCAGGCTTGAGGGTCAGGTAGACCTTCTCCCCGGAGTGCAGGCCTACACCTGTGGCACGGATAATATTTTTCAGTGTGCGTTGTTTAATCATGGCTTGGGCCGCTTCAGCGCAAATTGCGAACTGGTATCAACAAAGGCTGGCGATGATAGCAGACCATGCCTTTGCTGAACACCAATCACCTTCATAGCCCTGATACATTCCATCAATCAGCCTGACGACGCAGGAAAGCCGGGATGTCCAGGTAGTCCAGGTCATCTTGCGGATTCATCTTCGCGGCAGTCGCAGCACCGGCCTGAGCCTGGTTGCGCATGACGGTCGGACGGTCCAGATCACGGTAGTTCACCGCTGGCGCTTCCTGACGGGCGGGAGCCGGTTGTTGCACCTGAGCGGCAGCCATGGAGGTGTGAACGGTGTTGTCGATGACCTTCACAGGCTTCTCGATTTTCGCGCCCAGACCGGTGGCAACCACAGTTACGTGCAGCTCGTCGCGCATGTCCGGATCGATAACGGTACCGACCTTGACCATCGCGTGCTCGGAGGCGAAGGCTTCGATGATCGAACCCACGTCGGAGTACTCACCCAGGGACAGGTCAGGACCGGCAGTGATGTTCACCAGGATGCCGCGTGCGCCTTGCAGGTTCACGTCTTCCAGCAGCGGGTTGCGGATGGCCGCTTCGGTCGCTTCACGTGCACGGTTCGGACCGCTGGCGCAGCCAGTGCCCATCATCGCCATGCCCATTTCGCTCATCACGGTACGCACGTCGGCGAAGTCGACGTTGATCATGCCCGGACGCTTGATGATGTCGGAGATACCGCGAACGGCACCGGCCAGTACATCGTCAGCCTTGGCGAAAGCCGACAGCAGGCTGGCGTCTTTACCGAGGATGGTCAGCAGCTTCTCGTTGGGAATGGTGATCAACGAGTCGACGCTTTCGGAGAGCATGCGGATGCCTTCGTCGGCGATCTGCATACGCTTGCGGCCTTCGAACGGGAACGGACGCGTCACGACAGCAACGGTCAGGATGCCCATTTCCTTGGCCACTTCGGCGATGATCGGCGCAGCACCGGTACCGGTACCGCCGCCCATGCCAGTGGTGATGAACACCATGTTGGTGCCGGCCAGCACTTCAGCGATGCGCTCGCGATCTTCCAGCGCAGCCTGACGGCCGACTTCCGGGTTGGCGCCGGCGCCCAGGCCTTTGGTCACGCCGGTGCCCAGTTGCAGAATGGTACGCGCGCCGATGTTTTTCAGCGCTTGAGCATCGGTGTTGGCGCAGATGAACTCGACGCCTTCGATGTTGCTCTTGACCATGTGGTTGACAGCGTTGCCGCCGCCACCGCCAACACCGATAACTTTGATTACCGGGCTTGCGGGGATGTTGTCTACGAGTTCGAACATTTTCCCTCTCCTTACATTCTCTAGTTTTTTCGCCTACTGCATTTTGTTGCGGTGTTGCGGTAAAGCTTTAGAAGTTGCCTTGAACCCACTTCTTCAATCGGTCCAGCAACGGCGCCTGCGGCTCATCGTTGCTGTAGCTGTCGCGGCTGCCGATGCCCGAGAACGAGATCCCGTCGGACTGCTTCTGCAGGCCGTACATCAACAAGCCAACGCCAGTGGAATAAATCGGGTTGCGCACCACGTCATCCAGACCTTTCACACCATGGGGCACACCCAGGCGGACCGGCATGTGGAAGATTTCCTCGGCCAGTTCGGTGGCGCCTTCCATTTTCGACGTACCGCCGGTCAGCACGATGCCGGCCGGGATCAGGTCTTCGTAGCCGCTGCGACGCAGCTCGGCCTGGATCAGGGTGAACAGCTCGTCGTAACGCGGCTCGACCACTTCGGCCAGGGCCTGACGGGACAGTTCGCGCGGCGGACGGTCGCCGACGCTCGGCACCTTGATGGTTTCGCCGGCACCGGCCAGTTTGGCCAGCGCGCAGGCGTAACGGATCTTGATCTCTTCGGCGTACTGGGTCGGGGTGCGCAACGCCATGGCGATGTCGTTGGTCACCTGGTCCCCGGCAATCGGGATCACGGCCGTGTGGCGGATGGCGCCTTCGGTGAAGATCGCGATGTCGGTGGTGCCGCCGCCGATGTCGACCAGGCACACGCCCAGCTCTTTTTCGTCGTCGGTCAGTACCGAGTAGGCCGAGGCCAATTGCTCGAGAATGATGTCGTCGATTTCCAGACCGCAGCGGCGCACGCATTTTTCAATGTTCTGTGCAGCGTTGACGGCGCAGGTGACCACGTGGACCTTGGCTTCCAGACGCACGCCGGACATGCCCAGCGGCTCGCGCACGCCTTCCTGGTTATCGATCACGTAGTCCTGCGGCAAGGTGTGCAGCACCCGCTGGTCAGCCGGGATCGCCACAGCCTGGGCGGCGTCGAGTACGCGCTCCAGGTCAGCCGAGCTGACTTCGCGATCACGAATCGCCACGATGCCGTGAGAGTTCAGGCTGCGGATGTGATTGCCCGCCACGCCGACGAACGCCGAGTGAATGCGGCAGCCCGCCATCAGTTGGGCTTCTTCAATCGCGCGCTGGATCGATTGCACGGTGGACTCGATGTTCACCACCACGCCTTTCTTCAGGCCGCGGGACGGATGAGTGCCGATCCCGACGATTTCCAGCGAGCCGTCGTCCGCAACCTCGCCGACCAGCGCCACCACCTTGGAGGTGCCGATATCGAGACCGACGATCATTTTGCCGCTTTGCACGTTTGCCATGGGTCCTGCCTCTTCTTAATTCTTTGCGACAGCGGGTTGGGCTGTCGTCGGCGCTACTGGTTCCCGCCAGCCAACAGCGAGGCCGTTGGCATAGCGCAGATCGATGCGCGCAATGTTCGTAATCTGGTCTTTAAGCGTCTTGTCATAGATGGCAATGAAGCGGCGCATCTTTTCCACCAGGTTGCCGCGTCCCAGCAGCAACTCGATGCCGGGGCCGGAACTGCCGGCACCGGTAGTCAGGAACCAGCTGCCACGCTCACGCAGCTCAAGGCGCGCAATCGAGAAGCCCATTGGCCTGAGCATCTGGCTCAGCACCTGATACTGCTGCATCACTTGCTGCTGGGCCCGCTGCGGGCCGAACAGCTGTGGCAAGTGTTCGTAGTTCGCCAGTTCCTTGGGCGTGAACGCCTGGCCCTGGTTGTTGAGCAGCGACTCGTCGCCCCAACGGGCCACGGGCAGTTGCTCTTCGAGGCGGATCACCACCTGGTCCGGCCACACCCGACGGACTTCGGCGTGAGCGATCCACGGCATCTGCTCCAGCTCGGTGCGCATGCTCGCCAGGTCGATGGTGAAGAAGCTCGACGCCACGTACGGGGCGATTCGCTGCTGCACCGCTTGCTGGCTGATGTAGCTCAGGTCGCCCTGCACCGCGATCTTGGTGATCGGCCGGTCGGCGTACGGCAACAAACGCTGCGCGCCTTCGTAGGTACCGAACCCGAGTACCACCAGCAATACCGGCCAGAACAGGCTTTTCAGAAAGCCGAAATTGGCTTTGGGCAGGCGCGCGGACATCGGCTCTTTGGCCACCATTCGGCTGGCACCCCGCGGCACCGGCTTGCGGCCGGGAGCGGGTGGCTGATGTCTGAGCTGTGCGCCTTGCATGGTCTTAACCTCGCGCCTCTTTCTTGCCATCGGCATCGACACTGGCGGCCAGAATGGCCAGGACCAGTTGCTGGAAATCCAGACCGGCCGCTTTCGCCGCCATCGGTACCAGGCTGTGATCGGTCATGCCGGGAGCGGTGTTGACTTCCAGGAACCAGAATTTGCCGTCGGCGTCCTGCATCACGTCCGCCCGACCCCAACCACCAATGCCCAGCGCTTCGCAGGCTTGCGCCGTGAGGTCCATGAGTTCTTTTTCCTTGGCGGCATCCAGCCCGCACGGAATCCGATACTGGGTATCGTTGGCGATGTACTTGGCGTCGTAGTCGTAGAACGTGTGTGGCGTACCCAGGGCGATAGGAGGCAACACCTGGTCACGCAGGGTGGCGATGGTGAACTCCGGACCGTGGATCCATTGCTCGACCAACACTTGCGAATCGTAGGTACTGGCCGCTTTCCATGCGTCGATCAACTCGGACGCAGAACTCACTTTGGCCATCCCGATACTTGAACCTTCATGCGCCGGTTTGACGATCAAAGGGAAGCCCAGTTCCGTCGCTGCCGAAATACAATCGGCCTCGCTGCGCAGCACGGCGTGACGTGGCGTCGGAATACCCAGCGTGTGCCAGACCTGCTTGGTGCGCAGTTTGTCCATCGCCAGCGCGGAAGCCAGGATGCCGCTGCCGGTGTACGGAATGCCGGCCACTTCGAGCAGGCCCTGCATACTGCCGTCTTCACCGCCACGACCGTGGAGGATGATGAACGCGCGGTCGATTTTTTCGCTCAGCAAGCGCTGCAGAATGTCAGCGCCGACGTCGATCCCGAACGCGTCCACACCGGCGCTTTGCAGCGCAGTGAGCACGGCGTTGCCGGACTTCAGCGAGACTTCACGCTCGGCACTCAAGCCACCGAACAGCACGGCAACGCGGCCGAAGTCTTTCGGGGCAATGGTGGAGAACAGATTGGCGTAGGCAGCAGTCATTTCAACTTCCCCTCGACCGGCGCCGCCACGGCACCGGCGAACAACTCGCTTTTCAACAGTTTCGGTGCGAGGCCGCCGATGTCACCGGCGCCCTGGCACAGCAGAATGTCGCCGGCACGCAGCAGCGGCTTGACCAGCGGCGCGAGATCGACACCGCGCTCGATGTAGATCGGGTCCAACTGACCGCGCTGACGGATGCTGTTGCACAGCTTGCGGCTGTCAGCCCCCGGAATCGGCTCTTCGCCGGCCGGATAGACTTCCATCAGCAGCAGCACGTTGGCGTCGGCCAGTACATTGACGAAGTCGTCGTACAGGTCACGGGTGCGGCTGTAGCGGTGCGGCTGGTAGACCATCACCAGGCGGCGCTCTGGCCAGCCACCGCGCACAGCCTTGATCACGGCCGCGACTTCGGTCGGGTGGTGACCGTAGTCATCGACCAGCATCACGTTGCCGCCGTCCACCGGCAGCTCGCCGTAGACCTGGAAACGTCGGCCGACACCCTGGAACCCGGACAGGCCCTGGACGATGGCTTCATCACTGACGCCCTCGTCGGTGGCGATGCAGATGGTCGCCAGGGAATTGAGCACGTTGTGGTTGCCCGGCATGTTCACGGACACATCCAGCGGCTCGCGATCAGGACGCAGCACGGTGAAGAAAGTCTGCATGCCTTGCTGGCGCACATTGATAGCGCGCACGTCAGCGTCTTCGCTGAAGCCGTAGGTGACGGTCGGACGCTTCACCTGCGGCAGGATTTCACGCACCACCGGGTCGTCCAGACACATCACCGCCAGACCATAGAACGGCAGGTTGTGCAGGAACTCGACGAAGGTTTTCTTCAGTTTGTTGAAGTCACCGTCGTAGGTCGCCATGTGGTCGGCGTCGATGTTGGTGACCACGGCCACCAGCGGTTGCAGGTGCAGGAAGCTGGCGTCGCTCTCGTCGGCCTCGGCGATCAGATAGCGGCTGGTGCCGAGCTGGGCATTAGTGCCCGCGGCATTCAGACGGCCACCGATGACGAACGTCGGGTCCAGGCCACCGGCCGCGAACACCGAAGCGATCAGGCTGGTGGTGGTGGTTTTGCCGTGCGTACCGGCGACGGCGATGCCATGGCGGTAGCGCATCAGCTCGGCGAGCATCTCGGCACGTGGCACCACCGGAATACGACGCTCAAGGGCGGTCGCCACTTCCGGGTTGGAGGTGTTCACGGCGCTCGACACCACCAGCACGTCAGCGGCAGCGGCGTTCTCGGCACGGTGACCGATGAAGATCTGCGCACCGAAGGATTCCAGACGCTCAGTGACCGGCGAAGCCTTCAGGTCGGAGCCGGAGACGGCGTAACCCAGGTTCAACAATACTTCGGCAATGCCGCACATGCCCACGCCGCCGATCCCGACGAAGTGGATGCGACGGATGCGGCGCATTTCCGGTTGCGGCATGGCTTTCTGATTCTCAACCATGGGCCACCTCCAGACAGGTATCGACCACGCTGCGGGTGGCTTCGGGTTTTGCCAGACGGCGGGCCGCTTGGGCCATTTCTTCGAGTCGTTGCGGTTGCATCAAGACCTCTGTCAGGCGCGCGGCAAGGTCCGCGGCACCAGTCGTTCTTTGCGGCATCAGGAAGGCAGCGCCTTCGCGGGCCAAATAATCGGCGTTGCGGGTCTGGTGATCGTCGATCGCGTGGGGCAAGGGCACCAGCATCGAGGGCAGACCGGCGGCAGCCAGCTCACTGACGGTCAATGCGCCTGCGCGGCACACCACCAGGTCAGCCCAGCCATAGGCCTGGGCCATGTCCTTGATGAAGGGCTGCACCTGCGCGTCCACGCCGGCGGCGCGGTAGCGCTCCGCAGTCACTTCATCGTGATTTTTGCCGGCCTGATGAAACACTTCCGGACGCAAGTCGGCAGCGACTTGTGCCAGGGCTTCAGGCAGCAACTTGTTCAACGGTTCTGCGCCCAGGCTTCCGCCCAGAATCAGCAAACGCGCCTTGCGTCCGGCCAGGGCCGCACGCGGTGTTTCGAGGAACAGCTCGCTGCGCACCGGATTACCGGTGGTACGGCGGCTGTCCGACAGGGTAAAGGTGTCGGGGAAGGCTTCACACACCCGGGCGGCGAACGGCACCAGCAACCGATTGGCGGTGCCGGCCACGGCGTTCTGCTCGTGAACGATCACCGGTACGCCGGCCAGTTTCGCGGCGATGCCACCAGGGCCGGTCACGTAACCACCGAAGCCGACCACACACACCGGACGCAGCCGGCGAATGATCGCCCGCGCCTGCCACACCGACTTCAGCAGCATGAACGGCGCCTTGAGCAGCGACAGCTTGCCCTTGCCGCGCAGACCGCTGGCGTTGATGCGATGCAATTCGAGGCCGGCGGCCGGCACCAGGTCGTTTTCGATCCCGCGTGGCGTGCCGAGCCAGTGCACGGTATAGCCGCGCGCCTGGAATTCACGGGCACAGGACAGTGCCGGGAACACGTGGCCACCGGTACCGCCGGCCATGATCAATACGTTAGCGCCCATGATTCGGCTCCTCCGCGAAGTCGCTCTCATGGAATTCCATCTCTTCACTGCCCAGGTGGGTCCGACTCTCCCACTCGATCCTCAGCAACAAGCCAAGGCAGGCGCAGCAGATCACCAGGGAACTGCCGCCATAACTGAGAAACGGCAAGGTCAGGCCCTTGGTCGGCAGCAGGCCGACGTTCACGCCGATGTTGATCAGGAACTGACCGATCCACAGGAACGACAGACCGTAGGCAACATAAGCGGCAAAAAACTGTTTGGCTTTCTCGGCCCACAGACCGATGTACATGCCGCGAATACACACGAACACGAACAGCGCGACGGTGCACAGCGAACCCACCGCGCCCAGCTCTTCAGCCAGTACCGAGAACACGAAGTCGGTGTGGGCTTCCGGCAGGTAGAACTGCTTCTGCACACTGTTGCCCAGACCCACGCCCAGCCACTCGCCGCGACCGAACGCGATCAACGCTTGCGACAATTGATAACCGGCACCGAACTGGTCGGCCCACGGGTCGGCGAAGTTGGTCAGACGCGCCATCCGGTACGGTTGCATCTGAATCAGCAACACCACCGCCGCCACCGCCAGCACCACCATCAGTGAGAACCGGAACAACCCGACCCCGCCGAGGAACAGCATCGCCGCCGCGGCGCCCATCATTACGACGGTGGCACCGAAGTCCGGCTCCATCAGCAACAGGCCGGCCATCGGCAGCAGCACGATGAATGGCTTGAAGAAGCCCATCCAGCTCTCGCGCACTTCCTTCTGGCGACGCACCAGATAACCGGCGAGGTAAATCACCACGAACACCTTGGCGATCTCGGACGGCTGAACGTTGAAGAAGCTGAAACCGATCCAGCGCATCGAACCGTTAACCTCACGGCCGATCCCCGGGACGATCACCATCACCAACAGACCGAACGCACCAATCAGCATCAGCCAGCCCAGCCGCTGCCAGGTGGCGATCGGAATCATCATGGTGACGATGCACGCGCCCAGTCCCAGCACCACGTAGATCAGGTGACGGGTCATGTAATACAGCGCACTGCCCGACTGCACCGCACCGACTTCAGTCGATGCCGAAGCGATCATGATCAGGCCCAAGCCGAGCAGCGCCAGGCAACCGGCGAGCATCGGGAAGTCGAGGTCGATCCCGCGCCCGGTGATGATCGGCGACGGATACGGCTTGATGATGTTTCTCAGGCTCATGCCAGTTCCTCCACGGCGCGGACGAACTGGTGACCACGGTCTTCGTAATTCTTGAACATGTCGAAACTGGCGCAGGCCGGCGACAGCAGCACCACGTCACCCGGTTGGGCGGCGGCGCGGCATTGTTCGACCGCATCGACCAAGGAAGTGGCGCGAATCAGCGGCACGGCGTCGCCGATGGCCTCGCCGATCTTGTCGGAGTCGCGGCCCATCAGGATCACGGCGCGGCAATGAGCGGCTACCGGGTCACGCAGGTCCTTGAACTCTGCACCCTTGCCATCGCCACCGGCGATCAGCACGACCTTGCCTTCGATGTCCGCACCCAGGCCTTCGATGGCAGCCAGTGCGGCGCCGACGTTGGTGGCTTTGGAATCGTTGTAGTAACCGACGCCGCCCAGGTCACGCACCCACTGGCAGCGATGCTCGAGGCCGGCGAAGTTGCGCAGGGCCGCGAGCATGGCGTCGAACGGCAGCCCGACCGCGTGGCCGAGCGCCAGCGCCGCCAAGGCGTTGGACTGGTTGTGGGCGCCGCGAATCTTCAGTTCACGTACCGGCATCAGGTTCTGGAATTCGAAGGCCAGGTATTTCTCGCCATTCTCTTCGCGCAGACCGAACGCCTTGAAATCGGGTTTGGTGAGGCCGAAGGTCCAGCATGGCTGGCCCTCGCCCATCAGCGGACGGGTCAACGCGTCCTGACGATTGACCACGAACTGCTTGGCGCCACGGAAAATCCGGTGCTTGGCCAGGTGATAGGCCGGCAGACCGCTGTAGCGATCCATGTGGTCTTCGCTGATGTTGAGCACGGTCGCCACTTCGGCGTTGAGCTGGTCGGTGGTTTCCAGCTGGAAGCTCGACAGCTCCATCACGTACAGCTCGACGTCATCGCTGAGCAGGTCCAACGCCGGCGTACCGAGGTTGCCGCCCACTGCCACACGTTTGCCGGCCGCAGCCGCCATCTCGCCGACCAGGGTGGTGACGGTGCTTTTCGCGTTGGAACCGCTGATGGCCACGATCGGCGCCTTCGCGTTACGCGCGAACAGCTCGATGTCGCCGGACAACTTCACGCCACGGGCCGCGGCGGCTTGCAGGGCCGGGGTCGCCAGCGCCAGACCGGGGCTCACGTAGAGCTCGTCGGCACGGCACAGGAACTCGACGTCCAGCTCGCCACAACGCACTTCCACGTGCGGATAGTCACGCTGGAGCGTGGCCAGTTCCGGTGGATTTTCCCGCGTGTCGGCCACCGCAAACGCCACGCCCCGGTTCGCCAGGAAGCGAACCAGGGACATGCCGCTCTTGCCGAGGCCGACAACGATACGGAAGTGGTCAGAAGCGATCAGAGACACTCGTTCTACCTCAGCTTCAGGGTGGCAAGGCCGATCAGCACGAGAATCACGGTGATGATCCAGAAACGGACGATCACACGCGGCTCGGGCCAGCCCTTGAGTTCAAAGTGGTGGTGTATCGGAGCCATGCGGAACACACGGCGACCGGTCAGCTTAAAGGAAGCAACCTGAATCACGACTGACAGGGTTTCCATCACGAACACGCCGCCCATGATGAACAGGACGATTTCCTGACGGACGATCACCGCGATGGTGCCCAAGGCTGCGCCCAGCGCCAGTGCGCCGACGTCACCCATGAAGACTTGCGCCGGATAGGTGTTGAACCACAGGAAGCCCAGACCGGCACCGATCAGTGCACCGCAGAACACGATCAACTCACCTGCGCCCGGTACGTAAGGGATCAGCAGGTATTCAGCGAACTTCACGTTACCCGACAGGTAGCAGAAGATGCCCAGGCCACCGCCGACCATCACCGTCGGCATGATCGCCAGACCGTCGAGGCCGTCGGTCAGATTGACCGCGTTGCTCGAACCGACAATCACGAAGTAGGTCAGCACGATGAAACCGGCGCCCAGCGGAATGCTGTAGTCCTTGAGCATCGGCAGGATCAGGGTGGTTTCCACCGGAGTGGCAGCGGTCATATAAAGGAAGATCGCCGCGCCGAGGCCGAACACCGACTGCCAGAAATACTTCCAGCGACTCGGCAGACCACGGGAGTTCTTCTCGATCACCTTGCGGTAGTCGTCGACCCAGCCGATGGCGCCGAACAGCAGGGTCACCAGCAGAACGGTCCAGACATAACGATTGCTCAGGTCAGCCCACAGCAAAGTGCTGACACCGATCGAAGACAGAATCAGCGCGCCACCCATGGTCGGCGTACCGGATTTGGACAGGTGCGATTGCGGGCCGTCGTTACGAACGGACTGACCGATCTGACGGTTCTGCAGGGTGCGGATCATCCACGGGCCATAGCACAGCGACAGGACCAGCGCGGTCAACACACCGAGAATCCCGCGCAGGGTCAGGTACTGGAAGACCGCGAAGCCTTTGTAGAACTGTTGCAGATACTCCGCTAGCAGCAGCAGCATTAATGTTTCTCCAGACTGGACCCGCACAGGGCCGCAACGATGTTTTCCATCGCTGCGCTGCGCGAACCCTTGATCAAAATGGTGGTGTTTTTGTCCTGCTCGGCGCCGAGGGCCTGGATCAGTTCGGCCTGTGTGCCGAAGTGATGCGCCTCGTTACCGAATGCGTTCACGGCGTGGACCATGTTCGGCCCGACGGCGTAAAGCGCGGAAACCTTGCCCCGGGCGTATTCGCCCACGTCGCGGTGCCCCTGCTCCGCCCAGTCGCCCAACTCGCCGATATCCCCGAGCACCAGAACGGTGCGGCCGGGAAAGCCGGCGAGTATATCAACGGCCGCACACATGGAGGTGGGGTTCGCGTTGTAAGTGTCATCGATCACGCGCATGCCGTTTTTCGCCAGTTGCGCGACGGTGCGACCCTTGACCGGTTGTACCGCGCCAAGCCCGGTGGCGATGCCGAACAGCGACACGCCCAGGGCGTGAGCGGCAGCGGCAGCGGCCAGGGCATTGGCGACGTTATGAGTGCCGAGCAGGTTCAGTTGAACCCGTTCCACACCTTCAGGACTGTGCAGGTTGAACGCCGGGCAGCCACGGGCATCGGTGGCCAGATCGCTGGCGTGGAAATCTGCCTGGGTGTTGCTCAGGGCAAAGGTCAGCACCTTGCGACCGGCAGCGCGGGTCTTCCAGATACCGAACGCCTTGTCATCGAGGTTCAGCACGGCGACGCCATCGGCCGCCAGCCCTTCGATGATTTCACCTTTGGCTTCGACGATTTTCTCTGGCCCACCGAACTCACCGACGTGAGCGGTGCCGGCGTTGTTGAGGATCGCTACGTGCGGCTTGGTCAGCCCGACGGTGTAGGCGATTTCACCCAGACGCGAAGCACCCAGTTCGATCACTGCCGCGCTGTGTTCCGGGGCAAGTTCGAGCAGGGTCAGCGGCACGCCGAGGTCGTTGTTCAGGTTGCCACGGGTCGCGTGCACCGAACCGCGCGTGCGCAGGATGCTCGCGAGCATTTCCTTGACCGTGGTCTTGCCGCTGGAGCCGGTGACAGCCGCAACCGGTTTGGTAAATGCGGCACGGTTCAGCGCGCCCAACTGGCCGAGGGCCTGGCGGGTGTCCTTGACCAGCAATTGAGGCAGCGTGCTGTCGGCGACCTCACGCTCGACCAGCGCCGCGACCGCGCCTTTTGCAGCGACGTCGTTCAAATAGTCATGACCGTCGAAACGCGGGCCGGTCAGTGCAATAAACAGTTGGCCAGCCTTGATGGCGCGACTGTCGATGCTCACGCCGTCAAAACTGGCGTCCGCACTGATCAGACGTGCGTCGAGTGCATTGGTCAGTTCGCTGAGTTTCAGGGCCTTAAGCATGGGCCACCTCCCACGCGGTCAGGGCGTGATCCGCCTCGACCAGATCAGAGAATGCGTGGCGCTCGCCGTTGATTTCCTGATAGTCCTCGTGACCTTTGCCGGCCAGGACCACCACGTCATCCGCCGAGGCGCTGGCGATCAATTGCGCGATGGCCTGGCCACGGCCGGCCACGAATGTCACGTTATCCACAGCCGTGAAACCGGCGCGGATGTCATCGAAGATCACCGCCGGATCTTCGGTGCGCGGATTGTCATCGGTGACCAGCACGCGGTCGGCCAGACGCTCGACCACTTCGGCCATCAACGGACGTTTGCCGCGATCGCGATCACCGCCGCAACCGAACAGGCACAGCAACTGGCCTTTGACGTGTGGACGCAGTGCGGTCAGAACTTTTTCCAGCGCATCCGGCGTGTGGGCGTAATCGACCACCACCAGCGGCTGGGTGCCACCGCCGAGACGCTGCATGCGTCCGGCCGGGCCTTCGAGTTTCGGCAGCACCTTGAGGATTTCGTCGAGGGCGTAGTCCAGACCGAGCAAGGCGCCAACCGCAGCCAGTACGTTGCTCAGGTTGAAACGGCCCAGCAATGTGCTGCGCAGATGATGCTCGCCCTGCGGCGTGACCAGCGTGGCGCGCACACCATGGTCGTCGAACTGCGCTTCGCGGACATACAGATAGGCACTGCTGTCGAGCAAGCTATATGTAATCAAACGCGAATCACGCTTTTCAGCGGCCAGTTGCCGGCCGAAATCGTCGTCCAGATTGACCACGCGGCACTTCAGGTCATTCCAGGCAAACAGCTTGGCCTTCGCTTCGGCGTAGGCCTCCATGGTGCCGTGGTAATCGAGGTGATCGCGGGACAGGTTGGTCATCACCGCCACGTCAAACGCCAGTGCAGTGACCCGGCCCTGATCCAGACCATGGGACGAAACTTCCATGGCCACGGCTTTGGCGCCGGCCTTTTTCAGGTCGCCCAAGGTCGCTTGCATGGCGATCGGATTCGGCGTGGTGTGCAGGCCGCTTTGCAGCGAACCGTAGAAACCGGAGCCAAGGGTGCCGACGATGCCGCAATGCTGGCCGAGCAGGTCCAGCGCCTGCGCCACCAGTTGAGTCACGCTGGTCTTGCCGTTGGTGCCGGTCACGCCCACCAGGTTCAGGTGATGACTTGGCTCACCGTAAAAACGACCGGCAATATCCGACAGCTGCGCGGCCAGGCCTTTGACCGGAATCAGCGGCACGTCAGTGATCGGCAGCACGGTGGCGCCTTCCACTTCGTAAGCCACGGCGGCGGCACCACGGTTGAGCGCATCAGTGATGTGCGCACGACCGTCGAACTTGCCGCCCGGCACCGCGAGGAACAGGTCGCCCGCGCGCACGTTGCGGCTGTCGAGTGCCAGTTCACGGATCAACAGATCGTGGCCGGCGTGGGGGAAAATCTTGTTCAGACTAAGAGACATCAGCCGCGCCCTCCATTGGCTTTCAGCGGAACGGCCGGGGTGGCGTTGGCCTGTTGTGTTGTCGGCAGGTTGTCCGGGGTCACGTTCATCAGACGCAGGGTGCCGGACATCACACGGCTGAATACCGGCGCCGAAACCAGACCACCGAAGTAACCGGCCTTGCTCGGTTCATCGATCACCACGACGATGGCGTAACGCGGATCGCTCATCGGGCCGAAACCGGCGAACAGCGAGCGGTACGAGTTTTCGGCGTAGCCCTTGGTACCCACCGACGTCTTGCGCGCAGTACCCGACTTGCCCGCCACGTGATACGCCGGCACCTGCGCACGGAATACACCGCGCGGGGCCTCGATCACCTGTTGCAGCATGCCTTGCATGGTTTTCGCGACGGCTTCCGGCAGCACCTGAGTGGTCTGTGGCGCCTTGTCGGTTTTGATCAGGGTCAGCGGCGCGAGGCGACCGTTGTTGGCCAGCGCCGAGAACGCGTGCACCAGCTGAATTGCGGTCACCGAAATACCGTAGCCGTAGGACAGCGTTGCGGTTTCGGCTTTACGCCACTCGCGGTAATTCGGCAGGTTACCGACACGTTCGCCCGGGAAGCCGAGGCCGGTGTCCTGGCCGAGGCCGACTTTCTGCGCGAGACGGAAAATGGTTTCGCCGCCGATATCGAACGCGACCTTGCTCATGCCGACGTTACTGGAATTGATCAGAATGCCGGTCAGGTCGAGTACCGGACCTTCGGTCTTCGATACGTCCTTGATCGTGTATTTGCCGATCTGCAGGGAGCCCGGATACACCTCGACGGTGTCGCTCGGTTTCCAGCGGCCGGTTTCGATCGCGGCGCTCATCGAGATCGCTTTCATGGTCGAACCCGGTTCGAACACGTCGATCATCGCGCGGTTACGCATCATCGCCGGTTGCAGGTTGCGACGGTTGTTCGGGTTGTAGGTCGGCTGGTTGACCATGGCGAGGATTTCGCCGGTCTTCACGTCCATGATCACCAGGCTGCCAGCCTTGGCGCCGTTCTCGATGATCGCGTTACGCAGCTCGCGGTTGGCCAGGTATTGCAGACGCAGGTCAATGGACAACGCCAAGGGCTTGCCGGCCTTGGCGTTTTTGGTGACCTGGACATCCTTGATCAGCCGTCCGCGCCGATCCTTGATGACTTGCCGCTTGCCGGGCACGCCGGCCAGCCACTCGTCGTAGGCCAGCTCGACGCCTTCACGACCGTGATCATCGATGTCGGTGAACCCGACCATGTGAGCGGTGACTTCACCGGCCGGATAGAACCGGCGGAATTCTTCGATGCCGTAGACGCCCGGCACTTTCAGGTCGAGCACGGCCTGGCCCTGCTCGGGGGTCAGCCCGCGCACCAGATAAATGAATTCTTTGTTGGCCTGGGCTTCGAGGCGTTCGGCCAGGGCTTTCGGATCCTGCCCCAGCGCCGCCGCCAGTGCCGGCCACTTCTCTTTGGCCGTCTGCATTTCCTTGGCGTTGGCCCACAGCGTGGTCACCGGGGTACTCACGGCCAGAGGCTCGCCGTTGCGGTCGGTGATCAGGCCACGGTGTGCTGGAATCGGAATGTGACGAACGCTGCGCGCATCGCCCTGCCCCTTGAGGAAGTCACGGTCGACCACTTGCAGGTCAATGATGCGCCAGCAGATCGCGGCCACCATCACGCCGAGCAGACCTACCAACAGACGGAAGCGCCACGGGAAGAGTGCCCCTTCGAGTTTCATCATGGCGCCACCATCTTCACGTCAGCCGCGCCAGGGATGTGCATCTTCAGTTGTTCGGTGGCCAGCACTTCGATCCGGCTGTGGGCGGTCCAGGTGCTTTGCTCCAGGATCAGGCGCCCCCACTCGGCCTGCGCCTTGTCGCGCACGCTCAGTTCGTTGTACAGGGTATTGAGCAACTGCCGGTTCCAGTGGGCGCTGTAAGACACGCCGATGGCCGACACGAGCACGCCGATGAACAGCAGCAGCATGAAAAAGCTGCCGCCAGGCAGTGGCTTGGCGAAAAGCTTGCTCACCGCAGCTTCTCCGCGACGCGCATGACGGCGCTACGGGAACGTGGGTTGGCTTTGAGTTCGGCGTCGGAGGCCGTCTGCGCTTTGCCAT
This sequence comes from Pseudomonas allokribbensis, assembly GCF_014863605.1. Classification (NCBI taxonomy): domain Bacteria; kingdom Pseudomonadati; phylum Pseudomonadota; class Gammaproteobacteria; order Pseudomonadales; family Pseudomonadaceae; genus Pseudomonas; species Pseudomonas allokribbensis. The sequence goes on from NZ_CP062252.1 coordinate 5,443,379, forward strand.
GGACTTTGATTTTCGGTTCGAACGCGACGTGGCGAACCGGCAGGTTGCGCGGCAGGTTGTCGGCTTCGCCTTTCACCAGCTTGCGCATGAACAGTTTGACGATGCGGTCTTCCAGCGAGTGGAAGCTGATCACGACCAGACGACCGCCCACTTCCAGGCATTCGAGCGCGGCTTCAAGGCCCGCTTCCAGATCGCCCAGTTCGTTGTTGACGTGAATGCGCAGACCCTGAAATGCACGGGTTGCCGGGTTCTTGCCCTTTTCCCACGCCGGGTTGGCGACTTTCAGGACTTCGGCCAGATCGGCGGTACGCTCGAACGGCGTGATGTCACGACGTTCGGCCACGGCGCGAGCCATGCGGCCGGAGAAACGTTCTTCGCCATATTCCTTGAACACCCGGGCGATTTCTTCCACAGGCGCGGTGTTGACGAACTCGGCCGCGCTGATGCCACGGGACGGATCCATGCGCATGTCCAGCGGGCCGTCATTGAGGAAGCTGAAGCCGCGTTCGGCATCATCGAGCTGCGGCGAAGACACGCCCAGGTCGAGCAGAATGCCGCTGACCTTGCCGTCCAGACCACGCTCGGCAACCACCGAACCGAGCTCGGCAAAGCTGCGCTGCACAACGACAAAGCGGCCGTCTTCGGCCGCTAGCGTTTGCCCGGTGGCAATCGCTTGAGGATCCTTGTCGAATCCGATGAGCCGGCCGTCGGGACCGAGCTTGCTGAGGATCAACCGGCTGTGCCCGCCGCGTCCGAACGTGCCGTCCAGATAGCAGCCATCAGGACGTACGGCGAGAGCCTCGACGGCTTCGTCAAGCAGTACGGTGATGTGGTTAAAGCCGCTATCAATAGTCACAGGATCAAATCACGCAGTTCGTCAGGCATGGCGCCCGGTTGTTGTATGGCAGCCAGGTCAGCGGCAGAAACCGCGTTCCAGGCATCTTCGTCCCACAATTGGAACTTGTTCAGTTGGCCGACCAGCATCGCGCGCTTGTCCAGCTTTGCGTATTCGCGCAGACGCGGCGGAACCAGAAAACGACCACTGCCGTCGAGCTCGAGGTCAACGGCATTACCAATCAATAAACGCTGCAGACGACGGTTCTCTTCGCGGAGCGAAGGAAGCGCGCGCAACTTGGTTTCAATAATTTCCCACTCATCGAGCGGGTAGACACACAAACATGGATCAACGGCATCAATGGTCACGATCAACTGGCCGGAACTACGCGAAACGAGCTCGTCACGGTACCGGCTCGGCATGGCGAGACGGCCCTTTGCGTCGAGACTGATAGCGTTAGCTCCGCGAAACACGTCTGCGTTTCTCCAATTTTTATCGTTTTGAGCTCAAAAAACCCACTTCATGCCACTTTCCGCCACTTGCGCACACTATAGGAATGCGCCCACCACACCGTCAAGGCGCGGATTAAAGGAAAACCCTTACAGAACGGAGATTTAGGAGCATAAAAGGAGGCGCAACGAGAATCTGGCGGATGCTTTTATCCAATAACTTGATGCAGCACTGAAAGCTGCGCTCGAAAGTTAAAGTAATTTGTTAAGAGTAAGATTTTTTCGGTATTACAAAAGCGCTTCTGCTGTTGATTGAAGCAAGGTGGGAAATGGCTATTACTGCGGTTGCCGCTGCCGGATTTCCAGAGCAGGCCTGCTGATAATAAACAGCCCTGTCGCCTTTAATTCAAGCAGGGAAAAGAAAAAGGTGGAGAGTCGATCTGTAAGCCGGGTTCTGTCTTGAACAGTCATTCGTCTACGATGGCCATCACTGGACATCTTTAGCAACCTACCCGGTCCCAGCGCGGGCCACGCCTTGGGACCCTATTTGGTCTTGCTCCAAGTGGGGTTTACCTAGCCACGAACTGTTGCCAGACGTGCGGTGCGCTCTTACCGCACCTTTTCACCCTTACCGGCGCCGAAGCGCTTAGGCGGTTATTTTCTGTGGCACTTTCCGTAGGCTCACGCCTCCCAGGCATTACCTGGCACTTCGCCCTATGGAGCCCGGACTTTCCTCCCCCCCCTAATTTTCATAGAGGGCAGCGACTGTCCGATCGACTCTCCGCCGCGCAGGTTAACGGCAGAGCGCCCGAAGAACAAGCGCTAATAGCCCGCAAACCGGTCTGCGCGACGGGTTACGCGTCTTTTTGCTGATCCAGCGCGACCTGATACAGCACGTTTTTGCGCTCACCGGTGATTTGCGCCGCCAGAGCCGCCGCGCGCTTGAGCGGCATCTCTTCGAGCAACAGATTGAGGATGCGCATCGCCTCGCTGCTGACGGCATCTTCGGATTCCGGCGCAGTCCAGCCAGCCACCACAACAACACATTCGCCACGCTGTTGATTGCTATCCGCCTCGACGAATGCGCGCAACTCGGCCAGCGGCAGGCCCTTGAGCGTTTCAAAGGTTTTGGTGATTTCACGGGCGAGCAATGCCGGGCGATCAGCGCCAAATACGGCTTCCATATCCTGCAGACACTCCAGAATACGATGCGGCGCCTCGTAGAAAATCAGCGTGCGCGGCTCTTCCTTGATCGCCTCAAGACGCGCCTTGCGCCCCACCGCCTTGGCCGGCAGAAAGCCTTCAAAAATGAAACGATCAGACGGCAGACCGGCAGCCGACAGTGCCGCAATCAACGCGCAGGCACCCGGTACCGGCACCACATTGATCCCGGCGGCACGCGCCTGACGCACCAGGTGATAACCCGGATCGGAAATCAGCGGCGTACCGGCATCGGAAATCAGCGCCACGTTATCGCCAGCCAACAGGCGGGTGATGAAGCGACTGCCTTCGTCACGCTCATTGTGTTCGTGACAGGCCGCCAGCGGTGTAGTGATGCCGAAGTGCTGCATCAGACGCTGGGAATGGCGCGTGTCTTCGGCGGCAATCAGCGCCACTTCGCGCAGGATTTTCAACGCCCGGGCGCTGATGTCATCCAGGTTGCCGATGGGCGTCGCCACCACATAAAGCGAGCCCATAGCGGAATTCAAAGCACCTGGAGCAGTCAAAGCGCACACCTCATGATCGGTAAAAACCGCCATTGTAGCGCGTCGAGCGACCGGCGATGCGGTCGCGGCAGACACGGTTTGTCGCACCATTGTGCGGTCGCGCAACATTTGTATCAGCTAAATTGACGGTTTCACGCCAGTAACATCGCGCCCCGGCCAGCGCTTGGGTACAATTCGACGCTAATTTGATCGAGTATCAGGAACACTTACATGATCGCTTGCCTGCGGCTGTTCACTGCCCTCTGCCTCGCTGCCTTGCTGGCGGCTTGCGCCAGCTCCCCTTCCTCCAGCCTTGGCGAACTTCCACGGACTCCGGATGCCAGCATCGAGCAACTGCTCGAACAGGCCGCCCAGGCCAAATCGCCGGATAAGGCTGCACTGCTGCGCCTGAGTGCGGCGGACATGGCTTACCGTCAAGGCAATGCCGGACAGTCCGCGCAGATCCTGCAACAGGTGCCAATGGAGCAACTCCAGCCGGGCCAGCAGGCATTCGCCAGCACATTGGCCGCTGAACTGGCCATGACCCGCAACCAGCCGAAAGCCGCGCTGGCAGCCTTGAACCATCCAAGCCTGCAGCGCCTGAGCGAAATGTCGATACCGCTGCAGGTTCGCGCCGGCACCGTTCACGCCCGCGCCCTTGAAGCCGATGGCCAGACACTGGCTGCCGCTCGCGAGCGCATCTTCATCGCACCGATGCTGGAAGGCGAAGCCGCCAGCAAGAACCACGAAGCGATCTGGACCCTGATTGCATCGCTGCCGACCGATCAACTGCAACCGAACACCACCGATGACCTCGGCGGCTGGATGAGCCTGGCTCTGGCAGTGAAAACTGCCGGCACCCTCGAGCAACAGCAAGCCGCCATCGACGCTTGGCGCTCTCAGCACCCGAAACACCCGGCCGCGATCAACCTGCCGCTGCCACTGACCAAGCTCAAGGAACTGGCCAGCCAGCCTCTGAGCAAGATTGCCCTGCTGCTGCCACAGGACGGCCAACTGGCCTCGGTCGGCAAGGCCCTGCGTGACGGCTTCATGGCCGCGCACTACCAGGCTCAGCAAGCCGGTCAGAAACCACCGGCCATCGTGTTCTACGACAGCTCGCACCTGACCAACATGGACGAGTTCTACCGCAAGGCCCAGGCCGACGGCGTGCAACTGGTTGTCGGGCCACTGGAAAAACCACTGGTCAAACAGCTGAGCACCCGCCCACAACTGCCGATCACGACCCTCGCGCTGAACTACAGCGAAGGCGACCAGGGCCCGGCGCAACTGTTCCAGTTCGGCCTGGCTGCTGAAGACGAAGCCCGCGAAGTGTCCCGCCGCGCCCGTGCCGACGGTCTGCACCGCGCCGCGATCATGGTGCCGAAAGGCGAATGGGGCGACCGCGTCCTGCGTGCGTTCAGCCAGGACTGGCAAGCCAATGGCGGCAGCATCGTCGCCACCGAGCGCGTCGATCAGCCTGTGCAACTGGCCCAACAGATCGCCGACATGTTCCAGCTGCGCCAGAGCGAAGCCCGCGCCAAGAGCCTGCAGAATGCTGCCGGCACGAACGTCGCCGCCCAGCCTTCGCGTCGCCAGGACATCGAGTTCATCTTCCTCGCCGCGACCCCGCAACAGGCGCAGCAGATCAAGCCGACCCTGAACTTCCAGTACGCCGGCGACGTGCCGGTCTACGCGACCTCCCACGTGTTCAGCGCCAGCGGCGACGTGAACCAGTACAACGACATGAACGGTGTGCGCTTCTGCGAGACCCCATGGTTGCTGGATGCCAACGACCCGCTGCGCAAGCAGGTCACCGCACAGTGGCCACAAGCCTCCGGCAGCCTCGGCCGCCTGTATGCGATGGGTGTTGATGCCTACCGCCTGGCGCCACGCCTTGATCAGCTCAAGGCGCTGCCGGACAGCCGCATCGACGGTCTGTCGGGCAGCCTGGGCATGACTCAAACACAACGTGTCGTGCGTCAACTGCCATGGGCTCAGTTCGTCAGCGGTCAGGTTCAGCGCCTGCCGGACACTCCGCGCTGATGCCCGACAGGTCACACCTGCAAAGCGGCAAGGATGCCGAGCGCCAGGCGCTCGAGCATCTGCAACACCAGGGTCTGCGCCTTCTGGCGCAGAACTGGTTATGCAAACGCGGCGAGCTTGATCTGGTCATGCTTGATGGCGATACAGTAGTATTCGTCGAAGTACGTTACCGAAAGAACACTCAATGGGGTGGAGCGCTCGACAGTATCGATGGGCGCAAACGGCAGAAACTGATTTTCGCCGCACAGTATTTTCTTCAGCGCGAGTCGCGTTGGGCCAATTCCCCCTGCCGCTTCGACGTGGTGGCCATCGACAGCCACCAGGGTCAGCTGAACTGGTTGCAGAATGCGTTCGACAGTTGAGCGCCTGCGCCGACCTGGACATTTTCACTCAACACTTTTGCTCTTTGCTTTGCGGGCTGCACATTCACGTGCCGGACAGCCGCGCTAATTAAGGTCACACAGATGGACATGCAATCCCGAATTCGCCAGCTTTTTCAGGCCAGTATCGACACCAAGCAACAGGCGATGGACGTACTTGCACCGCACATCGAGCAAGCCAGCCAAGTGATGGTCAACGCCTTGCTCAACGAGGGGAAGATGCTCTCGTGCGGCAACGGCGGTTCGGCCGGCGATGCCCAGCACTTCTCCTCGGAGCTGCTCAACCGCTTCGAGCGCGAGCGCCCGAGCCTGCCGGCTATCGCCCTGACCACCGACAGCTCGACCATCACCTCGATCGCCAACGACTACAGCTACAACGAAGTATTCTCCAAGCAGATCCGCGCGCTCGGCCAGCCAGGCGATGTATTGCTGGCGATTTCGACCAGCGGTAACTCGGCGAACATTATTCAAGCGATCCAGGCCGCACATGATCGAGAAATGATTGTCGTAGCATTGACCGGCCGCGATGGCGGCGGCATGGCGTCGTTGCTGTTGCCCGAGGACGTCGAGATTCGCGTACCGGCCAACGTCACCGCACGTATTCAGGAAGTCCACTTGCTGGCGATCCATTGCCTTTGCGATCTGATCGACAGCCAACTGTTCGGGAGTGAAGAATGACCCCTAATCGCCTTGGCCTTCTGGCCTTGACCCTGTGCCTCGGAATTACTGGCTGCACCTCCGTGGTGAATGCCAGCCGCGAAGCACCGATCGAAGACGATCGCGGCACCCGCACCTTCGGCAGCAAGATCGACGACTCACTGATCGAAACCAAAGTCGGCGTCAATGTGTCCAAGGCCGATCCGAACATGGACAAAAAATCGCACATCGTCGTCACCAGCTTCAACGGCGTCGTACTTCTGGCCGGCCAGACCGAGAACGCAGACCTCAAAGCCAAGGCCGAACAGGCTGCCGCCAACGTGCAACGAGTGAAGACGGTGCACAACGAGCTGCAATTGATTGCACCTTCAAGCTTCCTCGCCCGCCAGAATGACTCCTGGCTGACGACCAAGATCAAAACCCAGATGCTTGCCGACGCCAACATTCCCGGCTCGCGCATCAAGGTCGTGACCGAGAACGGTATCGTCTATCTGCTCGGCCTGCTGACCAAGCAGGAAGCGGCCCAGGCCACCAATCTGGTGCAGGGTGTTTCCGGCGTGCAGAAAATTGTGAAACTGTTCGAATACATCGACTGATACGCAAAGCGCAGGCACAAAAAAGGCGATCCGATTGGATCGCCTTTTTTATTACTTCACCACTTTCAGGCTTGGCCGGCCGCTTGGGCGTGGCGGCTCGCTGTCCGGCGGCGGAATATCGTCATCCTGATCGATCTCGTCTTCGTCATCCATCGGCGACTCCAGATCGAACACCATGCCCTGACCGTTCTCCCGGGCATAAATACCCAGGATCGCGGCAATCGGCACGTACAGGCTGTGCGGAACGCCACCGAAGCGACCTTCGAAGGTCACGACGTCGTTGTCCATGTGCAGATGACGCACGGCACTCGGCGAAATATTCAGGACAATCTGCCCGTCACTGGCAAAACCCTGTGGCACCTGAACCGCCGGGTATTCGGAATTGACCAGCATGTGCGGGGTGCAATCGTTATCCACAATCCACTCGTAGAGCGCGCGGACCAGATAAGGTCGACTGGAGTTCATAGCGGCTCCTTAAGCCTTAGCGCATGTCGCGTTCGACACCAGACAGACTCGCCTGGAAAGCCTCACGCGCAAACTGACGCTCCATATAATCAAGCAGCGGCTTGGCTGGCCGCGGCAGTTCTATACCCAGAATCGGCAAACGCCAGAGTATTGGCAATAGGCAGCAATCCACCAGACTTTGTTCCTCACTGAGGAAAAACGGCTTGTCGGCAAACAACGGCGACACGCCCGTCAGGCTTTCGCGCAATTCCTTGCGCGCCACGACGCGCGCGGCTTCCTTGGTGCGTGAATCCAGAATCAGATCCACCAGACCACACCAGTCGCGCTGGATACGGTGTATCAACAGACGACTGTTGGCACGCGCCACCGGGTACACCGGCATCAATGGCGGATGCGGGTAACGCTCATCCAGATATTCCATCACCACGGTCGACTCCCACAACGCCAGGTCGCGATCGACCAGCGTCGGGAGACTCCCGTAAGGGTTCACCTCAATCAGTTTAGGCGGCTGACGACCAGCCTCCACATAAATGATTTCGGCGCTGACACCCTTCTCTGCAAGCACGATGCGCACTCGGTGGGAATAGTGGTCGGCGGGGTCGGAGTAACAGGCCAACCGATTGGTCACGCCCATGGCGATCCTCCTCGCTTGTTGAAATTGTCGGAGCCGGAAAAACGCGCGCGCCCAGAGGGCGCCTCCCGCAATACCTGACAGACCAGGCGTTGCGTTTTCAGAGGCGCCCTTGGGCGCGCGCGATTAACAGCAATTGCTTGAAGCGTTATCAGTGCACGTCTTTCCAGTATTCACGCTTGAGCAGGTAGGCGAACACAAAGAAGAACGCCAGGTACAGCAAGACGTAAGTACCGATGCGCTGATGTTGCAGCTTAACCGGGTTAGCCGAGTAAGCCAGGAAGGTTACCAGATTCTTGACCTTCTCATCGAACTGCTCTTCGTTCAGGGCTCCGGTTTTCGGCACGATGGTCAACTGATCGCACGCTTCATGAGTCAGAGGCGTACCGGTCAGCGGGTCATATTGCTTCTTGCCGTTTTCGACGATCTGCACCTGCTTGCAACCCACGACCTGACGACCTTGCAGGCCGACCAGCACGTTTGGCATGCCGACGTTCGGGAAGACCTTGTTGTTCACGCCCCATGGACGCGCAGGGTCTTCGTAGAACGACTTGAGGTAACCATAAAGCCAGTCAGTGCCACGAACACGAGCCACCAGGGTCAGGTCCGGCGGCGCTGCGCCGAACCAGGTCTTGGCGTCGGCCGGCTGCATGCCGATGGTCATGTGATCGCCGATCTTGGCGCCAGTGAACACCAGTTTCTGCAGCATCAGGTCATGCGGTACGCCGAGGTCATCGGCAACACGCTCGTAACGCTGGAACTTGGCACTGTGGCAACCCATGCAATAGTTGGCGAAGGTACGCGCACCATCCTGAAGGGCAGCCTTGTCGGAAACGTCGATGTCGACTTTTTCCAGTTCCGGACCACCGTGTTCGGCAGCGAAAGACAGCACTGGCAGCGCAGCAAAAATCAGAGCAAAAAATAACTTTTTCATCAGCCAGTCACCCTTTCCGGAACCGGTTTGGTCTTCTCGAGCCTGGTGTAGAAAGGCATCAGAATGAAGTAGGCGAAGTACAGGAAGGTACATACCTGCGACAGCAAGGTGCGCTCCGGCGTCGGGGCCAGAACGCCCAGAATGCCGAGGATCACGAACGAAATGCAGAACACCACCAGCCAGATCTTGCTCATCCAGCCTTTGTAGCGCATCGACTTGACCGGGCTGCGGTCGAGCCATGGCAGGACAAACAGCACCGCAATCGCCGCACCCATGGCGATAACACCCATGAGTTTGTCAGGGACCGCACGCAAGATCGCGTAGAACGGCGTGAAGTACCAGACCGGTGCAATGTGCTCAGGCGTCTTGAACGGGTTGGCTTGCTCGAAGTTTGGTTTTTCGAGGAAGTAGCCGCCCATTTCCGGGAAGAAGAACACAATGAAGCAGAAGATGAACAGGAACACCACGACGCCGACAATGTCTTTCACGGTGTAGTACGGGTGGAAGGCGATGCCGTCCAGCGGGATACCGTTTTCGTCTTTGTGCTTCTTGATGTCCACGCCGTCGGGGTTGTTTGAACCGACTTCGTGCAACGCCAGGATGTGCAACACCACCAGACCGAGAATCACGATCGGCAGGGCCACAACGTGCAGAGCGAAGAAGCGGTTCAGGGTGATTCCGGAAATCAGGTAGTCACCACGAATCCACTGGGTCAGGTCGTTACCGATTACCGGAATCGCGCCGAACAGCGAGATGATCACCTGGGCGCCCCAGTAGGACATCTGGCCCCATGGCAGCAGGTAACCCATGAAAGCCTCAGCCATCAGCGCCAGGTAGATCAGCATGCCGAACACCCACACCAGCTCGCGCGGCTTCTGGTACGAACCGTAAAGCAGGCCACGGAACATGTGCAGATAGACCACGATGAAGAACGCCGAAGCGCCGGTGGAGTGCAGCAAACGCAGGATCGAGCCGTACTCGACGTCGCGCATGATGTATTCGACGGAGGCAAACGCCTCTTCCGCCGACGGGGTGTAGCTCATGGTCAGCCAGACACCGGTGACGATCTGGTTGACCAGAACGAGCAGCGCCAGCGAGCCGAAGAAGTAGAAGAAGTTGAAGTTTTTTGGAGCGTAATACTTGCTGAGATGGTCTTCCCACATCTTGGTGGCGGGGAAGCGCGCATCAACCCAATCCATGAACTTGCTCATCACGCTTTCTCCGTATCGACGCCAATGACAATCAGGTCATCGGTCTCATAGGAATGCGGGGGTACTGGCAGGTTCAAAGGCGCAGGTTGCGACTTGTAGACGCGGCCAGCCAGATCGTAGTGGGAACCGTGGCAAGGGCAGAAATAGCCGCCTACCCAGTCTTTTCCCAGATCCGCGGGTGCCACTTCGGGACGGAAAGTTGGTGAGCAACCCAGGTGAGTGCAGATCCCGATCAGCAGCAGAATTTCCGGCTTGATCGAACGCACTTCAGGGTCGACATAGGTAGGTTGCGTGGAGTTTTTGGAGGTCGGATCGGAGAGCTGGCCCTCGATCTTCTTGAGATTCCCCAGGATTTCCGCAGTACGGCGAACAATGAATACCGGCTGGCCGCGCCATTCAGCAATCATCTGCTGTCCGGGCTCGATTTTGCTGACATTCACTTTCACCGGTGCACCGGCAGCTTTCGCCTTGGCACTGGGAAACCATGACCCCACGAACGGGACCGCAGCCCCCACCGCTCCTGCAGCACCCACCACGGATGTGGCTGCTACCAAGAAGCGACGCCGGCCTGCATTCACGCCGTCATTGCTCATTCAGTCCTCTCCCATCAGCTTTGTGGCCTGTTAAATCAGGCATCTACTAAATATGAATCTATGTACTTATAAAAATTTTGCCGAATGGTAATGAAAAGCCCCAATTCTGACAAGGTAATTACCCGGAGGGGTGGCCCCCAAGCCTTGTAGTATAGGGGGTCTACGAATGTGGCAAGTTGTCACAGCGCAATTATTCGAGAAATCGCACGCATAAAAAAACGCCCGGTTCCGTGAGGAATCGGGCGTTCTTTTTGAACGTGGAAGCGAAATTAACGCTTCGAGTACTGCGGACGCTTACGCGCTTTACGCAGACCAACTTTCTTACGTTCAACTTCACGGGCGTCGCGGGTAACGAAGCCAGCTTTGCGCAGAGCGCTACGCAGGGTTTCGTCGTAGTCCATCAGAGCGCGAGTGATGCCGTGGCGGATTGCGCCAGCTTGACCACTTACACCACCGCCGATCACGGTGACGTAGATGTCGAATTTCTCGACAGTCTCGGTCAGTTCCAGCGGCTGACGAACTACCATGCGGGCAGTTTCGCGGCCGAAGAACGAATCCAGCGAACGGTTGTTGATGGAGATGTTACCAGTACCCGGACGCAGGAAAACGCGTGCGGTTGCGGTCTTGCGACGGCCAGTGCCGTAATTTTGAGTCGCCGACATAATGAACTATTCCGTTAAATCTTCAGTTCTTGGGGCTGCTGAGCAGTATGAGGGTGTGCAGCGCCCGCATAGACTTTCAGCTTACGGTACATGTCGCGACCCAGTGGGTTCTTAGGCAGCATGCCTTTAACCGCGGTCTCGATCACGCGCTCAGGGGCTTTGGCGATCAGCTTTTCAAAGTTGATCGACTTGATGCCGCCCGGGAAACCGGAGTGGGAGTAGTACATTTTGTCAGTGGTTTTAGCACCGGTAACACGGATCTGCTCGGCGTTGATTACGACGATGTAGTCGCCGGTGTCAACGTGAGGAGTGTACTCAGGCTTGTGCTTGCCACGCAGACGGCTCGCGATTTCGGTGGCCAGACGACCCAGGGTCTGACCAGCAGCGTCGACGACAAACCAGTCGCGCTTTACTGTTTCCGGTTTAGCAGTAAAAGTTTTCATTCTTTATAGCCTCAGGGGCCGCCTGTAAATAAGACGGCGGATCTTACTGAATAGTGCGTACTTTGACAAGTCAAAGGCAGCCGGATACAGACGCTTTCGGGGGCTCGGGTCGGCGCGTCCGTTCAACGGCAAGATTCTTCGGCGGCGGCGCATCACTTCCACTGCAGAAAGAGGTCGGCAATTATGCAGATTGCGAAAAAAATTTCAACCTGCTTTTATGCTTGTTTTGCCCAAGGAGCACCCGATGGACTATCGCCAGCTAGGCCGTACCGACCTGAACGTGAGTGCAATCTGCCTCGGCACCATGACCTGGGGCGAGCAAAACACTGAAGCTGAAGCCTTCGCCCAGATCGAACGGGCCAAGGGCGCCGGGATCAATTTCATCGACACCGCCGAGATGTACCCGGTGCCGCCGAAAGCCGAAACCTATGCCACCACCGAGCGCTACATCGGCAATTACTTCAAGAGTCGCGGCGACCGCGCCGACTGGATCCTCGCCAGCAAGATCGCCGGTCCCGGCAATACCATCGACTACATCCGCGACAAGAACCTGCGCCACAACCGCCAGCACATCACCGAAGCCGTGGACGCCAGCCTCAAGCGCCTGCAGACCGACTACATCGACCTGTATCAATTGCACTGGCCGGAGCGCAGCACCAACTTTTTCGGACAACTGGGCTACAAACACAAGATCGAAGCCAACCTCACCCCGCTCGAGGACACCCTCGAAGCGCTCGACGAGCAAGTGAAGGCCGGCAAGATCCGCCACATCGGCCTGTCCAACGAAACCCCGTGGGGCACCATGCGTTTCCTGGCTTTGGCCGAAGCCCGTGGCTGGCCGCGCGCGGTGTCGATCCAGAACCCGTACAACCTGCTCAACCGCAGCTTCGAAGTCGGTCTGGCGGAAGTCGCCATTCGCGAACAGTGCGGCCTGCTCGCCTATTCGCCGCTGGCGTTCGGTTTCCTGTCGGGCAAGTACGAAGGTGGCGCCCGTCCGCCAAAAGGTCGCCTGAGCCTCTACAGCCGCTTCAGCCGCTATTTCAACCCGCAATCGGAAGCGGCGTGCAGCCGTTACGTGGCACTCGCTCGGGAGCACGGCCTGGATCCGGCGCAAATGGCGTTGGCCTTCGTCAATCAGCAACCGTTCGTCACCAGCAACATCATCGGGGCGACGACGCTTGAGCAACTGGACAGCAACATTGCCAGTTTCTATCTGAATCTTTCAGACGAAGTGCTTGAAGGGATTGAAGCGATTCACAAGGATCATCCGAACCCGGCGCCTTGATCCCGCGCTAAAAGTCGCGCTCCCACGCACGAGCGTGGGAGCGCCCAGGTCATAGCGACCGCGCAATGATCTCTTTCATGATTTCGTTGGTGCCGGCATAGATCCGCTGCACCCGCGCATCTGCCCACGCCCGGGCCACCGGGTACTCCCACATGAAACCGTAGCCACCATGCAACTGCACGCATTCGTCGAGCACCTTGCATTGCAGATCCGTGCCCCAGTACTTGGCCATCGCTGCGGTCGGTACGTCGAGCTTGCCTTGCAGGTGCAGCTCCAGGCAGCGATCGACGAACACCCTGCCGATCTGAATCTCGGTGGCCATTTCCGCCAGCTTGAAGCGCGTGTTCTGGAAGTCGGCAATCGCCTTGCCGAACGCCTTGCGGTCACGGGTGTATTCCAGCGTCCATTGCAGCGCCGCCTCGGCCGAGGCCAGCCCGCCAATGGCCACGGTCAGACGCTCCTGCGGCAATTCCTGCATCAGATAGGCAAACCCGGCCCCGGCCTGACCCAACAGGTTTTCCTTCGGCACTCGCACGTCCTGGAAGAACAATTCCGACGTGTCCTGAGCCTTCATTCCGACCTTCTCCAGGAGCTTGCCCTTGTCGAAGCCCGGCGTGTTCGCCTCCACCAGAAACAGACTGGTGCCCTTCGCTCCAGCCTTGGGATCGGTCTTGGCGACGACGATCACCAGATCGGCGAGAAAACCATTGGTGATGAAGGTTTTCGAACCGTTGATGACATATTCGTCACCGTCCAGCACGGCGGTGGTCTTGACCCCCTGCAAGTCGGAACCCGCGCCTGGCTCGGTCATGGCGATGGCCGTAACCATCTCGCCGGACACCAGTTTCGGCAGGTACTTGTGCTTCAACGCCTCGCTGCCGTAATGCAGGATGTAAGGCGCAACGATGTCCGAATGCAGCGAGAAACCGATGCCGGTCAGACCCAGCCGCCCCACTTCTTCGATGACCACAGCGCTGTACAGGAAGTCCGCCCCCAGCCCGCCGTATTCTTCCGGCAGGTGTGAGCAGAGCATCCCCGCCTCCCCTGCCTTGTTCCACAATTTGCGGTCGATGTAGCCTTGTTTTTCCCATTGCCCGTGGAACGGCACGGCCTCTTTTTCAAGGAATGTCCGCACGCTGTCGCGGAACAATTCGTGCTCGGAGCTGAACAGGGTTCTGGGGATCATGCGACACCTTTTCTTTATTGTTGAAGGGATCAGACCTTCAGAGACTAAGCCTCGCTTCCGATACAGGACACTGGACACATCCGACAAAAAATAAGACGATCCAGCCGTCTGGTGACCACTTTCCCTTATAAAAACAAAAGTTGAATTATGTCTAAGCAAGTCTCCACGCCCTTGCGGCGCGTCAGCATCCTGGCGATCGACCGGGTTTTCGCTTCCACCCTCATGCAAGCCAAGGATTTCTTCCATCTGGCCAGCCTGCGTTACGGCAAACAACTGGGCCACGGCCTGACTCCGGCGTTCGAAACCCGCCTGGTCAGCCCCGACGGCAAACCGGTGAACAGCTTCAGTGACGTGGTCATGCCGGTGGACGGCGGCCTGGAAAACGCCGACGTCATCATCCTTCCTGCGTTCTGGGATGACTTCGACACGCTGTGCCAACGTTATCCACAGGTGCTGCCGTGGCTGCGCGAACAACACGCCCGCGGCGCAGTACTCTGCGGCGAAGCCACCGGGGTGTTCTGGCTGGCCGAAGCCGGCCTGCTCAATGGCAAGGAAGCGACCACCTACTGGCGCTTCTTCAATGCCTTCGCCGAGCGTTTCCCGCAGGTCTATCTCAATCAGGACAAGCACCTGACCGACGCCGACAACCTGTACTGCGCCGGCGGCACCACCTCGGCCTGCGACCTTTACATCTATCTGATCGAACGCTTCTGCGGCGCCAATGTGGCGCAAGCTGTAGCCCGCGACATCCTCTACGAAGTGCAGCGCAGCTATTCGCCGGGCCGCATCGGTTTCGGCGGGCAGAAACTGCACCAGGACGTGATCATCTTGCAGATCCAGCACTGGCTCGAAGAGCATTTCGCCGACAAGTTCCGCTTCGAAGACGTGGCCCGCGAGCACGGCATGAGCATCCGCAACTTCATGCGCCGCTTCCAGACCGCCACCGGCGACAAGCCGCTGCACTACCTGCAACGGCTGCGCATCGAGACCGCCAAAGGCTTGCTCTCCGGCAGCCGCAAGAGCATCAAGACCATCAGCTACGAAGTCGGCTACGACGATGCGAGCTTCTTCGCACGCCTGTTCCGCCAGCACACCGAACTGTCGCCGAACCAGTATCGACAGCAGTTCCAGCAAGCTGCCTGACGATTCGACCAGACACAAAAAAGGGCCTGCATCTGCAGGCCCTTTTTGTTTGCCGAATCCGCTTAAGGCTTGTGTGCCCGGGACAGGAATTCGTGGGATTGCATTTCCAGCAGACGGCTGAGGGTCCGCTGGAATTCGAACGTCAGACGCCCGCCGGTGTACAGGTCTTTCAACTCGACTTCAGCAGAAATGATCAGCTTGACGTTACGGTCGTAGAACTCGTCGACCATGTTGATGAAACGTCGGGCGATGTCGTCGGTAGCAACGCTCATCTGCTCCACGCCACTGAGCAACACGGCGTGGAAAATCTTGCCCAGCTCGATGTAGTCGTTCTGGCTACGCGGGCCGTCGCACAGTTCGCGGAAGTCGAACCAGGCCACGTCATCGCAGGTGCGCAGCGCGCGGATTTCGCGGTTTTCGATGATCAGCACATCGTTTTCCACGGCAGCCGTGCATTCCGGCGTCAGCGCACGGAAGCTCTTGCGCAGGCTTTCGTGAGCGGCTTCGTCGAGCGGGAAGTGGAACAGCTCCGCTTGTTCGAGGTGGCGCAGACGGTAGTCGACGCCGCTGTCGACGTTGACGATCTCGGTGTTCTGCTTGATCAGCGCGATGGCCGGCAGGAAGCGCGCGCGTTGCAGGCCGTCCTTGTACAAGCCGTCCGGCACGATGTTCGACGTGGCGACCAGGGTCACGCCGTTCTTGAACAGCTCTTCCATCAGCGTGCCGAGGATCATGGCGTCGGTGATGTCGGAAACGAAGAATTCATCGAAGCAGATGACCCGCGATTCAGTGGCGAAACGCTTGGCGATGATGGTCAGCGGGTTTTTCTCGCCGCCGAGGGTCTTCATCTCTTCGTGCACGCGCTTCATGAAGCGGTGGAAGTGGGTACGGGTCTTTTCCTTGAATGGCAGCGCTTCGAAGAAGGTGTCCACCAGGTAAGTCTTGCCGCGACCCACGCCGCCCCAGAAGTACAGGCCCTTGACCGGGGTCTGATCCTTTTTGCCAAACAGCTTGCCCAGCAAACCCGGCTTGTTCTGCTCGGCCGCGATCAGATCGTCGTACAGGCGTTGCAAGTGACGCACGGCAGTTTCCTGCGCCGCGTCATGGAAGAAGTCCGGGCGTTTCAGATCAGCTTGATATCGTTCTAGGGGCGTCATAATTCGTTAGCAAGGCAACAAAAACGGGCCGTCACTGTAGCGATGGCCCGTGGGAATGGCAATCGGCCCTTGGTCGGGCCGGCCCGTTGATTATTCCTGAACCGGTGTCAGAGCGATCCGCAAAGCTTCGACGGCCGCATCCCGCGCAGCCACGTCGGCGAACGCCGGGCTGTCGCCGACGCACTCGCCTTCCAGCCAGACGCTGAAGCTCAGGTCTTCGCTGCGCACATCCAGCGCCTGACCCGATTGCAGCTGCTTGGTCACCTGGCCCGCGGTCTTGCCGTCGGCGAAGTTGCGCGAGAGCAGCAATTGCTCGCCATCGGCGGCCAGCAGACGGAAACGGAAGCTGCCGTCGTCTTCACGGAAGCTGACGAAACGTGCGGCTTTCGCAGCCTTCTTCTTGGTGGTTGCGGCCACCTGAACCTGATTGACGAAGGAGCGCAGGCCGACCGCCTCGCGCAGTTCGTTGAGGAACGGCGTCGCTACCGCACGGGCCTTCTTGGCGCCGTGTTGCAGGATGTCTTCCAGATCCGCCGGACGTTCGATCAACTGGTGATAACGCTCGCGGGACTCGCCCAACTCGTTGTCCAGCAGCTGGAACAGACGGTTCTTCGCCTCGCCCCAACCCAGACCGCCCAGCAGCTCGCTGCGGAACTCGTCGGCCTGCGTCGGCGTGGAGAACGCCTGGAACAGGGTGAACAGGTGCGAATTGTCAGGATCCTTCGCTTCGCCCGGCGCGCGGGAGTCGGTGACGATGCGCGAGATCGCGTCCTTCATTTCCTTGGCGCTGGAGAACAGTGGAATGGTGTTGTCGTAGCTCTTGGACATCTTGCGACCGTCCAGGCCCGGCAAGGTGGCAACGCTTTCCTCGATCAACGCTTCGGGCATGGTGAAGAACTCCTTGCCCTGGCCGAACAGGTGGTTGAAACGCTGGCCGATGTCGCGGGCCATTTCCACGTGCTGGATCTGGTCACGACCGACCGGCACCTTGTGTGCGTTGAACATCAGGATGTCCGCTGCCATCAGCACCGGATAGCTGTACAAGCCCATGGTGATGCCGGCATCCGGGTCTTCGCCGGTCTCGACGTTCTTGTCCACCGAGGCCTTGTAGGCGTGGGCGCGGTTCAGCAGGCCCTTGGCAGCGACGCAGGTCAGCAGCCAGGTCAGCTCGGGGATTTCCGGGATGTCGGACTGGCGGTAGAAGGTCACGCGATCCACATCCAGGCCACCGGCCAGCCAGGTCGCGGCGATTTCCAGACGCGAGCGCTGAATGCGCAGCGGGTCATCGCACTTGATCAGGGCGTGATAGTCGGCCAGGAAGTAGAACGAGTCGGCATTGCTGTCGCGGCTGGCGAGAATCGCCGGGCGGATGGCGCCGGCGTAGTTGCCCAGGTGCGGGGTGCCGGTGGTGGTGATGCCAGTGAGGATGCGGGTACGGTTCGTCATGGGTAATCGCTTGTCAGACTGCAATCAATTCGAGAGACGCGGCAGGATCAGATCCTTGAGATCGGTCAGCTTGCCATGAAAAAAGTGTCCGCATTCTGCCACTTTCAGCAGCTCATGGGGGCGCTGGAGTTTGTCAGACCAGTCGTAGACCAGCTGCGGATCGATCACTTCGTCGGTTTCCGGCTGGATCACCGTGAGTTCGCCCTGCTGCGGCAACTGATCCTGATCGCCCAGGCGCATCACCGCCGGTGCAACCATGAACAGGTGCTTGAGCTGTACGCCCTGGGCTTCGAGTCGGCCGTCGAGACTTGCTGCAACAAATCCGCCGAAGGAGAAACCAAACAGGGTCAACGGCAGATCCGGGTGTTTTTCCAGCAGCCAGGCAGCGGCTGCCTGGGCGTCATCGACTTCACCGCTGCCCATGTCATGGGAACCTTCGCTGGCACCGACGCCACGATAGTTGAAGCGCAAGGTGATCAGACCCGCGTCACGCGCGGTGCGCTGCAGGGTCGAGACGACCTTGTTGAGCATGGTGCCGCCCTGCACCGGGTTGGGATGGCAGATCAGCGCGATGCCGCGCGGCTGCTCGTTATCCAGGTACAGACTTTCAAGTTGACCCACCGGGCCATCAATCACTACAGGGGTTTCACGCATCAGCAAGGAAGGAACTCCGTGACCTCGAATCGGGTCGACTCGTCTAGCAAATTGTCTGTGCCAATCTATTGCGAGTGAATCGCGGTATACAGCGCAGGTTCGAGCCGTTAACGTAAAGCAAAGCCGTTTATAGAGGAAGGACTCGTGGAACACTCGCTCTTAGTTTGGTTGTTACCGACTCTTGCCCTGGTTGTGGGTGTCGCCATTGGTTTCCTGATCGCACGCGTTGCGCCGAACGCCGCGCCCAGCCGCACACAGCGTCAACTGGACGACATTCAGGAACGCTTCGACAGTTATCAGAACGAAGTGGTGACCCACTTCAACAGCACCGCCAATCTGGTCAAGAAGCTGACCCAGAGCTATCAGGAAGTGCAGGATCACCTCGCCGAGGGCGCCAATCGCCTGGCCCTGGACGAACAGACCCGTCAACGTCTGCTCGCCTCTCTGCACGCAGAGGCTGCGCAGGCCCCACGCGAACGCCTGACGCCACCGCGCAATCAGGAGCCGCCGCGCGACTACGCGCCGAAGACTCCAAACTCGCCGGGCATGCTCGATGAGCATTACGGCCTGAAGAAGTAATCAGTCTTCAGCGCAAAAAAAGCCCCCGGACAATCACTTGTCCGGGGGCTTTTTTGTGCCTGACGATTACGGATACTGCTGAACCGTACCCGGCTGCTGTTGCTGCTGACCACCGTACTGCTGGCCCGGAATCGCCTTCAGGTTGACTTCAACGCGACGGTTCTGCGCCCGACCGTTGACGTCACCGTTGCTGGCAATCGGATTATCCGGGCCGGCACCGCGGGCCGACAGGTTGGCACCGCTGACACCTTGCGAAGTCAGGTAGGTCGCCACGCTCTGCGCACGACGCTGGGACAGGTCCATATTGTGCTGGCGGCTGCCCGTGCTGTCGGTGTATCCGACGATCTCGATCTGGTTCTGGCTGAACTCCTTGAGCGAGCCGGCCAGGTTGTTCAGCGGCTGGTAGAAGCTTGGAGCGATGTTCGCCGAATCGGTGGCGAAGGTGATGTTGCCCGGCATGATCAGCTTGATCTGATCGCCCTGACGCTGCACCTCGACACCGGTGTTGGCCATGCTGGCGCGCAGCTTCTTCTCTTGCTGGTCGGCGTAGTAACCGTAACCGGCTGCCGAAGCACCGACGACGGCGGCACCGATCAAGGCGCCCTTGCCGCGGTTGTTGTGGTCGATGGCAGCACCGGCCAACGCGCCGGCCAGTGCGCCGAGGCCACCGTATTTGGCGGTTTTGCTCATGCCCTGGGAGCCGCCGTCGGCCTGGCCCTGATTGTCATACGGGTTGGGCGAGGCGCAGCCGGACAGCACGGCGACGGCAGTAGCGACAATAATCAAACGACGCGTGGTGAACATGGAGAGCTCCTACTTTTTGCATTCTGTGGTGCAACGGCCGTTTGGCAATGGACCTTTGCGGGCGTTGGATCATGACAATGCACAAAAATTCCACCGCGCACTCGTGACAAAATGTTTAGGCGCGCACGAACGGATTTTCCCGCATTTCATCGCCCAGACGCGTGTCCGGGCCATGTCCGGCCACAACGATCGCGTCTTCATCCAGTGTGTACAGCCGCTGCTTGATCGATCGCACGATGGTCGCCTGATCGCCGCCCCACAAATCCGTGCGCCCTACTCCGCGCCGGAACAACGTGTCGCCGGCAATCAACAGCTTAGCCTCGGAAAACCAAAAGCTCATGGAACCGGGTGTATGTCCCGGCGTGTGCAGTGCCACGCCGCAGCCGCAGGCCAGTTCCTCGTCGTCGCTCAGCCAGCGATCCGGTGACGGCACCGGGGTGTAGGGCACGCCGAACATCTGGCATTGCATTTCGAGGTTGTCCCACAGGAACTGATCTTCCTTGTGCAGGTGCAGGGTCGCGCCGGTTTTCTCTTTCATCTGACCGGAGGCCAGGAAGTGATCAAGGTGCGCATGGGTGTGGATGATGCTCACCACTTTCAGACCCAGCGCATCGAGGCGCGCCATGATCAGATCGGGATTGCCGCCCGGGTCGACGACAATGGCTTTTTTCGTGACCGGATCGCCGATGATCGTGCAGTTGCACTGGAGCGGGCCGACGGGGAAGGTTTCGCGAATCAGTGCAGGGCTGGGAGCAGTCATGAAAAATCCTGGACGAACGGTCGTGAGGCTTATTTCAGAATTCTACTGCACAAGCCGATACAGATCGCCCGGTCAGTTATTTGACGCCACTAATCCGAAAAATGATGGCTCAATGATGTCAAATGTATTGTTTCTGGTGCAAAATCGCATTTTTTTGTAGCGGTCGCATTCAGGAAGGGCCGCAGCGCACTCAGGAAATCCCCGCATGCCTACGCCCAAGACTTACTCCATTTCGTTCCCCGCTACTCTGACCGGCAATGCCACTGTTGACAGCCTCATTTCCGGCACCTACTGGCTGGGATCCAACTGGGGTAAAGGTGGAACCAGTTTGAGCTATAGCTTCATGGCTCCTGGTACCTCGTACTTCGTCACCGACTACAGCCCCGACAATGAATACAACGCGCTGTACGAGCTCACCCCGGGTCAGAAGGCGGCGGTGAACTACTCACTGGGGACTTGGGCAGCCGTCACCAATCTCAACTTCAGCTTTACCACAGACACGCTGACCAACGTGGGCGACCTGCGTTTCGGCGGCTATCGGTTGATGGACAACAAGACCGCTGCCTGGGCTTATTTCCCTGCCAACACCCCGGCCGGTGGCGATGTCTGGATTGGCCCGCAAACGGGCGAAGCCACCCCGCTGAAGGGGTCTTATGATGTCATGACCTTCATCCATGAGATCGGTCACGCACTGGGTCTCAAGCATCCGTTCGACGCCAGCTCGACCAACAAGACACTGCTGGATCCTTCACTGGACGACGTTCACTTCACGGTGATGAGTTACAGCAGCAATTACTCGTACCAGCCGACGACACCGATGGTTCTCGACATCATCGCGATTCAGAGCCTGTATGGCGTCAACACGATGTGGCAGACCGGCGACAACGTCTACAAGTGGGCACCTGACCAGTCGATTTTTGAAACCATCTGGGATGCCGGCGGTAACGACACCATTGATGGCAGCAATCAACTTGCCTCCGTGAAAATCAACCTGAATGAAGGGGCCTACAGCCAGATCGGCAAGACCTTCACTGACCTGAACACTCAGGCTGCGATCAATGACGGCCTGGCGATTGCCTATGGCGCAAAAATCGAGAATGCCATCGGCTCGGCATTCGATGACGTCCTGATCGGCAACGCACTGAACAACACCCTTAACGGCATGGCAGGTGCAGACTCCATGACCGGGGGCGACGGTAATGACACCTACTACGTCGATAACGCCGGCGATACCGTGGTTGAGCTTGCAAACGCCGGCTCGGGTATCGATACCGTCATTTCTTCCCTCAGCTACACCTTGGGCAACAATGTCGAAAACCTTACGCTGGTGGGCACCGACAATCTGACAGCCACCGGCAATGCGCTGAACAACGTATTGAACGGCAACAGTGGCAACAACTTCATTGATGGTGGCGCCGGCGCGGACTTCATGGCCGGTGGCGCGGGCAACGACACCTACATCGTCGACAATGCCGGCGACGTGGTCAGCGAAACCAGTACCGTAGCCGGTGAAATCGACACCGTTCGCTCTTCGGTCAACTTCATCCTGGGCGCTAACCTCGAAAACCTCACCCTCACCGGCACTGGCGACATCTTTGCCTTGGGCAACTCGCAGGACAACGTGCTGATCGGCAACGACGGCAACAACCAGCTGTCCGGCGCCGGCGGCCTCGACACCATGATCGGCGGCAAGGGCAACGACACCTATGGCCTCGATCAGGCCGGTGAACTGGCCCTGATCCAGGAGCTGGCCAACGAAGGCACCGACACCCTGCTTCTGACCTATGCCGCCACCTCGCAGATTGTCGATATGACCATCAGCAACCTGCAGAACGTGGAAAACGTGACAGTGCTGGGCAGCGGTGCTTTCGCAGTACTCGGCAACAGCCTGGACAACGTGCTGATCGGTAATGCCGACAACAATGTTCTCAACGGCGGAGCGGGCGCAGACACCCTCAATGGCGGCGCAGGCAATGACACCTATGTAGTCGACAACGTCGGTGACGTGGTTATCGAAAACGGCACCTCGGCGACGGAAATCGATCAGGTTTACTCCTACATCAACTACACCCTGGGCAATAACGTCGAAAACCTTTCGCTGGTGGGTACTGACAATATCAACGCGACAGGCAACGCCCTGAACAACGTGTTGAACGGCAACAGCGGCAACAACATTCTCGACGGCGGAGCCGGCGCGGACTTCATGGCCGGTGGCGCCGGCAACGACACCTACATCGTCGACAATGCCGGCGACGTGGTCAGCGAAACCAGCACCGTAGCCGGTGAAATCGACACCGTTCGCTCTTCGGTCAACTTCATCCTGGGTGCCAACCTCGAAAACCTCACCCTCACCGGCACTGGCGACATCTTTGCCTTGGGCAACTCGCAGGACAACGTGCTGATCGGCAACGACGGCAATAACCAACTGTCCGGCGCCGGCGGCCTCGACACCATGATCGGCGGCAAAGGGAATGACACCTATGGCCTCGATCAGGCCGGTGAACTGGCTCTGATTCAGGAGCTGGCCGACGAAGGCACCGACACGCTGCTTCTGACCTATGCCGCCACGGCGCAGACCAACGTCGTCGACCTGAACCTCAGCAACCTGCGCAACGTCGAGAACGTCACGCTGCTGGGCAGCGGCAACTTCACGCTGACCGGTAACAGCCTGAACAACACCCTGATCGGCAACGCCGACAGCAACATTATCGACGGCGGTGCCGGCGCGGACTTCATGGCCGGTGGCGCGGGCAACGACACCTACATCGTCGACAATGCCGGCGACGTGGTCAGCGAAACCAGTACCGTAGCCGGTGAAATCGACACCGTTCGCTCTTCGGTCAACTTCATCCTGGGCGCTAACCTCGAAAACCTCACCCTCACCGGCACTGGCGACATCTTTGCCTTGGGCAACTCGCAGGACAACGTGCTGATCGGCAACGACGGCAACAACCAGCTGTCCGGCGCCGGTGGCCTCGACACCATGATCGGCGGCAAAGGTAACGACACCTATGGCCTCGATCAGGCCGGTGAACTGGCCCTGATCCAGGAGCTGGCCAACGAAGGCACCGACACCCTGCTTCTGACCTATGCCGCCACCTCGCAGATTGTCGATATGACCATCAGCAACCTGCAGAACGTGGAAAACGTGACAGTGCTGGGCAGCGGTGCTTTCGCAGTACTCGGCAACAGCCTGGACAACGTGCTGATCGGTAATGCCGACAACAATGTTCTCAACGGCGGAGCGGGCGCAGACACCCTCAATGGCGGCGCAGGCAATGACACCTATGTAGTCGACAACGTCGGTGACGTGGTTATCGAAAACGGCACCTCGGCGACGGAAATCGACCTGGTTTACTCCTACATCAACTACACCCTGGGCAATAACGTCGAAAACCTTTCGCTGGTGGGTACTGACAATATCAACGCGACAGGCAACACCCTGAACAACGTGTTGAACGGCAACAGCGGCAACAACATTCTCGACGGCGGTGCCGGCGCGGACTTCATGGCCGGCGGCGCCGGCAACGACACCTACATCGTCGACAATGCCGGCGACGTGGTCAGCGAAACCAGCACCGTAGCCGGTGAAATCGACACCGTTCGCTCTTCGGTCAACTTCATCCTGAGTGCCAACCTCGAAAACCTCACCCTCACCGGTACTGGCGACGTCTTTGCCTTGGGCAACTCCCAGGACAACGTACTGATCGGCAACGACGGCAATAACCAACTGTCCGGCGCCGGCGGCCTCGACACCATGATCGGCGGAAAAGGTAACGACACCTATGGCCTCGATCAGGCCGGTGAACTGGCCCTGATTCAGGAACTGGCCAACGAAGGTAACGACACCCTGCTTCTGACCTATGCCGCCACCTCGCAGATTGTCGATATGACCATCAGCAACCTGCAGAACGTGGAAAACGTGACAGTGCTGGGCAGCGGTGCTTTCGCCGTGCTCGGCAACAGCCTGGACAACGTGCTGATCGGTAATGCCGACAACAATGTTCTCAACGGCGGAGCGGGCGCAGACACCCTCAATGGCGGCGCAGGCAATGACACCTATGTAGTCGACAACGTCGGTGACGTGGTTATCGAAAACGGCACCTCGCCGACGGAAATCGACCTGGTTTACTCCTACATCAACTACACCCTGGGCAACAACGTCGAAAACCTTTCGCTGGTGGGTACTGACAATATCAACGCGACAGGCAACGCCCTGAACAACGTGTTGAACGGCAACAGCGGCAACAACCTTCTCAACGGCGGTGCCGGGGCGGATACGCTCACCGGTGGTGCAGGTGCGGACACGTTTGTCTTCGGTGGCGTCAACGAAATGGGTACCGGCAGCAACCGCGATGTCATTACCGACTTCAACAGTGCGCAAGGCGACAAGATCGACCTGACGAAGTTCGACGCCAACCTGCTGACCGCAGGCTTCAACGGCTTCACCTTCATCGGTGCGAGCGACTTCACCGGCGCCGGCCAACTGCGTTTCGTCGACCACGTGCTTTCGGGCAACGTCAGCGGCAACGCCGGTGCGGACTTCGAAATCCAGCTGGTGGGTGTAAACAGCTTCAGCGCCACCGATCTGGTGGCCTGATACAACCCGACATCCGACCTGTTTTCACAGGTCGGATGCCAACAAAAACGCCCCGATGATTCGGGGCGTTTTTGTTGGCGTCGATCGAGCCAAAGACCTAGCTCAGAACCCCGAGCTCCTTGGCCCTCGCCACTGCCTGTGTGCGCCGCTCAACCCCCAGTTTGCTGTTGATATGACTGGCGTGGGTTTTCACGGTATGCAGCGAAATGAACAGTTGTTCGCTGATTTCCTGATTCGAGCATCCTTGGGCAATCAGACGCAGGACTGCCAGTTCGCGACTGCTCAACTGTTCAGTAATCGGAGAATCCTGCACCGTGCGCAACGCTGGCGGCGGGAAGTGCTCCAGCAGTTGCTGACCGACAAGACCCGGTGCGTTCAGCGACAGTTGCCCGCGCAACCAATCGGCGTGGTCTTTGACCAGGCACTCGAATGGCTGCAACACCCCGCCACTGGCTGCTTCCATTGCCTGTGCCAACGCTTTGCGGGCCTCGGGTTCGCGATTGTTCACCAGCAGCGCCACCTTCTGCGTCAACGCCATCACACTCAACAACTGGCGCCCGGTCTGCTGGCCGTTTTCCAACAGTACATTCAACCGGCCTTCGGCCAGCATCGGTTGCCCCTGAATGACATCCAGCAGCGCCTGCTGCAATTCGACATGCAACGGCAACTGCGGGTGAAACTCCGGCGGTGCCGCGGCGCGTTCGCCGGTGTAGGTCTGCCCCAGACGCGCCAGCCAGGCCTCGGCCAGGTCAATCCGCCCCTGCGCCAGCCACAGCTCGCATTTGACCAGCGTGATCATCGCCAGGTAGTAGATCGGCGGAACATCCCAGATGTGCATCAGACGCTCGGCTTCGGCCAGTTCGGCAAAAGCCCGGGCGTAATCCCCGCGGCTGCCGTCGAGCCGGGCAATCACACAGTGACCAATCAACACGCTGATATCACGACAGGCGCGCGCTTCACTCAGGCCGGCCTGCAATCGCACTCGCGCCGCGTCGGGCTGCAAGCGCATGGCCAACAGAAACCCCTCATACAGCGTCAATCGCGCGCGCACGGCATACAAACGCTGCGCCGACAATCCGCGCAGACGCTCGAGGCCCTGATGCACTTCATCGAGCGAGCGCACTATCTCCCCCCGCGCCTGCAATACCCGGGCACGGTCGTAGTGGGCCAGCGCTTCGAACAGTGGATTGCCGACCCGCTGCGCCAGCTCCAGAGATTCGCGGTTCAAGCCCCGGGCGCGCCACAGATCGCCGTCGGCAATCGCCAGGTTGGACAAAGTCGACAAACACATCAGGCGCTGGCCGTAGCGTTTGGCCGGCAGGCTTTCCAGCGCTTCGCTGCAATACTCGATGGTCTGCTCGCGATGCCCTCGGCCACGGGCGATGATGCCCTTGAGCGCCAGCCATTGGGCCAGCATGGATTTCTGCGCGGTGGCCGACGGCGCCGGCAGAAACCGGCTCAGGTGACTGGCGAGCTCTTCGGCCGCGTCGAGCTGACACGCCAGCCCCAGCGCCCAGCTGTACAACACGATCAGGCGTGGCGTGCTGATCAGCAGACTGTCAGGCAAGTCCATCTTCCAGCGCAGCAACATGCCGACGTTCTGCTCGGCGAGCAGTTGTTCCTCGGACAGGTTCTGCACCAGATTCGCCGCCACGTCCAGGTGCCCTGCCCGCAACGCCTGCTCCACGGCCTCATCCAGCAGACCCTGGGCATTGAACCAGCGACAGGCGCGCAGGTGCAGTGTTGCCGCGGGGACGATCGCCCGGGCGATCGGCCTGCTGCGCAACAGATCGGAAAACAGATGGTGATAGCGATACCAGTGCCCGTGCTCATCCAGCGGCACCAGAAACACCTGATGCGCCAGCAGGAAGCGCAGAATCTCGGCACTGTCGTGGGATTCGCGCACCGCGTCGCATAACTCGCTGCAAAAGCGTTCCTGCGGTGCGGTGTCGTAGAGAAACGCCTGCACCTCGGCCGGCAGGCAGTCGATGACTTCTTCCAGCAGGTAATCACGGATCAGCCCTTCCCCGCTGTTCAAGGCCTGCGGCAACGCTGCGTCACTCCCGGCCTCGGACACCGCCAGCAACCAGAAGCGCAGCCCGGCCACCCAGCCTTCGCTGCGCTGGATCAGGTTTTCCAGGGCCTCGCCGCGCAGCGAGCTACTGTGACGGTCGAGCAACGCCAGGGCTTCGTCGTGGGTCAGGCGCAGATCCTGTTCATGCAGTTCCAGCAACTGTCGCGACAGGCGCAGACGGGCGAGATGCCAGTCCGGTCGCTGACGGCTGGTAACCATGACCAGCAGGCCATCGGGCAAATGATTGAGGAAAAATTGCAGGCAACGGTCGAGTACCGGCCCTTGGGCGAGGTGGTAATCGTCCAGCACCAGCAACAGGGGCGAGGTCGGTTGCAGGTGCAGGGCCAGCTCATCAAGCAGGCCGTCGAGCCATTCTTCGAAGGCGAACGGCTGATGACGCTGACGCATTTTCAACAGGCCGAGTGCACGGCTGCCGAGTTCCGGGAAGTAGTCCTGCAAGCCTTCGAGCAAGCGCTCGAGAAAGCGCCCCGGGTCACTGTCCCGGGCGCTCAGTCCCAGCCACAGGCTTTGCCAATGGCCCGGCAGGCTTTGACAGAACTCCACGGCCAGCGAGCTTTTGCCGAACCCGGCCGGGGCGCAGACCAGCAACAGACGTCCACCGAGCCCGGCTTGCAGGCGCTCGCAGAGGCGGGGTCGCAGTACGTATCCGTCAGGCAGCGGAGGACGGAAAAAACGTCCGTCCAATGCCGCGACGGCAACGCTTGCGGGACCCGGAAGTGGGGACAGATCAGTCATGGCCGGCTCTTGTTTGAATGGCTGTTGGCGGCGTAGCAGATGTCCGCAGACTAGCCTTAAACGGCGTACATATGAAGTTGTTGCTACAAATGGCTACAAAATCACGACGCAAAAAAACGCCCCGAACCAGTCGGGGCGTTTTTTCGAGGATGCGGCCTCGGGTTACAGCTTAGCGGATACCGTCCTGGCCCAGGTTGCCTGGCTGGAATTCGCTTTTACTGGCAGAGAAGCCGAAGTCATACGCTGATTTCTCTTCGTTCTTCATGCCCAGTGCCAGATAGCGACCCGATTGCAGGTCATACAGGGTTTCCAGCGCGTACCACGGCACTTGCTTGTCGTAGTAGTCCTCGGCATGGGCCTCGGCGACACGCCACAGCTGACCGCGACCGTCGTAATGGTCGATGACGGCTGCCTGCCAGGTATCTTCATCGATGAAGAAGTCACGTTTGGCGTAGATGTGACGCTGACCCGGTTTCAAGGTTGCCACCACATGCCAGACGCGACGCAGCTCGTAACGAGCCAGGTCCTGATTGATGTGGCCGGCCTTGATGATGTCGGTGTACTTGAGCGTTGGCGAATCGATCTTGTAGCTGTTGTTGGCAATGTACATCTCTTTCTTGCCTTCAAGCTTCCAGTCATAACGATCCGGTGCACCGTTGTACATGTCCAGGTTGTCGGAGGTACGCAGACCGTCCGCCGCTGTGCCCGGACCGTCATAGGACACTTGTGGCGCCTGACGTACGCGACGCTGGCCGGTTGCATAAACCCAGGCCTTGCGCGGCTCCTTCACCTGGTCGAGGGTCTCGTGCACCAGCAGCACGGTACCTGCCAGACGAGCCGGCGCTGTCACTTTCTGCTTGAAGTAGAACAGCACGTTGCCCGGGTTGGCCGGATCGTAATCCTTCATCTTGTCGCGGAACACGAACTGATCCTGGAAATACACCAGGCTGAACGAGCCGTTGGTCTGCGGCGTCGCCTGGGTCACCAGACGGGTCACGCTGCCACCGCGATAGCGAGTGATGTGGTTCCAGATGACTTCCAGACCGTCTTTCGGGATCGGAAACGGTACGGCAGTCTGGAAGTTTTCCAGACCGTTGCCACCGGCCACCAGCGTGGTGGTCGTGGCGTTTTTCCTGATGGCGGCGAACACGTCATCCGGCACGGTGGCACCGCGATGGGACGGGTAAACCGGCATCTTGAACGTGTCCGGGTAACGCTTGAACATCGCGTACTGGCCCGGCGCAAGCTTGTCCTTGTACTGGTCGACGTTCTGCGCGGTGATGGTGAACAGCGGTTTCTCACTGCCGTATGGATCGGACAGGAAGCCTTTGCTGTCGACGGTGCCGGCATTTTTCGCCAGCGGTTTCCAGGCCGGGATCGAACCGTCGGCGTTGCCCGCCATCTCGGCACCCATCGGGGTCAGGCTCTTGCCCAATTTGTCGGCCTCGGCGGCAGGGACCGCCGCCATCACGCTGGTCGCCAGCAGCGAAAGCCCCAGAACACCGGCGTGGAACAGACTCTTTGTTATTTTCATATGGTTGTTCGTCCTGAAAAAACTGTGCTTAGAAGTTCACGCCAACACTGAGGGCAACGAAGTCGCGATCATCCACCGTGCTGTATTCACCACCAAAGAAGTTGGTGTAGGCCAGGCTTGCGGTGTAAGTGTTCTGGTATTCGGCATCAAGCCCGAGGCTGATGGCCTTGCGGCCTTCCTCGAAGTTGCCGCCAGGGCCTGGGGAGTAACCCTTGACGTCGTGGGACCAGGCCACGTTCGGCTTCAGGTTCACGCCGGCGAACACGTCGCTGTAATCCCAGATGGCACGAGCGCGATAGCCCCAGGAAGTGGCGGTGGTGAAGCCATTGTTGTCGCAATTGCTGGAGCGGTTGCTGGTCGAAGCGCCAGGGCCGGCACCGTTGATGGTCGAGGTGTTGAGGATCTGCGAGCAGGTATCCAGGCCGCCGGTCGCCGGCAGCTCACCCGGACCGAAGACCGGATCGCGGCCGTAACGGGCTTCGGACTTGCTCTCGAGGCCGCCGACGTGAGTCACACCGACTTCACCCACCAGGGTCAGACGGTTGGCGCCCATCACCTGATCGAAGAAGTGCGTCAGGGTGGTCTGGAGCTGAGTGATTTCCTTGCGGTTGTAACCGTGCAGATCCTGGCCCGGAACACCATTGAGGATCGAGGCGTTGGTCAGCGCGCCGCCCAGCGGACGCACACCGGCGAACAGGATGTCGGTGGAGTTCAGTTGCACTGGCGCGTTCGGCCGGTAGCTGATCTCACCACTCCACGCCGTGCCGGTAGGCAGGGTGGTGGAGAAACTCAGACCGTAGAGACGAATGTCCTCTGGATACTCGATGAAATACTCGGAGTTACCCGCTACCACCAGAGGGCCCAATGCCTGGAACGGGCCCGGGAGCGCCTTGACGCCGTTGTAGATGGACTGTGGCGCACCGGTTGCGCTGAAGATCGGCGCCCGGCTGTGGTAGTTCATGAAGTACGCACCGAACTCGGTGGCCAGCGGATCGAACATGTACTTGGCGGACACGCCCCACTGCCCGCTGTCCCGCGCATTGCGGTTCGGGGAGCGACGCACCAGCACGCCTTCTTCGTTGACGTCGACATTGGCGGCTGCCAGCGGGCCGAGGGCAACACCCGGAATGGTCGAGCGCTTGTTCAGCACGCGCAGGTTGTCGTCGCAACCGGTGGTGACGATGTCAGGCTGGGAGAAGAACGTGCCGCAGTTGTCGGTCACGGTCTTCTGCCAGTCGATCTGGTAGAAACCTTCGGCCGACAGGTTTTCGGTGATGCTCTGGGACAGGTAGAACATGTTGACCGGGATCAGGCCTTCCTTGATCTCGGCGCCCGGACGGCGGAAGGCGGAAACGTCGATCGGGTTGATCGAGTTGATGCCGCCACCGATGAAGGTACTTTCACCCCAGTTCACCACCTGTTTGCCCAGACGCACCGAACCCGGCTCATCGGCGATGGAGTAGTTGTGGTAAACGAAGGCATCGAGGATCTGGCCACCCGAAGAGCGGGCTGCCACGTCGCGGTTATGGTTGCTGACGTCCTTGTATTCCAGATCCTGGTTCTGCAGCGCGAAGTCGTACCAGTATTTGCCCCGGACGAAGACACCGGTGTCGCCATATTTCAATTCGAGGTCGTGGATGCCCTTGAAGATCTTCGAGAAGGCTTGACCGCTCTTGAAGTTCAAGTGACCGTCGTCGGAGGTCTGGGACAGGCCCCGGCCGCCGTTGTTGACACCAATAAGATCCTTGTTCGGCTGCTGGGTCGAAATACTCATGCCCAGGGAGAGCGAGGAGTCGAACTGGCCTTCGATTTCACCGACGTTGAAGCTGACGCCGAATGCGGGCCCGGCGAGCGTGGAGGCAAGACTGACCGCCAGAGGCAGTTTCGCCCGGCGCCAGAACTGGTTTACTGAGGTCATCGACGCTACTCCATGTGCATTATTGTTATGGCAGTGAGTACTTTTAAAAACGCCTGAAGGACCGGGCGCCAGAGGCCTCCCGAAATCACTTCAATGTTGCATCGCCCCGTGTGTGCGTGTGCCCCGTTTCTAAAAATCCTTGAGCGGACTATAGCCAGCAGGTGGTACTGCTTGATCCCTCTAAAGTGTGATTTGCAGCTGCCGGCCACTCTGGAACAGTCCTTTCGCCAGTCCGACACATGTCGGCACGGCAAGGATGGCTGAAAATTCGGATTTAACAAGCCAAGCGCTTGCTTGGTGGGTCTGGCGCGCCGTTTTCGGCGCGCCAGGGGACGCTCAGAGCGTCGAGAGGAAGGTGCTGTTATTGGCCTGCCATTCGGTGATGTCGAGGCGGATGCGCTTCTTGTCGAGCTTGCCGACACTGGTCTTGGGAATTTCAGTAACAAGGGCGATCTGACTCGGAATCGCCCACTTGCTCAGGTGCCCCAGTTCCACGAACGGCTTGAGGTGTTCCTTGAGCTCACGGGCCCCGATGGCGTGCCCTTCGCGGATCACCAGCAAGGCAAACGGGCGCTCGCCCCACTGCGGATCGGCGATGCCCACCACTGCTACTTCACGTACCGCGACGTGGCGACTGATCAGGTCTTCGAGGTCCAGCGAGGAAATCCATTCGCCACCGGTCTTGATCACGTCCTTGATCCGGTCGCGGATGTCGATCACACCCATGCTGTCGAGCGTGGCGACGTCCCCGGTGTGCAGCCAGCCGCCGGCCCACAGCTCGGCGCCCTTCTGCGGTTCGTTGAAATAGCCTTCGGTCAGCCACGGTGCACGCAGCACCAGTTCGCCCTGGGTTTCGCCATCGGCCGGCAGGAAGTTGCCGTCGCCGTCGACGATGGCCGCTTCGACCAACGGCCCCGGCACGCCGGCCTTGATCCGGTAGGTGGTGCGTTCGTCTTCGGTGCCCGCCATCAGCTCGTCGTTCAGATGCGCGCACGAGACCAATGGCCCGGTTTCCGACATGCCGTAGGCGGCCGTCAGTTGAATGCCCTTGCTCTTGGCCGTTTCGTACAGCGTGCGATTGAGCGCGCTGCCGCCGATGACGATTTTCCAGCCGCCGAAATCAGTGCCTTGCGCGCTCTTGGCGTTGAGCAGCATTTGCAGGATGGTCGGCACGCAATGGGAGAAGGTGACCTTCTCCTTGCGCCACAGCTCGACGAGGAATTCCGGGTCGTAACGCCCCGGATAAACCTGCTTGAGCCCGAGCATGGTCGCCACGTAAGGCAGGCCCCAGGCATGCACATGGAACATCGGGGTGATCGGCATGTACACGTCGTTGGTGCCCAACAGCCGCACACTGTCGATGGCGCCCATGATGGTCGACACGCCCATGGTGTGCAGCACCAGTTGCCGATGGGTGAAGTACACGCCTTTCGGATTGCCGGTGGTGCCCGTGGTGTAGAACGTGGTGGCGACCGAGTTTTCGTCGAAGTCCTGGAAGTCGTACTGCGGGCTCGCGGCCGCCAGCAACTGTTCGTACTCGCCGACCAGATTCGGCAGATCCGCGGTTTTTTCCGGCAGATCGGTCAGCAGCAGGGTTTTCTCCACCGTCGTCAGGTGCGGCGCGATGGCCTGGTACAGCCCGACGAACTCGCTGTTGACCAGCACAAAGCGGTCCTCGGCGTGATTCATGGTGTAGAGAATCTGTTCCGGGGACAGGCGCACGTTGATGGTGTGGATCACCGCGCCGATCATCGGAATGGCAAACATGCACTCCAGGTAGCGATGGCTGTCCCAGTCCATCACCGCCACGGTATCGCCGGCCTTCACGCCGGCCGCCGTCAGTACGTTGGCCAGTCGCGCGACGCGTTCGATCAGCGTCGGGTAGCTGTAGCGCAACTGGTCACGGTAGATGATCTCGCGGGTTTTCTCGTAACGGGCGCCCGACATCAGCAGCCGTTTAATCAGCAGTGGATACTGGTAGGCCCCTTCAGCGGGCGGAATAACGCGAGTCTGCAACATAAGAATCCCTTTTCTGACTGCACGGTGTTGGCGTTGGAGTTTTGTACTCTAGAACCCTTATACGCCAGCCAAATCAGCCAAAGGAATGATTTGCAGAGCCGTACAAATGCTAGCTTTGCGCCAGCATTTGCCGGTATTCGTCACCGATCAGGCCGTTTGCCCTACCGCCGCTTCGGAAGGTGTGCGTGGGAAAACCACCGCCGCAAGGAAGGTCAAAGCGCCAAAACCGGCCAGAATCAGGTAAAGCCCCACAAAACCATGGCGCGGTTCGACATAGGCAATCAGCGGAATCGCCGTCGCACTGGCACCGAACGATAAACAGTAACGCAAGGCAAATACCCGCGACTGCCATTGCGGCGCGACGAAGTTGGCGACCATCGAATCGTTCACCGTCACCTGGCCGAACACCACGAACATGAACGCCGCCCCGACGGCGATCACCGCCCAGCCCTCGACATAAGCCAGCGCGAACAGTAACGGCGCCTGACACAACGTCAGCGCGATAAACGGCCATTTCAGACTGACGCGGTGCAACACCCGACCGATGCTCAACTGCGCAATCGCACCGAAGGCGTAAGCCAGACTGACCACCACACCAAGGGTTTGCGGTGAGGCGAACAGGTCATGCAACCGCTCCTGGAACAGTTTCGGATAGGTCATGGTGGTGGCGTTGAACACCACCCCGCCGGTGGCCGTGGCCAGCGCCAGCACACCAAACACCATGACCATCGAAATACGCTGGCCGCCGGCGCCCTTGAGCGCGGTGTGCGGGCGCTTGGGAATCGGCTCCTCGCGCACCTGCAAGGCAAAACCAATCCCCAGCACGATCGCCACCGCCCCCGGTAACAGAAATGCCGAGCGCCAGCCGAACTGCGCCACCAACAGCCCGGTGACCAGCGCCGAGAACGCCACGCCGAGGTTGCCCCACATGCCGTTGATACCGATCTCGCGCCCGCGATTCTGCGCGTAGGCCACCAGCATCGCCGTGCCGACCGGGTGATAGATCGCGGCAAAAATGCCGATCAGGGTCAGGCCGAGCACCAGCATCGTCGGGCTGTTACTGAGGCCAGTGAAGATTGCCGAGGCACCGATGCCGAAGAAAAACACCAGCATCATCCGCCGCCGGCTCCAGTGATCGCCCAGCCAGCCGGCCGGTAGCGAGCACGCGCCGAACGCGATGAAGCCACCCAGCGACAAGCCGATCAACGCGGCGTAGTCGAGGGCGAAGGCCTGGGTCATACCAAGCACGGCGGCGGGGAAAATCAGCATGAACATGTGATCGATCACATGGGCTGCGTTGATGTAGCGAATGACGTTTCTGGACTGGTTCATGACGGCACGCTTTACGTTGTAGTGAGCGCTCATGCTAAGTTGGCCGGAAAGCGCATTCCTGCCAACCAAGTCATCGAATCCGACATGTTGATCAGCCATTTCGAACACGGACCGGTCAGTGCCTATCCCCGGGACTATCTGGACGGCTCGCACCAGCCGCTGCACCTGCACCGCGAGGCGCAATTGCTCTATGCCGTGAACGGGGTGATGCGCGTGGTCACGGCGCAAGGTGCCTGGGTGCTTCCGCCGAGTCGTGCGGTGTGGATTCCGCCGGAAGTCGCCCACGAGATTTTCATGTCCGGCGATGTGCAGATGCGTTCATTGTTCATCGCACCCGAGCTGTCGCCGGCCAGCCTGCAACACTGTTGCGTGCTGGCAGTGACGCCGTTGCTGCGCGAACTGATCCTGCGCGCGGTGCAGGGCCCGCCCCACGCCGACAACCCGCTGATCCAGCAATTGATGCTGGAGGAACTGGCCGGCCTCGAAAACCTGCCGCTGCACATCCCGATGCCGAGCGACCGGCGCTTGCAAAGCATTTGCCTGGCGCTGCTGCGCACCCCGGATCATCCCAATACCCTGGAGGACTGGGCGCAGCAGGTCGGCGCCAGCTCGCGCACGTTGGCGCGGCTGTTCCAGCAACAACTGAAGATGAATTTCAATGCCTGGCGCCAGCAACTGCGCCTGATGGAAGCCCTGCCCCGCTTGCTCGCCGGGGACAGCGTGCAGAGCGTGGCGCGGGATCTGGGTTACGGCAGCGCGCGGGCGTTCAGCGCGATGTTTCGCCGTTTGCTCGGGGACAATCCCCGGGAGTACCTCAACGCCCTGAATCAGCTCAGCTCGATCAATGCATCTCGGTGAACGCGAGTTTCACGCCGATGGCGATCAGCACGGCACCCATGGTGCGGTCGAACCAGTGGCCCATGCGGGCGAAACCGGCGCGCACGCGCTGTTGGCTGAACAACATCGCCACCAGGCAGAACCAGGTGGCGGTCGCGGCAGCCAGGTAAAGCCCGTAACCGGCCTGTACCGCCAGCGGCGTGTGCGGGTTGATCACCACGGTGAACAGCGACAGGAAGAACAGCGTGGCTTTCGGGTTCAGACCATTGGTCACGAAACCTGAGGTGAAGGCGCCACGGGCGGTGCGTTCGCCGGCCTCTTTGTGCAAATCGTCGGTCACGGCCGGTGCCGGTTGCGCGCGCAAGGCCTTGAAGCCGATGTACAGCAGGTAAGCGGCGGCGGCCCATTTCAGGGCGTTGAACAACACGATCGATTGGGAAACGATCAGGCCGATGCCCAGCAGCGAATAACCAACGTGCAGGAAAATCGCCGTGCCCACGCCCAGTGCCGTCCAGGTACCGGCGCGACGACCGTGGGTCACGCTCTCGCGCACCACCACGGCAAAGTCCGGGCCGGGGCTGGCGACGGCCAGCAGGTGGATCAGTGCAACGGTCAAGAACTCGGTCCAGTACATGGGGGCTCCTTTCGGCCAAGCGTAACGTTTTGTTTCATCTGGTAGGCTCGGCAGATTACGCCTTCCCTTCAAAGCACAACAGGTACAGTTGATGACGAACGCCCACCGCGCCGTATTCCTCGATCACCCTTCCCTGGATCTGGGCGACCTTGACCTCGAGCCGTTGCGCGCCTGCTTCAGCGACCTGCAACTGTTCGCCCAGACACTGCCTGCGCAGGTTGCCGAACGCCTGCAAGGCGCGACCGTTGCCATCAGCAACAAGATCCTGATCGATGCCGCAGCCATGGCTGCCAACCCTCAACTGAAACTGATCCTGATCACGGCCACCGGCACCAACAATGTCGATCTGGCCGCCGCCCGCGCCCAGGGAATTACCGTGTGCAACTGCCAGGGTTACGGCACGCCATCGGTGGCGCAACACACGATCATGCTGTTGCTCAACCTCGCCACGCGCCTGGCCGATTATCAAAAAGCCGTCGGTGAAGGACGCTGGCAACAGGCGAAACAGTTCTGCCTGCTGGATTATCCGATCGTCGAACTGGAGGGAAAAACCCTGGGCCTGCTCGGGCATGGCGAACTCGGTGGCGCGGTCGCGCGTCTGGCCGAAGCCTTCGGCATGCGCGTCCTGCTCGGACAGATTCCGGGGCGCCCGGCCCGGCCGGATCGCCTGCCGCTGGAAGAACTGCTGCCACAGATCGACGCCCTCACCCTGCACTGCCCGCTCAATGAACACACCCGGCACTTCATCGGTGCCCGCGAACTGGCGTCCATGAAACCCGGTGCCTTCGTGGTCAACACCGCCCGTGGTGGTCTGATCGACGAACAGGCCCTGGCCGATGCCTTGCGCAACGGTCATCTGGGCGGCGCGGCCACCGATGTGCTGAGCGTCGAGCCACCGACTAATGGCAATCCACTGCTGGCTGCCGACATCCCGCGCCTGATCGTCACCCCGCACAACGCTTGGGGCAGCCGCGAAGCCCGGCAGCGGATCGTGGGTCAATTGGTCGAAAACACCCAGGCGTTCTTCAGCGGTAAGGCGCTGCGGGTCGTCAGTTGATAAACTGCGGCACTTTTTTTCACAGGAGCAGTTATGGATCCGCGCAGTGAAGTACTGCTTCGTCAGGTCGAGTTATTCCAGGGTTCGCTGTTGTTGGCCGGTCTGCCCGCCGACGATCTGCTCGGGCGCCTGCCCAACGCCTTTGGCTGGTGCTGGCATGCCGGCGATCAGGCGACGCTCGATGCGCGCTTTGAAGGCCGCAGCCATTTCGGTGTCAACGTGCCGGAGCGCGAGTTCGACAGCGCGGTGGTGTTCCTGCCCAAGTCCAAGGATTTGACCGATTACATCCTCAATGCCGTGGCTTCACGCCTGGCCGGGCGCGAAGTGTTTCTGGTCGGGGAAAAGCGCAGCGGCATCGAAGGTGCATCCAAGCAGCTCAACCCGTTCGGCAAGCCGCGCAAGCTCGACAGCGCGCGTCATTGCCAGTTGTGGCAAGTGACTGTGGCCAACGCTCCAGAAGCCAAATCCCTGGAAAGCCTGGCGCAGACTTATGAGCTGCCACTGGCCGAGGGCCCGCTGAAAGTCATCAGCCTGCCGGGCGTCTTCAGCCATGGCCGACTGGATCGCGGCAGCGCCCTGCTGCTGGAGCATCTGGACAAACTGCCGAGCGGTCATCTGCTGGACTTCGGTTGCGGTGCCGGTGTGCTTGGCGCGGCGGTCAAACGTCGCTACCCGCACAATCAGGTCACGTTGCTCGACGTCGACGCCTTCGCTGCCGCCAGCAGTCGCCTGACTCTGGCAGCCAACGGTCTGGAAGCCGACGTGTTGACCGGTGACGGAATCGACGCCGCACCGATGGGATTGAACGCAATTCTGAGCAACCCGCCGTTCCATGTCGGCGTACACACCGACTATTTCGCCACAGAGAACTTGCTGCGAAAAGCAGCCAAACATCTGAAAAACGGTGGCGAACTGCGCCTGGTAGCGAACAGCTTCCTGAAGTACCAGCCGCTGATCGAAGAGCATCTGGGCGTGTGTGCGATCAAGGCCGAAGGCAATGGTTTCCGGATTTACCGGGCCAAGCGCGGCTGAAAATTAGCACTTGCCGAATGGATTCTGCCTAGGCAGAATCCGCTCCGTCCTAGGGGAGTAGTCTCCCACGAGCGCCATGCTCGTCCGGCATACGTCAACATACTTGATCCTCAGATCATGGCGTATGCGACCCAAGCGTCCGCAGCAGACGGATCGCAGGGTTTGACAAGACCTATGACACGCACACCTTACCCGGGGCGGGAAGGCTGTACGTGTCATAGCCGTGTCGACCCGCCCCTTAGGAAATCCTGATGCTGGACTCGTTACTCGTTCCCACCGCAATCGTTGCCTTGGCCGAAATCGGCGACAAGACGCAACTGCTCGCGCTGATTCTCGCCGCTCGCTTTCGCAAACCCTGGCCGATCATTGCCGGTATCGTCGCTGCGACCCTGGCCAACCACGCGGCAGCCGGTGCGGTAGGCGCCTGGTTCGGCAGCTTCTTCTCCGATGCGGTCCTGCACTGGATTCTCGCCGCGAGCTTCACCGCCACCGCCCTGTGGACGCTGGTGCCGGACAAGATGGACGACGATGAAGCCAGCACCGCCCGCAAATTCGGGCCGTTCCTGACCACCCTGATCGCATTCTTCCTCGCGGAAATCGGCGACAAGACCCAGATCGCCACCGTGATGCTGGCCGCGCAATACCCGGAACTGTGGCTGGTGATCATCGGCACCACGCTCGGCATGTTGATTGCCAACGTACCGGTGGTTCTGGCGGGTAACTTTGCCGCAGACAAATTGCCATTGACCCTGATCCGTCGCCTCGCGGCTTCGGCGTTCATGATTCTGGCGATTGTCGCGGTGTACAAGGCGATGCAGAGCAGCGGCTGGGTCTGATCTGGCAGATCGCTCCCACACTCAGTGCGGGAGCGATCATTGCTTCAGGATTTTGGCGCTTTTTCGTAAAGCGGCATGACCTTCGGAATGGCCGCCTGCAACGAGGCGATCCGGCTGGAGGATGCCGGGTGAGTGCTCATGAACTCTGGCGGCGCGCCTTCGGACGCCTTGCTCATCTTGTTCCACAAGGTGATCGCGGCGTTCGGATTGTAGCCGGCGCGAGCGGCCAGTTCCAGGCCGATCAGGTCGGCTTCGTTTTCATTGGCACGGCTGTTGGGCAGCGTCATCCCGTAGTTGGCCACGGTGTCGGCCAGCGCCAGGCTGTCCTGCCCCAGACCGAGCAATGCACCGGCGCCCTGCTTGGCCATCTCGATGCCATAGGCCTTGGACATTGCTTCACGACCGTGCTCGCGCAGGGCGTGGGCGATTTCATGGCCCATGACCGCGGCGATTTCATCGTCGGTCAGTTTCAGGCTGTCGATCAGCCCGGTGTAGAAAATGATCTTGCCGCCAGGGCCGCAGTTGGCGTTGAGCTCGTCACTCTTGATCAGGTTCACTTCCCACTGCCACTGCGCGGCATCCGGACGAAAGTTCGGCGCCTGAGCGATCAGACGGTTGGCAATCGCCTGAACCCGTTTGGCTTCGTTGCTGGTCTTGTCCAGCACACCTTTGCTGGACGCTTCGCCAACGGTCTTCTGATAGGACTGGGCATACATCTGGTCGACCTCTTGCGAGGACAGCATGCTGAACATGTACTGCTTGCGCTCCACGCCCACGGCACCGCCGCTGGTGGTGTTGACCGACTGACAACCGGCCAGCAACAGCGCCGCGCTCAGTGCACTTACAACCAAAGTCTTGTTCATTCAAAAGCTCCCTGAAAACATGCCGCGTATCCTAGGCGGGTAATTGTATCGACGCCAGATACAACAGACGTGATGCACCTGTTTTCAGAAGACACTCCTCTGCCCTGTAGGAAAAAATTCACATCCACCGACAAGCCCTCTGCAACTGCGTCGCGCACTGATCCATTTGCGACATCCACCGTCAATTGCGCGCACTTCGCCTCATGGCGCAATAGTGGCTGCCGATACAGCAGCGCAGATGTCCTCTTGCGTGCGGAGCTTCCATGAAATTCAAGTCGATCCAGTTTTCCGTGGCGGCCCTGGCCGGCGCCATCGTTCTCAGCGTGGTGGCTGCGTTGGTGCTGTATGCGCTGTTTTCCGGCGCCCGCACTCAAGATATGGTCCAACAGCGAACCCAGGCCCAGTTCGAACAAGTCATCGAACAACGCCTGACCTCGCTGGCACAGACCCAGGTCAGCCAGATCCAGCGCGAACTGGAAGCGCCGTTGCTGATTGCCGGCGGACTGGTGCGGGTCAACGCCCTGCTCGGCACGCCCGGCGCCGATGGTCAGCCACGACTGACCGTCAGCCGCGAGCAACTGATCAGCCTGATCAAGGAAAACGTCGAGAAAAACCCAAAGATTCTCGGCACCTACATCGGCTGGGAAAAGAACGCACTGGACCACAATGACGCGGCTTACGTCGGCACCAGCGTGGTCGGCATCGACGCCGCAAACGGGCGCTTCTTGCCTTGGTGGTTCCGCAACGAGGACGGCACCCTCGGCCTGGACAAACTGGTGGACGTCGACGACCAGAAAGTCCTGTCCACCGGCGTGCGCGCCAGCGAGTACTACCTGTGCTCGAAAGAAACCAGGAAATCCTGCGTGATCGATCCGGCGCCCTACAAGGTCGGCGACAAGATCGTCATGCTCGCGTCCTTCATTGAACCAATCATGCTCAACGGCGCGTTCCAGGGCATCGTTGGCGCCGACCTGTCGGTGAACTTCATTCAGGAAATGCTCCTGGGCGCGAACCAGAAACTGTACAGCGGCGCCGGGCAAATGGCCCTGATCGGCGGCAACGGCCGGATCGTCGCCTACACCAAGGACCCGAGCAAATTCGGCGAGAAGGTCAGCGACATCCTCGACGCCCAGCAGATTGCCAACATGGCCAATCTCAAGCGCGGCGAAGTGACCTACACCGTCAATAAGGATTCGGGCCGGATCGAGTTGTACCTGCCGTTCGGCATCGGTCAGACCGACGCACGCTGGACGCTGATGCTGCAACTGCCGCTCAACGCAGTGATGGCCGACCTGCAGAAACTCCAGGGTGACCTCGACGCCCAGCGCAAATCCGACACCTTCGGCATGGCCATGGTCGGCCTGATCATCGCCGGCCTCGGCCTGTTGGTGATCTGGCTGGTGGGCCACGGCATCGCTCGGCCACTGAAGCAAATGGTGACCATGCTCGATGACATCGCCCAGGGCGAAGGCGACCTGACCCGTCGTTTGAGCAGTGATCGCAAAGACGAACTTGGCTCAATCGCCAAAGGCTTCAACACCTTCCTCGCCAAGTTGCAGGCGATGATCACGCAGGTGGTGTCGTCGGTGCAGAGTGTCAGCGATTCCTCGGAGCACACGGCGGACATTGCGATCCGCACCAATATCGGCATACAGAAGCAG
Source organism: Pseudomonas allokribbensis (assembly GCF_014863605.1). NCBI lineage: Bacteria > Pseudomonadati > Pseudomonadota > Gammaproteobacteria > Pseudomonadales > Pseudomonadaceae > Pseudomonas > Pseudomonas allokribbensis. The sequence goes on from NZ_CP062252.1 coordinate 5,485,151, forward strand.
ATGGCCGAGATTGATCAGGTCGCCACCGCCGTGCAGGAAATGACCGCCACCGCCCAGGACGTGGCGCGCAACGCGACCCAGGCCGCGCAAGCCGCCAGCCATGCCGATCAGGCTGCCAGCCAAGGCATGCAGATCGTGCGCGACACGTCGAATTCGATTGGCGTGCTGGCTGTGGAAATCAGCAAGGCGGTGGACGTGGTGCAGACGCTGGCCAAGGACAGCGAAAACATCAACGCGATCCTCATCGCCATTCGCGGGATCGCCGAGCAGACCAACCTGCTGGCCCTCAACGCGGCCATCGAGGCCGCCCGTGCCGGTGAGCAGGGTCGCGGATTTGCCGTGGTGGCCGACGAGGTGCGCAACCTGGCGCAGAAAACCCAGAAGGCTACCGAAGAAATCCAGAGCATGATCCAGCAACTGCAACAAGGCACCCGCGACGTGGTGCGGGTCATGGAAGACAGCCAGAACCGCACCGACGAAAGCGTGCAGCACGCGGCCAAGGCAGCCGAAGCGCTGGAGACCATCACCCAGGCGGTGTCGGTGATCAACGACATGAACACCCAGATCGCCAGCGCCGCCGAGGAACAGAGCGCGGTGGCCGACGACATCAACCGCAACGTGATCAACATCGGTCAGGTGGCGAATGAAGTGGCGGGGGGCGCGGACGAGTCCAGTTCGGCGAGTGCGGACCTGACCAAACTGGCGGAGCAGCAGCGGCGGTTGATCAATCAGTTCAAGGTCTGACCGATCAGGCCGGAGTCAGGCACTCCGGCCCGTTGAGCTTCGGATCATTGACCATGTTCGCCAGCACCCGCTCGCGCAAGGCGGCGGGTTCACTGGCGAGCAGGCCTTGCAGGACATGCAGCGGCGTCTCGGGATCGAGCCATGCCGCCTGCCCCGCCTCATCGAGAATCAACGGCCGGCGCTGACTGGCTGCTGGCTGTGTAATCACCGCCGTACTCAGCCACACCTGTTCCTGCACCGGATACGCCTCCCAGATCGCCGCAAAAAACAACGAAGAACCCTCCCCCGGCGTCAGCCAGTACGGGCGCTTGCGTGTGGTGCCGCGCCATTCGTAGAAACCGTTGGCCGGCAGCAGGCAACGGCGCAGGCGCAGGGCTTCGCGGAACATCGGTTGTTCGGCGACGGTTTCGGCCCGGGCATGGGCCGGCGTACGCGACAGATCGGTCAGCCACGGCGGCGTCAGCCCCCAACGGGCGCGGGCCAGCGTGCGCTGGCCATCGGCTTCGGCGCGCAGCATCAACACCGAATCATTGGGGGAAATGTTCCACTGCGCCAACTGATCGGCGGGAAAACCTGGCAGCGCCGCAAAGTCGCGGTTCCAGCGAAACAGGGCATAACGTCCACACATGGGGCAGCACGACTCAAGAATAAAACGAACGCCAGCCTAACAGACCAGCGTACCGGGGAAGCTCTCCGGTTCATCGCCGGGCAGCGGCAGCGCGGCATTGTACGCGCTGATCAGCTCGCGGGCGTATTCGGCCTGATCGTTCTCGACCGACAGTCCGAGCAAACCGAAGATCGGCAGCTCGCCCGTGCCACCGAGCAAATCGCGACCGACCAGATGCGCCTCGATGCCTTCGCTGGCGAGCATGCCCTTGAGCATCTCGCCTTCCATCAGGTTTTCCGGCTCGTAGATTCGCTGCATGGGCGCACCTCACTCGTTTTCGCTGAAGACTTCCAGAAACCAGTCCTGACCATCGACCTGCAGGACAAAGGTGATCGGCCGGCAACACACCTGACAGTCTTCGATATAGGTCTGATCGCCCCCCGACAGATCCACGGACGTCTCGACCTCTTCACCACAATACGGACATTCATATACTGCGCTTTCCAGCATCGCGGTCTCCCGGGTGACTTGTGCGTATAATCGCCGGTCTATTTGCAGGGCTATTTTTGTCTGGCTACTTTTTCAGACCGTGCCCCGTTGGTTTTCGATCAAAACCTTTACTTACCCTAGCCGTTTCCAACAAGAGAGCATGATGGGCGAATTCGATGCCATCCGACCTTACGACGACAGCGAAGTACCTGCGGTACTGGCAAGACTGCTCGGCGACAAGGCGTTTCTAGATATCCTCACCCACTTCCGCTTCCCGCGTTTCGCCGGTGCCTTCGGCTGGATGCTCAAACCACTTATAGCCCATCGGCTGCGTCGTGAGTTCGCCGACGTGACATCGGTGGCGACTTTGCAGGACAAGGTCGAGTTCTACGTCGACCACACCATCGAGCGCGCCACCGACGGCGTGACCTACACCGGTGTCGAGCAATTCAAGTCCGGCAGCGCTTATCTGTTCATCGCCAACCACCGCGACATCGTGATGGACCCGGCCTTCGTCAACTATGCGGTGTACCACGCCGGCCTGCCGACCCCACGCATCGCGATTGGCGACAACCTGCTGCAAAAGCCGTTCGTCAGCGACCTGATGCGCTTGAACAAGAGCTTCATCGTTCACCGTTCGATCACCGGGCGCCGCGAGAAAATGGCCGCTTATCAACTGCTGTCGGCCTACATCAACCACTCGATCCGCAACGATTGCGCCTCGATCTGGATCGCCCAGGCCGAAGGCCGCGCGAAGGACGGCGACGACCGTACAGAATCGGCGATCCTCAAGATGTTCCACATGAGCCGCAAGGACGAGCCGTTCGGCGAGGTTATCCAGTCGCTGAACCTGACCCCGGTGTCGATCAGCTACGAATACGACCCGTGCGACCAGGCCAAGGCCCGCGAGCTGTACATCCGCGCCACCACCGGCACCTACAGCAAGGCGCCGGGCGAGGATGACGTGAGCATCGCCAAGGGCATCACCGGCTACAAGGGCCGGGTGCACGTGAACTTTGCCGCGCCGATCACCGAGCTGTTCGAAGACACCAAGCAATTGGCAGTCGAGATGGACAAGCAGATTCTCGGCGGCTACCGGTTGTTCCCGGTGCATTACCTGGCGTACGCGCAGTGGGCGGATGCTGATCCGCAACTGAATGTGCCGAAGGCTGCCGAGGTGTTCGGCGCCGAGGAACTGGCCAAGGCCCAGGAAGAATGGCAGAACCGGTTGGACGCCTGCCCTGAGGAGCACCGTCCATATCTGGTGCTGCAATACGCGACGCCGGTGCGCAATCAGTACCGGGTCAAGGCTGGTTTGCCGCTGTAAGCGGTTTCGGCCGGATACAAGAACGGCGCCTTCGGGCGCCGTTTTTCGTTCAGTAGCGGGTACTGATCCAGGACACCAGCAACGCCAGGCCCAGACAGGCAAAGCCGAAGCGGTAAAAGAAGCGATTCATGCGCAGGGTCGCCCAATCCAGCACCGGCTCCTGATCGGGTCGGCTTTGACGCTGGGCCGCGATACTGGCCATCGCTCGTTGTTCACGGCGCCGGGTCGCGTGCAGCAGCCAACTGCCCGGGAAAGCCAACAGCAGGGCCAGCAGGTTGATCAGTTTGGCGGGATGGGCGGTAAACAGCGTCATCAAGTGCAGCGACATCACAGACCTCAATCTAAACCGGAATGGCGAACGCCAGACCGACGACCGCGGCGCGGATTCTACCGAAACCCTCCCCCGCAGCCCTACCCTTTACGACAAATAACGCAGCAATCGACCGATGGCTGTCCTGTGTCACGGCATCGTCATTTGTTTCGGCCACCCTGCGCGCCTCGAAACGTAAACGGAATGCGACATGCTTCACGCGGAAAACCAGGATCGCCTGTACCTCATCTCCCCGTCCGACGAACAACAGACCCTCGTCGGCAGCCTGGCCTTCAATGTTCAGGACCGTCACTGGCTGGTGTATTGCGCCCTCGGCGGGCACCAGCATGCGGACTTGCCCGAGACCGACCTGCTGACCGGCGTCAGCGTTCTCGACTTCTATTCGCAAGCCGCCTGAACGAAAAAAGCCCGGGGCCATCAATGGCCCCGGGCTTTTTCACATCAACCGAAAACTTATTCGGCTAGGATCTGACCCACGGTCGGATCCTTGAACAGACGGGTCAGCGCATCGCTCAGCACATCGCTGACCAGTTTGGTGTTGGTTTCCTGATTCGGCGCCATGCCGAAACGCTGGTCCAGCGACGCGCCGTAACGGCCGCTGTAGCGACGGTTGCCGCTCTGCACGTCGGAACGGAAGGTCGCACCGATGGTGGCCTCGGTCACGTACATGCCTTCTTTCGGCGACTGGTATTTCAGTTCAGTCAGGGTCACGGTCAGTTGTGGAGCATTCATCGCACCGTTGGACGGGGTGAAGCCCAGCAGACGCACGGCCGCTTCGGCCTGAGCCTGCAACTTCGGCAGGATCTGCTCGCGCTGTACGGTGATGGCGCTGGTTTCCGGGTACAGGCCACCGCGGGTGCCCAGGGTTGGCGACGGACGACCGTCGACCACGCGGACCACGACAGGCTGGCCGTGGCCGACCGGTGCCAGCTGAGTGGTCAGCTTCGGTTCCGGGCTCAGTTGTTGCGGGCTGTGGGCGCAGCCAACCAGGGTCAAACTGGTCACAGTGATCAAACCGAACAACAGGCGTTGCAACATGCTCTTCTCTCCAGAATCAGGCACAGACAGGCCCGCAGTATAGCGGTGGGCCACGGCGGGTCACCAGCACTGAAATCTCTGACAAACCCCGGTGCACGCGGTTCCTGTCACAGATTGTTCACCGCCCTTACATGTTCGCTTCACGGTCTTTTGACAATCTTCGTCACAGATCTCCAGAAGGAACACACACCATGCGCTATCTGATCTCGTTGTTCGCTCCACGTCCGCTGCACCGCAGCTTCGCCCTGCTCGACCACAACGGCCATTGCCAGGCTTTCAAACAGTGCAGCCTGCAGCCAATGGGTGACGGTTGGGTCGAAATCGAGGAAATCCGCCTCAACTGGTTGCACCAGCCTCTGCCTGCCAGCGCCCGGGTCGAACAGCACCGCCCTCGCGCACGCGCCCAGGCGATGTTGAGCATCTGACCGGATGCCTAATAAAAGTCATTAAACTCGACCAACTCCCCGCATTTCTTCGATACAATCTCCCCCCGATTATAAGGACGTCTCCTGATCGGGCCCCGCAACAGCGTCAATGCGCGTGCATTGGCATCAAAATCGCCCACAGAGAGCCGCCCACACAGATCGAGTGAAGCTGGCGTGCTTGCTGTTTCCCTGGCAAATCCCCGCTTTTCGCGAATCTGCAGAGCTGTCATGACGCTCGGTCACTGAGTTGTTTGCCCGTTTTGCCTGCCCATGTATCGCGTGGCGGCAATCCTTCCGGGCACGGTGCCAGGCCCGGACAGCCCTTTTTTGAGGTTCACGTCTTCAAAAGAGCGTGAAAAAAACGGGTTTTCACAACTTCACAAGAGTGTGGCGAGCAAATGAATAGTTTTGCGTCTGAACATGCACCATTAGCGTCTGAAACAGCCCAACGACACAGGAACGGGTACGCCTCGAATACCGGAGCCTGAAGCCTGTCCGCTACGGATTTGGTTGCACAAACGGATGTCTCGACCATAAGTCGAATTGCCAGCCCCGTGCTGAAATGAGTTCATGTGACTCTTGAAGCCAGGCCGCACGCATCCGTCGAAGTTGCGAAAAATTGCGAAGATTCGGACATGGCAAACCTGGCCATGGGTTCCTGGGGCGCAACTGACCTGCCCCGGATACCTGGCAGCCATGCCGACAATTTGGTGCTGCAGATTTTGGAGACGCGTTAAATGGCGCATAACGAAGCAGTCGACGTAGTTCTGGTTGGGGCCGGCATCATGAGTGCCACCCTTGCAGTCCTGCTCAAAGAGCTCGACCCGGCGATCAAGCTGGAAGTCGTCGAGCTGATGGATTCCGGTGCCGCGGAAAGTTCCAACCCGTGGAACAACGCCGGTACCGGCCACGCCGGCCTGTGCGAGCTGAACTACACGCCGCAGGCTGCCGACGGCACCGTCGACATCAAGAAAGCCGTGCACATCAACACCCAGTTCGAGGTGTCGAAGCAGTTCTGGTCGTACCTGACCAGGAAAGGCACGTTCGGCTCGTGCAAATCCTTCATCAGCCCGGTGCCGCACCTGAGCTACGTCGAAGGCGAAAAAGGCGTTTCATTCCTCAAGGAACGCTTCAACGTACTGCACAAGCACCACGCCTTCGCCGACATGGAATACACCGAAGACAAGGCGAAGATGGCCGAATGGATGCCATTGATGATGCCGGGGCGTCCGCAAGACCAGGTGCTCGCCGCCACCCGCGTGATCAACGGCACCGACGTCAACTTCGGCGCGCTGACCAATCAGTTGCTCAAGCACCTGACCAGCGCTCCGGATGCCCAGGTCAAATACTGCAAACGCGTGACCGGTCTGAAGCGTAACGCCAATGGCTGGACCGTCAGCATCAAGGACGTCAACAGCGGCAGCAGCCGCGAAGTCGACGCCAAATTCGTGTTCCTTGGCGCCGGTGGCGCGGCCCTGCCGCTGCTGCAAGCCTCGGGCATCGAAGAAAGCAAAGGCTTCGGCGGCTTCCCGATCAGCGGCCAGTGGCTGCGTTGCGACAACCCGGAAGTGGTCAAGCATCACCAGGCCAAGGTCTACAGCCAGGCTGCGGTAGGTTCGCCTCCGATGTCGGTGCCGCACCTGGACACCCGCGTGGTCGATGGCAAGAAGTCTCTGCTGTTCGGGCCATACGCCGGTTTCACCACCAAGTTCCTCAAGCACGGCTCCTTCATGGACCTGCCGCTGTCGGTTCGCGCCGGCAACATCGGCCCGATGCTGGCCGTGGCCAAGAACAACATGGACCTGACCAAGTACCTGGTCAGCGAAGTGATGCAGTCGATGGAACAGCGTCTGGAATCCCTGCGTCGTTTCTACCCCGAGGCGAAAGCCGAAGACTGGCGCCTGGAAGTGGCCGGCCAACGGGTGCAGATCATCAAGAAAGACCCGAAAAAAGGCGGCATCCTGCAGTTCGGTACCGAACTGGTGGCCGCGAAGGACGGCTCCCTCGCCGCCCTGCTCGGCGCTTCGCCAGGTGCTTCGGTGACCGTTTCGATCATGCTGGAACTGATCGAGAAGTGCTTCCCGGCCAAGGCCAAGGGTGAGTGGGCTGCCAAACTGGCGGAAATCTTCCCGGCCCGTGAAAAGGTCCTGGAAACCGACGCTGCGCTGTATCGCAAGATCAACGCGCACAACAACGTCGCGCTGGAACTGGTTGCAGCCAGTAACGAGACCGAAAGCTACGCCTGATTCGGCTCCATGAAAAACGCCCCGCACTCAGTGAGTGCGGGGCGTTTTTTTATGCCTCGGGAAAACCGCGGGCAATCAGCCGCGTGCCTTCTCGATCAGCTCGATGTATTCCGGTGCGTTGCGTTGATCGCGGATCTGGTCGACGAAGGTCTTGCCGTGCTCGTCTTTACCGTCCACGTCATAACCGGCCGCAACGAAGAAGGTCAGGAAGCGCTCGAAATCGTCGATGCGCAGGCCACGGTAGGCCTTGACCAGTTTGTGCAGCGACGGCGAGGTGGCGTCGACCGGCTCAAAATCGAGGAACAGCTTGATCTGCTCATCGCCGATCTCGTCACCAATCACTTGCTTCTTATCTTTACGCATTGCCGACTCCAGCTCGCAGACATTTCACGGGGCGGGCAGTTTACCCCCGCCCGGGCACAGGGCTCAACGCGCACGCGTGCTGCCGGTGTGCAGATCGGCCCAGATGTGGCCGTTGGCGTAGGTCAGGAACTGGCAGTACACCGTTTCGTTGCGCAACAGATCGATCACCACCCGGTACTGAGCCAACGGATAGAAGAGCGTCAGGGTCTTGCTCTTGTCGTCATACACCGGTTTTTTCAGGCTTTTGCTTTCGCCGTCAAAACTGACCAGTACCTGGTTGATCGTCGCGCCCTTGTTCAGCGACTTGCCCTTGAGGCGAATCATCAACGGCGATGTGACCGGAATCGGCTGCTGGTTGGACTGGCGCTGGGCGCCGACCACCACGGAATAGTCGGTGACCTGCAACAGTTGCTGCTGCTCGGGTTCGGCATCGCGCAGGGTCAGGTCGTCGGGCGGCAGGAATTGGCTGTGCATCGGGGCGGCGGCCAGGGGCAGGCTGAGGGTCAGCAACAGGGCGGCGCAGCTGCGGATCAAGAGGCTCATGACAGGCTCCGGAGGGCGGGGCCGAGCACTTTAGCAGTCTTTAAAAGCAAAAGATCGCAGCCAGGGGCTGCGATCTTTCAGGGGACTCTTACATGCCTTTGACGGCGAAGATCCCGTTGGCGTTGCGCCAGTAGCCTTTGTAGTCCATGCCGTAACCGAAGATGTAACGGTCGACGCACGGCAGGCCGACGAAATCGGCTTTCAGGTCAGGACGGGCCTTGCGGTCGTGGTCCTTGTCGATCAGCACGGCGGTGTGCACTTTGCGCGCGCCAGCGTGTTTGCAGAAGTCGATGATCGCGCCCAGGGTGTGACCTTCGTCGAGGATGTCGTCGATGATCAGCACGTCGCGGTCGATGAACGAGACTTCCGGCTTGGCTTTCCAGAACAGGTCGCCGCCGCTGGTTTCGTTGCGATAGCGGGTGGCGTGCAGGTAGGACGCTTCCAGCGGGAACTGCAGATGGGTCAGCAGCTTGCCGGAGAAAATCAGCCCGCCGTTCATCACACAGAACACCACCGGGTTGCTCTCGGCCAGTTGTTCGTTGATTTGTGCACCGACGCGGGCAATGGCAGCCTCGACTTCAGCTTCGGTGTACAGGCAGTCAGCCTCTCGCATGATTTGACGGATATGCTCGAGATCAGCGGACATGGCGCTCTCCAAGGGGGGTCTGTTTCGGAAAAGCGGGCAAAGGTACGCATCCCGCACGGCCGAATCAAGCATTTGTGGACTAACGTACTGTATGTCCTATAGGACATCACCCTCGGATAGATTAATCTAGGCCGGTTTTTTTGCCCGCCGCCGGAGCCTTTCCCCATGTCCATCCAAGAGATCCGCCATCCGCTGATCCGTCACAAACTTGGCCTTATGCGCCGTGCAGACATCAGCACCAAGAATTTCCGCGAGCTCGCTCAGGAAGTCGGTGCCCTGTTGACCTATGAAGCTACCAAAGACCTGCCGCTGGAAACCTACGATATCGAAGGTTGGTGCGGCACTGTGTCGGTCGAGAAAATCGCCGGCAAGAAGATTACCGTCGTGCCGATCCTGCGTGCCGGCATCGGCATGCTCGAAGGCGTGCTGAGCCTGATCCCGGGCGCCAAGGTCAGCGCCGTCGGCGTTGCCCGTAACGAAGAAACCCTGCAGGCCCACACTTATCTGGAAAAACTGGTTCCGGAAATCGACGAACGCCTGGCCATGATCATCGACCCGATGCTCGCCACCGGCAGCTCCATGGTTGCGACCATCGACCTGCTGAAAAAGGCCGGTTGCAAGGACATCCGCGCGATGGTGCTGGTTGCCGCGCCGGAAGGCATTGCCGCTGTCGAGAAAGCTCACCCGGACGTGATCATCTACACCGCGTCCATCGATCAGAAACTCAACGAGCACGGTTACATCATTCCTGGGCTTGGCGATGCCGGTGACAAGATCTTCGGCACCAAGCAGAAGGACGCGTAACCATGCAGCAAGAGTTCAACGATCCGCTCTGGCGCACGGTGCTGTCCGGCGCACAGATGCTGTTCGTGGCTTTCGGCGCCCTGGTGCTGATGCCGCTGATCACGGGTCTTGACCCGAACGTGGCACTGTTTACCGCAGGTCTTGGGACGATTCTGTTCCAGATCGTCACCGGGCGTCAGGTGCCGGTGTTCCTGGCGTCGAGCTTTGCCTTCATCACCCCGATCATTCTCGCCAAGGGCCAGTTCGGCCTCGCCGCGACCATGGGCGGCGTGATGGCGGCCGGTTTCGTCTACACCTTCCTTGGCCTGGCCGTGAAGATCAAAGGCACCGGGTTCATCGACCGTCTGCTGCCGCCGGTGGTGATCGGTCCGGTGATCATTTCCATTGGCCTGGCCATGGCGCCGATTGCCGCGAACATGGCGATGGGCAAGGCCGGTGACGGTTCGGAGCTGATCCATTACCAGACCGCGATGATGATCTCGATGCCGGCATTGCTGACCACGTTGATCGTGGCGGTGTTCGGCAAAGGCATTTTCCGCCTGGTACCGATCATTTCCGGCGTGCTGGTGGGTTTCGCCATGTCCTTCTATTTCGGTGTCGTCGACACCGCGAAGATTGCGGCAGCCCCGTGGTTTGCGATCCCTCACTTCACTGCGCCCGAGTTCAACTGGCAGGCGATCCTGTTCATCGTCCCGGTGGCGCTGGCCCCGGCCATCGAGCACATCGGCGGCGTGATTGCCGTCGGCAGCGTGACCGGTCGCGACTACCTGAAGAAACCGGGCCTGCATCGCACCCTGCTGGGTGACGGTATCGCCACCACGGCCGCCGGCCTGTTCGGCGGTCCGCCCAACACCACCTACGCCGAAGTGACTGGCGCGGTGATGCTGACCAAGAACTACAACCCGAAAATCATGACCTGGGCGGCGATCTTCGCCATCAGCCTGGCGTTCATCGGCAAGTTCGGTGCCCTGCTGCAAAGCATTCCGGTGCCGGTGATGGGCGGGATTCTGTGCCTGTTGTTCGGTTCGATCGCGGCGGTGGGGATGAACACCCTGATCCGTCACAAGATCGATCTGGGCGAGGCGCGCAATCTGGTGATCGTTTCCGTCACGCTGGTGTTCGGGATTGGCGGTGTGCTGGTCGGCACCGGCACCGGTCCGGATGACTTCGGCCTCAAAGGCATCGCGCTGTGCGCGGTGGTGGCGATTGCGCTGAACCTGATCCTGCCGGGCAACGACAGCTGGAAACACAAGAAGGCAGATGAGCCGCTGCTCTAAGCCTTGAGCGTTGGTCGTTCCCACGTTGCGTGGGAACGACCATGTTTTCAGAGAGCCAGTGGCGCCCGCTCACAAAGCGTCGCCAATGCCTTTGCCCATTGCGGGTCATCGTTCAGGCACGGCACCAGCACCAACTCCTCCCCTCCCGCCTCGCGGAACTGTTCCTTGCCGCGATCGCCGATCTCTTCCAGGGTTTCGATGCAATCGGCAACAAACGCCGGGCACATCACCAGAATCTTCTTCACGCCGCTCTTGGCCAACTCATCCAGCCGCGCTTCGGTGTAGGGTTCGATCCATTTCGCCCGGCCCAGCCGCGACTGAAACGACACCGACCATTTACCGTCCGGGATGCCCATGCGTTTGGCAAACTCGGCCGCCGTGCGCAGGCACTGACCGCGATAACAGGTCGCAACCACCTCCGGCGGTGCACCGGCGCAGCAATCGCCGCCGCCCTCGAAACTGTGCCCCGGATTGAGCTTTTTCAGGTGCCGCTCCGGCAAACCATGGAAGCTCAGCAGCAGGTGATCATAATCCTGCCGCAAGTGCGGTCGGGCACTCTCCACCAGCGCATCAAGGTATTCCGGCTGATCGTAGAACGGCTGCAATACCGACAGTTGCACATCGAGTTTCTTCTCGCACACAACTCGCTTGGCTTCTTCGATCACGGTGGTCGTGGTGCTGTCGGCGAACTGTGGATAAAGCGGCGCGAGAGTAATGCGCTTGTGCCCCGCCGCGACCAGCCTCAGCAGGCTTGTCTCAATCGATGGCTCGCCGTAACGCATGGCCAGTTCCACCGGGCCGTGGGTCCACTGCGCCTTCATCTGCTGTTGCAGGCGACGGCTGAGCACCACCAGCGGCGAGCCTTCATCCCACCAGATCGAGGCGTAGGCATGGGCCGACTGCTCGGGGCGCTTGATCAGGATCAGCGACACCAACAGACGCCGCACCGGCCACGGCAGGTCGATCACGTACGGGTCCATCAGAAATTGATTGAGGTAGCTGCGCACGTCGGCCACCGAAGTGGAGGCCGGCGAACCCAGGTTGACCAGAAGCAAGGCGTGATCGGTCATGCAACGTCCTATTTCAGAGGCGGCTGGAGAGATCGTCCAGGGCCGCGCGTAAATCCGTGAAGCGGAAACTGAATCCGGCTTCCAGCAAGCGTGCCGGCGTGGCCCGTTGGCCACCCAGCAACAGCAATGACATCTCGCCGAGCCCGACCTTCAAGGCGAGGGCCGGCATCGGCATGAACGCCGGGCGATGCAGCACGCTGCCCAGCGTCTTGGCGAATTCGCGATTGCGCACAGGTTTCGGTGCGCACGCATTATAAGGACCGCTGGCCTGATTGCGGTGCAGAAGAAAATCAATCAGGGCGATTTGATCGTCGATATGAATCCACGACATCCACTGCCGACCATTACCCAAAGGCCCGCCCAGTCCGAGTTTGAACGGCAGCAACAGGCGCGACAAAAAACCGCCCTCGGCCGACAGCACCAGCCCGGTTCGCACCAGCACCACGCGAATGTCCATCGCTTCGGCGCGTTGCGCGGTTTCCTCCCAGGCAATGCACAACTGACTGGCGAAATCGTCGATCACCGGTGGCGAGTCTTCGGTCAACTCGCGTTCGCCGCCGTCACCGTACCAACCCACCGCCGAGCCCGAGATCAGCAGTGACGGTTTCTGCCCGCGATTTTCCAGCCACGTCAGCAACGTTTCGGTGAGCGTGATGCGACTGCTCCACAACACGGCTTTACGCCGATGGGTCCACGGCCGGTCGGCAATCGGCGCGCCGGCGAGGTTGACGATCACGTCGACCGGCTCGTCGCCAAAGTCCTCCAGACGCGCAATGCCACGCACTGGCGCTCCACAGATTTTCGCGACTTTTTCCGCGCGACGACTCAGCACGGTCAAGCGATGTCCCTGCCCCAACCAGTGCCGGCAGAGCTGACGTCCGATCAATCCAGTACCGCCGGTCAGCAATATGTGCATGACATCTTCCTCGCGTGGCGTTTTACCCCGATCCCTAGTCTATTTTTATAAGCAGGGATCTTTTCTATCGGGCAGGCTCTATTGTTTAACAATAGGCCAAGCTGTCAGAACGAAAACGCTGGAAGTTATACCAAAAAACAAAATTGTACAGGTTTCATCCACGGCGTAGTCTGTACAGAAAGGTAAACGAGGCCCCTATGACTGTACCTATCGCAATCATTGGCACCGGCATCGCCGGACTCTCCGCCGCCCAGGCCCTGACAGAGGCCGGGCACAGCGTTCAGTTGTTCGATAAAAGCCGTGGCAGCGGCGGGCGCATGTCGAGCAAGCGCAGTGACGCCGGCTCGCTGGACATGGGCGCGCAGTATTTCACCGCCCGAGATCGACGCTTCGTCACCGAAGTCCAGCGCTGGCAAAGCCAGGGCTGGGTCGCCGAGTGGACGCCGCAGCTCTACACCTATCATGGCGGGCAACTGAACCTGTCGCCGGACGAGCAGACCCGCTGGGTCGGCACACCGCGCATGAGCGCCATCACCCGTGGCTTGCTCGACGGCCTGGAAGTGCACTTCGCCTGCCGGATCACCGAGGTCTATCGCGGCGAAGAACACTGGCACCTGCAAGATGCCGAAGGCTTCACCCACGGGCCGTTCAGCCATGTGGTGATCGCCACCCCGGCCCCACAGGCCACCGCGTTGCTGGCCGCTGCACCGAAACTCGCCGGGGCCGCTGCAGGCGTGAAGATGGACCCGACCTGGGCCGTCGCCCTCGCCTTCGACACGCCGCTGGATACGCCCATCGAAGGCTGCTTCGTGCAAGACAGCCCCCTCGACTGGCTGGCCCGCAACCGCAGCAAACCGGGGCGCGACAACACGCTCGACACTTGGGTCCTGCACGCCACCAGTGCCTGGAGCCGGCAGCATATCGATCTGCCCAAGGAGGCCGTGATCGAGCAATTGCACGGTGCCTTCGCCGAGTTGCTGCACAGCGCCATGCCCGCGCCCACCTTCAGTCTCGCCCACCGCTGGCTCTACGCCCGCCCATCCACCAGCCATGAATGGGGCACGCTGGCGGATGCCGATCTGGGGCTTTATGCATGCGGCGACTGGTGCCTGTCAGGCCGGGTCGAGGGCGCGTGGCTCAGCGGTCAGGAAGCTGCACGTCGTCTGCACGAACACCTGCAGTGAACCGCTTCAATCCGCGCAAACTGCTGCTGTCGAAATGGACAGCAGCCCTCCCGCAAAACCGTGAAAAGCATTTTCTGATAACCAGACTATTCTGCGACGAGGATGGCACGGTGCTAGAGATTGAATTACAGGCTGTGTTGACCCGACACAGCACGCAGTTGGACTGGCACGCATTGCAGGACGATGCGCACTGGAAAATGGGCTGGCTCTAGTTCTCGCCAAAATCCTGTACAAATAAATTGACTTGTACACCCTTGAATCTATGCTGAAGGAATGTTGTACAGAATAATTATTTTGTACAAATTCAGATTCGAGGTGCCTCCATGTCCGAACCGTCCCCACCCAAGATCGCCATCAGCGCCTGCCTGATGGGGGCCGAAGTGCGCTACAACGGCGGACACAAGGCATCGCGACTGTGCACCCGCACCCTCACTGAGTATTTCCAGTTCGTCCCGGTCTGCCCGGAAGTCGCGATCGGCCTGGGCATTCCCCGCGAGCCGATTCGCCTGGTGGGTGACCCGGATCATCCCCAGGCTCTCGGCACTGTTCATCGCGAGGCCGACGTCACCGACGCGCTGTCCGCTTATGGCCAGAAAATGGCCACCGAACTCGATGACATCTGCGGCTACATCTTCATGCAGCAATCGCCGTCCTGCGGGCTGGAGCGGGTCAAGGTCTATCACCACAACGGCGCGCCGATCGGCAGCGGGCGCGGGATCTACGCCCAGGCCTTCTGTGTCCGGCACCCAGATCTACCGGTGGAGGAAGCCGGACGATTGAACGATCCGGTCCTGCGGGAAAATTTCATCACTCGGGTGTTCGCCTACAGCGACTGGCAACAGGTGCTCGAACAAGGCCTGAGCCGCCGCGCCCTGACCGACTTCCACTCACGTTACAAATACCTGCTGATGGCCCACAACCCGGTGCAATACAAGGCGCTGGGCAATCTACTGGGCAACATGAGCGGAATCGATCCCGTGGCGCTCGGCCCGCGCTACTTCAGCCAATTGATGGCGGCGCTGAGCACCTGCGCCACGCGCCGCACCCACAGCAACGTGTTGCAGCACATCAGTGGCTACCTGAAACGGGCCATCAGCACCGAAGACAAACAGGAAATGCAGCACGTCATCGGCCAGTACCGCCACGGCATCGTGCCGCTGGTGGTGCCGCTGACGCTGCTCAAGCATCACTTTCGCCAACACCCCGATCCGTACATCGCGCAACAGGTTTACCTGCAACCGCACCCGGAAAACCTCAGCCTGCGAAACGCCATTTGATGAACGACTCACCCGACACCAGCGCCCGCGAAGACCTCGGCGCCGACTTCAAGAAAGCCCTCGACGACGGCTGGCTGCCGATCCGCGAGGTCGCGCGCCAGACCGGCGTCAACGCGATTACCCTGCGCGCCTGGGAACGCCGTTACGGATTGATCGTGCCCCAGCGCACGCCTAAAGGTCATCGCCTGTACTCGGCCGAGCACGTGCAGCGCATCCAGACCATCCTCACCTGGCTGAACCGGGGCGTTGCGGTCAGTCAGGTCAAACCGCTGCTCGACACACCGCAAGCCTTCAACGAGCCGCTGGAAAACGAATGGCAGCCGTTGCATCAAGCCGCACTGCAGGCGGTCATCCAATTGAACGAACGCAGCCTCGACGACAGCGTCAACCAGGCCATGGCGTTGTACCCGCCGCGAACCCTGTGCGAGCAATTGCTGATGCCGTTGCTGGCGGAACTCGAACAGCGCTGGCAGGGCCAGTTCGGTGCGCAGATGGAGCGGGTGTTCTTTCACGCCTGGCTGCGTAGCAAATTTGGCGCACGCATCTACCATAACAACCGTCAGTTGCGCGGTGCGCCACTGCTGCTGGTCAATCATTCGGACTTACTGCTGGAGCCGCACCTGTGGCTCTGCGCCTGGTTGATCAGCAGTGCCGATTGCCCGGTGCAGGTGTTTGACTGGCCGCTGCCGGCCGGGGAACTGGCGTTGGCAGTCGATCATCTGCAAGCCCGTGGCGTACTGCTGTATTCCAGCAAAGCCATGAACCTTGCGCAGTTGCCGAAGCTGTTGAATGGCGTCAGCTGCCTGAAAATGATTGCCGGACCAACGGTGTGCATCCACCACGCCGAGTTGTCCGTAAGAACCTCCGAGATCGCTGATCTGTACCTGGCCGAAGATCCTCTGGCGGCGCATCAGGTGCTGATAGAGCGAGAGTTGATTTGATGAAGACTGTCGAGAACACCATGCAATTGATCTGGCTGCGCAGCGACCTGCGCCAACATGACAACACCGCCCTGACGGCCGCCGCCGAGCGTGGCCCGACCGTGGCCGTGTACCTGTTGAGCCCCGAGCAATGGCAGGAACATGACGACGCCCCGTGCAAGATCGATTTCTGGCTGCGCAACCTGCGGGAGCTGAGCAAAAGCCTCGCAGCACTGAACATCCCGTTGTTGATCCGCAGCGCCCCGCGCTGGGATCAGGCGCCAGCGGTGCTGCTTGAGCTGTGCCGGCAATTGAAGGTCGAGGCCGTTCACGCCAACGAGGAATATGGCATTCATGAAAGCCGCCGCGATGCAGCGGTTGCACGAGCCTTGCAAGCCGAAAGCATCACGTTTCATAGCCACCTTGATCAGTTGCTGTTCCAACCCGGCAGCGTGTTGACCAAGACCGACACCTACTTTCAGGTGTTCAGCCAGTTCCGCAAAGTCTGCTATGAACGTTTGCATCGCTCGATGCCGGCGCTGATAAAGGCGCCGTCGGCGCAGGTCCCGCTGAATATCGACAGCGATCCGCTGCCCGAGTCCATCGAGGGTTTCCCGACACCCGGCCAGGCCCTGCGCAACCTGTGGCCCGCCGGCGAAACCGAGGCCCAACGACGCCTCGACACCTTCGCCGACGTGCAGATCGACTATTACAAGAGCGAACGCGACTTCCCGGCCAAGCCTGGCACCAGCCAGCTCTCGGCCTATCTCGCGGCGGGTGTGATCTCGCCGCGCCAGTGCCTGCATGCCGCGCTGCAAACCAATCAGGGCGAATTCGAAAGCGGCAAGGTCGGCGCCGTCACCTGGATCAACGAGCTGCTGTGGCGCGAGTTCTACAAACACATTCTGGTGGGTTACCCACGGGTCTCCCGCCATCGCGCGTTCCGCCCGGAAACCGAAGCCCTGGCCTGGCGCGATGCGCCGCAGGAACTGGCGGCCTGGCAGCAGGCACGCACCGGCCTGCCGATCATCGACGCGGCCATGCGCCAATTGCTCGAAACCGGCTGGATGCACAATCGCCTGCGGATGGTGGTGGCGATGTTCCTGACCAAGAACCTGCTGATCGACTGGCGTGAAGGCGAGCGTTTTTTCATGCGCCACCTGATCGACGGCGATCTGGCGGCGAACAACGGCGGCTGGCAGTGGAGCGCTTCAACCGGCACCGATGCAGCGCCGTACTTCCGGATTTTCAACCCGGTCAGCCAGTCGGAAAAATTCGACAGCGAAGGCCTGTTCATCAAACACTGGCTGCCTGAACTGGCCGGACTGAACAAGAAGGAAGTGCACAACCCGGCGAGCGCTGGCGGGCTGTTCAGGGTGGCGGACTATCCACCGCCGATCGTCAACCTGAGCACCTCGCGGGAGCGGGCACTGAGCGCGTTCAAGAACCTGCCGTCACGCCAGGCGGCCGGAGGCGGGCATGAGTGAATTTCTGCGCCGTTTCGCCCGCCAGTTTGCGCAGTTGAACAAAGACAACCTGCACAGCCTGGACGCGCTCTACAGCGAGGACATTCATTTCACCGATCCCTTGCACGAGGTGCAGGGGCTGACGCAATTGCGCAGCTACTTCAGCGAGTTGTACGCGAATGTCAGTGAGCTGCGGTTCGACTTCCACGGTTTCGACCAGATCGGCGACTGCGAAGGTTACCTGCGCTGGGTCATGAGTTACCGCCACCCGCGTCTGGCGGGCGGACGATTGATTCGCGTCACGGGCTGCTCGCACCTGCTCTGGCGCGACAAGGTTTATCGCCACCGGGATTACTTCGATGCCGGGGCGCTGCTTTATGAACATCTACCTGTATTGGGCCGGGTGATTGCCTGGCTGAAAAGGAGACTGGGATGAGTCGTTCAACTCCACGCCGTTATTGGCTGACCGGCGCCAGCAGTGGCATCGGCGCAGCGCTGGCGGAAGAGATTCTGAAAACCGGTGCACACCTGGCGGTCAGTTCCCGTCAGGTCACACCACTCAAAGTGCTGTCGCAACGCTATCCGGGCCAAGTGCTGGTGCTGCCGGGGGATTTGACCAACAGCCAGACCGTGCGGGAAATCGGTGAACAGATCGCGATGGACTGGGGGGCGTTGGACAGCGTGATTCTCAACGCCGGCACCTGCGAGTACGTCGATGCCCAGCAGTTCGACGCCTCGATCATCGAGCACGTGGTGCGCACCAACCTGCTCGCCAGCAGCTACTGCATCGAAGCCGCCCTGCCCTTGCTGCGCAAGGGAACCGCGCCGCATCTGGTAGGCATGGCCAGTTCCGTCACTTACGTGCCATTGCCTCGGGCCGAGGCTTACGGCGCGTCGAAGGCCGGGTTGCGGTATCTGTTCGAGTCGTTGCGCATCGATCTGGCGGACGAAGGCATTGAAGTCACGGTCATCAGCCCGGGCTTTGTCGAAACACCATTGACCGCCAAAAACGATTTCCCGATGCCATTGAGCTGGCCTGCGGAAAAAGCGGCGAGTCACATCTTCGGCAGACTCAAGGAGCGGCCTCTGGAGATAGCCTTTCCGGCGCTGTTCATGGCTGCGCTCTGGCCATTGTCGAAAATGCCGGCGCGGGTACAACTGGCGATTGGCAAACGCATGGTGCGGCGCAGCCCGCCGCTCAGGGATCTGACGTGAACATCGCCATTGTCGGCAGCGGGATCGCAGGCCTGACCTGCGCCTACCTGCTCAATCGCCGACATGACGTGACGGTGTTCGAGGCCGGCGACCGGGTCGGCGGCCATACGCACACAGTAAAAGTGACGGTGGATGGGCGTGATTACGCAGTGGACACCGGGTTCATCGTGTTCAACGACTGGACGTACCCGAACTTCATTCGCTTGCTCGGCCAGTTGGGCGTAACCGCCAAGGCCACCGAGATGAGCTTTTCGGTGACCGACCCCGACACCGGCCTGGAATACAACGGCAACAACCTCGACAGCCTGTTCGCCCAACGCAGCAATCTGTTGTCGCCAGGGTTCTGGGGCATGCTGCGTGACATCCTGCGTTTCAATAAGGAAGCCCGGCGCGACCTCGCCGAACAGCGGATAACCACTGACACCACGCTGGACGATTACCTCAAGGCCGGCGGCTACGGCGAGCGCTTCATCCTGCATTACATCGTGCCGATGGGCGCGGCGATCTGGTCGATGCCCATGGCCCAGATGCTGAATTTTCCGTTGCAGTTCTTCGTGCGGTTCTTCGAGAACCACGGTTTGTTGTCGGTCAGCAATCGTCCGCAATGGCGAGTGATCGAGGGCGGCTCGAGTGCTTACATCGCGCCGCTGACCGAGTCTTTCAAAGAACGGATCCGCGTGAACTGTCCGGTAAACCGGATCGATCGCAACGAACACGGCGTGGTTATCCACAGCCCCGCCGACATCGAACACTTCGACAAAGTCGTGCTGGCCTGCCACAGCGATCAGGCATTGCGTCTGCTGGCCAATCCCGGCAGTGCCGAGCGGGAGATTCTCGGTGCCCTGCCCTACGCCGACAACGAAGTGGTGCTGCACACCGACACCCGCCTGTTGCCGACGCGCAAACGGGCCTGGGCCAGCTGGAACTATCGCCTCGGCGGGGCCGGCCATACCCAGGCGGCCGTCACTTACGACATGAATATCCTGCAAGGCATCCAGAGCGACGCCACGTTCTGCGTCAGCCTCAACCAGAGCGCCGGCATCAGCCCGTCCAAAGTGCTTGCCCGTTTCACCTATGCCCATCCGCAATTCAGCCTCGCAGCGGTGGCGGCACAACAGCGCTGGGCCGAACTCGACGGAGCACAACACACCCATTATTGCGGCGCCTATTGGGCCAACGGTTTTCATGAGGACGGCGTGGTCAGCGCTTTACGCGTGGCCGCCGCGTTCGGAGAAAGCCTGTGAACAGCGCGCTCTACAGCGGCTGGATCGCCCATCGGCGATTCGCTCCGCGCCGTCATGAATTCCGCTACCGGATCGGGCTGATCTATCTCGACCTGACTGAACAGGACGCCGTGCTGAACCTGTCGCCCTTGGCGGGCGCGAACCGGTTTGCCCCGTTCTCATTTCGCGAGACCGACTACCTCAAGACCTTCACCGGTCGTGGTGTGCGGCTGATCGATGCCGTGCGCCTGCTGGTCGGTGAGGCCCTCGGTCACGAGCCGCAGGGTTCGATCTGCCTGTTGACCCAGCCGCGCAGTTGGGGCCTGGCATTCAACCCGGTGAGTTTCTTTTACTGCCACGAGGCCGACGGGCAACTGGCGGCGATTCTCTGCGAAGTCAGCAACACGCCGTGGCGTGAGCGCTATCACTATGTGCTCCCGGCTCAAGCGCCGACCAACGTACGCGACTTCCACCAGCATTTCGCCGTGGCCAAGGCGTTTCACGTTTCGCCTTTCCTGCCGCCGGATCTGGAATACCGCATGAGTTTCAGCCCCGCCGCGCAAACCCTGGGCGTGCACATGGCCGACTGGCAGGGCGAGCAAAAACTGTTCGACGCCACGCTCAACCTGAAACGCGAACCTCTTGATCGACGCAACCTGCACCGGCATCTGTGGCGCTTTCCCTGGATGACCGCCAAGACCGCCCTCGCGATCTATTGGCAGGCCCTGCGATTGCTGCTCAAGCGCACCCCGCTGTTTCCCCATCGGACGGCCGACGACAGCTTTCGAACCGCCACTGCGTCTCCCGAGGAGCACCGCCATGAAATCCTCTAGCGTTTCGGCCAGAGCCATCCCGTTCAGTACGTACGGCATCACCGGTTCGCTGCTGCGCCGTGGAGTTCTTCGTCAGCTCGCACAGCTCAAGCATGGGCAACTGGTGGTGATCGAGGACGGCGAACGCCAGGTCTTCGGCACGCCGGGCAGTGCGTTGCTGGGCGAGATTCATGTCCTTGATGCGGCGGCGTGGGGCATGGTCGCGGGCAACGGTTCGATCGGTGCGGGTGAAGCCTTCATTCATGGTTACTGGAGTTCGCCGGACCTGACGGCGGTAGTGCGGGTCTTCGTCAGCAACCTTGAGGTGCTCGATGGCATGGAGGGCGGACTGGCGAAAATCGGCCGGCCGCTGGTGCGCGGGCTGCACTGGCTTAACCGCAACACACGCAAGGGCTCGCAGAAAAACATCGCCGCGCACTACGACCTCGGCAACGATCTGTTCGAGCAGTTTCTCGACCCGACCATGATGTACTCGGCGGCGCAGTTCCTGCGTCCCGACGACAGCCTGGAACAGGCGCAGTTGAACAAACTGGAGCGGATCTGCCAGAAACTCGCGCTCGAACCCGGCGACCACCTGCTGGAAATCGGCACCGGCTGGGGCAGCATGGCGCTGTACGCCGCGCAGCACTATGGCTGCAAAGTCACCACGACCACGCTGTCCAAAGAGCAATACGCGTTCACGGCCCGGCGCATCGAAAGCCTCGGCTTGCAGGATCGAGTGACACTGCTGCTCAAGGACTACCGCGACCTCACCGGCCAGTACGACAAACTGGTATCGATCGAGATGATCGAAGCGGTCGGCCATCGCTTCCTGCCGACCTACTTCAAGCAATGCGCGCACCTGCTCAAGAGCAACGGCCTGATGCTGCTGCAAGCAATCACCATTCGGGACCAGCGTTACGAGCAGGCGAAACGCGGCGTGGATTTCATCCAGCGTTACATCTTCCCCGGCGGCGCCCTGCCCTGTGTGCAGAAGATGCTCGAAATCGTCAGCCGCGACACCGACATGAACCTGCTGCACATGGAAGATTTCGGCCTGCACTACGCCCGGACCCTGCGCCTGTGGCATGAGAACTTTCGCCATGCCCACGGCCGTCTGAGCGAATTGGGCTACGACGATTATTTCCTGCGGCTGTGGGAGTTTTATCTGTGCTACTGCGAGGGCGGCTTCCTCGAACGCACCATCGGCACCGCGCAATTGCTGTTGGCCAAACCGGCGGCCATGCCGGCACCGTTGCTCGGGCGCTTCGATGCTTGAGCGGATCGCCAACGCCGTTCTGTTCCAGGTCGGCTGGCTGGCCTGCGTGCTCGGCGGCAACAGCCTGTGGTTGCTGGTGGCGCTGGCGGTGCTGGTGATTCATCTGCGCTGGATCAGCAGTTGGGCGGCGGAGGGTCGACTGATTCTCAGCGTGGTGATTCTGGGTACGGCCGTGGACAGTGGCTTGCGCGGCCTCGGGGTGTTCGAGTTCAAGGATCTGTCGCCGCTGATTCCGCTGTGGCTGATGTTGCTGTGGGCGCTGCTCGCCACGACGTTACGCCATTGCCTGCAATGGAGCGCCCGGCCCTGGTGGCTGGCGGCTCTGCTCGGAGCCGTCGGTGGTGCGTTGTCGTATTGCGCCGGTGGACGACTGGCCGGAGTGCAATTTCCCTACGGCGAGTTACCGACCTTGATCGGCATCGGTCTGTTGTGGGCGCTGCTGTTTCCGTTGTTGCACCAACTGTCCGGGCGTCTGGAAGACTGATCGTCTGTCAGAGCTTTCACACGCATACCGGGCACTGCCGTACACTGGCGCCCATGAAAACCATTCCCCTCCAGCCAATCGACGAGCCTGCAGTCACCTGTTCGACCTGCGCGGCCTGCTGCTGTCAGCTCGAAGTGATGCTGATCACCGACACCGGCGTGCCCGAGCGCTATATCGATACCGACGATTGGGGTGGTGAAGTGATGTTGCGCCTGGACGACGGCTGGTGCGCGGCACTGGATCGCGACACGATGATGTGCACGATCTACGAAAAACGCCCGCTGATCTGCCGCGAATTCGAAATGGGCTCGCCGGAGTGCATCGAAGAACGCCAGGGGATTGCCACGGCGTATCGCTGAAGACAAAAAAGGAGCGCCGGGCGCTCCTTTTTCATGGGTGTTACAACGGCATCGTGTAATGCAACGAGTAGCTTTCTACCCCGTCGTTGTTGCTCGACATGCCGGCGTTGGAATAGTGAGTCGCGCGAATCCCCACCTCGTGCCCGCCATGGAAGCGCAAACCGAAACCGAAACGGTCTTCGAACTGGAAGGCCTGGCCGATCTTGTTGCCTTCGTATTCGGTGTTGGAAAACACCGCAGCGCCGATGCCGGCCTCGACGTACGGCTTGATCGACTCGCCGGAAAACTCGTAAACAAACACCGGCGAGAACGACAGGCTGTTGTTGCTGGAGCCCTTGTCGCCTTCCCAGTAGGTGTAGGCGCCACTCCAGTAACCGGTCAGGCGACCGACATCGCTTTGCAGCCAGCTCTTGTCCCAGTCGAAATTCATCCCCAGGCGATACGTCATCGTTGAATCGCTGGTGGCCCCAACCCCGAATTCCACACCCGCGGCTTGCGCGGTAAAACTTTGCCCCATCAGTGCGGCCGCAATCGCGGCCAAGCAGAATAGTCGCTTCACTTGAAACATCCTTTTCCGAACGGTCGTATGGTTTTTAGTTTGCTTGACGCTATAGAAATCGGCGTTTGAACAGAAGTTCAGCTGATTTTTCAGTTATGACGCAACTTTTTTACAAACCGAAGCTTTGCACATCGCCGGGCAATTGTCCCAGCAATGGCAGGATGTTTTTCAGGGATTGCGGATCGGCACTGGTCCAGAATTTCGCGGGGCGGTTCGGGCCCTCGGCGAGCAATTCGCGCTCGGCCAGCAGACGCTGAAGTTGCCGGGCCACGGCGGCGCCGGTGTCGATCAGGCTGATGTCGTCGGGGAGCATCGTCTTGAGCATCGGCTTGAGAAACGGATAGTGGGTGCAGCCGAGAATGATCGTGTCGCAGCCTGCGCCCAGCAGCGGTTCGACGTAGTGCTGAAGCAACTGACGCAGCGCTTCGCTGTGCAGGTCGCCGTTTTCGATACGCTCCACCAGTCCCGGGCAAGGTTGGGTAATGACCCGAATATCGGTGGCAAAACGATCGAGCAAGGCCGCGAATTTCGCGCTCTGCAAGGTGCCGGTGGTGGCGAGTACGCCGACTACTCCGCTGCGAGTGGCGGCAGCAGCCGGTTTGACTGCCGGCTCCATGCCGACAATCGGCCAGTCGGGGAAGTCACGCCGCAGGTCAGCGACGCCGGCCACGGTCGCGGTGTTGCAAGCGATCACCAGCGCCTTGGCGCCCTGCTCGCGGAAAAAACCGGCCATCACGCTGCAACGCTCGCGAATGAACTCCGGGGTTTTCTCGCCATAAGGAATGTGGCCGCAATCGCCGAGGTAGAGCAGCGATTCATTGGGCAGCAACTGTTGGATTTCCGCCAGCACCGACAGGCCGCCGACGCCGGAGTCGAATACGGCGATCGGCGCCTCACGCATGGTGCGAACCACAGACACTGCACCCCGGGTCACGCTTGACCCGCAGTTCACGGAAGCGCGAGCCCAGTGCATCGATCAACAGCAGGCGACCCACCAGTGGCTCGCCGAATCCTGCCAGCAACTTCAACGCTTCCAGCGCTTGCAGGCTGCCGACCAGGCCAACCAGAGGACCGACCACGCCGGCCTCGCTGCAGGTCAGTTCGGCTTCGCTGCCGTGACCGTACAGGCAGTGGTAGCACGGACTTTCGGCACGACGCGGGTCGAACACCGAGAGCTGCCCTTCGAGGCGGATCGCCGCGCCGCTGACCAGCGGTTTGCGCGCAGCCACACACGCAGCGTTGACTGCTTCGCGAGTGGAGAAATTGTCCGAACAGTCGAGCACCAGATCCACCGCAAGCACGGCAGCAGCGAGGGAGTCCTCGTCCAGTGCCTGACGATGGGGCACCAATTTGATTTCAGGGTTGATCGCGCTCAGGCGCTTGAGCGCCGAGTCGACCTTGGTCATGCCGACGCTGTCGGTGTCGTGGATAATCTGGCGTTGCAGGTTGGTCAGGTCGACCGTGTCGAAATCCGCCAGATGTAGCTCGCCGACGCCCGCCGCCGCCAGGTACAAGGCCACCGGTGCGCCGAGACCGCCGAGGCCAACGATCAGGACACGGCTGTCCTTAAGCTTCAACTGGCCATCGATGTCGATGTGTTGCAGCAGGATCTGCCGACTGTAGCGCAACAATTCCTGATCATTCAGCACGGCAGGCGCCCCAGGCTGATCCGTTGATGGCCGCCCAGATCGGTGCGGCTGTGGACTTCTTCTAAACCTTGCGTCAACAGCAGATCGCGTACGACTTCGGCTTGATCATAGCCGTGTTCGAGCATCAGCCAGCCACCGGCCTCCAGATGTGCCGGCGCCTGGGCAATGATCAGGCGTATATCGTCGAGCCCGTCGACGCCGGCCACCAGCGCGCTTTCCGGTTCGAAACGCACATCGCCTTCGGCAAGATGCGGATCGGCCACGCGGATATACGGCGGGTTGCTGATGATCAGCTCGAAACGCTTGCCTTCGAGGGCACTGAACCAGTGACTGCTCAGCACCGTGGCGTTGTTCAGGTGCAGGCGCTGACGGTTGCGTTCGGCCAGGGCCACGGCTTCCAGCACACGATCCACAGCGGTGACGTTCCACGCCGGGCGCTCGCTGGCCAGAGCGAGCGCAATTGCGCCGCTGCCGGTGCCGAGGTCGAGCACTTTGGCCGGGGTCGCCGGGAGCAATTCCAGTGCGGCCTCCACCAGCAATTCGGTGTCCGGACGCGGGATCAACGTGTGCGGCGCGACTTCCAGATCGAGCTTCCAGAAACCCTGCTGGCCGAGAATGTAGGCCACCGGTTCACCGCTGCGACGACGCTGCAGATATTCGGCGAAGACCAACACGGCTTCGCTCGGCACGATGCGCTCGGGCCAGGTGTGAAGAAAACTGCGCGACTTGCCCAGCGCCGCGGCAAGGAGCAGTTCGGCGTCCAGGCGCGCGGTGGGCGAGTCCGGCAGTTCGGCGGCGCGCAACAGGCTGGCGATGATGGTCATTTATTCACCTATCGCTGCAAGTTGGTCGGCCTGGTATTCGGCCAGCAACGGCTCGATCACCGCTTCGACGCCACCGGCGAGGATTTCGTCGAGGGAATACAGGGTCAGGTTGACGCGATGGTCAGTGACCCGGCCCTGGGCAAAGTTGTAGGTGCGGATGCGTTCGGAGCGGTCACCGGAACCCACCAGCAATTTACGCTCACTGGCGATGGCGTTGGCCGCCGCTGCGGTCTGCTGGTCGTTGAGCTTGGCCGACAGCCAGGCCATCGCCCGTGCACGGTTCTTGTGCTGGGAACGTTCTTCCTGGCACTCGACCACGATGCCGGTCGGCAAGTGGGTGATACGGATCGCCGAGTCGGTCTTGTTGACGTGCTGACCACCGGCCCCGGAGGAACGGTAGGTGTCGACGCGCAAATCCGCCGGGTTGATCTCGATCGCTTCCTGCTCGTCCGGCTCCGGCAACACAGCCACGGTGCAGGCCGAGGTGTGGATCCGGCCCTGGGATTCGGTGGCCGGCACACGCTGCACGCGGTGGGCACCGGACTCGAACTTCAGCTTGCCGTAGACGTTGTCGCCTTCAACCCGGGCGATGACTTCCTTATAGCCGCCGTGCTCCCCCTCGTTCTCCGAGAGGATTTCCACCCGCCAGCCACGCCGCTCGGCGTAACGCGAATACATGCGGAACAGGTCGCCAGAGAAGATCGCCGCCTCGTCACCACCGGTGCCGGCGCGGATTTCGAGGAACACGTTGCGCCCGTCGTTCGGGTCCTTAGGCAGCAGCATGCGCTGCAAGGTGGCTTCCAGTTCGATGAGTTGCTCTTTGGTTTCGCGGACTTCTTCCACGGCCATTTCACGCATGTCCGGGTCGCCGTCCTTGAGCAGCGCCTGGGCGCCTTCCAGGTCGGCCTGGGCTTTGAGCAGCTGTTTATAGGCTTCGACGACCGGCTCGACTTCGGCGTATTCCTTGGAATAGGCGCGGAATTTGGTCTGGTCGGAAATGACTTCGGCGTCGCCAAGCAGCGCCGTCAGTTCCTCGAAACGGTCCTGGAGGATATCCAGCTTATTGAGCAGTGACGCTTTCATTGCGGTTTTTTATCCGAAAAGCTATCCGGTGAGCCCTCGAGGGCAAAGAGTTCCTGGGCCATGGCCAGCGCATCGAGGCGGCCTTCGGCAGAAAGCTTTTTCAACTGTACGCTCGGGGCGTGCAGGAGTTTATTGGTCAGGCCACGGGCCAACTGGCCCAGCACGTCTTCGGCGTTGCCACCGTTGGCCAGCAGGCGCAGGGCCTTTTGCAGCTCTTCGTCGCGCAGGCGTTCGCTCTGTTGACGATAGGCCTTGAGCACATCGACCGCCGCCAGTTCACGCAGGCGCACCATGAAATCGTCGGCACCGACCGAAACCATCTCTTCGGCCGCTTGCGCTGCGCCCTGGCGGCTCTTGAGGTTTTCGGCGACCACTTCGTGCAGATCGTCGACGCTATAGAGGTAAACGTCGTCGAGTTCGCCGACTTCTGGCTCGATGTCACGGGGAACGGCGATGTCGACCATGAAGATCGGTTTGTGCTTGCGCAGCTTCAGCGCACTTTCCACCGCGCCCTTGCCAAGGATCGGCAACTGACTGGCGGTGGAACTGATGACGATGTCGCTGCGCACCAGTTCGGCCGGGATGTCCGAGAGCAGCACCGCGTGGGCGCCGAACTGTTCGGCCAGCAGGCTGGCGCGCTCCAGTGTGCGGTTGGCCACCACAATACGCTTGACCCCCAGCTCATGCAGATGGCGGGCGACCAGGGTGATGGTCTCGCCGGCGCCGATCAGCAGGGCCTGGCTGCGTTGCAAGTCGCTGAAAATCTGTTTGGCCAGGCTGACGGCGGCAAACGCCACGGACACCGGGTTTTCACCGATGGCGGTGTCGGTGCGCACTTGCTTGGCAGCATTGAACGTTGCCTGAAACAACCGGCCCAACAACGGCCCGATCGTGCCGGCCTCGCGGGCCACGGCGTAGGCCGATTTCATCTGGCCGAGGATCTGCGGTTCGCCCAGCACCAGCGAATCGAGCCCGGAGGCGACCCGCATCATGTGACGAACTGCCGCATCATCTTCGTGCACATAAGCACTCGCGCGCAGCTCATCGAGGCTTAAATGGTGATAGTCGGCCAGCCAGCGCAGCACGATATCGGCCGAAAGCTGATCCTGTTCTATATACAGTTCACTGCGATTGCAGGTGGAAAGGATCGCAGCTTCGCGGCTGTCGGTGAGTCGGCAGAGCTGCTGCAAGGCCTCCACCAGCTGCTCAGGGGTAAAGGCCACGCGCTCGCGGACGTCTACTGAAGCAGTCTTGTGGTTGATACCGAGTGCAAGGAAGGCCATTCAAGGTCGCTGATGGTGACGTGAAGCCGGCAATTGTCCTACTTCGTCAGATTCAGAACAACTACCGCTGACTATTGTCCCAATTGTCCGCCCCTATAATGGCCACAATCGAGACTCGGTTATGTTTGGCCGAAGGCTTGTGTCATGATGATCCGACCGCAGGTTAGTCGTCCTCTTCCTATATGAATAGATCTTCCGCGTTGCTCCTTGCTTTTGTCTTCCTCAGCGGCTGCCAGGCCTTGGCCCCCGTTTCGCACGATGGCACCTCATCGGTCGAAGACACCACGCCAGCCCCTGAAAAGCCCAAGGTTTACAGCTCG
The DNA here is from genome assembly GCF_014863605.1 of Pseudomonas allokribbensis. Lineage (NCBI taxonomy): Bacteria > Pseudomonadati > Pseudomonadota > Gammaproteobacteria > Pseudomonadales > Pseudomonadaceae > Pseudomonas > Pseudomonas allokribbensis. The sequence goes on from NZ_CP062252.1 coordinate 5,513,914, forward strand.
TTCAGCGAAGAAACGGTGTTCAGCCTGCTGAGTGCCGAACTCGCCGGCCAGCGCAATCGCTTCGACATTGCCCTGGACAACTACGTGACCCAGGCCATCAACACCCAGGATCCGGGTGTTTCCGAGCGGGCGTTCCGCATTGCCGAGTACCTGGGCGCGGATCAACCGGCGCTGGATACCGCGCTGATCTGGGCGAAAAATGCCCCGGATGACCTCGAAGCGCAACGCGCCGCCGCCGTGCAACTGGCTCGCGCCGGGCGCTATGACGACTCGATGGTCTATATGGAGAAAGTCCTGCAGGGCAAGGGCGACACCCATTTCGACTTCCTCGCGCTGTCGGCCGCCGACACCGATCAGGAAACCCGCAACGGTTTGATGAAGAGCTTCGACCGTCTGTTGCAGCGTCACCCGCACAACAATCAGCTGATTTTCGGCAAGGCCTTGCTGATGCAGCAGGATGGCGACACCAAAGGTGCGCTGACCCTGCTCGAAGACAATCCGCCAGATGACGGCGAAATCGCCCCGATCCTGCTGCGCGCCCGCCTGTTGCAAGGGCTGAACCGTGGCGACGAGGCCCTGCCGCTGCTGCAGAAAAACATCAAGAAGTACCCGGACGACAAGCGCCTGCGCCTGACTTACGCGCGGATGCTGGTGGAACAGGACCGGATGGACGACGCCAAGGTCGAGTTCTCGACCCTGGTCCAGCAATACCCGGAAGACGACGAACTGCGTTACTCGCTGGCACTGGTCTGCCTGGAAGCCAAGGCCTGGGACGAGGCCAAGGGTTACCTGGAAGACCTGATCGCCCGCGAAAGCCATGTCGATTCCGCACACCTGAACCTGGGCCGCATTGCCGAAGAACGCAACGACCCGCAAGGCGCGCTGATCGAGTACGCCCAGGTCGGACCGGGTAACGACTATCTGCCGGCACAGCTGCGTCAGGCCGATATTCTGATGAACAACGGCAAGACCGCCGAAGCCCAGAGCAAGCTGGCCGCCGAACGTGATGCGCAGCCGGATTACGCGATCCAGTTGTACCTGATCGAGGCCGAGACCCTGTCCGCCAACAATCAGGGCGACAAGGCCTGGAAAACCCTGCAACAGGCGTTGCTGCAATACCCGGATGATCTGAATCTGCTCTACACCCGGGCAATGCAGGCGGAAAAACGCAACGACCTGGCACAGATGGAAAAAGACCTGCGCCTGATCATCAAGCGCGATCCGGACAATGCCATGGCCCTCAACGCCCTCGGCTACACCCTGTCCGACCGCACCACCCGCTACGCCGAAGCCAAGGCGCTGATCGAACAGGCCCACCAGATCAATCCGGAAGACCCGGCGGTACTCGACAGCCTCGGCTGGGTGAATTTCCGCATGGGCAACCTGGATGACGCCGAGAAGTACCTGCGCCAGGCCCTCGAGCGCTTCCCCGATCACGAAGTCGCCGCTCACCTTGGCGAAGTCCTGTGGACCAAGGGCAATCAGCGCGAAGCGAAACAAATCTGGGGCAAGTTCCTCAAGGATCAGCCCGACAGCACCATTCTGCGCAGCACCATCAAGCGCCTGACCGGATCCGAGACTCTTTAACTCATGTTTTTGCGCCACGTTATTGTTTTCAGCTTCATCGCCCTGCTCGCCGGTTGCGCGGGTTTTGGCGCTCGCGAATCGGTCGAGGGCCATGGCAGCCCGGCACAATGGGCCGCTAACAAACAGCAACTGACCGGCCTCGATGGCTGGCAGATCGACGGCAAGATCGGTATCCGCGCCCCGAAAGACTCGGGCAGCGGCACGCTGTTCTGGCTGCAGCGCCAGGATTATTACGACATCCGCCTGTCCGGCCCGCTGGGTCGCGGCGCTGCGCGGTTGACCGGTCGCCCGGGCAAAGTCTCGCTGGAAGTCGCCAACCAGGGCCGCTATGACGCGCAGTCCCCGGAAGTCCTGCTGGAAGAACAGCTCGGCTGGAAATTGCCGGTATCGAACCTGGCCTGGTGGGTTCGCGGCCTGCCGGCTCCGGCCAGCAAGAGCCGCCTGACCCTCGATGGCGACAGTCGCCTGGCCAATCTGGAGCAGGACGGCTGGCAGGTCGAATACCTGGGTTATGCCGAACAGAATGGTTACTGGTTGCCCGAGCGGATCAAATTGCACGGCACCGATCTGGACGTGACGCTGGTCATCAAGACCTGGCAACCGCGTAAATTGGGGCAATAAGCATGACCGCTCCACGCCTGACGCTGCCTTCTCCGGCCAAACTCAATCTGATGCTGCACATTCTCGGTCGCCGTGAAGACGGCTATCACGAGTTGCAGACGATTTTTCAGTTCCTCGACTACGGCGACGAAATCACCTTCGCCGTGCGCGACGATGGCGTGATTCGCCTGCACACCGAATTCGACGGCGTGCCCCACGACAGCAACCTGATCGTACGGGCGGCGAAAAAACTTCAGGAACAATCCGGTTGCGCCCTCGGCATCGATATCTGGATCGACAAGATCCTGCCGATGGGCGGTGGCATCGGTGGCGGCAGCTCGAATGCGGCGACCACCCTGCTCGGCCTCAATCATCTATGGCAGTTGGGCTGGGATGAAGATCGGCTGGCAACACTGGGCCTGAGCCTGGGTGCCGACGTCCCGGTTTTCGTGCGCGGGCACGCGGCTTTCGCCGAAGGTGTCGGCGAGAAACTGACCCCTGTCGAGCCCGTCGAACCGTGGTATGTCGTGCTCGTTCCGCAAGTATCTGTTAGTACGGCAGAAATTTTTTCAGATCCGTTGTTGACACGTAACACGCCGCCCATTAAAGTGCGCCCCGTTCCCGAGGGAAACAGTCGAAATGACTGCTTGCCGGTGGTAGCAAGGCGTTATCCAGAAGTACGTAACGCATTGAATTTGTTAGGTAATTTTACCGAAGCAAAACTCACCGGAACTGGAAGTTGTGTGTTTGGGGGCTTCCCAAGCAAAGCTGAAGCTGATAAAGTCTCGGCCCTTCTGACAGAGACCCTTACAGGGTTTGTAGCGAAAGGAAGCAACGTTTCGATGTTGCATCGCAAGCTGCAAAGTCTGCTCTAAAGGAACCAAGTGCCCGGCACTTGCAAGCAACAGATACAGGGGCGTCGCCAAGCGGTAAGGCAGCAGGTTTTGATCCTGCCATGCGTTGGTTCGAATCCAGCCGCCCCTGCCATTTTCCTATACTCATCCAGGTATACCCTCAGCCTTCAGGTACTGCGCGTGTCCAAGATGATGGTCTTTACGGGGAACGCTAACCCCGATCTGGCTCGGCGTGTTGTACGTCAGCTGCATATCCCTCTCGGTGACATCTCTGTCGGTAAATTCTCCGACGGCGAAATTACAGCCGAGATCAATGAAAACGTTCGCGGTAAAGACGTTTTCATTATTCAGCCGACTTGCGCTCCGACCAACGATAACCTGATGGAACTGGTAGTGATGGCTGACGCCTTCCGCCGCTCCTCGGCTACTCGTATCACTGCTGTTATTCCTTATTTTGGTTATGCCCGTCAGGATCGCCGTCCGCGTTCCGCACGTGTGGCTATCAGCGCGAAAGTCGTCGCTGACATGCTTACCGTAGTCGGCATCGACCGTGTTCTCACGGTTGATCTGCATGCTGACCAGATTCAGGGTTTCTTCGATATTCCGGTAGATAACATCTACGGCTCCCCGGTTCTGGTGGATGACATCGAAGATCAGCGCTTCGAGAACCTGATGATCGTGTCCCCGGACATTGGTGGCGTCGTGCGAGCACGTGCCGTTGCCAAGTCCCTGGGCGTGGATCTCGGGATCATCGACAAACGCCGTGAGAAAGCCAATCACTCTGAAGTGATGCATATCATCGGTGATGTCGAAGGGCGTACCTGCATTCTGGTCGATGACATGGTCGATACCGCCGGCACTCTGTGCCACGCGGCCAAGGCCCTGAAAGAGCATGGCGCAGCCAAGGTCTTTGCCTACTGCACACACCCTGTGCTGTCGGGTCGGGCCATCGAGAATATCGAAAATTCCGTGCTGGACGAGCTGGTGGTCACTAACACCATCCCGCTGTCCGCTGCAGCACAAGCCTGTGCACGTATCCGTCAACTGGATATCGCACCGGTTGTTGCCGAAGCGGTTCGCCGCATCAGCAATGAAGAATCGATCAGCGCGATGTTCCGTTAAGGGCCCTGCCCTTCTCGAAATGTCTCGTTGACGAAAAGCGCCCCGCCCCGGCATTCCTGCCGGGGCGGGGCTTTTTTGCCCATACCGTGTTCGGCGCTGGTCGCAAACGCCACTCGGTCATGGCTATTTTGGAGATACAAAATGAACGATTTTACTCTGAATGCTGAAGCGCGTTCCGACCTGGGGAAAGGTGCGAGCCGCCGCCTGCGTCGTCTCGCCGCCCTGGTTCCAGCTGTTGTTTACGGTGGCGACAAAGCCCCTGAATCCATCAGCATGCTGGCCAAAGAAGTTGCCAAACTGCTCGAAAACGAAGCGGCTTACAGCCACATCATCGAGCTGAACGTTGGCGGCACCAAGCAAAACGTGATCATCAAAGCTCTGCAACGTCACCCGGCCAAAGGCCACGTGATGCACGCTGACTTCGTACGCGTTGTAGCTGGCCAGAAACTGACCGCTATCGTTCCTGTGCACTTCATCAACGAAGCTGCTCCAGTGAAGAAAGGCGGCGAAATCTCGCACGTTGTTGCCGAGATCGAAGTTTCCTGCCTGCCGAAAGATCTGCCTGAGTTCATCGAAGTCGACCTGGCTGACGCTGAAATCGGTTCGATCATTCACCTGTCGAACATCAAAGCCCCTAAAGGCGTTGAGTTCGTTGCTCTGGCTCACGGTAACGACCTGGCTGTTGCCAACGTCCACGCTCCACGTGTTGCTCCAGAAGCTGCCGAAGGCGCAGCAGAGTAATTCACTCTGTGAAGCCGGAGTGAGCAGGTAACATCGCGGACTGGAACGTAGCGAGAAAGCGGGCGAGAACGCGGAGTTTACATCCATGGTAAATGAGCATTTTTCGTCCACTTTCGCCGCCTTCCCTGATCGCGGCGATGTTATCCACCACTCCAAGGAAGGGCCCCTATCGTGACTGCCATCAAACTGATCGTTGGCCTGGGAAATCCAGGCGCTGAATACGAACAGACCCGGCATAACGCAGGGGCCCTTTTTGTTGAGCGCATCGCCCACGCACAGAATGTGAATCTCGTGGCCGATCGCAAGTATTTCGGCCTGACCGGGCGGTTTTCGCATCAGGGTCAGGATGTTCGTCTGCTGATTCCCACCACCTACATGAACCGCAGCGGCCAGGCCGTGGCGGCACTCGCCGGTTTCTTCCGCATCAAGCCTGAAGAAATCCTGGTGGCGCACGACGAACTCGATCTGCCTCCGGGCGTCGCCAAACTCAAGGTTGGTGGCGGTCATGGCGGTCACAACGGATTGCGCGACATCATTGCGCAATTGGGCAATCAGAATACGTTCCACCGCCTGCGGCTTGGCATCGGCCACCCGGGCGTCGCCAGTATGGTTTCAAATTTCGTCCTGGGTCGTGCGCCACGCGCCGAACAGGAAAAACTCGATGCCAGCATCGACTTTGCCCTCGGCGTGCTGCCGGATATCCTCGCCGGTGAATGGAACCGTGCGATGAAAAACCTGCACAGCCAGAAGGCCTGACTCTTATCCGAGGGGAAACACCATGGGATTCAATTGCGGCATCGTCGGCCTGCCTAACGTCGGCAAGTCCACCCTGTTCAACGCCCTGACCAAATCCGGGATCGCGGCCGAGAACTTCCCCTTCTGCACCATCGAGCCGAACAGCGGCATCGTGCCGATGCCGGATCCGCGTCTGGACGCCCTGGCGGCCATCGTCAATCCGAAGCGCATCCTGCCGACCACCATGGAATTCGTCGACATCGCAGGCCTGGTAGCCGGCGCCTCGAAAGGTGAAGGCCTGGGCAACAAGTTCCTGGCCAACATCCGCGAAACCGACGCGATCGCTCACGTGGTGCGCTGCTTCGAAGACGAAAACGTGATCCACGTTTCCAACAGCGTCGACCCGAAACGCGACATCGAAATCATCGATCTGGAACTGATCTTCGCCGACCTCGACAGCTGCGAGAAGCAACTGCAGAAAGTCGCGCGCAATGCCAAGGGCGGTGACAAGGACGCGGTCGTTCAGAAAGCCCTGCTGGAGCAACTGATCGCTCACTTCACAGAAGCCAAGCCTGCGCGCAGCCTGATGAAGAACATGAGCGCCGATGAGAAAGCGGTGATCAAAGGCTTCCACCTGCTGACCACCAAGCCGGTCATGTACATCGCCAACGTCGCTGAAGACGGTTTCGAGAACAACCCGCACCTGGACGTGGTCAAGGCCATCGCCGAAGAAGAAGGCGCCATGGTCGTTCCGGTCTGCAACAAGATCGAAGCGGAAATCGCCGAGCTGGACGACGGTGAAGAGAAAGACATGTTCCTCGAGGCCCTGGGCCTGGAAGAGCCTGGTCTGAACCGTGTGATCCGCGCCGGCTACGAAATGCTGCACCTGCAGACCTACTTCACCGCCGGTGTCGAAGAAGTCCGCGCCTGGACCGTCCGCGTCGGTGCCACCGCACCACAAGCTGCTGGCGTGATCCACACCGACTTCGAGAAAGGCTTCATCCGCGCCGAAGTGATCGCCTACAACGACTTCATCCAGTACAAGGGCGAAGCGGGCACCAAGGAAGCCGGTAAATGGCGCCTGGAAGGCAAGGATTACATCGTCAAAGACGGCGACGTGATGCACTTCCGCTTCAACGTGTAAAAGCTGCACCCAAGAAAAAGCCGCGTTTCATACGCGGCTTTTTTGTGCCTGAAATTCAGCCCGTCAGGCCTTTTTGGTTCTTGGCAGGAAGATCGCCAGCACCCCAAACAACGGCAGGAACGAGCACAGGAAGTACACGTACTCGATGCCGTGAATGTCCGCGAGATGCCCGAGCAACGCCGCACCAATCCCACCAAAGCCGAACATCAACCCGAAGAACACGCCGGCAATCATTCCGACGTTGCCCGGCACCAGTTCCTGCGCGTACACCACAATCGCCGAGAACGCCGAAGCCAGGATAAAGCCGATCACCACGCTCAGAACAGTGGTCCAAAACAGGTCGACATGCGGCATGAGCAGCGTGAATGGCGCAACGCCAAGGATCGAGAACCAGATCACCGCCTTGCGCCCGATCTTGTCGCCGATCGGCCCGCCGAAGAACGTGCCCGCCGCCACCGCGCCGAGGAACAGGAACAGGTGCAACTGGGAACTGGCCACCGACAGGTCGAACTTTTCGATCAGGTAGAACGTGAAGTAACTGGTCAGACTGGCCATGTAGAAATACTTGGAGAACACCAGCAGCCCGAGCACCACCAGCGCGCTGGTCACCCTGCCCTTCGACAGTCCATGAGTGGCGGCTTGGCCAGCCTTGAGCTTGAACAGGTTCAGGTGATGGGCGTACCAACGGCTGATGCGGTACAGCACGAACAGCGCAAACACGGCGAACAGCCCGAACCACGCCACATTGCCCTGCCCAAAGGGAATGATGATTGCCGCCGCCAGCAACGGCCCGAATGCCGAACCGGCGTTACCACCGACCTGGAAGGTCGATTGCGCCAGACCGAAGCGCCCGCCCGACGCCAGACGCGCGATACGAGAAGCTTCGGGGTGGAAGGTTGACGAACCGATGCCGATCAGCGCCGCCGCCAGCAGAATCAGCGGGAAACTGCCGACCATTGACATCATCACAATGCCGATCAGCGTGCACACGGAACCGGCCGGCAACAGCCACGGTTTCGGGTGCCGGTCAGTGTGGTAACCGACCCACGGTTGCAGCAGCGAAGCGGTCAATTGGAACGTCAGGGTGATCAGGCCGACCTGGGTGAAGGTCAAGCCATAGTTGGCCTTGAGCATCGGATAGATCGATGGCAGCACTGACTGGATCAGGTCGTTGATCAAATGCGCCAGCGCCACCGCGCCGATGATGCGCATCACCAGAGGACTGCTTTGTGGAGGAGCGGACGCCGACGCAGCGGCGGTCTGAACGTTGCTGATAGCCATGGGAGTTTCCGTACAGCAGATGGGTGCACACGGGCAGGTGCGTCAATGTGCCATTTTTCGGTGCGCCAGCGCCATCCCCTTAGCCAGCTAACGAACTATTCATTCATCGCCGCGCAAGTGATAGCGCAAAGCCATGGTCTGATTCTTGCCTTGCTTCTCCGCTTGAACGCGGCCCCCTTACAAAGGGGATCGAGAATGGGAAGTTTTGCTACAGAGTCTGCCTACAGAGCGGACGAGAGTGGACTTTCGAAGCCTTTTAGCAGGGCACTGATCGCGCTCGCAACGAACGCGATGCACGCCAATGGTGCGTGGTGTCCAGAGGAGTCATGGGGCATGCAGGCTTTCTTATCACCGGGGATCAAATTGCTGGGGCGGTTTGGCTTCGCGCGTAAATTCCAGTTGTTGTTTCTGCTGTTCATTCTGCCGTTGGCCGGTAGCCTGTTGATGATCGGCCAGGACTATCGCGACAAGCTCAACCTGATTTCCGGCGAACGTGCCGGTGTGCGGCAGTTGCTCGCCCTCGATGCGCTCGACAACCTGCTCGCCGCCCAGCGCGACCGCGCCGCCCGCTGGCGTGCCACGGAAACCAACCGCCAACCGACGCCCGCGACTCTCGCCGCGATGGCCGCATTCGATGGCGTGCAACCTGCCGTCGCCCAAGCCACACTGGATCTGGGTAATGCGTTGAAAGCCGAAGGCGCGGAAGGTGAAACATTGGCTCGCTATCAGGCCCTGCAAACCGCACTCGGTGGTCTGGACTCCAAGAGCCTGGCCGGCGTCGGCTGGTGGCCGGACGGTTACGATCGCTTCACCAACGCCCTCAGTGCCCTGCAAGCGTTGCGCGAACAAATCGCGATGGACAATCGCCTGATCCTCGCGCCATGGCTGGAAACCTATCTGCTGACACAGATTTCCACTCAACATGCACCGGACCTGATCGAACGGGTCGGCCGACTGGCAGCCGTTGGCCAGGCGTCTGTGGTGTCCGGGCAGTTCACCCTGCAAAGCCGCCTGCAACTGCGTGACCTGCGCAGTCGTATCGGCGATGCTCGCGAGCAGCTTGTAAAAACTGCTGGCCTGCTCGAAGCGCGTCTCCCGCCGGCCCTGCAAGGCTGGACCGGGCAATACCACGATAGCCTCAAGCAGCTGGATGCCGGGTTGAAAGTGTTGGATGACGGCGTCTTCGGCGGCAGTATCAATCTCAAACCGGAAGACTTCGAGCGCAGCCTCGATGCCCTGCTCGGTAACCTCGCCACGCTGCGCCAACAATCGCTGGTATCGCTGGATCAGCGCCTGGACGACTACCACGGCTCGGCGATTCGTCAGTTCATCGTTGTGGCGACGGTCTTCGGTTGTCTGCTGCTGGCAGCACTCTATCTGTTCGTCTGCCTGCAAGCCTCGATCCGTCGCAGCGCCAGCGGCATTACGGTGCTCGCCGAAGCCTTGCGCGACGGCAATCTGAGCCTGCAAGTGCCGGTCGTGGGCCGAGATGAACTGGCGTCGATCAGCACCGCGCTCAACGTGGCCGTGGTGCAATTGCGCAACAGCCTGCTGGGCGTCGATCACGAGACCTCGCAACTGAGCAACGCAGTGCGCAGCCTCAACGATCACTCCAGTGGCGCTCTCAGCGAAGTCGAAGCGCAGCAATTGCAGATCAGCCAGATCGCCGCCGCAGCCACGCAATTGGCGGCGACCTCCCAGGGCGTCGCGCAGAGTTGTGAACAGGCCTCCGGCAGCGCCCAACACACCCGCCGCATCGCCGCCGACAGCAGCCGCGACAGCCAGCGCACCACGGCGAGCATTCAACAACTCAACCAGCGCCTGAATGAGACTGCTGCAGCGCTAGGCCGCGTCAGCGAGCAAGGCCAACAGATTCAATTGGTGGTCGATACCATTCGCGGCGTCGCCGAGCAAACCAACCTGCTGGCGCTCAACGCCGCCATCGAGGCCGCTCGTGCCGGTGAACAGGGTCGCGGTTTTGCTGTGGTTGCCGACGAGGTGCGCAGCCTCTCGCAACGCACGCAATCGTCCACCGCGCAGATCGCCGGCACCGTCGACAGCTTGCGTGCGACGGTGAATGAAGCGGTAAGCCTGATGGAAGCCGCGTGCGGCCAGGCGCAATCGGATGCCGAAGCCGTCACCGGGCTGGGCGAACGCCTGGGAGAAATCGCCAGCGCCGTGCAGAGCGTCACCGACACCCTCGCGCAAATCGCCACGGCGGTCGAGGAACAGGCGAGCACCGCCGATGAAGTCAGCGGCAATATCCAGCAGGTCGATCAAGCGGCGGTTCGTCTGCTCGAAGGCGCGCGGGCCGTGAACCTCGCGGCGGACACCTTGAGTCAGGGCAGCCACGCCTTGAGTGCGAATACCGGCAGATTTCAGCTGCGATGAAAGCCCTCCCCGCCCCGTTTTTCGGTGCGGGAGGATAAGCGGTTGAAAATAAGAAGAAATATTTTAAATTTACGCTTGACGCTTTTCCATTTCAGGGGAATAATGCGCGCCACTTGGCTACATAGCTCAGTTGGTTAGAGCATAGCATTCATAATGCTGGGGTCCGGGGTTCAAGTCCCTGTGTAGCCACCAAGTACTAAAAACGGCTTACCGAAAGGTAGGCCGTTTTTTTATGCCCGGAGAAAAGTGGCCTACCTCAGTGGGCCGGCCTGATTCCGTAGGAACAGAGCGCGAAAGGCGTACGAAGAGGATTATTCGTTCGATCAGGCCCCTGTATCTCGGCAAGTCGGTTTGATCGCTCTCCCGATTGACCGACAAGCTCCCCCGTCTCGTTCCAAAGACAGACAGGGAGTTGTCATGGACCTGGACAAGTACCTTTTCGACGATGAATGGCATCGAAAACGCCCGAACGGCGGTGTCTCATGGGCCGCCTGGTTTCCGCCCCGAGAGCCGGAACCCGTCTACGTTCCAACAGATGAATGGCCAACCCCAAAGCCCCGCGACGATCTGGTATTTGCCAAGTCCTGCACACCGGACAACTGGTGTCGAACGGATGCCGGCACAACACCTGAGCCCGCCTCCAGCTTCGGCAAGATCATGGTGGCGGGCGCCATACGCTTTCCCGCAGCCAGTAAGGTCGTAGCGAAAGCAATCGGCGCCGATCTGGCCTTGGGGCGCATGGCGGGCGGTGGAATTCTGCAGCAACGTCTCAACTGGGCCATACGGGGCGCAGGCGGGCCGGCCAGTGTGTTCATCCTCGGGATGCTGCCGGCCAGAATGGGCGACGGCACCCTTTATACCGACGAACAATTACGCACCCTACCCCGCGCCACCACTCGCGTACGCTTCCAGTTTCGGCGTGACATCGACGGGGTGATGCAGATCTATGGCATTCACTCTGGCGATTCGGGCGACGACTCCGTGCGTACCGTAAAAGTCGAGTGGAACAACGACAAGACCGCCATGGAGGCCAAGCTCAACGGCATCACGATTTTGTGGACGCCGCAACGCGGGCCGCTGGGATCGATGCCGCCGCTGGTTCATCCGGAGCACGGCGAAGTACTGAGTACGATCCTCGTCCACCCGATCGCTGCGAACACCGACAGCCAGATAGAAATCCTGCCCGGCAAAGACATCACCGCCGAGGATTGTATTCTGGTGTTTCCGGCGGAGACCGGGCTGAAGTCGTTGTATGTGGTGTTTTCGAAACCGGCGAGATTGATGCCGGGGACAGTGACGGGGATTGGTGAGGATGTTTCCGGTGTATGGCTTGACCATGCCCGGGGGGGATCTGGCGCGCCAATCCCAACCAGCATTGCCGATTCGCTAAGAGGGCGTGAATATTCCAGCTTTGATTCATTCAGGCGCGCCTTCTGGGCCGAAGCATCAAAAGATACCAGGCTAGCCGGGCAACTCAGCGAAGATAGCCTGGAGCGTATGCGCAACGGAAAGGCGCCTCGCGCCCGATTAGCTGATGCGGCTGGTAAGAGAATCTCTCACGAAATTCATCATGTGGAACTGATATCTCAAGGCGGCGAGGTCTATAACGTTGACAACCTGAGGGTCCACACTCCTAAAAATCACGTCGAAATACACCAGGATTGAGGCAACTGCATGAGCGACCCCTTCATCAAAAGCAATTTCTCTGATTACACCGAACAAGACTTCGTTGAGTTCATTGACGAGATCAGAAAGGAAGACAAGGCACCTACAGATGACCGTGCAGATATTCTATTGCTGCACTTCAACAAGATCGTTGGGCATCCGAGCAAGATGGATCTTATCTACTACCCTGAGCCAGGTGCTGACACGTCGTCCTCTGGCATAGCCCGTACAATCGCGACATGGCATGAAGCAAACGGACTGCCTGGCTTCAAGAAGTGAAGATCTATGAAAAAAACATTTCTGACTACACAGAAGCCGAGTTCATTGCGCTGTTGAAAGAGCTCGCTAAAGAAGATGAAGAAGCCGAAAACGATGATCGGGCTGACTTGTTACTGCTGCACTTCGAGAAAATCAGCGAACACCCAGCTGGATCGGATCTGATCTATTACCCGGAGCCGGGTGCGGATAGCTCCCCTCAGGGTGTAACGCAAATTGTGAAAGGCTGGCGCGCCACCAACGGGCTGCCAGGCTTCAAGCAGTAAACATCTGGCACTCATAGTCCAAGGCTGCGCATTACCTAATAGTCAAAACGGCTTACCAAAAGGTAAGCCGTTTGTTTATCCCTCGCCCACTAACGCAGCCAGCCCCTTCGACCATATTTGCCGCGTGCGCAAACCGACCATCGCCCGCCAGTCCGGATCGGCCGGATAGAACTGCTCCAGCAGATTCTGTTTGATCTTGCGCCCCGTCGCATCCAGCGGATCGCCATGCAGATGCAGCCAGTGATCGTCGCGCAAGTAGCGATGCACGTCCGGCCCCGGATAAGTCCCGCACTCGATCACGAACGGCATCAACTGCATATTCGGCAGCGCGTTAAGCAACGCCTGCGAGGTGTAACCGGTAGCGGTTGCCGCGACACCGGTTTCGCTCAAAGTCTCGGCACCGGTATGCAGCGTGTAGAGCCACGGGCCGTAGATCGATTGCGCCCGGGCCAGTGCCGGATACGGTGCCTGAGTAATCGTCAGCAGCATTGGATGACCGTACTCGCCAGCGCCGGTGTGCAGGTCGAAACACATCACGGTTTCAGCACCGGCCAGGTGGTTCTCGATGATCTGATGCAGCGTGCGATTCGACCAGCTCGGGGCAAAGCCTCCGAAAAACAGCCCATCGGGATGACTGTGCTGGCCGCCCTCGACAATCGACATCACCGCCGGCCAGCCGTGCTCGGCGATTTGCCCATCGAGCAAGGCATCGGCGCACTGCCGCTCGGGGCCGTTCAAATCGGTGCAGGCGTAGATCTCATGCAGCGCGGCGTAGGCCTGGTTGTCCGGAAGCGGTTGATTGAAATCCAGATGATTACGATTGAGGTCGATGTTGTCTTCGTTGACCCGTCGCAACCATGCGGTGCCCCACGGATTGATCAGGTGAATCATCACCACCGCCACATCCTTCGGCAGCGAGCCCGGAGTGAAATGCTTCAACCAGTCGATCTGACATTCCGAACCGTAGTAGCCCTCCACTCCGTGAGTGCCGCTGAGCGCCACCAGACGCCGTTTGGCCTGCGGATCCCCCAGCACCGCCACATCGGTGCTCAGCGGCTCGCCAAACGGCCCGCAGCGCGGATGTGCGTAGGAGGTGAGCGTCGCACCGGCCGCGGTGGCGGCGGCAAGAAACTGTTCGCGCTGATGGCGGTAGCTGGACTGGGTCGGAAACTCGCTGTGCATAGTGGCCTCTTGTTGATTGTTCTGGCTTCACGCTTGGCCCTGACCCTACAGAAAATTCGCCAAGGCATGAAGGACAAACATACCGACGGTTTGCGTCCTGCACGGTCGGCCGATACAGTCCGTCAGACTTTTATCCCACGGACGGAGAGCCCCGCGTGTTTCCAGCCCTGCCCCTGAAACGCTTTCGCCTGCCGGCCCTGACGCTGATCGTCAGCGCCTTCACCCTCACCGCCTGCAATGCACCACCCTCCTCGACCTTGCCGCTGGCGCCGGAAGCCGCCTCTGGTTACCGCACCGACCTGCAAGCCAGCCATGCCGAAAAACACATGGCCGCCGCTGCCAATCCGCTGGCTGCCGAAGCCGGTCGCGAGATGTTGCGTCAGGGTGGCTCGGCCATCGATGCCGCCATCGCGATGCAAGCCGTGTTGACCCTGGTCGAACCGCAGTCCTCCGGGATCGGCGGTGGCGCGATGATCGTGCTGTGGGATGGCAAGCAGGTGCGCACCTACGACGGTCGCGAAACCGCACCGTCCGGCGCGACCGAGAAGCTGTTCCTGCAGGCCGATGGAAAACCGATGCCGTTCCCGCAGGCGCAGATCGGCGGACGCTCTGTCGGCACACCGGGTGTGATGCGTGCGCTGGAGCTGGCGCACAAACAACAGGGCCGCTTGCCGTGGGCGACATTGTTTGCACCGGCAATCAAACTGGCCGAACAGGGCTTTGCGATCTCCCCTCGCCTGCATTCGCTGCTGGAATCCGACCCGGTGGTGCGTCGTTCGCCGGACATGGCCAGGTATTTCTTGAACAACGACGGCAGCGTCAAAGCCGTTGGCACCCGACTGCAAAACCCGGCGTTGGCCGCCGTGCTCAAACGCATCGCCAACGAAGGTGCGGACGCTCTGTACAAAGGCCCGATCGCCGAAGAAATCGTGGCCAAGGTTCAGGGCCACGCCAACCCCGGCAGCCTGTCACTGAACGACCTTCAGCACTATCAGGCCAAGGAGCGCGCACCACTGTGCACCGACTACAAGCGCTGGCAGGTTTGCGGGATGCCGCCGCCGTCATCAGGCGGGATTGCGGTGGCGCAGATTCTCGGCACCTTGCAGGCGCTGGAAACCCGCGACCCACGCCTGTCCCTGACACCGCTCAAACCCGTGAAGACCGATAAGCCGGCGGGCCTCGAACCGGCGCCACAAGCCGTCCACCTGATCGCCGAAGCCGAACGACTGGCCTACGCCGACCGCGCGCAATATGTAGCCGATACCGACTTCGTACCGGTGCCGGTCAAAGGTCTGGTCGATCCGGGTTATCTGGCCAGCCGCGCGAGCCTGATCGGCGAACGCAGCATGGGTACCGCCAAGCCCGGTACCCCACCGGGCGTGCAGGTTGCCTACGCACCGGATCGCTCGCCGCTGCGCATCTCAACCTCGCAAGTGGTGGCGGTGGATGACTTCGGTGGCGCGGTGTCGATGACCACCACCATCGAAGCGGCATTCGGCTCGCACCTGATGGTTCAGGGCTTTTTGCTTAACAACCAGATGACCGACTTCTCGTTCATCCCCGAAGAGAACGGACAGAAAGTCGCCAACCACGTGGAACCCGGCAAACGCCCTCGCTCGTCGATGGCACCGACCCTGATCTTTGATCGCAGCAGCGGCGAGTTCGTCGCCACCGTCGGCTCTCCGGGCGGCTCGCAGATCATCGAATACGTGGCCAAAACCACCGTCGGCCTGCTCGACTGGAACCTCGACCCGCAAAGCGCCATCAGCCTGCCCAACTTCGGTAGCCGCAACGGTCCGACAGAACTGGAACAGGGCCAGTTCACCCCGGCACTGATCCAGGCGCTCAAGGACAAGGGCCATTCCGTCAGCGAAATCGACATGACCAGCGGCACCCAGGCCATCGTGCGGGTCAAGGATGCGCAGGGGAAGGCAACGCTGGTCGGTGGGGCGGATCCTCGGCGTGAGGGGGAAGCGTTGGGGGATTGAGCTTGCCCTTGGGGCAAGCTTTAACCTCGAGTCCGAGCAGCCAACAGGAGAGGTTCATGCTTACCATCGGACAAATGGCCCGCAGCCACGGGCTCACCACCAAGACCTTGCGTCATTACGACAGCATTGGATTGTTCAGCCCGGCAGTCACCGGGCGTGACAACGGCTATCGCTATTACCGCCCGGAGCAGATTGTCACGCTTGGGCGGATCATCTGGCTCAAACAATTGGGCATGGCGCTGGAAGACATTCGTACCCTTGCCTCAGGTGGAGGCCTGGACAGCGTCATCAACCTGCGCGAGTCCCTTGAAAACCACGCTCGGCAGTTGAAGGCCGATATCCAGCGTAGCGAAAACATCCTGGGACAACTGACCCGCTACCTCGCGCAACCGGATCGTGAATTACCCGCCATGCAGACACCTCAGCGCATTGCCTGCCCCGAGTTGCGCATCATGGGGATGTCCTGGCAGCAGGAAGATGAAGGCACCATCGCCCAGATGTGGCAGCGCTTCGTACCACGGGAAGGTGAGATCGATCGGCTGCACGACCCGATCGGCACCTTCGGTGTATGCCAACCGCTGGAGGACGGCCAGTGGCGCTATATCGCCGGACTGCCGGTGGGTGCCGATGCGCCTCTGGTCGCAGGCATGGTCGAGCTGCGGATACCGGCGCGTGACTATGCCCGCGTTGAACACCACGGCACCGTCACCACGTTGCCGGAAACCTTCCGCGCCGCCTACAGCGAATGGCTGCCCGCTGCCGGCATGGCACCGGCCGAAGGCATCGAGTTCGAATACTGCGGAGAACGTTTCTTCGGCCCGATGGACCCGCGCAGCGTGGTTGAAATCTACATTCCGTTGCACGACCCGGATTGATCCTGGAGCCTGCTGCGACAAACTTCACTGACCATCCCCGTGTTGCCAGAGCAGCACCTGCGCCTGGCAACCGGAACCCTCAGGCTTCGCCCTCCTCATCCGCCACCCGAACCAAAAGATCGCCGGGCTGACAGTTGAGGTACTCGCAGATGGCATCCAGCGTCGCCAGTCGCAGCCCTTTGACCTTGCCCTGTTTCAGCAGCGACAGGTTGGCCTCGGTGATGCCGATCGCCGCTGCAAGGTCTTTGGATTTGACCTTGCGCAACGCGAGCATCACATCCAGTTGAATCACGATAGGCATGTCGACCTCATATAAACGTGCGGTTTTCCCGGTCCACTTCGCTTGCTTGCGACAGGATCCGCGCAATCACCGCGATACACGCGGCCAGGAACAATGCGACGAACGAAGCAGCCGTGATACTCAGGGTGAACAGCCGCTCACCGACCGGCGCATTCTGGGTGACCCACAGGCTGAGCATCGGCTCACAGAGGAAATCCAGCAGCACCCAGATCGCCACGGCTCGCCCGACCTTGCCCAGATGACCGGCCGTTTCACGGGCGAAATACTCACCCCGCCCATAGCTCTGAAACAGCCGGCGCAAATGGTTCAAGCCAGACGCCAGCGCCAGCAGGGGAATACTCGACAGCACGATCCCGCCCAGCTTCTGCCACCATGGGAACAGCGTTGCGGTGTCGACCATTTGTGACAGTTGACGCTCGCTCAGCGCAAACCCCAGCCCCCAGCCCTCCTTTTCCGCCAAGGGTGGGTAAACCCACAACACAGCATTGAGCAGCAGCATTGCGACGATCAGGATTAACGTCATCGTCGCCATGCGCCGACTGAATCGAACGAGTCCGTTGGTGGTCATGGGAAAGCCTCACAAGAATGAATGTGAGCGTTACCCTAACGACTAAAATTATCGAATAACAATAATTAATTGCTGCAAAACATTAATAACCCATCATGCGTCCAGATTTTTACCGACCACCGGATCGCCGATTTTCAGAAAATTCCCACCAGCCACATGGTGCAGCGTGCGCAGTTCATCATGCCCTTCAAAATGCCAACGTCCGTCGCTGAAGACTCGCGAATCAGCCTTCGCCGCGATCACCTCTGCCAGGAACAGATCGTACTGTTCATGATTGCGCGGCTCCGGCAGCAACCGACACTCGAGCCACGCCACGCAGCCTTCGAGCAGCGGCGCCTCGATCTGCTCGCCAGCGAAAGTCTGCAAGCCATGGGCCTGAAACTTGTCCCGGCCCTGATCACGATTGATTTCGAGGCCCGAAGTCGAACCGACGGTCTGCACAATGTCGGCCTGACTCACGCAAGGAACGTTGAGAACGAAGGTGCCGGACGCTTCGAGCAATTGCCGGGTCCAGGTCGACTTGTCCAGCACCACCGCGACTTTCGGCGGTTCGAAATCCAGCGGCATGGCCCAGGCGGCAGCCATGATGTTGCGCTGCCCGTCATGGGCGGCGCTGACCAGCACGGTCGGCCCGTGATTGAGCAAACGGTAGGCTTTGTTCAGGGGAACCGGGCGACGGAAGGATTCGCTCATGGGATCTGCTCCGGGAAAAAGAGCCGATTGTAGCGGGATAAAAACAGCGAAGGGATCGCCTTGGACAATCCCTTCGCCTGACAGGCATCAGCTGGACAACTGGTTGGCGAACTGGCCGACCGCGTTCACTACTTTCTGCGCGCCATCCTGGATCTCGACGATCACCGTACCGGCCTCTGCCGCCAGCGCCAGCCCTTGCTCGGCCTGAAGCTTGCCGTCGGTCATCAGCGCCACGGCGTTGCGCGCCATGTCCTGGTTCTGACGCACCACACCAACGATTTCCTCGGTCGCCTGGCTGGTGCGCGAGGCCAGTTGCCGCACTTCGTCGGCCACCACCGCAAAACCACGGCCCTGCTCGCCTGCACGGGCAGCTTCAATGGCGGCGTT
This sequence comes from Pseudomonas allokribbensis, assembly GCF_014863605.1. Taxonomy (NCBI): domain Bacteria; kingdom Pseudomonadati; phylum Pseudomonadota; class Gammaproteobacteria; order Pseudomonadales; family Pseudomonadaceae; genus Pseudomonas; species Pseudomonas allokribbensis. The sequence continues at coordinate 5,532,570 of NZ_CP062252.1, forward strand.
GAGCGCCAGCAGGTTGGTCTGCTCGGCAATGCCGCTGATGGTCTTGACGATGGTGCCGATCACCTGCGATTGCTCGTTCAGCGCTTCGATGCCTTCGCCGGCGGTCTGCATGTGCCGCGACAGGTCGCGCATCACGTTGACCGCTTCGGTGACCACACGGGTTCCGCGCTGGGCGGTGCTGTCGGTCTGCAAGGACGTGCTGTAGGCGATGTTGGCGGCCTCGGCGACGGCTTGCTCCTGATTGACCTGATCGGTGATCACGGTGGCGAACTTCACCACTTTGTAGAGTTTTTCGTTGGCGTCGAGTACCGGGTTGTAGGACGCCTCCAGCCAGACGACCCGGCCATGGTGATCGACGCGCTTGAATCGTCCGGCAACGTACTCGCCATTGTTCAAGCGGCGCCAGAAGTTTTGGTACTCGGCGCTGTTGTACTCATCCGGTTCGCAGAACATACGGTGATGTTTGCCCTTGATCTGCGCCAGGCTGTAGCCCATCCCCTGGAGAAACCGGTCGTTGGCACTCAGCACGTTACCGTTGAGGTCGAACTCGATCACCGCCGTCGAGCGCACCAGCGCGCCAATCAGGTTCTCGTGTTCGCGGGAGGCTTCGATGGTGCGGGTCAGGTCGCTGGAGAAAATCGAGAAATGCTTGATCCGTCCGTCCGATGAGCGGATCGGCTGAACGATCGAACGCAGCCACGCCTCTTCGCCATTGCCGCGCGACAGACGCACGGCACCGGCGAAATGCTCGCCCCGGGTCAGTGCAGACTTGAAGCGGTGATGAAATTCGTCGGACTTCACATGGGCCGGCACGATGTCTTCGATCGCGCGGCCGACCAGGTCATGGCTCTTGTAGAGCATTTCATTGAGGAAGTTCTGGTTGACCGATTGAATCCGTCCGTCGGGCTCAAGGGTCAGCACCAGCATCTCGCTTTCCAGGCTCTCCTTCACTTGCAGAAGGCTGGAGAGTTCTTCACGAAGAGCCGCCAGCTCTTGCTTGAGGCGTTTGTTGAACATGGGAAAGCACCGATGGACTAGATGGAAAGCGGGGTTACAGCCTAACCATCGGCCTTGGAAATCTTTTCTGAAGTGCGTTTGAGCCTTGTCCTACAAAAATAGTTACGCCTCGGGAAATCAGGCTGTTCCAGCCACCGGACAATGTCCTGCGCGCGGCATCCGCGAGCCGAAATACGCCGCACTGGCGATGCCCACCGCGCCCATCACCGCACAGAACATCACGCAGATCCATGGGCTCCATGGCATCAGACCAATCAGCAGCAATGGTGTGACACTGGCCCATGCGGCGTAGGCAATGTTGTAGGTGAAAGAGATGCCCGACACGCGGATACGTGCCGGAAACAGACTGACCATTACCGACGGTACGGCGCCGACCACGCCACAGCAAAGCCCTGCGATGGCGTAGGCCAGACCGACCCAGTCACCGCCGACAATCAGGCAGGTGTAGAGCACGCCGATGCCCAGAGGCAACAACAGGCTGTACAGCATGACGGTGCGCCAGGCGCCGATGCGGTCGACCAGCCCGCCGGCAATCACGCAGCCGATGTTCAGGAAGACGATGCCCAGGGCACTCAATGCAAAGGTATGGCCGGCGGTCATGCCGAAAGTCTTTTGCATCATGGTCGGGGTGATGACGACGAACACCACCACCGCCGAAGTCAGGACGCAGGTCAGGAGCATGGCCGGCAGCATCGCCAGACGATGCTCGCGCAGTACCGTACGCAACGGCAGTTCGACCCGAGCCTCACGTTGCGCTTCCATGGCCATGAACACCGGGGTTTCGCTCAGCCAGCGACGCAGCCAGACGCCGATCACACCGAACACGCCACCGAGCAGAAACGGATAGCGCCACGCGTAATCAAGCACTTCGGCGGGGGTGAAGACTTGTGCCAGGAAGGTCGCGGTCAGTGCGCCGATCAGGTAACCAAACGTCAGCCCGGCCTGCAGAAAGCCCAAGGCGTAACCGCGATGCCCGGCCGGCGCGTGCTCGGCCACGAACACCCAGGCGCTCGGCACTTCACCGCCCACCGCCGCACCTTGCAGGATGCGCAGCGCCAGCAGCAACAACGGTGCGAAATAACCGATCTGTGCATAAGTCGGCATGATCCCGATCAGCAGGCACGGCAGCGCCATCATCAGGATGCTCAGGCTGAAGACCTTCTTGCGTCCCAGCCGGTCGGCGAAATGCGCCATCAGGATCCCGCCCAGCGGGCGCGCCAGATAACCGGTGACAAAAATCCCGAAGCTTTGCAGCAGACGCAGCCACTCAGGCATTTCCGGCGGGAAGAACAACTGGCTGAGGGTCAGGGCGAAGAACACGAAAATGATGAAATCGTAGATCTCCAGCGCCCCGCCCAAGGCTGCAAGGCCGAGGGTCTTGTAGTCGGAACGGCTGAATGGCGCCGGTCGGGCTTCGGAGTTGGCAGTCATGGCAAAGAACTCTGACACAAGCAAAAAACAAGGCGCCCATGGTCTACGCAAACGGGCCGATGGACAACCCGTTAGACCATAGTCTGATTCGGCAAAACACGGTCACAAAAATCCGCCGGTTGATTTACTGTTGGCACCTGTCCAGACGGGCCGGCCAAGCCCCGAAGACCACAATAAACATAAAAATCCGAGGTACTCCCGTGGCCGTTGATATCGAAGATAGCCGCTCTGCGCGCTTTGCCTTGCGCTGCTCAAGCTTTGCCGAACGCTGGTTTCCCGACTCCTGGGTGTTCGCCGCACTGGCGGTGATCATCGTGGCGCTGGCCACCCTGGCCATGGGTGCCAAACCCACCGACGCTGCCATGGCGTTCGGTGACGGTTTCTGGAGCCTGATCCCTTTCACCATGCAAATGGCTTTCGTGGTCATCGGCGGTTACGTGGTGGCAAGCTCGCCGCCGGCCGTGAAGCTGATCGACCGTCTGGCAAAGATCCCGAAGAACGGCCGCTCCGCCGTGGCCTGGGTCGCGCTGATCTCAATGGTCGCGTCATTGCTCAACTGGGGCCTGTCGCTGGTATTCGGCGGTCTGCTGGTGCGCGCCCTCGCCCGTCGCACCGATCTGAAAATGGATTACCGCGCCGCCGGTGCCGCTGCCTATCTGGGCCTTGGCGCCGTGTGGGCGTTGGGCTTGTCGTCGTCTGCCGCACAGTTGCAAGCCAACCCCGCCAGCCTGCCGCCGTCGATTCTGTCGATCACCGGGGTGATTCCATTCACCCAGACGATTTTTCTCTGGCAGTCGGGCGTGATGCTGCTGGCGCTGGTGGTGATCTCGATCATCATCGCCTACGCCACCGCACCAGGTCCGAACTCGGCACGTGATGCCAAGGCTTGTGGCATCGACCCGGCCTTCAACCTGCCGCCCCTGCAACCGCGGACCCGGCCCGGCGAATGGCTGGAGCACAGTCCGCTGCTGATCATCGTGCTGGTGCTGCTGGCGGCCGGATGGCTGTTCCACGAGTTCTCGACCAAACCTGCGATCACCGCGATTTCCGGGCTCAACACCTACAACTTCCTGTTCATCATGCTTGGCGCGTTGCTGCACTGGCGCCCGCGCAGCTTCCTCGATGCGGTGGCGCGAGCGGTGCCGACCACCACCGGCGTGCTGATCCAGTTCCCGCTGTACGGCTCGATTGCCGCGCTGATGACCACGGTCAAGGGCACCGACGCCCAGACCCTGGCCCACCACATCTCGACCTTCTTCGTCAGCATCGCTTCCCACGACACCTATGCGCTGCTGATGGGCGTGTACTCGGCGATTCTCGGTTTCTTCATTCCGTCCGGAGGCGGCAAGTGGATCATCGAGGCGCCGTACGTGATGCAGGTGGCCAACGACCTCAACTATCACCTGGGCTGGGCGGTGCAGATCTACAACGCCGCCGAAGCCCTGCCGAACCTGATCAACCCGTTCTACATGCTGCCGCTGCTGGGCGTACTGGGGTTGAAGGCGCGAGACCTGATCGGCTTCTCGTTCGTGCAACTGCTGGTGCACACGCCGCTGGTGCTGCTGTTGCTGTGGGCGCTGGGGACGACGTTGGCGTATACGCCGCCGGTGATGCCATGACGCGGAGTCATCTTCAGGCGTAATTCTCATGAGGGAGCTAGCGTACTGGCTCCCTCATTTGTTTCTGCGCCTTGGAAATGTCACCCAACCGTCACATTCCCTTGCTAGCGTCCGCCCGAAACATACTGAAACAATTAAGCAAAACGGACTTCGACATGAACGACGACACAGACGGCAAAGATCCCTCCTCGCCAGAATCCGACAATCCCACCGACACCAGCCGTCGCCGTTTTCTCGGCGGTGTCGCCGTCCTGGGCGTGGGCGCCACGCTGGCAGGGTGCGGAAATGCCAGTGATCAGCCGGGCAAACCCGAGGAGCGCCCGCTCTCGCCTGCCGAGCTGGACAAGGCCCTGCGCGATCAGGTGAAGACCGTTGTGGTGATCTACGCCGAGAACCGCAGCTTCAATAACCTGTTCGGTGATTTCCCCGGTGTCGAAAAGCCGTTGTCGGCGCTCAAGCCTGCCGACTATCAACAGCGTGACCGCGACGGCAGCCTGCTGCAGACCCTGCCGCCAGCCTGGGGTGGTGTGTTGCAGATCGGCCCGCAGACTCTCGATGGCGTGACCTATCCCAGCGCGGTCCAGTTCCAGGAAAACCTGCCCAACGCGCCTTTCGCCCTCAAAGGCCCGAACGCCGAGGACTTGCCGCTCGGCCTGGTGACTCGCGACTTGTGGCACGTGTTCTATCAGAACCAGATGCAAATCAACGGAGGCAAGAACGACGGCTTCGTTGCCTGGGCCGACGCCGGTGGTCTGACCATGGGTCACTACGCCCAGAGTCGCTACTCCCTGCGCCTGTGGGACGTGGCCCAGGAATTTGTGCTGTGCGACAACTTCTTTCAGGGTGCATTCGGCGGCTCGTTCCTCAATCACCAATACCTGATCAGTGCCACTGCGCCGTTCTACCCGAACGTCGCCAGTTCGGTCGCCAAGAGCCAGATCGCTGCGCTGCAAAGCGACGACCCGGCCGACCCGCGCCTCAAGCCGCTGGAGCAATCCCCGGCCAGCGCCATGACCGGCCCGCCGCAGTTTGGCCCAAGCGCGCTGACCCCGGACGGTTACGGGGTCAATACCCTCGCCCCGCCCTACTGGCCGACGTGGATTCGCGACCCGGAGCGTCCGGCGTATTCCAAAGCCGATCTGCCAAACGTCCTGGTGCCCCAGACCCACGAACACATTGGCGACAAGCTGTCGAAGAAGAACGTCGACTGGGCGTGGTACGCCGGTGCCTGGCAAGCGACGCTGGATCAGTACAAGGATTCCGGCGGTATCCCGAAAATCCCCAACTTCCAGTACCACCACCAGCCGTTCAACTACTTCCAGCAGCAAGGTCCGGAGCATCCCGAAGAGCGCAGCAAACGCCTGCGCGACGCCGGTCTGGGCGATGAATCGAGCACCAACAAGTTCTTCGCCGATGCCGAAGCGGGCAAGTTGCCGGCCGTGAGCTTCTACAAACCCCAGGGCAACCTGAACATGCACGCCGGTTACGCCGACGTGGCCTCCGGCGACCGCCACATCGTCCGGGCCCTGAAAGTGCTGCGGGAAAGTCCACAGTGGAAAAACATGGTGGTGATCGTGACCGTCGATGAAAACGGCGGCTGGTGGGACCACGTCGCGCCGCCCAAGGGCGATCGCTGGGGGCCGGGTTCGCGAGTACCGGCGCTGGTGGTTTCACCGTTTGCCCGCAAAGGCACGGTGGATCACACGGTCTATGACACCGCTTCGATCCTGCGCCTGATCACCCGGGTGTTTCAGTTGGAGACTCTGGCGGGTATCAAGCAGCGTGACGATGCAATGACCGGCCGGGGTCAGAAGCCGATGGGCGACTTGACCAACGCCCTGCATTTCAAGGTCTGAGGACAGGTCCTGCGGTACAGCTCAAAAAACTGTGACTGACGGCTTCTCGCCATCACCCGGCTGATCCAATATGTGGCGCACCCGACCAACGGGGAACCCACGCTGAAAAGGATCTGAGCATGTTCAAACTCGCAGGACTTACCCTCGCTGCGCTCACGCTGAGCGCAGCCGCCCACGCCGATGTCGACCTGAAACTGGGCAGCACCGAGCGCGTCACCCGCCTCTTCGCCTATCCCAACAATTGCAGCGTGATCTGCTTTCGCAACTGGACGCTTGAGCAGACTGTCGCCCATTACCTGACTCAAAGTGTGCAGCGCGATGGTTATGCCAACGCCAAGGTGCTGGTGAAAACCGACAACCATCAGCTTTACGCCGAGATCAGCGGCGTGCCGAAAGGCTATGACAAGCCGCTGGCCGCGCTGCTGGATGCCGGCGACCTGGCCTACACCGGCGCCAGCAAGCTCAACGCCGATGGCAAATGGGCGTACAGCTGGTATCTGTTCCTGCCACTGGGCATGGCTCTGGAAAACCGTAAAAGCGTCGAACTGCTGCACTTCCCGCCGGATTACTCGCTGACCCAGGCCCAGGATTACCTGCGCTCCAACACCACCGACCGCTGGGCTGCGCTGCTGACCGACAACGGCATCCCCGCCGACCAGACGCCGGGCTATCAGACCATCATCGACATCGCGCCGATTGCCGCGCCCGCCAGCGCCGGCAAGGATCTGGAAGGGGTCTACGACTACTTCAAGGACTACCAGACCACCATGGTCAAGGAAGTCAGTCAGAACGCCAAAGGCGCCACTCTGCCGATGGTCGCTTTCGGCGCGCCAGTGCGTAACTGGATCAAACAGCAATACGGCGCGACCGTGAATGTACTGGGCCTGGCCACCATCAGCCCAAGCGCAGGCGTGAACGTGCCGGTGCTGGGTTCCAACCACCCGAGTTACATCTGGTACGCCGCCGACCCGGCCAACTACACCGGCGACGACGCACAGGCCAAGGCCGATGCGGCAGGTTTGAAAGTGATGGGGCAAGACTTGAGCGCAGCCTGCTGGCAGGCCGGGATGGGCAGCAAACCGGGCACCGATCCGAAAACCTTGCTGAACAGTTGCACCCAGACCTGGCAAGTGACGCAGAAAACCAAGACCTGCGAACTGTTCTACACCTCGATCCGTAACGAAACCGCAGCGCAGGCAGCGACCACCTGCTCGACCCCGACGATCAAGACTCAGCTGCAACAGCTGAACGGTCCGTTGCCGGCCATGGCAGCACCGGCTCCCCACCTCTGATCGAACGCATGAAGTTCCCGTGTCAGCCTTGGCTGACTCGGGAAAGCGTCTATTTCGCCTGTCAGATCTGACAGTAGACCGCTAGTGTCATTTACGGGATTCTTGGATTCAAAGCTCGGACTCAAGGACTGACAGGATGTCAGTCTCGGCAATCGCGACACCTGGCCGACAAGGAACGTTATGAACACTTACGCACTGCAAAGTGGCTCCCCTCGCGACACCGAGGGCATTTATCCCTTCGCCGGACTCCCGGTTCGCCTCGGATTCCCCTCCAGAGCTGACTTCGAAATTGTTCAAGGCAGCCACGCCATGTCCATCGCCGTCGTGGCGCGCCGGGAATTCCTGCGTATTACCCGAATGTGCCGGGTCTCGGGGCAATTGCTGCCTTACCGCTGCCGGCAGACCCGGCAACTGCAGCCCGGTATTCATATCTACGATCCGCGCTTTTTCGGACTGTTCGAACACTCGTGCGACCCGAACGTGTTTCTCGACATGAGCGAATTGTGGCTGTGGGCACTGCGGGACATTAAACCCGGCGACCGGCTGACCATGGATTACACCGCCACCGAGGACAAACTGCTCAGGCAGTTCGTCTGCGGTTGCGGGTCTTCACACTGTCGCGGGTGGATCGTCGGCTACGACGAATCCCCCAATCTTGAAGGCCAGCGCTATTTGCAGAGCTGGCGTCGGCAAGGTTTGCGCTGACCGGAGAGTTACTGCGCTTCTACCGGACGCAAACGGTATTGCGGCGGCAGTTGCTCGAAACCGCTGATGGTCGTGTTCAAGCTCTTCCAGCGGCCATCCTTGATGCCGTAGATGCAACCGTGGATCGACAGGCTCTGCCCGCGATGCCAGGCGTTCTGGATGATGCTGGTGTGAGCGACGTTGGCAACTTGCTGGATCACGTTGAGCTCGCACAGGCGATCGACCTGCTCTTCTTCGGTCGGCAACTTGGCCAGTTCTTCACGTTTTTCGTAATACAGATCGCGGATCGACCGCAGCCAGCCATCGATCAGACCGAACTGGCGATCCTGCATCGACGCCCGCACACCGCCGCAACCGTAGTGGCCGGTGACCAGAATGTGTTTGACCTTGAGCACGTCCACCGCGTACTGGATCACCGACAGGCAATTGAGGTCGGTGTGCAGTACCACGTTGGCAACATTACGGTGAACGAACAGATCACCCGGCAGCATGCCGACGATCTCGTTGGCCGGCACCCGCGCATCGGAGCAACCGATCCACAGATATTCCGGCGTTTGCTGGCGGGCCAGTTTGGCGAAGAAATCCGGGTCTTCCTTGGTAATCGCGTCAGCCCAACGCTCGTTGTTATCAATCAGGTCTTGTAAGTCATGCATGCTGTAAGGCCTCAAGAAAGATGCGCTGCTTTGACAGACAACCGTCCGTCGGGGTCACGAAAGGATCGCAAGTGATTTCGTTGGAATTCTCGTGTGCCCGGTGAGTCCACCTCAGTAAGGCCCACAGTATGAGGATTTGCCATGACTGATTCACGACGTCCCTTCGATGCGGTGCAGCCGGAGCCCATCGATGATAACGAAGACCGCATGGGATCGGTGCATGAGCTGGACTTCGACGACGAACAGCCCAGCGCAAGGATCGGCGACGAACTGACGGAAACCGAGCGTGAACAGTTGATGCCCCGCGAGCGGGTGCGTGAGGCGGGCCTGACCGGTGCTTCGGTATCTGACCACGAGCCGACCGACGATGATCTGAGCCCGGAAACCCTGATCCACGAGGACGGCGCGCGGGATGCGGACGAGCCAGGATCAGGCAATCAGGCGGATTGGGACTTGAGCATTGTCGATGAGGACGACATTGGCGGCGGGGACGGGCTGGATGAAGCGGAAATGGCACGGCGCGATCCGATGGATGGCAAGCGCGGATGACCTGAAAGAACGCCATCGCGGGTTGACCCGCGATGGCGATCAACGCTTAATCCACCAGGGTGCAGGCCATGACCACAGCGTCTTCACGCCCGCCCACCGCCGGGTAGTAATCCCGACGCCGGCCGATTTCGTTGAAGCCATAGCGCTCATACAAGCGAAAGGCCGAGGTGTTGCTGTCGCGCACTTCGAGGAAACATTCCCGGGCATCTGCGGCATAGGCGCGAGACATCAGGTGTTCGAGCAATGCCAGCCCAAGGCCCCGGCCCTGATTTTCCGGTTTGACCGTGATGTTGAGCAGGTGCGCCTCATCCAGAATGATCTGCACCACGCCATGTCCGACTTGTTGCTCACCTTCGAACATCAGCCAGATCTGGTATTTGCCCAGCCCGTCGAGAAAGATCCCGCGAGTCCAGGGATGGCTGTAGGCCGCGAATTCAATCTTCAGTACGGCATCCAGATCGGCTTCGATCATCGGGCGGAACGTTACAGCGTCACTCATTCGATTCTTTCCAGCGCGCCATCAGCCGACGCATGGCTTGCCACACGGCGGCCTTGCGCTGTGGCTCTTCCATCAACAGTTCAAGCCCCGGCACGGCCCACGCCAGGCCAAGACCCTCGATTTGCAATTCGCGGTTGAACGCTTCGGCATCCGCTTCGCCGGCAAATCGCACCGCCGGCAGGCCGATCAGCCACAGGCAGGCGCACGGCGCCGCCTCCATTTGAACCGACAGGAAACCCTGGACGAAATCCCGGGCCGCTTCGGGCCCCTGATCCATGGTGCCGCGCACCAGCAATGGCCAGCGCACCGGATCACCGACGATCTGCGGCGCATCCGGCAGACCGGCGGCGCGCAGCATGTCCTTGAGCAACAGATACGCCGGATCGCGGGACTGGAAAGAATCGCCTGTGGGTAACTCCACCAACAGCAGGCAACGACCGGCCCGCAGCAATTGCAGAGTAAAACGCGGTGGCGGGACCGGCGCCGGTTTGACCACCACAGGCGTTTCGTCGACTTCTTCCACCGGCTTGGCGCCCGTGCGGGTGCTGGCCAGCGAAGGTCGCGGGACCTCGATCTTCGGCCGTTCGACCGAACGCGCGGCAGGCTGCACCGGCGCATCGGCCTGCGGTGCAGGTGCCACGAACACCGGGACCTCAGGCTCGGGCTCGGCAACGTCCAGCAGCTCGGGCCGTGACGGCGCGGCAAAGGGCAATTCGGTGCGCGGCAGCCAGTTGACCACCTGCATGGCGTTCAAATAGGCGCGGCGGCGGGACTCGATTAGCAAGGGTCGGCCACTTGTGGATAACTGAAGTGCGCTGATTCTACCGCCCTTCGCTCAAGATCGCCCGCTGTTGATCGATAGTCTTGACCGATACCTTGACGCAAAGAAAAGCGACAGCCCGTCCCGAGAGTGAATCGCATCCCGCGTGATGCAGTACAATCGCGGCTTTTAATCGCCAACCAGCCGGCCATTCCGATGATCGAACCCAAGCGCGTCTTGCGCGCCCTCGCTGAACACTGGGCACTTCTGGAGCCACTGTGCGAGCACTTCGACCAAGGCACCCTGAGCCTCAACGAACTGCGCACGCAACTGGCCGCCCAACAACTGGACAGCACGCCGCAGGACATCACCAGTCTGCTCGACGTGTGGATTCGCCTCGACATTCTGGTGCCCGTGGCCAAAAGCCCGAACCGTTTCGAGCTGAACGCGCAGATTCACGACTTCCTCGCCTACCTGCGTCGGGAACACCGACTCGGCCTGTGCCTGGAAATCGAAGCTTATTTGCGTCACCTCGAGCGTCTGGCCGGTTACATCCAGGATGCGTTCGACATTCGCGATGGCAATGATCTGGCGCGTCAGTTGCGCCTGCTCGACATGCGCGTGCGCGACGTTCTGAAGAAACTCGACAACGACGAACAGGCGCTGGTGGCCGTGGCCGAGCGGGCCAAGACCAGCGACCGGCAGATTCCGCTGCGTCAGCGTTACGCCGAAGTACTGGCGACCTGGGACGAATACGTCGAGCCGATGATTGATCTGGTGAACGCCGACGGCGCCTTCGAACAAGGCGTACGCAAGGTCGAAACCGTGCTGCTGAAGATGCTCAGCGAACAGCAGCGCCTCGGCCATCTGGTCGATGACGACATGCTGCTGCGCACCCACGCGCGCATCCTCGAGATGCAGACCAGCGCCCAGCTGACCCTGCGTCACGCTCGCGAACTGCTGCTGCCGTTGCGTGAAGAAGCTCGCCGGCACAACGCCGTAACCCGTGGCGCCGCCCTCGCCCTTGCCGCGATCCGCCGCAAAGGCATCGACGCCGTACCGCAAGCCGCGATGCCGCTGTTCACCCGGCCGCAAAGCACCTTCCTTGGCAGCGCCAGTCAGGTTGAAGCCTACGTCTATGCCCTGGCCCGTTTCGAGCCGAAACCGGCGCGCTTCCCCAAGGCGCACAAGACACAGAAAGGCGAAGCCCCGCGCGCACCGCGCACCGTGCGCGAAATGGTCGACCGTTGCGAAGAATCCCTGCCAATGCCGGATCTGATGACCTGGCTGCTGGAGCAGGAACCGGACGGCGCGACCGACGAATTGCTTTACTGGTTCTCGCGCCTGTCGCGGGAAAAACGCTTCAAGCGCGAGCGTCTGGAACGCCGCGAATACCACACACACGAGCACCAGGTCAGCCTGCGCTCCTTCGCCCTGCTCTCGGCCGGCGACACCGCCGCCGAGGATTCTGCGAGCATCCCCAATGCATCTTGATCTTTCCGAACTGTCGCAACTCGCGCCGATCTTCCGCGAGCTGTTCAAGGGTTACCACGTCAGCCGCCGCGATCCGGAGCTGTACGCGCAACTGTCGAACTTCCAGGACCAGTACCGCACGCTGTTCAAGGCACTGGGTTTCGAACTGGTCTGCGACACCCGTGGTTTCTACTATTTCGTGCCGGACATGGCAGCAGCGGCGGTGAACAAGACCGCTCAGCGCCTGGCGCTGTTCACCTTCATCCTCGTCGAGCATCTGGCCGATCAGGGCCGCGATCCGATCGCTGTGCTCGACGGCGGCAGCCTCGGCCGCGAAGAATTGCCGTCGCTGCTGGAAAAGTACCGCGACCTGTTCATCCAGGCCGAAGTTCAGACCGTTGAAGAGCTCGAAGAAAAAATCATGCGCCGCATGACCCAGCTCGGTTTCGCTGGCGAAGAAAACGGCGTGTACCGCTTCCTGCCGCCGATGCACCGCTTCCTCGACGTCTGCCTGTCGGTTCAGCAGGACCGCGATCTGGCGGCCAGCGTGCACAGCGTGCTGCCGCTGCCGGCACCGGTGCTGATCGACGAAGAGGCCGAGGCCAAATTCCTCGAGACCGACGATCCACTCGATCTTTCCGAATTTGAGGAAGAGAGCGAAGAAGACGCACTGGCCCGCGCCATTGCCGAAGAACAGGAGTCCGACGCATGAGCCAGGAACGCTACGGCATCCGCCGCTTTGCCCTTTTGAACACCGCCGGTTACAGCCTCGGCCTGTTTCCGCTGGAAGAACCGCTATCGGTCTACGGCGCGAACAACCTGGGTAAATCCGCCTCGATCAACGCCTTGCAGTTCCCGATCCTGGCGCGCATGTCGGACATGAGTTTCGGCAAGTACAGCCTGGAACAATCCCGGCGTTTCTACTTTGCCTCCGACACCAGCTACATCCTCGTCGAAGTGAACCTGCCCCACGGCCCGCACGTGATCGGCGTGGTCGGTCGCGGCCCGGGTGGCGGTTTCGGTCACCAGTTCTTTGCCTACGCCGGCAAGCTTGATCTGGCGCACTACCAGAAAAACGACACCTGCCTGCGTCAGAAAGAACTGTTCAGCAACCTTGAGAAGGAAGGCCTGAAAGCCTACGAACTCAAGCCTGATGAACTGCGCCGTTTGCTGGTTGGCGGTCATACGTCGATCCCGCTGGATCTGACCCTGATCCCGCTGCGCTCCACCAGCGAGCAGAGCCTGAAGACTTTCCGCGCGCTGTTCATCAACCTGCTGCACATGCGCGAAATCACCGCAGCCAAGCTCAAGCAATTGTTCCTCGATGCCTTCGAACACAGCCTGCGTTCCGGCAGCGTCGATTACATTGCGGCGTGCGAAGAAGCTTTCCGCGACGTGCGTCGCATGGAACAGGACTACAACTCGCTGGTGGCGGCCGGCCCGCTGGTCGAAGCCTTGGCCAACGGCGTGAAACAGCGCGACGTGCTGCGCGGCAAGCTGCATCGCCTGTCGCCACTGCTCGATTCGTTGCTCGGCACCTGGTCGGATTACGCCGGTGCGCGCAAAGAAGAACTGGCGATCCAGGCCGAACATTACCGTCGCGAGCAGGACGACCTGCAAAACGATCAGCGCGGTGGCACCCAGGAGCTGATGCGTCTGGAGCGGGAAATCTCCGGCATTCAGCGCTGGCTCGGTGAGTTGTCGGTACTGAAAAACCGCTTTGCACTGGTCGATGACGTCAAGGTGCTGGAGCAGCAACTGCTGGCCGCCAAGGACGCTCACGATGAACTGGCCGGTGCGCTGGCGCAGTCCCGTCAATTCAGCGCCGAGGATCTCGAAGAACGTCTGCGGGATCTGGAAAAACGCCTGAAGTCGGTGAAACAGCAACTCGATCACGCCGACAACAACAGCTACGCCCGCCTGCGTGAAGAGTTCTCGCAACAGGACGTCGAACGCCTGATGCGTCTGTTCAACAGCGCGCTGTTCAGCCTGCCGCTGGGCGAACACGGCATCACCCTCGACGAGGACGGCGAGTGGGTCAAATCGGTCGAGCTGATCCTCGACGGCTTCAAGGGCGAGCGTTTCGAAGTGCCGGGCCTGTCGATCGACATCTCGCACATCGAGCCGCCGGCCCTGCAAGCGCTGGCCGACCGTGCCGCGCTACGCGATCAGAAAGAGCGTCTGGAAAAAGAACTCAAGCAACTGAAAACCCAGCAAGCCGTGGCCGCCGACCGCGCCGCGAGCAAGACCCAGACCGAAGCGCTGTACCAGCAGGTGCTGGATGCGCAGAAAGCTTTGGAAGACTTCCGCCGCACCCAGACCCTGAGCGCCGAAGAAGGTGACAAGCTGGAGCAACTGGCGCAGATGGAAGCCGCGCAGGACGAACTCAAGCGTTCCAGCGATGCGTTCACCGAGCGCGTCCAGCAACTGTCGGCCAAGCTGCAACTGGTCGGCCGGCAGATCGCCGACATGGAAGCCAAGCAACGCACCCTCGACGATGCCCTGCGTCGCCGTCAGTTGCTACCGGCGGATCTGCCATTCGGCACGCCGTTCATGGATCCGGTCGACGATTCGATGGACAACCTGCTGCCGCTGCTCAACGACTATCAGGACAGCTGGCAAGGCTTGCTGCGTGCCGATGGCCAGATCGAAGCGCTGTACGCGCAAGTGCGCCTCAAAGGCGTGGCCAAGTTCGACAGCGAAGACGACATGGAGCGCCGTCTGTCGTTGCTGATCAACGCTTACGCGCACCGTACCGACGAAGCCCTGACCCTCGGCAAGGCGCGTCGCGCAGCCGTGACCGATATCGCGCGGACCCTGCGCAATATCCGCAGCGACTACGACAGCCTCGAGCACCAACTGGCGCTGTTCAACCGCGAGATCAACAAGCGTCAGGTCTCCAACCTGCAGAGCTTCCGCATCGTGCTCGCGCCGAACAAGGAAGCGCTCAAGCACATCGACCAGATCATCCACAGCGCCGGTCAGTACGAAGAAGGCGAAACCCTGTCGGTGTTCGACCTGAGCCAGAGCGCGGAACAGGACAACAAGAACGAAGATGCCAAGGAATACCTGGCACGTCTGGTGGCGGCGAACCACAACCAGCTCGGCCTCAAGGACTTGTTCGAACTGGCGTTCGAGATCACCAAGGTCAACGGCCAGCCGGTGATCCACACCGACATCGATGGCGCGGCGTCCAACGGCACCACGATGACCATCAAGGCGCTGACCAACATGTACTTGTTGCTGCACTTGATGGACCGCGACCTGGCCGGTCGCGTGCGCCTGCCGTACTACCTCGACGAGGCGGCGGACATCGACGAGAAGAACCAGGCAGCATTGCTGGAAACCAGCCTGCAACTGGGCTTCGTGCCGATTCTGGCGAGCGTGAAGCCGCAGGTCTGCGCCAGTGTCGCCATCGACCTGGAAGGCGGCAGCGGCCCGGCCGGCATCTACATCGACGAGGCGGACTGGAAATACATCCGCCGTCACGATGTGGTGAAAGCCACCATCAATGTCGAAGCGGACGAGCCGGAGCTGGATGCGGTTTGATGCTTAACTGACGGGCACAAAAAAGGGCCGCGATCCAATGGATCGCGGCCCTTTTTCATGGGCTCGGGATTATTTG
Organism: Pseudomonas allokribbensis; assembly: GCF_014863605.1. Taxonomy (NCBI): domain Bacteria; kingdom Pseudomonadati; phylum Pseudomonadota; class Gammaproteobacteria; order Pseudomonadales; family Pseudomonadaceae; genus Pseudomonas; species Pseudomonas allokribbensis. The sequence continues at coordinate 5,548,049 of NZ_CP062252.1, forward strand.
CCGAGGGGGATTTTCGGCGCCCAGGTCAGCCATTCGTCTTCGAACTTGTCGAACAGCGCGAAGGTCTGTTCAGCCCGAGCCGGGTTGCCCATGCGCTCACCGTCCGGCGTGGCGAAGGCGATACCGCCCTGAATCGCTGTCTCCAAAGACTCAGTGCGTACCGTCACGCCCTTGAACAGGCCGATATCGAATCCGACACCGCTGGTGTTCCAGAAGCGGCTACCGCTACGTACCAGTGGCACGTACTTCGGCTCGATCAGGATGTGCACCAGTACCCGATCGGCAGTCTGTCCCAGTTCATAACCGGTGACTTTACCCACGGTGATTTCGCGGTAAGTCACTGGCACACCCGGTTTGAGCGAACCGCGACGAGCGGCGCTCAAGACCAGGCTCAAGCCTGCTTCCTGCTTGGCCAACTCTGGCGGATTGTCCAACGCCACGAAGTTCTTCTGCGGGCCGAGGTTCTTGGCCGCCGGTTGCACTTCGAGATATTGGCCGGTCACCAGGGTTTCCAGGTTCGAGGTTTTGATCAGCCCCAACTCCGGTTTGACCACCCAGAACTGACTGCCGACCCGAGCAATCTTCTCCGGCACTTCTGTGATGCGCGCGGTGAGGATCACCGATTGCAGGTCATCGGTCAGGTCGACGCTTTCGATCTTGCCCACATCCAGGCCTTTGAAGCGAATCGGCGTGCCGCTGCGCAAACCGTCGGCACGGTCGACCTTGATGGTGACCACCGCGCCCTTCTGATTCGCGTCATCATGATTGGCGAACAGACGGAAGCGCGGAATGCGCTTCTGCAGCGGAGCCTTGGCTTGCGGCGTTTCGAAGGCGATGCCGCCGGCCATCAGGGTCTGCAACGACTCGCTCTTGACCTGAATGCCGCCGGTCAAGCCACCGGTCAACGTGACACCGCTGACGTTCCAGAACCGGGTCGAGGCGTTGACCAGGTTTTCGTATTCCTTCTCGATGTGGACGCCGATCACCAGTTGCTTCCGGGTCTTGGAGAATTGATAGCTCTGCACCGAACCGACCTTGACCTGCTTGTAGAGGATCGGGCTGCCAACATCGATCGAGCCGAGCGTGTCGGTGAACAGCACCAGGTGCAGACCCGGTGAGCGGAGGTCCAGCGGCGGCGCTTTCGGCCGGGCTTCGAACTCACGCTGCGGAGCGCCGCCCTTGTCGCCTGGGCGCACGGCGATGTAGTTACCTTTGACCAACGCTTCCAGACCGGTGATGCCGGCCAGGGAAATCGACGGTTTGACCACCCAGAACTGGGTGCCGGTGACCAGATATTCTTCAGCCAGAGGATCGAGGGTCAATTCAGCGGTGGCGCTGGACAAGTCCGGATCGATCTTCAGCGCTTTCAGGTTACCGACCTGAATGCCCTTGTACATCACCGGCGTACGACCGGCCTGCAAACCTTCGAAATCGCTGAGTTTGACCTTCACGCGGATGCCGGCGGCGGCCGCATCGAAGTCTTCGTAGAGGCGGAACGGCAGGCTCGGATCGGTCGGCGGGCTGTCCTTGCGGTTCTCCGGCGTAGCGAAGGCAATACCGCCGGCGACGATGCTGGCCAGGGACTCGCTGCGCACTTTCACCCCGGACAGGTTGGCGTCGATGCTGATGCCGCTGGCGTTCCAGAAGCGCGTATGTTTGCGCACCAGTTTGGCGTAGGTCGGCTCGATGAACACTTTGAGTTCGACAGTGCTCTGGTCTTCCGACAGCACGTAACTCTTGATCTGGCCAACCTTGATCTGCTTGTAGAACACGGGGCTGCCACGGTTCAGCGAACCCAGGCGATCCGCCTTGATCGTCAGGTGCAGGCCGGGTTTGGAGTCCGACAGCGGCGGCTCTTCGGCCAGGGCCTTGAACTTGCGGGTCGGCTCGCCTTCACCCGGGCTGATCGCGACATAGTTACCTGATACCAGGGTTTCCAGACCGGTGATACCAGCCAGTGTCACACTCGGTTTGACCAGCCAGAAGCGGGTACTGGTCTTCAGGTATTGATCGACATCCTTGTTCATTTCGATGGTGGCGATCACGCCTTTGGTGCCGCCTTCGTCGTCGAGCTTGAGGGCTTTGACCTTGCCGACTGGCATGCCTTTGTAGACCACTTCGGTCTTGTTGGCCTGGATACCTTCACCGCTTTCGAAGCGCACCTGAATCTCGATGCCGGTTTCGTTGTAGGCACGCCATCCCAGCCAGCCGCCGATGATCAGGGCAATCAGGGGCAGTACCCAAATGGCAGACCAGTTCGAAGCCGGTCGGGTTTTCGCTACAGGCAAATCAGTCATGGTCGGCGTCCGACTCCGTGTTATCCCAAATCAGTCGGGGATCGAAAGTGACAGCGGCGAGCATCGTCAGAATCACCACACTGGCGAAGGCGATGGCGCCAAGATTGGCTTCGACGCTGGCAAGCCGGCCGAAGTTGACGACCGCCACCAGAATGGCGATCACGAAAATATCGAGCATGGACCAGCGGCCGATGAACTCGATGAAACGGTACATCCAGATCCGCTGGCGCGCGGACAAGGGCTGGCGGCGCTGCACCGAAAACAGCAACAGCGCGATACCCACCAGTTTGAATGTCGGCACCAGGATACTGGCGATGAACACCACGGCAGCGATCGGAATCATGCCGTGCTGCACCAACTGGATCACACCGGACATGATCGTGCTCGGATCACCCTGGCCCAGAGAGCTGACTGTCATGATCGGCAGTACGTTGGCCGGGATGTAGATAATCGCCGCAGTGATCAGCAACGCCCAGGTTCGGGCGAGACTGTTCGGACGCCTTGCATGAACCAGCGCACCGCATCGGGTGCAGGTCTGAACATCGCATTCGGTATCCTGCCTGTTCAGTTCGTGGCATTCAGCACAGATCAGAATGCCTGCATCAATCGCCCGCATGGGCATCCTCTCCTGATAACGCCTGCCAGATCTGGTGCGGTGACATCACCACTTCGAGCCAGACCTGAACCAGTAACAAGCCGATGAAACACGCCAGACCGAGACCCACGGTGATAGCCGCCATGTCCGCCAGTTTGACGATCGCGACCAGGACGCCCATGAGGTAGACCTCGAGCATGCCCCAGTCTTTGAGGTGGTGATAAATGCGGTAGAGCAACAGGCCGTAGCTACGACCGATGTTGAAACGGATCGTCAGCAACACCATCAACTGACACAGCAGTTTCAGCAGTGGAATCGCCATGCTGCACAGGAATACGACGACTGAGACACCGCGCATATCGGTATTGAACAGGCCGATAACACCGCTCCAGACAGTGTCCTGCGACGATTGCCCCAAAACATTGAGCTGCATGATGGGTAAAAAGTTCGCCGGCACGTAGAGCAGCAGTGCGGCAATGACCAGGGCTAGACTGCGCTGCACCACGTTATGGCGGTGGGCGTACAGTTCGTAGCCACAACGTGGGCAGAGGGCTTTTTCACCGTGGGCAAGCTTGGGCTTGCGCATCAGCAGATCGCACTCATGACAGGCCACCAAGTCATCCAGCGGTAATTCTGACAGCCCGGGGGCGTCAACCGAATCTGACATAAGGGCTCTGACTCCGAAAAAGTTGGGATCTATTCTAGTGTTCTGATTCGAAAATAACTGTGCAAATTTGTTCGCTGACGCGAGCAAAAACTTTCCTGCGGGCAAAACAAAACCCCAACTGCTTTCGCAATTGGGGTTTCGGAATTTAATCTTGACGATGACCTACTCTCACATGGGGAAACCCCACACTACCATCGGCGATGCATCGTTTCACTTCTGAGTTCGGGATGGGATCAGGTGGTTCCAACGCTCTATGGTCGTCAAGAAATTCGGGTACTGAGTCGTGGCCAGACGGCCTCGCTTCAGCAAATTGGGTATGGGATAGTTTTCGGTGTTTTGTGCTGCCTTTTTAGGTGCAGTCGAACTTTCGGTTCGTTTCGTCTTCACACACCGCAATCTGGTTGCTCTGGTTTAGAGAGCCGACGCAAATTGCTTGGGTGTTATATGGTCAAGCCTCACGGGCAATTAGTATTGGTTAGCTCAACGCCTCACAGCGCTTACACACCCAACCTATCAACGTCGTAGTCTTCGACGGCCCTTCAGGGAACTCAAGGTTCCAGTGAGATCTCATCTTGAGGCAAGTTTCCCGCTTAGATGCTTTCAGCGGTTATCTTTTCCGAACATAGCTACCCGGCAATGCCACTGGCGTGACAACCGGAACACCAGAGGTTCGTCCACTCCGGTCCTCTCGTACTAGGAGCAGCCCCTCTCAAATCTCAAACGTCCACGGCAGATAGGGACCGAACTGTCTCACGACGTTCTAAACCCAGCTCGCGTACCACTTTAAATGGCGAACAGCCATACCCTTGGGACCGGCTTCAGCCCCAGGATGTGATGAGCCGACATCGAGGTGCCAAACACCGCCGTCGATATGAACTCTTGGGCGGTATCAG